>JADYZN010000077.1 GCA_020853095.1 Phycisphaerales bacterium | reverse complement strand
CGTTCAACTCCACGCGGCTGACAAACCACGGTTCCACCAGACCAAGAATCTGCTCATAAAGTTGTGTATCGCGCATCCCGGCATGATATCCTGCTCGGTCGTACCCACTCAAAAGCCGGAAGGACCCATAAAAATATCCACCCCCCGGACTTGACAAATCCATGCCGCCGGGCGTAAAAAGAACCATCATGCGAATGGATCGCCTGCGACTTGCGCCCCTTGCCCTGGCCCTTGACGGCCTCCTTCTGGTGCGCGCACGATCGTAGGGACCACGCTTCGAAACTGGATTTTTGAACGGCCCTGCGATCGAAGTCGCGGGGTTTTTTTGTTTCAACGTTTTGTACAAGCCTCGGAGTCTGACCATGGAAACCGTACGCATCTTCGACACCACCCTGCGCGATGGCGAACAATCCCCCGGCGCCACGCTGACGCTGCCCGAAAAAGTCGAGATCGCCCGCCAGCTCGAACTGATGGGCGTCGACATCATCGAGGCCGGCTTCCCCGTCTCCTCCAACGGCGACTTTGAATCGGTCAAAACCATCGCCTCCCAGATCACCGCCAGCACCGTCTGCGGCCTGGCCCGGTGCATCCCGCTGGACATCGAACGCGCCGGCAAGGCCGTCGGGCACGCCAAAAAACCGCGCATCCACATCTTTTGCGCCACCAGCAAAATCCACCGCGAACACAAGCTGCGCAAAGGCAGGGAGGACATCATCCGACTGGCCGTTGATTCGATCCATCAGGCGCTGCAATACACCCGCGACGTCGAATTTTCCCCCGAAGACGCCAGCCGCACCGAGCTGGATTTTCTGGAGGAGATCACCCACGCCGCCATCGAGGCCGGCGCCACCACCATCAACCTGCCGGACACCGTCGGCTACGCCACACCCAGCGGTTACGGCGCCATCTTCGCCCACGTGAGGCGCAAACTGCCGGTCATCCGCGAGAAAAACATCATCCTGTCCAGCCATTGCCACGACGACCTGGGCATGGCGGTGGCCAATTCGCTGGCGGCCATCGAAAACGGCGCCCGCCAGGTTGAATGCACCATCAACGGCATCGGCGAACGCGCCGGCAACGCCGCCCTGGAGGAGATCGTCATGGCCCTGCGCACGCGCGGCGATTTTTACCAGGTCTCCACCCGCATCGACTCGACCAAGATCTATCCCACCAGCCGGATGGTCTCCACCCTGACCGGTCTGGTCGTCCAGCGCAACAAGGCGATCATCGGCGAGAACGCCTTCGCCCACGAGTCGGGCATTCACCAGGATGGCGTCTTAAAATTCCGCGAAACCTACGAAATCATGGACCCCGCCCACGTCGGCGTCCCCAAATCCTCGCTGGTGCTGGGCAAACATTCCGGCCGGCACGCCTTCCGCGATCGCGTGGTGCAACTGGGCTATTCACTGAACGATGAACAACTGGAATCCGCCTTCAATCGCTTCAAAGCCCTGGCCGACAAGAAAAAGGAGGTCTTCGACGAGGACATCGAAGCGCTGGTCGACGACCAGTTGGAACGCAGCCACTCCCTGTGGAAACTGTCATCCCTGCAGGTCGTCGCCGGCACCAACGCCATCCCCACCGCCACCGTCACGCTGACCGACAGCAACGGCCAGGCCATCCAGGATGCCTCCGTCGGCGATGGCCCGGTCGATGCGATCTACTCGGCCATCCAGCGCCTCACCGGCGTCAAGGTCAACCTGACCGATTACCGCATCCGCGCCGTCTCCCGCGGCAAGGACGCCCAGGGGGAGGTGCAGATCGAGCTGGAACATTCCGGCCGCAAAATCCACGGCCGCGGCCTGAGCACCGACATTCTCGAAGCCAGCGCCCTGGCCTATCTGGCCGCCGTCAATCGCCTGCGCCATCTGGCCGATCGGGAACAACTCACCCTCGACGGCGCCAACGTCTGAAGACCGCCCCTGTCGCCTGTCGATTGCGGCGGCCGTTCTGGATTGCAATCCAGACTGTGATACGCTTTTGCCCCACTGGAGCCACACCATGATCAACCCCCGGTCCCTGCTTCGACTGGTCCCGCTGCTCGCCATCGCCCTGTCGGCCGGTTGTCAGCGCTGCGGCCAGATCGTCTGGTCCGCCGACGGCGCCCGTGCCGCGTGGTATTCCGGCGAACCCTCCAATCAGGCCGCCATCATCGACGATCAGGGCAACCTCTTGGCCGAACTGGGCCAATCCCTGGGCGGTTTCGCCTGGTCGGCCGACGGCCGAAAACTCTTTTACACCTCCCTGGAATCCTCCCCACCCGCCGTCATCGACCGATCAATGCTGGACACCGATTCGCCCACGACCCATCCTTCCAGCGCCCCGGATGATTCAGACAACCCCAAAGGTTTCGCCGGAACCACCATCGCCCAATATTCCGACGGCCACCCTCGGCCCCTGTTTTTTCTCCCCCGACTGAAAGTCATCCACCTGATGCTCTCCCCCGACCAGAACTGGCTGGCCATCATCGCCTATCGGGATGAAAGATCCTCCGATGATCGTTGCGAGCTGTATGCGTATTCCTTGTGCGCCAACCGCCTTTATCAGGTCTCCGACCAGTGCGCCCTGGCCGCCTGTTTCAATGCCGCCAATCACCTGGTTTACATCCAGCCCGACGAGGAGCACGGCCGGCCCCTTCCACAGGGGCGGATGGTTGAAATGGCCCTGCGGGACAACCCCGCCACCGCACCCCAGCGCAACGTGCTGCTGGAGGTCCTCTGGTCCGACACCTTCTGGATTCAACCGCTGGGCGAAGACCTGCTGCTGACCACCCGCAAAGCCTCCTTCCCCGCAACCACCCAACCTTCGGCCGCCACGCTCTTCCTCTTTACCCCGCGCAACGGCGCCCTGGTTCCGCTGGCCGAAAACGTCGGCCCGATCTTCATGCCCAGCCCCGATGGAAAATTCATCCTTCTCGAACAGAAATCCACCGACGGTTCCACCTTGTCCCTCATCAACGCCAACGGCTCCAACCCCCAGTCGCTTTGCAAACTCCCCTCCAATCTGCCGATGTATCCCAACTGGCGCACCAGCGAACAGATCACCTTCGCCGCCCCATTTGATGCCAATTCCCCCGCATCCGAAGGCCGAACCTCCACCGAAGTCATCCAATACAAACTGCTCGACGGCCGCCTCCAACCCCTGGCCACCCTCAGCACCCACTGGCCGCAATCCCTCAAACCCACCTACCGCACCGAAGATTTCACCACCACCCGCCCATCCCCCTCCACCCAACCGTAACCCATTGCGAACCAAATGATTTCCTGGCCGGTTATCAGCCCCCTGTTGTTCCCTTGGAAGGCGACGACCTCCCTCCGCCGATTTCAACTCGAATCGCCCCTTCCCAACATCCCGGCGGAAGATGATTGGAGGGCGGCGGCCCTCCACCGCCGAATTCGCCCCCAACTGTCCGTTCCCCATCACCCCGCCCTCCCGGCGTCGCGGAACGACGCCCTCCAGGGTTCGCACCGCGGAAGCTTTCAACCAATTATTGACTTGCCGACCAAGAACGGAGTGATATGAGTCAAGGTCTCGTCCCTGTTCCCATCCGATGAAGCGTGTCACCACGACCGTTTCCGCGAAGGATAGTTGAGATGATTCACGTTCACTCAGGATGACCGCGTTG
>JADYZN010000076.1 GCA_020853095.1 Phycisphaerales bacterium | reverse complement strand
GAGCCGCCTTCGGTAGGCCCGATTCGGCCCGCCTGCTTCGTTGTCGCTCCTCAAAGGGTCTACGGACCCCGCTCTCGGAGCGACGCCTCGCATCCGGACCGAATCGGGCCTATCGCGAGGCCGCGGGATTTTTAGACAGAGCCTAGGCCGCCGCTTTTCACGGGGGCAATCTCTGTTACACTGGACCTGGTTATCCTATGTCGTACATCGTCAGCGCCCGCAAGTATCGTTCAAAGACTTTCGACGAAGTCGTCGGGCAGAATCACGTTGCGCAGACGCTCAAAAAAGCGATCGCCTCCGGCCGGATCGCCCACGCCTTTTTGTTCTGTGGCACGCGCGGCGTCGGCAAAACGTCCATGGCCCGCATCCTGGCCAAGGCGCTCAATTGCGACAAGTCGGAGGGTCCCACCCCCCAGCCTTGCAACCAATGCGCCTCATGTCTGGCCATCACCAGGGGAGAGGACCTGGATGTCATCGAGATCGACGCCGCCTCCAACACCGGCGTGGACGACATCCGTGACGTGATCGACAACGCCCAATACCGCCCGGCCCGCGGCCGGTTCAAAATCTACATCATCGACGAAGTCCACATGCTCTCCAAAAACGCCTTCAACGCCCTGTTGAAGACGCTGGAAGAGCCTCCCAGCCACGTCAAATTCATCCTGGCGACGACCGAGCCGGAAAAGGTGCTGCCCACCATCCAGTCGCGTTGCCAGCGTTACGATTTTCGCAACATCCCCACCCGTGAAATCGCAGGCCATTTACGCGACATCTGCCAACAGGAAAGCATCGACGCCGATGAGGATGCCCTGTTGCTGGTCGCCAAGGCCGGCGCCGGGTCGATGCGGGATGCGCTCTCGCTGCTGGACCGCCTGTTGAGCGTGGGGGACAACAAACTGTCGGCCGAGCTGATCGAGCAGTTGCTGGGGTTGCCCCGAAGCCAGTTGATCTTCGACCTCGCCCAGGCCATCGGCCAAGGGCAGGTTCCGCTCGTACTGGAAAAGGTCGATGCGATGCTGGCCGGCGGATTGTCGGCCGAATCGTTGATCGCCGCGTTGTCCGAACATCTGCGCAATCTCCTGATTCTTCGCACCTGCGGCCCTCAAACCAACCTCGTCGAAGTGCCGGGATTGTCGCTGGAACAGATGAACCAGCAGGCTCAGCGGTTTGACACGATCGCCCTGACGCAGGACATCCCGATCCTGGAGGAATTGCGCCGACTGATGCGCCAATCCCAAGCCGGCCGATCGCTGCTCGAGGCGACCCTGGTCAGGCTGGCGCTGGCCGATCAATTCGCCTCCATCGCCGATCTGCTATCTGATCTGGATGCTTCACCGGCCCCCTCCTCCGCCGCCACGACGGGACGAACCGCGCACACACCACCGCCACCGGTGATGGCAGCGCAAAAAAAAAACATTGAACCCGTAGCCGCACCGCCCTCTCCTGTCGCCGGCCCCGACAATTCCTCAACCGATGATGAATCGGATGATCTCCCCCAGGTCGGCCGGGTCTGGGAAGGCCCGCGGCCATCGCTTTCAACATTGATGGCCCGCTCCCGTGCCGCCGATCTACCCCCCTCATCTCCGCCTGCATCATCCAACATCGAGCCTGTCGATCCCAACGATCTGCCGGCCGTCTGGCGGGCATTGCTAAGCCTGCTGGCAAATCAAGGCCCCGGCCTGACCGCGATGCTCTCCCAGGGCCGTTACACCGGCATTGAGGATGGCCGCGCGGTGATCCAGTTCTCCAGAGATCAGGAATTTTTCGCCAAAAGCCTCGATCGAAATGGGAAAAAAGATGCAATCCGTGAGGCGATCGCCCGCATCCTCGGCCGGCCGGTCGGCCTCAAATTCGACGTCTCCACCGAAACCCCGCCGCCGGTCGAAACGCCATCCTGGGCCGCCAACCCTGCCAACCCTGCCCCCCAACCCTCCACCCCCGCCGCCGCGCCCTCCGGCCCCGCCTCATTGCCCCTCACCGCCGAGCTGCTTGGAACCCTCCAATCCAACCCTCTGATCAAATCCCTCCTGGACAATTTCGGCGGCACGATCATCAAAGTGACCGAACAATAATCCGATCACTCCCTACCTCGCCGCCTGTAATCCAAACCTGGCGTGAACCCGCTTTTCCAGCGCCGCGAAGAACCAGCGGTCCACGATCATCCCCACGATCACCATCATCGCCATCACCGCGATGACCTGGGAAATGTCCGAGAATTCACGCCCGACGTGCAGCAAAAATCCCAAGCCGCGGTTCCAGACCATGAAAATCAATTCCGCCCCCATCAACGATCTCCATGCGAACGAAAACCCCTGACGCAGACTGCTGGTCATCGCCGGTAGGCTCGCGGGCAGCAAAACGTACCGATACAACCGCCATCCGCCCGCCCCCAGCATCAATCCCGCCTTCTGATACACCGGCGGAATCGTCCTCAATCCATCCCGCAACGCGATCGCGATGGCGAAGCAGCTCCCCATCACCAACACGAACAAAATACCGCTTTCGTTGATGCCAAAGGTCAATATCGCCAGCGGAATCCAGCAGACGCTGGGCAGCGTCTGCATCCCCAGAAACAACGGCCCGAAAAACTCATCCACACCGCGCCAGCGCCACATCAACAGCCCCAGCATCCCGCCGATCAAAATGCTGATCGAAAACCCCACCACCAGCCGCGTGCCGCTGACCAGTTGCGCGATCACCAGCGGACTGCGATAGATCGGCGACCGCGGCCGCTCATCGGGCAACTGATTCTTCGCCCGCCACGGCCAGCCACGATGCAGCGGCTGGCCGAAATACGCGCGGACGTTGAGCATGTCCAGCGTCGAATCCAGCACGTGGCTGGGTGCTGGAAACTGGTACGCCTTCCACCCGATGACCCTATATGCCCCCTCCCATGTCAACAAGATGACCGCCCAGATCATCAGGCGTTTGAGGCTTCCAGTATTCAGCCATCTGCGCGTTGACACGATTGACCTCATCTTCGATTTCCCGTCTTACCCGATGCACCAGTTCGCCGATTTCCCGGCTGTCAAAATTACGCGGATGCGGCAGCTCGATCGCGATCTCGGCCCGGATGCGCCCGGGATGCGCATGCAGCACGATGATCCGATCCGCCAGCCGAACCGCCTCCCCCACCGAGTGGGTGACGAACAATATCGTCTTGCGCGTCTGCACCCACAAATCCTGCAACTGCGCGTGCATCAGCGTGCGCGTCTGCGCATCCAATGCGGCGAACGGCTCATCCATCAGCAGCACCGATGGATTCATCACCAGCGACCGCGCGATCGCCACCCGCTGACGCATCCCGCCGGACAATTCATGCACCAGCTTGCGGCCGCTCTGGCTCAGATGAACCATCCGCAGCGCCTCCTCCACCCGATGGCGGCGCTGTTCCTTTCCCATGCCGGACATTTTCAGACCGAATTCAATGTTCTGCCCGGCCGTCAACCAGGGAAACAACCCATGATCCTGAAACACCACCGCCCGATCCGGGCCCGGCCCGTTGATCGGCCGGCCATCCAGCAACACCCGACCTCCCTCGGGCTTGAGCATCCCCGCCGCCACGTTCAACAACGTGCTCTTGCCGCATCCGCTGGGACCGACCACCACCACAAATTCGCCCGGCTCACAGGTCAAACTCAACTGCCGAACCGCCGCCATCTGCGTGCCGGGAAACGTTTTGTCGATCTTGTCCAGCACCAGCCGGCCCCGCCCAACCGGCTCTTTTGGCGCATCGGCCGGTGGCGGGGGTGATCCTGTCCGAATTTCTTCTTCCGCGATGGTCATGGCTTGGCCGCCGGACGGGTTGTCGATCGCTGCAACCGCCGAAGGATGGTCACATCCACCAATCCATTCAAATCCAACGGCTGACGAAAAAACTCTAACTCATATGACCATCGCGCAACAGCCTCCAGCGTCCGTTCCAATGGATCATCCGTGAATTCCACCCGCCCCATCGCATCCGCCAGCACGCCCGCCGGCAATTTTCGGCCATTCAACGCCAGCAACGCCCGCTCAAGCTCCGGAAGATATTTTTGCGGATCGTTGCCCAATCGCTCGGTCCACTGCCGATGCACAGCCAGCATTTTTTGAACCACGTCAGGATGTCGCACCAGAAATTCCGGCGTCGTCACCACCACCGTCAACGTGAACTGCCCGTCCGGCCACAAATCTTTTTCCTGACCCACCAGCACGCCACCGGCCTCGGCCATCAGTCTCGCGCCCCACGGTTCGGGCACCCACGCGGCATCAATCTCCCCCCGCTGCATCATCGCCACCTGCTCCGCATTCGGGATCGACAGGATGTTTCTCAAATCCTGCTCCCCCAGCACGGATTTCAGATAATGCCGGGCGGAAATATCCTGGGTATTGCCGATCTGCGGCGTCGCAAATCGCTTGCCTTTGAGGTCCTTGAGTTCAGATATACCCGCTCCCTGACGGGCGATGATGACCACGCCGTTGGCCGCCCCGCCGGCGATGATGCGGATGCCCTGTCCTTCGCTTTTATCAAACGCCGTCAACGCCGGGCCTGGGCCGACATATCCGATGTCGATCTCGTTGGCCAGCAACGCCTCGATCAACGATGGCCCGGCATTGAATATCTTTGTCGTAAGTTTAATTGGAGAAATAGCTTGCGCAAAATCTCCCGATTCGACCCCCAAAACCGCCTGGGCATGGGTCAGATTCGGAAAATACCCCAGCCGAACCTCAGCCAACGGCCCGTTTTCCGCCTGTCCGGCATCGCAGCCAGCCAGGAAGATCGCGAAAATGACCGAAAAAATGAACGAAATCCGCCGCATGAACACCATTACCTATAATTTCGCTAGGTTATGTAGTAATTTATATTCATTCACATTATACGTCAAGTGCCGCCCCAAACTTGACAGTTCGGCCCGCGATGGCGGATTATCACGGCTTCATGAGTAAAGCGATTATTTTGCAACACGTTGCGTACGAAGGTCCGGGCCGGATTGTGCCGGTGTTTCGAGACATGGGAATCCCCACCGAACTGCGTCGGCTGGACAAGGGGGATGAGGTTCCCAGCGATCTGGATGAGCTGAGGGTGCTGGTGGTCCTTGGTGGGCCGATGGGGGTGGCGGATGTTGGGAATGAGAAGTATCCCTTTCTGGCCAAGGAAGTTGAACTGCTGAAGCGCATGATCGCGGCCGATCGGCCGGTGTTGGGGATTTGCCTTGGGGCACAGCTTCTGGCCCACGCGGCCGGGGCCAAGGTTTACCCGAACGTCAAGCCGGGCGCCAAGCCCGAAGATCCGGGTACGCCGATGCCAGAACTGGGCTGGGGCGGGGTGAATTTCCCGTTCCCCGGCGGGACCGATCCGATCGTCTTCGGGCTGATGGATGGGGCGCCGATGTTTCATTGGCATTTTGACACGTTTGATCTGCCGAAGCTGCCGGCGCCGGCCAATCCAGCCCCGCCGCCCGCCCCGCCACCGCCCACGGGCAATTCGTTGATTTCCAGCACACGGGCATGCAAAAACCAGGTGTATCGGTTTAAGAACCGGCTGTATGGGTTTCAGTATCATTTCGAGTTTACGCAAAAAGACATTGAAGGCGTGGTGGCCAACGCCTCCGATTCGGTCCGTCAGGCCATCGGCGCGGACGGTTTGAAGCAGGTGATTGATCAGTTGCCGGCGATTTATCCGCGTCACCAGCGGCTTGGGGACCGGATATTGCGAAATTACGTTCAGTTCCTGAAGGTTTATTGATCGGTGGTATGAAACGACTGGTCACAGGGTTGTGGCGGTTTGCCAACCGCACGCACGTGCGGCCATGGGGACTGGCGACGCCGATACTGGTGTTGCTTGTGGCGTTGCCGTTGCTGCGGCCATTGCGGCATCCCGATCCGATGCGCGTGTCGGATGATGAGATGCTGCGCCTGGCGACGATCCAGTCGCTGGCGGAACAGGGGAACCTGATCATCGACCAGACCGCGCCGGCGGACGTGCATGGGGTGATCTGGATTGAAGGACATCGCTACAGCAGCCAGACGCCCGGCCTGGCGGCGATGCTGGCCGGGCCGTACTGGGCGATGCAGCGGCTGGGATACAACCTTCGCGACAACTCGATCCTTGTGCCTTATCTGTTGACGTTGATCGGGGCGACGCTGCCGGTGGCGGCGGCGGGCGGGCTGGTGTATCGGATGGGGAGGCTGTTTGAACTGAGACGTTTGTGGCGGATGGCGTTGGCGATGGCGGTGGTGTTTGGGGGAGGGTTGATCAGCTATGCCTCGGTGCTGAACGCCCACGCCCCGGCGGCGACGGCGGTGCTGGCATCGGCCGCCTGTCTGATTCATCTGGCGGTGAGCAGAAAACCAACCCGTGGCGGCGGGTGGTTATTGCTGGCGGGATTGTGCGCGGGGGTGGCGATGATCATCGAACCGACGGCCGCGATCTTTTTTGTGCTGCTGGCGGGCGTGATTCCGACGATGCGCTGGCCGATCGGGTTGCGGTTGGGCGGGGTGATCTTATTTGTCATCGGAGCGTTGCCGGCGGTCGCGCTGCACGTGGCGTTGACGGCGCCGGCCTATGGGAGCTGGATGCCGGCCGAAATGTTGCTGCCGAGGCTGCCGGCGGACAACTGGACGGCGGTGGATGGGGTTGGACCTTCCATGGCGGCGGAAATGCACTCGTTTGCGGATGAGGAATCGCCGGCCGCGCCCACCGTCTGGATGTCGATCGGCAAAACCACCGGAAGACTGCTGGAGGCGCTGCTGGGGTCGCACGGGCTGTTTAGCCATTTCCCGCTGGTCATTGTGGCGTTGGCGGGGATCGGGGCGGTGATGCACCGGCATTGGCCGACATCAACCAAGGCGCTGGCGGTGGCGGCGGCGGCTGGCAGCGCGGCGATCATCCTGGCGGCGGTGCTGTCGCGGGCACAATGGTCCAACGCCATGTTCGCCTCGCGATGGTTTATCGTCTTTCTGCCGATGCTGATGTTCTGGATCGGGGCGTGGCTTCGACGAAACCACCGGCCGATGACGTGGGCCATCGCTGGGGTCCTGGCGACGTTCAGCGTGACGGTTTCGCTGATTGGAGCGGGCAATCCCTATCCGCGCGGAGGATTTGACGGTTACACGCCGGTGGCGGCGCTGCGGGATGGATCGCCGGCGCCGGCGCTGATGCCGCCACCAGCGCATGAGCGGCAATTGGCCGGTGGATAAAAGAAAAAAACACGCCACGGTTTTTTTGGCGGTCCGAACCCCATCACCTATATTGATCCAAATCAAATAACGGAGATTGACCATGCGAAGGTGGATTGCAGCGCTGGTGGCATGTTGGCTTTGGGTGGGGATCGCCCGTGGACAGGAGCTGGATCGGCACGTGCCCGGCGAAGGGACGGTCTTCTATTTGCAATGGAAAGGGGCCGATGCGCTGCGGGGGGAGTATGGGCAGTCGCGGTTGAAAAAGGTGGTCGATGAGTCCAACCTGCCGCGGGTCTTCAGCGAATTCCTGCCGCGGGTGGTGGAGAAGATCCGGCAAGATGCCCCGCTGGATGCGAAAGTGTTGGGAAACTGGCTGGATGCGCTACAGATTCTGGGACACTACCCGACGGCGATCTGGTGGGGAGGATTTGTCAATCCGGCCGACCGCCGGCCGGTGCCCCGATTGGCGGTGATTTGCGAACCCAAGGATCAGGCGGCGGCGGTGCGGGACAAACTGCTGGCGGCACTGGGGGACAATGCGAACAAATGGACCATCGGCATTCATGGGGACCTGCTTTGGGTCTCCTTAACGCCATATTTGGGACAATTTCAGAAGGAGATGGATGAGGCAGCGGAGGGGCATTCACTGGCAAATCAAGCGGGATATATCCGCGCACGAGCGCAGGTCATGAAGGATCCTTCGTTGCTGTTTTATGTGAATGGCGAGCGGTTTTTTGAGGAACAACGGCCTAATCCAGAGTTCCCCAATGCTCCCACCCCGGCGCAGGCCATCGAAGCCTGGAAACTGAATGGATTCAAGGGCGGCATTCTCGCGGCGGGATTTGACGGAGCGGATTGGAACTGCAGCGCGTTTGTTGATGCCCCCGCGCCTCGTGAGGGATTGCTGTCGCTGTTGGATCATCAACCTCTGTCGGATGAATTGTTGGATGTGGTTCCGCAATCGGCGACGGGGGTGATCACATGGAGGTTGAATCTGCTGAAGGGATTGAACGAGATTCGCGCCGGCATCAGTCAAGTTGAGCCCAGGGATGCCAAAAAATTCAACCAGATGTTGGGGCTTGCGACAATGACATTGGGCTTGAACGTTGAGACGGATTTATTGGCGGCGTTTGGAGATGAATGGCTGCTGTACGATACGCCGGAGGTGGCCGGCGGCGGGATCATCGGCACGGTGCTGGTGAATCGTCTGGCGGATGAGGCAAAGGCCGAGCGGTCACTGGATGCGGTGGCCCGATTCTTGAATAACGTGCTGGCCGGCCAGCTTCGTAACTCTTCGATGAATGTGGCCATTCGGCAAATCCAGTCTGAGGGGATAACGGTTCGATACCTGGCCACGCCGCTGATCAGCCCCGCGTGGACGGTGAAGGATGGATTTCTATACATTTCGCTCTATCCGGAAGTGACTGCGGAGGCGGTGAAAGCGCGCGGCGGAAAATCGATTCGCGACAATGACGATTTTGCAGCGGTGCAGAAGCGGCTGGGGGTAAGCAACGGCGTGACCGCAGTAAGCTTTCATGATCTTCCGAAACAGGCGCCCCGGGCGTATCCGGTGGTGTTAATGTTGTCGCGGGCATGGCTTGGGGTGGCGGATTTGCTGGGGGTGGAGGCCCCGGAGCTAATCCTGCCGACCCTGGGGAAAATTATGCCGCAGTTGACCCCCAGCGGGAGCGTCTCGTGGGTGGATGAGGCGGGGTGGCATTATCGCTTGATCAGTCCATTTCCCGGCAGCGGGGCGTTTGCCGGAGAAATTGGAGCGATTTTGGAACAGTATCCAGGGTTAGTGGCGGCGTTGGTGCCGACGTTGGCGAAGGCGAGGGAATCGGCACGTCAGGTGGCCTGCTTGAGCCAGATGAGGCAGTTGTCAATCGGAATCATCATGTACGCCAACGATCACAAAGGCCAAACGCCACCCGACTTGGGCGCGGTGTTGCCGTATCTTGGCCCGGCAGGAGCGCGGTTAATATTTTGCCCGGAGGCCAAAATCGATATTTCTTCGATTCCAGCCGATGTTGCGCAGCGGTCCGAATGGATTGATGAGCATTCGAGCTATGAATACCTGCTGCCGAATGTGAGGCTGGCCATCGTCAAGAATCCAGTAAAACAGATCATGTTCCGAGAGAAATCAGCAGTACATGATGGAAAGATGAACGTCCTGTTCGCCGATGGGCATGTGGAAACGCTATTGCCATATCAGGTGGAGAATTTGATCGATGCGGCAAATCAGCAGGATGAAGGGAAGTAGATTGTAATCCCATGAAAGGCTCTGCAGATCGAGCGGTATGATACCCGATCAAAGGAGATTCTCATGGAAAACACCACAATCGTATCGTACGCCGGCATGGACTGCCATCGCACCTTCAGTCGTCTGACCG
>JADYZN010000075.1 GCA_020853095.1 Phycisphaerales bacterium | reverse complement strand
GTTTCAGGAACGTGGCCAGCCAGGCGTGCTTGGTCCGCCCATAGGAGGCGACGGAACACCAGTCATCGCAGCCGCACAGGACCGCGAAGAACGCGATGGTGATGATGTCGAGAAACGGGTGTCGAACATTATGGCGTCGTGGATCGGGCATTGTTTCAAAGGCGCGGGGAATCCGCGTGGTCGCTTGGGCATCCATACCAAAGCTCCTGTGGGTTGGAGTCAAGTTGTGCAACCAGCGAAGCTTCGCGACGAAAGAAACAGGTTAACGGGAAGGAAGGCAAAGCGCAATCGCAAGATTATGATATAAAAGAACTACACGCGATTGCCCTGTCCCGAAGGTCCGATGGTACGTTGCCCGATATCATTTGGGGGGCTATAATGATGCCGATGGCCATGCTGGGCGCTCTTTTTCTGCGGTTGTTTCTGGGAGTCAGTCTCCTGGGGGCGCAGCCATTGTGTCTGGCCATGATGGGGGGAATGAAGCAGGCCGATCCGGCGCCCGTGAAGATGAAGGCGGATCATTCCTGCTGCAAGAAGGCCGCCCGGCCGGCACAGACTCCTCCCAAGGACAACGATCCCTGTCGCCAGCGTTGCGATGAAGCGCAAAAGGCCCCCACCGTCGCCCCAAATCCGGCCGGCGCGGCGATGGGCATCCTGCACTGGGCGATGATGCCGGTGACGATCGAGACGGCGATCACGGGGTTGGATCGGCCGGCGCGGATCGACTGGCCCCTTTCTCTGGACCGGCTTGAGTTCATCTCTTTAACGGATCTGTTTCATCAATCCTGCCTGCTGACACTGTGAATCCCGCTGCGCGCTGATGGCGTTGCGCAGATGAATTCGCGCGCGCTGGTCGTGCCGGATCGGGATCGTCAATCTCAGTGGAACGTGGAGTATGACAGGACTCATCAAAACCATCGTCGTGGCCGGGGGTTTGGCCTTGGCGCTGCTGGCGGGCGGGTGCGTGTTGGCGCCGGCCGAGCGGTCGGCGGAACAGGAGCGGGTGGATCGGGCGGGGAAGGTTTATCAATCGCCGCCGACCAGCCGACCCGTCGAGCCGTTGCCGGCCAACGCCACCTGGAAGCAGGTGTTGCGGCGGGCGCTGCTGTGCAACGGGGAGCTGGAGTCGAGTTATTTCGACTGGCAGGCGGCGATGGCGCGGGTGCAGCAGGCGGGGGCGTATCCCAACGTCGATCTGCAACTGGGATTTGAATACATGTTCTCCTCGCAGAGCATGAGCGCCTGGGACCGCACCACGCTGTCGGCCGAGCTGGATGGGCTGGAATTTCCGACCAAAACCGCCAGGCGCGGGAAAATCGCCCTGGAAGAGGCGCGGGCCGCCGGCGATCGTTTCGCGGCCAAACGGTTTGAAATTCAACGGCGGGTGATCAGCGGGTATCTCGACTGGGCGCTGTTGGCGCAGCGCCTGCGCATCGGCCGGGAAAACCTGGAATTGTTGCGGCTTCTGACGCAGACCGCGGCCAACCGGTTGCAGGCGGGAGGCCAGCAGCAGGATTTGCTCAAAGCGCAGATTCAGCAGCGCCTGGCGGAAAACGAGCTGCAAAACCTGGAGTCGCTGGAGCCGCAGCTTCGCTCGACGTTGAACGCGGCGATGGGCCGGCCGGCGACGGCGGAACTGGCGTTGCCGGACCAGTTGCCCGACGCCCGCATTTTGTCGGCGGATGATGCGACGTTGATCGCGATGGCGGCGACCGGCAATCCGGAGTTGTCCGCGCTGGCCCGGCAGGTGGAGGGGCGAAAGGATGCCCTGGAATTGGCGCGGATGGCGTACATCCCCAACATCAACCCGATGGCGGCGTTGACGGGGGACATGTCGCGGATGCTGGGGGCGATGGTGATGGTTCCGACCAATTTCGTGGGGATCGAAGGGGCGATCAAGGAGGCCCGCGCGATGCTGCGGGGGACCGAGGCGATCGCCCATCAGGCGGGGTTGGACAAGTCGGCGCAATTCGTGGCGGCGTTGTTCGCGATGCGAAACAACCAACGGCAGGTGGAACTGCTGGAACATCGGATTTTACCGGCGGCCCGGCAGGTGCTGGACAGCTCGCGGCAGGCGTACGCGGCCGGTTCGGTGCCGTTCACGGAATTGATCGACAGCCAGCGGACGCTGCTGGAGGTGAAATTGATGCTGGTCGAGGCGAAGGCATCGCGCGAACAGCGTCTGGCGGAGATGGAGGAGCTGGCGGGGGTGGACGTTGAGCGAATGGGCGTCAATGAGAAACCCGAACAACAGGTGCAACCATGAATAAAAAGATCTTTCTTCACGATGCGTGGGTGGTGAGCAAAGTCGCGATGGCGAGGCTGCGGTTTGTGATGGTGTTCGTCATCGCGGCGCTGTTGATGGGGTACTGGGAAAACATCCAGAACCACTGGGACAAATGGACCCGGCCGGCGGCGGTGCAACAGCAGGTTTCGGACATCGAATACACCTGTTCGATGCATCCGGACGTGGTGCGCGAAGGACCGGGGATCTGCCCGATCTGCGGGATGCCGTTGATCCAGCGCAAGAAAGGGACGAAGCAGACGTTGCCCGACGACGTGTTGGCGCGGGTGCAGTTGACGCCAAGGCGCATCGCGATGGCGGGGATCGAAACCTCGCCGGTCACGATGCGCACGCTGATTTCGCAGGTGCGCGCCCTGGGCGTGCTGGATTACGATGAGACCAAGGTCGCCCAGCTCAGCGCGCGCGTGGGCGGACGGGCGGATGAATTGTTCATTCGTTACACGGGCCAGTCGGTCAAACAGGGCGATCCGGTCTATTCCATCTACAGCCCGGAGGTCTACACCGCCCAGCGGGAATATCTGCTGGCGCGAAAGCGCGTCCACGATCTGCCGGCCGATGCTTCGGTCGAAGCCAGGGCCGACGCCTCGACGGTTTACAATGCGTCGATGCAGAAGCTGGTCCTGTGGGGGATCAGCCGGGAGCAACTGGACCGGATGGACCAGCAGTATGACCAGTCGGGGCAGGTTCCAACCCACCTGACCGTCACCAGCCCGATCAGCGGGATCGTCATCCGCAAGGACGTTTATGAAGGGTCCTACGTGCAGGTGGGCGACCGGCCGTACACCATCGCCGACCTGGGCACGTTGTGGTTGCAGGCGAAAATTTATGAGCGGGATGTGCCGTTGATGCGCATCGGGCAGAGCGTCAACGTGACGGTGGAGGCGTTGCCGAACGAGTCGTTCAAGGGACAGGTGACGTTCTTGTCGTTTGAACTGGACCCGCGGACGCGCACGCTGGATGCGCGGGTGGAGGTGGACAACCCGGAATTGAAACTTCGGCCGGGGATGTTCGCCGAGGCATCCATCGCGATTCCGATCCAGGCCGGGGAATTGTCCGCCCCGCCGGCGGTCGCCCCCGCCACGCAGTCGGCCGAGGCGCATGTGTTTCAACAGGGACTGACCCCTTATTTGTCGGCGCACGATCTATTGGCGCATGACCGGGCCGATGGAGTGGCCGATCATCTGGCTCAACTGGCGACGATATTGTCGCCGCTGCATAGCGACCCGCGTCTGGAACATGCGATGCACAAGTTGACCGATGCCGCAAAGCGGTCCGCCGGGCAGAACCTGGCGGATTTGCGGAAGACGTTTCGGGATGTTTCGCTGGCGATGATGGAGATCGGGCGGGCGACCGGCGTGCCGGAAGGATCGGAGGCGATCCAGGTTTTCCGCTGTCCCATGACCGACAAGCCCTACTGGTTGCAACAGGTTGGGCAAACCTCCAATCCCTATTACGGCAGCGAAATGCCGACCTGCGGCGCGGCGGTGGAGACGTTGCCGACGGCGGCACAGGTTCCCATCGCCACCACCCGGCCGGCCACCGCGCCGGCCGGCGCGGTGCTGTCGATCCCGCGTTCGGCGGTGATCAACACGGGGCGGGACATGATGGTCTACGTTGAATCCTCGCCGGGCGTCTTTGACCTGCGAAAAATCGCCACCGGCCCCGAGGCGCAGGGGTATTACCCGGTTTTGGAGGGATTGTCCGAAGGGGACCGCGTGGTCACGCGCGGCGCGTTTCTGGTGGATTCGGAAAATCGGTTGAATCCGGGGGGAAGGTGAAACCATGATCGCTCGAATTATCGAATTCTGCGTGCGCAACCGGGCGATGGTGATCATCGCGTGGCTGGGCGTGGCGTTGTGGGGGATCTATGCGGTGCTGCACACGCCGGTGGATGCGATACCGGATTTGTCGGAAAACCAGGTGATCGTCTTCGCCGACTGGATGGGCCGAAGCCCGCAGGACATCGAGGAACAGATCACCTATCCGCTGAGCGTGCAGTTGCAGGGGCTGGCGGGCGTGAAGGCGGTGCGGTCGTCCAGCGAATTCAACTTCGCGATGATCAACGTGATCTTCGACGACAAGACCGACTTTTATTTCGCGCGCACGCGCGTGCTGGAACGTCTGGCGACGGCGCAGGCGTCCATGCCGGCGGGCGTGACGCCGTATCTGGCGCCGGATGCGACCGCGCTGGGGCAGATCTTCTGGTACACGGTCGAGGGAAATGGTTTGTCGCTGGATGAGCTGCGCGCGATCCAGGATTGGACGGTGCGCTATCAGCTCAACAGCATCAGCGGCGTCGCCGAAGTCGCCAGCGTCGGGGGGTTCGTGCGCGAATACCAGGTCGACGTCGATCCGGCCAAGCTGCGCGTGTACGACCTGCCGCTGGGGACGCTGTATGCCGCCATCGCCAACAGCAACATGAGTGTCGGCGGCAAGGTGATGGCCACGCCCAACGGCGAATACCTGCTGCGCGGGGTGGGCTGGCTCAAAGGGGTGCGGGACCTGGAGGAAGTCGAGGTGGCCTCGCGCAAGGGGGTGGCGGTGCGGCTGAAGGACGTCGCCACGGTGCAGCTTGGGCCGGAGTTTCGTCGCAGCGCCCTGGAAAAAGACGGGCGCGAAGCCGTGGGGGGCGTGGTGATGATGCGCTACGGCGAAAACCCGCTGGCGGTGACGGCGGCGATCAAGGATAAAATCCGACAGATCCAGAGCGGCCTGCCCGAAGGCGTCCGGATCGTGCCGTTTTACGACCGCACCCGGCTGATCGAGAGCGCCATCCACACCGTCACCGGCACGCTCAAGGAGGAAATCATCATCGCGAGCCTGGCGATTTTGCTGATCCTGATGCATTTTCGCTCGGCGTTCGTGGTCTGCATCACGCTGCCGCTGGCGGTACTGGTCAGCTTTTTGTTCATGTATTACCTGGACATCCCCAGCAACATCATGTCGCTCAGCGGCATCGCCATCAGCATCGGCATCCTGGTCGACGCGGCGGTGGTGATGGTGGAAAACGCCACCCACGAGCTGCACGACCGGTTTGGGAACCAGAAGGTGCGCGGCGACACCACCGAGGTCGTGGTCAAGGCCTGCCGGCTGGTGGGCCGGCCGATTTTCTTCAGCGTGCTGATCATGTTGATCTCGTTTCTGCCGATTTTCGCCTTCGGCGGACAGGAGGGAAAACTCAGCCACCCGCTGGCGTTCACCAAGAGCTTCGCCATGATCGGCGTGGCGGTGCTGGCGGTGACGCTGGTGCCGGCGCTGATCCCGATTTTCATCCGCGGCCGACTGCGCGGCGAAATGGAAAACTGGATCGTCCGCAGCTTCATCGACATCTACAAACCACTGCTCTCGTGGATGATCGACCGCCCCGGCGTGGTCTGGTGGATTTTGGCGATCATCATGGTCCTGGCGGCGGCGTTCATCGACTCGCACTTTGTTTCCGCGCTGGCCGTCGGCACGGGGGCGGTGTTCGTCCTGCTGGGAACCCGGCGGGGCAAATGGTCGTTGCGCGGGGCGGCGGTGCTGTCGCTGATCCTGGTGGCGCTGCTGGCGGACACGCGATTCCGCAAGCTTGGCGGCGAATTCATGCCGTCGCTGGATGAGGGGAGCATCCTCGACATGCCCACCACGTCCCCGCGCGTGACGATGGCACAGGCGGTCGATGACGTGACCGAACGCGACCGGATTCTGCGCACGTTCCCGGAGGTGGAATCGGCCGTCGGCAAGGTGGGCCGGGCGGACACCAGCACCGACCCCTCCCCCATCGACATGATCGAAACCATCATCACGCTGCGCCCCAAACACCTCTGGCCCAAGCGCATGCTTCATTTCGACGATGCCCAGGCGCAGGCCCAATTGATCCTGCGACAGTTGAAACAGCGCGGCTGGATCAAACCGCCGGCCGATGCGGATGAATCAACGCTGTTGAACGAAGCCACCATGCACGTGGTGACGGAATTTGACCGCCATACGCGACAGTTCATCCGGCAGAAACAGGATGAATTTGAACCGGATGTGCATCGACAACTGGTGTCGCTGGCGCTGGATGAGCTGATCACGCAGATCAAATCACTGCCCCCCCACCAGGGTCATCCCGCGCTGTCGCACGACTTGTCCGCCGAGGATCGCCAACTGCTGATCGACAAGGCCATGCAACATGGCATCCCATGGCCGCTGGCGCCGCGTCAGGAACAGGTGGATGAGCTGCTGCAGACGTTCCGGCGCGAGATGGTGGATCGTCATTGGGTGGAGGATCGGGAGAACCTGCTGATTTCCAATCCGCCGGCCTGGCGGGTGGCGCTGGATTGGGCCAGGCGTTCGCTGGGGGGAAGGACCAGCGATTTTTCCCAGCGGGTCCATGAGAAACTGGGCGACCGATACGACCGGTTGTGGCGCGACCGCATGCACCAGCTCGATTGGGAGCTGTTCGACGGCGCGGTGGTGGAGATCAATTCCCTGCTGACCGATGGATTGTTGCGATCGGCCCGGCACGAGGGGTATGTCGTGCAGGTTCCGGACGATTCGGCGGTTCGGGATTTTCGCGGTCAGTTCGACAAACCCCTGGCCGCGAAATTGTTCCTGTGGCACAAGAGCAAACAGGATTTGCTGCGCGAGATGGACAGCGATCTGCAGATGCCCGGATGGGGCAATGCGTGGACGCAGCCGATCATCAATCGCGTCAACATGCTGGCGACCGGCGTGCGCACGCAGATCGGGGTGAAGGTGTACGGCCCCACGGGCAAGTCACTGGAAGATTCGGTGGCCGACCTGCAGCGCATCAGCAACCAGATCGCCACCCGGTTGCGACAGGTTCCAGGCGCGGTGGACGTGGTGGCGGACCAGGCGACCGGCAAAAGTTATCTTGAGATCACGATCAACCGCGAAAACGCCGCCCGGTACGGGGTGAACATGAGCGACGTCGCCATGGCGGTCGAGGCGGCGATGGGCGGCCAGCGGATCACGCAGACCATCGAGGGCCGACAGCGGTTTCCGGTGCGATTGCGTTACGCCCGGGCCTACTGGCAGGATCCGCAGGCGATCGGCGACGTGCTGGTGGAGGCGCGGACCTCACCGGCCGACCTGCTGGTTCCGGCGAAGGATGACAAGGCCGCCGGAGACGAGACGCCGATGGTGCAGATTCCGCTGCGGCTGGTGGCGGACATCCGCATCGTCGAAGGCCCGGCGATGATCAAAAGCGAAAACGGCCGCCTGCGCAATTACGTCACGTTGAACGTGCGCGACCGGGACATCGTCGGCTTTGTGGAGGAGGCCCAACAGGCGATCCGCCCCATCGAGGCCGAGCTGGCCGGCACGGGGATGTCGATTGAATGGTCGGGCGAATTTGAACATCAGGTCCGCGCCCGCCAGACGATGGCGGTGATCTTCCCGATGGTGATCCTGGCGATATTGTTCCTGCTGTACGTCACCTTCCGAGAGATGATGGACACGCTGCTGGTGCTGCTGGCGGTGGTGGGCGCGTTGTGCGGGTCGGTGATGTTCCAGGCGCTGTTCAACTTCAACTTCAGCGTGATCGTTTCCATCGGCTACGTCGCCGCGTTCGGCATGGCGACGCAGACCGGCGTCATCATGCTGGTCTATCTGCGCGACGCGATCGACCGGCACGGCGGGCTGGAAAAAATCGAGTCGCTGGCCGAGCTGCGGCAAGCCGTGATCGAAGGCGCGGTGCATCGGCTGCGGCCCAAACTGCTGACCGAGGGCGTGGCCATCGTGGGGCTGGTGCCGATGCTCTGGGCCACCGGCACGGGCGCGGAGATCATGCGCCCGATGGCGGCGCCGGTGTTGGGCGGGCTGCTCATCAGCGACGAGGTGGTCGATCTGATGATCCCGGTGCTGTTCTACTGGATCCGCCGGCGGCGCTGGCTGCGGATGCGGCAGGAGAGGACCGTCCCCGATGCCATTCCCGCAATAATTTAACAAACCCATGGACATGGACCGGTGTCGTTTTTACAGTGATTGCGGCGGGTGATCATCCCAAAAGGTTCCCAAAACGAGGTCACGGTATGAAACGCATGTCTTTGTGGTCGATGCTGGTGCTGGGGCTGGTGTTGATGGCGGGATGTGGAAAATCCGAATCCTCCTCATCCGATTCCGGTTCGGATGCCTCCAATGAACCCGCGGTGCCGGTTTCCAACGAATCCCAGCTCGTCGGCACCTGGTTTCAGGCGGCCGAACAGGATTTGGCCGGCGTCGAGTTCGGCAAGGATGGCAAAGCCACGCTGATGCTGGGCAGCGACAACACCGGCGAGATTCTCCAGGCCGTGACGCTTGATTATTCAGTGCTGGACGGCGGGCGGGTGCGGATGGTGGTCCCGCAGGGGCAGACGGTCGTCTTTAATTGCGAAATTTCCGGCAATCGGCTGATGTTGGACCCGGAAACCCGCATGATGGGGTTGATCGGCAAGTCGGTCTTTACCCGCCTCGAAGGACAGACCGTCGCGCAGGCGCTGCGTGCCAGGGCACAACAGGAGCAGCAGAAACGCCAGGCCCTTGTGGAATCCGTGCAGAAAATGCTGGGCCAACCCAATCTGGTGCTGGCATCGGCCGATCCGAAGTTGAACCTGTCTCGCTATGCGTTGGAATTGACCGGAAGCGCAAGCTCTTGGCGTGGCGTGATTTACAGCGAATACAACCCGCCATTGAAGCGGGAGGTGACCGCATCGGTGCAGTTGCGCAAGGGGGATGTGCCGCAGGTGGTCCTCAGTTTGGGCAACGTGGTCGGCCCGGTGGGTGAAGGGCCGCGCAATCCGATGACCATCACGCTGGTCGCCGAAGGGGATGGGGAGGCGATGAAGCTGCATGAGAAGGGTTTGGCTCTGAAAGCAGATGCTCAGGTCTATGCCGCGATCCTGGCCAATTACGAATCAACGCAAAAACAACGCCAACAGGCGGTGGAAACGTTCGCGGATCGGTTCAAGATGTATTGCCAGTTGGAGGGGGAATTGACCTATCCGAACAATCCCAACGGCCGGCCGGTGCAGGTTCGCATGGGGCTGCTTCGCATTGAAGGAAAGCCGGCGTTCGCCATGGCCGACCTGCGAAACAATGACAATCCGTTGCCCGGGGTGTTCAATCAGCCCGCCGTCGTGCAATGGGAAAACAACAAGCCGATGTTGGCGCTGCCGTACATGCAGGGGTTGCTTGAGCCGGGCGAGGAAGGACAGGTCATCGGCAAATTGAACGGCATGAACGCGACGTTGAAGATCACCCAATGCCTTTCAAAGGAGGAACTGACGCAGCGCAGCGCCGACACGGTGAAATTTCTGGATCAACAGGTGGCCAATGGAGTGGAACTGCGCGGGCAGGCGATGATCAACTCGACCCATCCCTATCCGATGCCGCTGTTCATCACGCTCAAATCAAAGGGAAAGCAACAACTTGGCGGAACGGTGTCGATTTTGCATCTCGGCGGCGAATATGAACTGGAAGGATCGGCCGTCCAGACGCTGCTGGGGGCGACAATCACGCTCAAAAGCACCAAAAACATCAAGCATTCGGGCACGGGTCTGCTGGGACGGGGCAGGGATTTCAATCTTGATCTGCTGTGGGTCGATGGCACGCCCAAAATCACGGGCAAACAGACCGGATTCCAAGGGGCGAGCGTGGAATTGGAACTGGTGGACAACGATCGTTTGGCGGCGGAGATTGAAAAGATGGAAAGCCTTCTGGAAAAAGGAGTTACGTTCGCCAAGGTCAATCTGGGCGATTCCAGCCGGCCGTTCCAGTTTGATCTGAAGATGGATGGCAAGCGAAACATCACCGGCACTTTCAGCGGCGACACCCAAAATCCGGCCGAGGGTGCGAAAGTGACCGGCGAGCTGTCAAATTCGGATGGGTTTGTATTTTTGAAACTGCAAAAAGCCGCCGGCGTGGACACCCGCAAACGCCCGACTGCGGCGATGACCTTCTGGTTGTGGGCGATGACCGGCGGCGAACAAATCCATCTCGGCGGCTACGACATCCCCGCCGGCCGCAACCCCCCGACGCCGGATCCGGTGCTGTTGCAACAGGCCGAACCATAAGCTCGCATCAAAAACGGCCGGCACTTTGACGAGCCAAGCCAATTGGCATATCTTAATCCCTACCGCTGGAGAGGTGGCGGAGCGGTTGAACGCGCCGGTTTCGAAAACCGGTCTGCCCGCAAGGGTAGCGGGAGTTCGAATCTCCCCCTCTCCGTTACACATCCGTTGTCCGCAGGTACAGGCGTTGTAAACATTTGGACCCCAGACTGCCGGTTTGCGAGGCCTTTCCGGAGCGGATTCCTGACGACATCCTCGGCGGACCATTCGACCACCGCCAACCCTGGCCCGGCGATCACGGCATCCGTTGGGAGCCCAAATCCCCCGGCGTCCGCCATCCGATGGATGAGCGGAAAATACCATGACGCTCTTTAACCAAACCTCCTACCAGGCCGGCATGGTCGCCGCCCGACACAGCGGCAGTCGAAAGATGCGAATCCTCGACCTTCTCGAATCGCGCCCGATGGCGCTCTGGGAGTTGGCCGACGCGATGAACGTCTTCGACCACCAGATCAGTGGCCATCCGTACGCATGCATCCCTATTGGACGCCGTTGGGACCGGTGATGCGGATGGAGCGGAAAAATTGATGTACGAACACATCATTGGCAAGGCGGCCGGTTGACCCCGCCCGTGAATCCTCAACTCATGGCCGGCCGGCGACCGGTACATCATTGGCATGAATATCCTCTATCGCACTCCCCGAAACGGCCCCTGGCCGACTCGGTATAAATCACCCGTTCCGCCGGGCAGTTCGAGGCGTAGTTTCCCATCTTTCAACTCAACTGGAGTCGATCGACCGGTTTCCCTGGAGAGGACAGACAGGTTTTTGACCCATGGAGCCATCGTGATGGTGATGGGGAGCGTCGTTTCCCTGGCCGAGAGATTTTCGCCATGCGTGAGGTTGACGATCATGAAGTACAGGCCGCCTTGGTCGTCTTCAAAGAACCCAATCAGCGCGTTCTTGTTCGCCCCGGGCTGTTCCAGAATGACATTCACGATGGTGGTCGCATCCCAGGAACGCGGACGATAGGCTTCCAACCCATTCGGCGTGGAGTTGAGGATTGATTGTCCGCCGGCATCGTGTCGGCCTGGAACATATCGCACCGCCACGTTTCTTAATTGTCGCAACGAATTGCCCAGACGTTTTACCTCCTCGTTTAATTGTCGGACGGCCTGATAAACCGCCGACGGTTGGAATTTCGCATCCAGCATCGAACCTTCTTCCACCGGGTCATAGGTGTAATAGGCGATGCCGGTGAATCCATACGCCAGCGTGCTGTACACCTGCATGCGCAGGTCCGACTCGCTGGGCATCCGGCAGCGTCCCTGGTCCTGATAGGCCTGCACGAACATCCAGTAGGGGATGTTCGCTTCCAAAGCCGCCTGTCGAATCAGCGTCAAGTTGAGAAAATATTTCTGAAGCAGATATTGTTCAGGGTCCAACTCCTGCGGCGACCAAAACGGGTAGATGTCGGTCATCAGCAGGTCCGGCTGGACAATCTTAAGGTAATCGTGGATCGAGTCATCGTACGAGTAGGGATACTGCTCATATCCCTCCACCGGCAAACCAGCCCTCCAGGAGCAATAGCGCGGATCGCCCACGTTGGGAATCGGGTTTAAGTTGGAGTAGACCAGCAGGTTGGGATGGGCTTGTTTGAGCCAGGCGACGATTTTACCGATGTCCGACATTTCCGGCAGCTTGGGTTCATCCCAGACCTGGAGGCCGACGCAGCCGGGATATTTGGAAATCACGCCGGAAAGATACGTTTTCAGATCATCGGAAAGCGGGCCTTTGCGTGAATCAAGATGAAAAATCCAGGGCAGGTGCTGGCGGATCGCGGACTGAAAAATCGGGGCGCGGTCCTTCCACGCCAGCATCGTGTTCATGCCGGCCTGAGAATACAAATTATTGCCGCTGACGGCCTCGCCGCGCTGGGTGAGCGCCATCAACGTAAACGGGTGTGATTTCACCCAATCCAAGCCAAACGTCGCGGAGCGCGTCCCCGCCGGCGCGGCCGGCGCGAACAGGGCGATCAGACAAACCAATAAACGGAGAGACAAGGACCTATGGATCATGCGATTTCCTTTTTACCGGCGATTCGACGCCGGGTGGGAAGAATCAGGGGAACCATCCAGCCGATCATCGCGGGTTTGGGAACGATAAATGGCGCGCCGGTGTTGAATTTGAACAAATCGCCGGTCCCGCCATCGAGGTTGAAGATCAGATGATACTGCGATCCACCATCGGAAATCAGCGGGATCACCTCGACCTGGCCGGTGGTTCGATTGAGCCGTTGCAGACTGTCGATCCCGCTGCCCGCGAAATTGAAATTGACGCGGACCGACTGTCGGGCCGCCGCCGCGTCGGCGCCGTGCGACCGCAGCAGGTTGGTGATCATGAAATAAATTTCATTTTCGTATGCCGGGCCGTCGAGCGATTCCATCGCGTCATCGGTCGTGAACATCCCCACCAGTAGATTGCCCGGCAGGCCAAAGTTCAGCGACCCCAGGTTGGTCGCGGTGATGCCGGTGATGTAAGGGCTGTTGCTCGAATTCCACGCCGTCAGGCCGGAGGGCGGACCAGGGAAGCCGACGTAGCCGATGCTGTCGCTTTTCAGTGATTTGATTGTTCCGCCCAGATGCAGAACCTCGCCGTTGATCTGCTTCACACGTTGATAAGTCGTCGTGGGCGCGCCGTTGATGTCCAGCAGGCTTCGGGTGACGTTGTCCGGCGGATCATAGGTGTAATAGGCCAGGCCGGTATACCCGTGCGCCAGTGCCGCATACACCTGCGCCCGCATGTCCGAGTCGCTCCACTGCGTCACGTTGGAATTCCCGTATGCCTGGATGAAAACCCAGTACGGCAGATTGGCCTGCAGCGCCTTGGATCGGATGGTACCCAGGTTGCTGTAATAGTCTTTGACCGCGCTGCCGCTTTCCGATCCGGACAGAGGATAGGGATAGTTGTCGAACATCAGGATGTCGGGCCGGATCTGCGCCAGAAAGACGTCGGTGCGGCCGGGCAGGTCGGGCAGGCCGCCCGCGAGGTTGCTGAAAGCCAGCTTGTCGGGGTGATTGGCTTTCAACCAGTCCAGGGCGTTGCCGGTGGCGGCCAATTCCGCCTGAGTGAGCGGCTCATCATTGATCAGAAATCCGGCGTTGTGGCTGTTCTGCAGTATCGAATTGATCACGTTCACAAACGATGGTTCCGCCCCGTTCAACGCCGGGTATCGCTTGATCCATGGAAGGCCCGCCGCGGCGCTGGCAATGAGCGTATTGGGCTGGGTCTCCCAGGCCAGCATGGTGTTCAGGTTGGCGCCGGTGTATTCGGGTAGATCAACCAGGCTATCCCGAAGCGACAGCGCCATCAGCGTGTAGGGATGCGATTGGACCCATTGCTTTCCAAAGGTCGGCGGCCGGACTTGGGCATACGCGGCGGTGGAAAACCCAATCAGGATGCCTATCGCGGCGCGAAATGCCTTCATGAGATGGTTTTTCATCTTAACCCTCATGCCAGTGGAGTGTTTCAGGTTGTCAGCGAATCACGATCAGGAGCATCGTCAGGAACCGGGGACGGGCGGGTTGCTCAACCGCCCTTGTCGGCTTTTTCGAAAAAGGGGATCAGCAAAGGCCCGTATCCGCCGGGCGTGTAGGAGTTGGCGTACAGCGTGTTGCCTTTGTCCTGAATCCACTGGGCGTGGCCGTCGTAATACAGGGCATTGAATCCATTGCGATGATTGGGCGGGTTGTAATCGGCATAAATGGCGTCCGCGACCACCGTCAAATTAGCCCATCCCTTGGACCGATCCAGCATCTTCGAGGTCGTCCAGTTGGCGATGTCCACCTTGATCCGGTAGATGTAACTGGTCGGCACGTTGGCGTTGGCCGCTTCAAGGCCGGGAATAAGCTGGCCGGGAACGCTGTAGGTGTCGTACATGTCTCCGACGGCGGGGCACCACAGCAGCCGCGGATTGGGAAGATATTTCGGATACATCACACCCAGGCCGACTCTGCCGCTCCAGGGTTGGGGAGCGCCCCATCCATAGTTGCGTCCCTGAACACAGGCGAAACGCTCAAACGGGATGGCGATGGTTTGCGTCCAATCCATGTCGGCCGCCGGACCGCCCAAGGGCATCAGCTTGGAGTCCTGAACGTACATCATCATCGCCTGCGAAATGTTGCGCAACTGGCTCATGCAGGCCACGCGCACCGCCGCATCCCTGGCTTTCTGCAACGCCGGCAACAGAATCGAGATCAAAAGAGCGATAATGCCTATCACCACAAGCAGCTCAACCAACGTAAATGCCTTGAGCGTTGTTTGCCGTTGTTTCATGGCTCATCTCCATCGAGTTGTACATTGCGCGCTTTTCGCGGGGTGGACCAGCCAGCCCGCCCGCGCGGGCGGGCCGGCGTCCACCTGGAGGCATTAGTGGCTTCGGCGGCGGATCATCAGCGCCGCCCCCAAGCCCAGCAGCCCGAGGCTGGCCGGTTCGGGAACCTGGTTGGTGTCATACACCAGGTGAACCTTTCCGCTGACGGTGATCCCATCGCCTTCCTTGCCGGTGTTTTCGCCCGGTGCGAATGGGAAACCGAACGTGCGCGTCACCGAGTCATTCAAAGAGCCAACCGATTGCTCATAGTCCGATGGATCCCATGCCAGCAGCGTGTAATTTGCCGCCAGATTCCGATTGGAGCTGTCGACCTTCAGGAGATTGACCGGCGAGGAGCTTTGCGCATGTCCGGCCGTCTGATCGTCCCAGGCCAGTGACTGGCCGGGGCTTTCCGCGGCGGCGTAAATGCTGATGTTCGTGATCTCCAGGATGACTCGATAATTGGGCGTGGGGGCGGCGTCTATCGGTGCCGCACCATTGTAGCTGGCTGTAATCGGCACCGTAAACGCAAGGCTGCTGAACGGGTCGGACAGCGAGCCGACAATGTCCACATCACCATCCGCCACCGGAGCGCCATCAGTGAGAACACCGCCAACGAATTTCGGCCCGGTTCCGGATTGCGCCCGGCTGGAGGGAGCGGGCGAAAACGTAAAATCGCCGATCGTCGTGGGGCTGTTGCCAGGGTTTTCCGTTTGCGTCCAGGTATTGCCCGAATTTTTGACGGTTGAACCAAACCGGAGCGTGAAATCGGCGCTGTTAAGCACCGCCGCGCCCGCCGAAGCACCCAGACACAGCACGCCTGCCGCGAGGACCAAACTTGTCATCTGTCTCATAATCCACCATCCTTCTATGAAAATGAAATGAAAATGAAGAACTGTTCCTGAAAAAAGCGATTCAGAAAAACCAAACGTGTCTTTTTACGTCGAACGGATCGTCAATACATCTCCTCCTTTCCGGCCGCCGGACTGTCACATGGTCAGGTGGGGAACCGAGCCACCGTCGATCCTTTGACCAGCGCCACCGGTTCGTGGATCGTTCTGGGGGCGTCATTCCTCTCGATCAGAGAAAACAACACTTCGATCGCCTTGCGGCCGATCTCATCCCAGTTGCATTTGACATGGGTGATGGTCCTGCCCGGCCAGTAGGATTCCATCGCCTGTTCGCCATAATCAAATGCAACCACCGATATCTCTCCGCCCATCGCCTGGCGAAACCGTTCCCGCGCCAACAGATGGATCAGGTAGCTGGACGAGGTCAACACCAGCGCACGGCTTTTGGGGTGGGTGGGCAGGTGAAAATCCATCAGCAACTCGACCAGCTTTTCACGGTCGAATGGCGTGATGTTCACATAATAATCGTGATCGTCGAAGTAACTCCCCCTGCGGGCGTGAGCATCACGCGCGGCGGCCAGCCAACTGGCGCCGTACGGGTCGGAGGTGCCGCGGCCGATGATCGAATAGATCGAATGCCCGCTGGCCATCAGATGTTCATCCATCAACGCCATCGCCTGACGATAATCCGGAAGCACCGCGTGAACGTTGGCGTCTTCGTATTCGCGGCCGACAACGACGCATGGAACATGCCGACCCACCGCGGTCAGCAGCGATTTTTGTTCCGGCACCGGATGCACCCAGAGCAACCCAGTCAGGTCGCGGGTTGAGATTTTTTCCAACAGCTTGTGCTCATCGTTGTCGTACCGGTCGACGTGCATCACGCTCAGTCGGCAATCGTGCCGGTCCGCCCAGCTTGAGATGCCGTCAAATACGGTCGCGGTGTACCAGGTGTTCACCGATGTGGCCCACCAGGGCGGGATAAAACCAATGCTGCTGCCCCGCGCGCTCTTGGGCTGGGCCTGAAGCGGCCGTAAAAAAGTCCCCCGGCCCCGTCGTCGCGTCACCGCCCCCCGGCTTTCCAGCAATACCAGCGCCCGACGCAGCGTGTCGCGGGCGATTCGATACTCCATGGCCATCCGTTGTTCGGATGGCAACTTCAATGGCTGCTCCAACAACGCCCGCTTGGCCTCAAACTTGCGGGCGATCTCCAGATATCGCGGGCCATTTGCCAAACTGTTAACTTCTTTAATAGTCGGCATACCAATTCATTATGCGCCGATGACAACATAAGTGCAAGAATTATCTTGAAATATTGAAATAATTTTTGGTAGACTAGGCGCATAATCGTGAAATTGGACTACATACTTATAGAAAGTTGGCTCGTTGGTCTACTGGACGATAGCGGGCATCGTTCTCCTGCGGGGATTGAGAATCGTCTCGGCCAACGAGGGGAAATCTTTCGAGCCTATGCTGGAACATTTGAAGGATACAGAACACCATCTCCTCACACGGTGAATGCCAGATCCAATGCGCCGGCCAGATAAGCCCGGATGAAATCATTGAAAATTTACAACTATTGGTCTATGTATTGGTATACTTTATAATCCAGATATTCAGGCGTATATTCTATATGGATCACTTTTAATGCGCAATATTTGCCATTTTAATGGAATATATCATAATAAAATGATAGTCCTTTATGTATACCAGATAAAATGGCAAATTTAATCGCCAAACACGATCCTAAAGTTCCCGTCGTTCAAGAATCGAAGGGCCTGGCCAAGCCTCAATACCAGCAAATCGCCGACTTGTTGGAGCAGAGTCGTCGAGGATTAAAAATTCCCACCAAGCTTCCACCCGAAGTCAGTCTGGCACAGCAGTACAACGTCGCTCGCGAGACCATCCGCCGCACCATGAAGGTTCTGGAGCGCAACGGCGCCGTCACCCGTCGTCGCGGCCGAGGCACCTATCTGCGTCCTTTGACCACTCGGTCTCCTCTACTGCCCGGCGCCAGCATTGGTTTTGTCCCACCCTGGTGGGCCACCTCCATCAACGCCTGGTACACCGCCACGGTCTTCGACGGCGTCTGCAACTGGTCCGAACGCCGTGAATTGCAGCAAAGCGTCCTCCGTATAAACCGCAACGGCGATGACCCCCATCTGCTCCTGGAAAAAATCCAGACCCGAGGCCTCAAAGGCATCATCTGGGTTCATCCCGTACCCGACCAGCTCGAATCGCTCCTGGCCATCTCCCGACACGTACCCTGTGTCGTCGTCGGACGCGAATATCAGCACGCCGGCCTGCATACCATCCTTCCCTCGTATCGCAACGCCGCCCAGATGATCGATCAACACCTGGTCGCCAACGGCCACCAGACCTACGCCATCCTCTCCCGTACGCTGGATGATCCTCTGGCGGCCACCTGGCTGGATGGCTTCAAGAGCGCCCACGCGCTTCGAGGCGCCCGCCTCGACATAACGCAGAACGTCGTCGATGTCGGTCCTTACGACCGTTCCCGCATGGCCGACCTGCTGCTCGATTTTTACCTGCCGCAACATGAAAACGTCACCGCGCTGGTCGCCACAACCTCCAGTTATCTCGTTCCACTGCTCTCCAGCGAAGCTTTCCGTTGTCGCGTCCCCGAACAAATCTCGCTGGTCGCGTTTGATTACGGCATCCAGCCGATGCACACCTACTGGCCCGGCCGGACGATTTCCCATGTCGCCTGCGATTGGACGGCCATCGGTCAAAAGGCGGCGGACACCCTTTGTTCATTAATCGACGGTCAGGACGCCCCGCGCGTGCAATATCAAGCCGTGAACATGGTTGAAGGCCAAACGGTGGGCAAGCGCATTTCCAATTGATTGAATTGTCATGAATACGCAACCATTGAAAGCCGTCCCCGATGTCAAAATGACGACCGCCCAACGGCCGGCCCCCCGGTCGGATGGGACAACCCTGCACGTCGATTTTGAAGATGTTGGCGGCGGGGTGTTCATGAACATTCTCAACGCCGGCGTGCGCTGGCTGGGAGATCCGTTTTCCGATCTCAAGCAGGGCGTGGTGACCATCACCGATGACCCGGCGCTGTCGTTTGGCGGGTCGCGGGCAGCGCATGTGCGGACGGACGAGGTGGATCAACGCGGGCGGATCATGCTGCAAAGGCGGTTCGATGCGCCCCCAAGTGTGGATGATGTGGTGGCGGAGTTTGTGTTCCGGGTGACGGAGGGCGCGGCGTCGGATCTGGATGACTTTGTCCTCTGGTCCACGCAATCCTACGAAGGCGGTCCGTGCGGGATCGCGCTGTATGGTTGCGGGCACGCTGGACAGGGTGCGTTTGACGTGGTGGTGGAAGACGCCCAGGGGGAACTCAAGCGTCGAACCGTGGCGGCGGGGTTGCCTCAAAACCGGTGGCATCGGTTTATTTTGCACAAGCAAGGGGGGAACGTGGCGCTGTGGATTGGAGAACCGAATCAGGAGGCGTTTTGCGGAGAATTTGAGGACATTGAACCTGAGATGGAATGGGGACAGGTTGTATTGGGTGATTTGTCCAATGCGCAGGGCAAGGGGTCCGGCTATTGGGATGATGTTCGCATCGGTGGACGGTTGACTTCGGATGGTCAACTGGCCGGGCCGGAGAAACACCGGGACATCCGACTGGAAAAACAACCTCCAATCCGCTATCCGATCCATTGCGGCGGTGAACGCCAGTTGTTTGTGGACGATGTGCTGATCCAGTCAACGCAGGGGGTAAAGCGGACTTTTCATGCGGTGGATAAATATGACGGCAATCCAATTCTAAAACCGGATCAACCCTGGGAGATTGAAACCAACTGCATCCTGCCGATGAGCGTACACCGCGATCCCGCCGGTGGGGAGTTTCGCGTCTGGTACGGAATCTGGGGCAGGCAGGTCAATAAACCAACCTATCAGGCCTGTGCGATATCGGAGGATGGGATTGTCTGGCACAAGCCGGAACTGGGTCTGCATGAGTTTGAAGGGTCCACGCGGAACAATATCGTGCGCGAAGGCCGGATGTTTTGCGTCATGCCGCATCCGGACGATCCAGACCCGAAAAAGCGGTACAAGGCGGCCATCCGCGATGCGGGATTTCTGGCCGGATATTCGCCCGACGGCCTGAGCTGGACCACGACGGTTCCGATCCTGGATCAATCGCTGGACGCCACCAGCGTGCATTGGGATCCGGTCAACCGGCATTGGATCGCCTCTTGCAAGATATTCTGGAACGGCGTGAGGATGCGCGGATACGCCCAAAGCGCGGATTTTGAGCATTGGACCGACACCTGTCTGATGCTGGGCGCCGATGAACACGATCACCCGCGCGATCAGACCTATGCGATGCACATCGTGCGCCATGAAAGTGTTTATGTCGGCTTGTTGAAGATGTATCACCTGGAGTCGGATCGGTGTGATGTGCAGGTCGCCTTCAGCCGAAACGGCCGGCATTGGGACCGGCCCAGCCGCGCGCCATTCATTGCCAATTCCCCTCAGCGTGGAACCTGGGATTATGGAAACATCGACAGTTGCACCGGCTGTCCGATCGTCGTGGACGATCAACTTCGATTTTACTACAGCGGACGCAGCACCCTGCACAATCAATCACCCAACGATGGCGCGATGGGGTTGGCAACCCTGCGCCGGGATGGCTTTGCGTCCATGGACGCAACTGAAAACGGCGGATCGTTGATCACGTATCCCGTCAAATTCACCGGCAAACAACTCTATTTGAACGCGGACGTCAACGGCGGCGAGATTCGGGTCGAGTTGCTGGATGAAAAGATCAGCGACAGCCGGGCCGATGAGGCGGATGTGCCGATTTTTCCGTTTTTAAAAGTCAATTGTACGCCGATCCGGACCGATGGAACCCGTCACTTGGTGCAATGGAACAACCCGGCGGGAATGCGCCCGGCCGACCTGCGGATGTTGCATAAACGTCCGGTTCGGATCCGGTTTTATTTGAAGAACGCGAAATTGTATTCCTTCTGGACGGAATAACCGTTTAGCTCATGATCACGATGTCGTCGCTGAATGATCAAAACCTCGCCACCGATCATGGCAATCCCCTGATCGTGTTGCCGGCCGCTCATTCGGGTGGGCGAGTAATGGTGGTTCATCCATCCTCGCGGTCGCCGCTGTGGGTCAGCCATGGCTTTTCCACTGACCGGCAGGCCGTGCGCGTGGATGTCTGGCAGGGACGGTTTACCGCATCGGCCACGGGCTGGTCGGTCCTGGCGGCCGGACGATATGAGGTTGCATGGGTTGGAAGCGACCCATCCAGCCCCGGCGCCCCACTGGCCATGATCAACGTCGCGGCCGACCGGTTGTTCGATACGTCGTTTATCCCCACCGATCGCAACCCATCGGAGATGACCCACGACCGGTTGCACCCGGCATGGGAAATACGACCCGATGACATGGATGGATACACCTCGGCCTATTGCGCCGGAGCGATGCATGGGGTTTTCCACGCGACTTTTGAACACCAGGCACACCCTTGTGGATCAGCGCGCCCGCGATTCGGCCTGGTCGCCCGATATTACAACCGTTTCCATCACATGCGGCTGAGTTGCACGCTCGAAGGAGCCAATTGGGTCTTTCGGTTGCTTCGCCTGGCAAATCAACCGCCCGATCTGGAATCGGCCCTGGTTCTGGCCGAATGTTCCATTTCGTCCGCTGGGAATTTATTTTTCGCGCCCGGAGCATCCCTGAAAATTCAGTGGGACATGAACGGCAACCGGCATGACATCAGAGTAAACGATCAACCTCTGCTCAGTGCCCGCGACAACTACATGGGCGGGGTGGATGTTGTCGGTTGGTTCGCCTCGGATGGCGTCGCCTGTGCCCGTGCGGCCATGGACACCACTCAGTCGGTTGCCCGTTTCACCATCGTCCGCCCCGCTTACCGAGCCGACATCCGCGCCGGCAACATCGACCGACTGTTCCTCCGTCAAAGCGCCGAACCCGACCGGAATATCTGCTGGGAGAGTGGCATCCAGTTCGGGCACATCGGCGGTTCGGAAATCAAATTCACCCAAAGCGCTGACCTGCGCCTCATCGAAGACGGCCCTGTCGCCACCACCGTCGCCTGGGATGGTCCCATGCCCAAATTTTCCGAGCAGGCCGACGATGTGCGGGGACAGGCGCGCGGTCTGGCCAGCTTTTATCCCGATCGGATTGTGATCGCCGATGAGGTTCTGGCCTGGACGAGCCGAAGCGTCGGCCCGGACATCGACCTGCTGGGCCGGCTTCTGGCCGGGCCGGCGAAAGTGGCGGTTGGCGATGCCGGACGATTTGAAGACTGGACGCTGCCGGCCGATGGGTCATTTGCCAATTTAAGCTCCGCGCACGGCCATTTTCCCGCTGCGGTGGCCTTCCCCTTGCAACTGGGCAATCAGACCTGGTGGCTGCTGGCATTGATCCTGCCGCGCAACATCCGCGCCGGTCAAAGCACCAGCGTATTCGGCTGGCAGTGCCCATCCGGATTGACCGCCAGCCATGATTTTCGGTGCGCCCCGACAACCCCCAGCCAGGAATATTGCTTCACCATCGTCCTTCAATGGCGGCAAAATGACAGCGTTCAAGCCATGGAATCCACCCTGCCGGGTGCAACCCTGCTGGCCTTGCGCGATGCGTGGTTGAATCCCATGAGGGTTAATGCGCTACACGGTTCAATCGTCACGTACCCAAATCCTCATGATCAACCCGCCGAGGCCATGGATCTGCTCGGCTGTTTTGACCCGCGCACCGGTCGATACATCGTCCGTGCTTCGGATGGAATGGTGAAGCTGCGGCTCCATCCGAATAACATTGCCCATCGGGAGGTGGTGCTGGCGATCCGGAATTGGCGGGTTGGCAGCGCCGTCGTGTGTCTGCTCGATGGCGTGACTTTGCAGGCCGGACGGGACTGGACCGGCCAGGAGGCCGCCGGATCCGAGGGAGGCGAACTGTGGCTGTTGATCCACCGCCCCATAGAGCGATCTTCGGTGCTTGAAATTCGCAGTCAGGATTTACCCTTATGAAAACGTTGCAGGATGTCATGCGGGCTTTGCCCCATTTGGAATCCGCCCTGGATCATGCGTGCCGGTGGCTGGTGGAGGTGGCGCAGGTTCGGACCGACGGGTTGACCGTTGAATACAACACGTACGATTTTGATTACCGGAACTGGCGCGGGGCCATTCGCGGCGAATACTGGGTGGCCTTTCATCAGTGGGGATTTTTCTGTCCTGTCTGGCACACCGGCCAGGCGGTCAAGGCGCTGTTGCTGGCCCATCAGGTGAACCCCAGCCTGTCCGGGTGCAACCCTGATCTGTTGTCGGCCGCCACGGCCGGAGCGGATTTCATCTTGAATCAGCAGGTCGTCGATGGACCGGATGCGGGCCTGATCCATGCCTTTGAAGGCGTGTCCGACATCGTCTATACCAGCGCCATATTTGAAGCCTTGGACGGTGTTTATCTTCTGGGCCACATCACCGGCGATCAGCGATACGTTGACGCCGCCAACGCCGCCATGAAATGGTGTCGTGACAAAACCTGGCTGCGCGGCCAGGGCCTGGTGCGGGATGCGTATCAACCCGCCCTCAGCCGATTCCGCGACGATCTGGTCATCACCCGGGAGGATGCCCCCGGCCGCCCGCTGGTGGATGATGCGGTGTGGCTGACGGCCTGGCGCGCCACCGGCGAGGATTCGTATCGTCAGGCGTTTTATGAAATTCTTCATCGCCTGTTGCGTGATGAACACCCGCGGGGCAACTGGGTTGAATACGGGCCGTGTCGCCCCGAAGCCGGAGAATGCCATCCCCGCCACGCCTATTGGTGGGGTTTGCCGATGATCGCCGCCTGGCGGGATTGCAAGGACCCTCGCTGGCTCGACGCCGCACGCCGGGCGGGCGAATGGTACATCCAGGCCCAGCGCAACGACGGCGGCCTGTTCCGTTTCACCGATTTGAATTTCAAAACCGGCTGCTTCGAGATGGCCACCAGCGGCATCCTATGCGCCAGCATCCTGTGGCTTGAGCTTTATAAGGAGACCGGCGAGACGCTCTGGCTGGAACCGATCCACCGGGCCATGACGTTCGCCATGTCCGTGCAGTTCACCGCGCCGCAGGATGCGAATCTGCGAGGCTGCGTGCTGGAAAATGTCCGATCCCCCGACGGCACCGACCGCAGTCCGTATCATGTGCGCGACCTGGCGACGATCTTCTTCATCCAGGCCGTGGCGATGATGCGCCAGGCCGCTGGCGATGAAGTCCATCGCCCTCCATCCGATGTCCGGATCAACCAGCGCCCCCAAAGCCTGGCCATCTGAACACACGATGTCCCGTACCCCCATAATGCCCCTGTTCGGAAGAACATGCTCCGCCTGAAAACTCCGCGGCGCCGCCGGAAACCATCCGGATTGGTTGATGGGCGTGGTTCTTCAGATATGATCGGGGTCGAAATACGCGCTTTCCGGAGCACCACCCATGAGCAACCGAATCGAATCGCTGGATCGAAATTTCGCGCCCATCGCCGTGTCGGGCGATCTGGCCTGGTATGACATTCGCGACCTCGGGTTGGAAGGCCGCGGGTTTGAGGATGTGCTGACGCCGTTCGATCGTCTGCCGGGCAGGGCGCAGCCGATCGTTCCGCCGGGTGTCTGGTTTCTCAGCCAGCATTCGGCGGGTTTGTGCGCGCGATTTGTCACCGAATCCACCAGCTTGTCCGTGAGCTGGTCGTTGCGCGAGAACCTGCAACCCATGCCGCACATGACCGCAACCGGACAGGCCGGCCTGGATTTGTACGTGCGGGTCGATGATCAATGGCGCCGGCAGGCGACCGCCCAGCCAATCCAGCCGCGCGACAACCAGTCGGCACTGATCAACGCCGAATCGCCGATACCTGCGGGCAAACGCGAATTTATGCTCTATTTGCCCCTCTACAGCGGCGTGCGATCCGTGAGCGTCGGCGTGCCGAAAGGAACCTCGATTCAACCCGCCCCGCCACGACCCAAAGAACGATCCCAACCCATCTGTTTTTACGGCACCTCCATCGTGCAGGGGGGATGCGCCTCGCGGCCGGGAATGGCGTATCCGGCCATCCTGGGCCGATGGCTCGATCGGCCGACCATCAACCTCGGATTTTCCGGAAATGGAAAGGCCGAAGCGGAACTGGCGAACCTGATGTCGGAAATCGACGCCTCGGCGTACGTCATCGATACGCTTCCCAACATGAATCTTGAACAGGTGAAAGAGCGGATGGTTCCGTTCGTGCAAATTCTCCGGCGGCATCGGCCCGCCACGCCCATCCTGCTGGTGGAAAACATCACCTATCAACGTGGCGTTCCCCTGCCGGATAACCAGACGCGAACCCAAAACTGCAACCGCGCGCTGCACGACTCATTTGAACAACTGCAATCGGCGGGAATCGACCATCTGCATTATCTGCCGGGGGCCGATCTGCTGGGAGATGATGGCGAGGGGACGGTGGATGGCACGCACCCCACCGACCTGGGATTTCTTCGCATGGCGCGGACGATTCGGCCGGCCCTGCAAGCGATGCTCGATCATCCGCCCCAATAACCGGCCCTCATCCTCTGACAACCGAACCAAGGGATGGATCGGCGGCCATTTCAACGCCGGCCGGCCCATCCCACCGGATCTGACCGGGCCGAAGATGCAATGTCACCCTGCCCGCGGGTGTCGGCAGCGTGCCTTTTATTTCATGAAAGGGAAAACACGGACCCAGGCGGAGTTTTTTCATTCCCGGCTCCAGCGGTTTGATCCCCAGGCCATACGCTCCATAAAAATAGGCCGGTATCGCCGACCACCCATGGCACAGGCTTCCGGCATGATGAAAGTCCCAGCCACCGGCGCGGGTTTCCCAGAACGTGGTGGCGCCGCCGTAAACCATCGCCGACCAGACCCGGGCAATGTCATCCAAGACAAACCGGCCGTTGGCCGCCTCCATCAACAGCGCCTCGTACTTGTACAACGACTGGCTGAGCGTCACCGCAACCCAGCCGTTGTCCGCCTCCATCAGTTTTTGTCGCAGTGACCGCGGCGGCGCGCCGTCCAACCCGGCCAGCAACGCCAGCGCCTGCGTCAATTCCGCGAAATGATCGGGCGCCTGATCGCCCAGGTACGTGCGATACGCCTGATGCGAATCATCCCAGAACGCCGGTCCGGCGGCCGACCGCAGCGATTGCGCGCCATGAAGACATTCGTCGGCGACATCGGCCTGGCCGACATATCCGGCCATGTTTGACACCGCGCCCAAGGCCATGATCAACAAACAGTTCAATGGCGCATCAAATCGCGTCCGTTGCAGATGGAGCTGGCGATAGGTTGCCGGATCCGTGCCATCCAGGCCGGCCGCCCAGTCGTAAAATTGCCAGTATCGCCGTCCGGTCGGGCATGGGAACAACCCGTCGATTCGCGTGGACAGAAACGTCTGGATCATCCGTTTCATTTGCGGCATCATCTTGGCGATGAAATCCCGGTCGCCGCTGTACATCAGATAATCGTTCATCCCCAGCAACCAGCAGAACGTGAAGCCGGGGATCGTCATTTCATATTTCATCGGCGCGCACAATTCCAGATAACCATCGGGCTTGACCGAACGGCCAAGCAAATCGAGGCTGGCACGGGCGAAATCGTAATTGCCAAAGGCGTAATAACCGCCCAGCATCTGGTTGCGCGAATCGTTGGCGTACAGGGCCTGTTCGCGCCAGGGACAATCTTCGTAATGTTCGTGCATGCACAGGTGCAGCGTGCGGCGGGAAATTTCCCAGATGCGGTCATGCAACGAATCCGAGCTGTTCATTTGGCCGGTCAGGTCAACCGGAAAATCGGCCGGGACCAACCCCGCGTCGATCAGCTCGACCGGACCGGTCAAACCCGTCAGGTGCAACTGGATGAATCGACCGGCATAACGGTCGATGTGGTGCGTAAACGTCTGCCGGCCGGATCGGGCGACGTATCGGCAGGCAAAATGACGATCACCGACGAGGGAGCGCACGCGCAGGTCATCCAGATGTTCGCCGACGGCGATGTCGATCGTGCATCCGTTGTCGGCCGACAATTCCAGCGAAATGAACCCGCATTCCTCGCATCCAAGGTCGATGACCAGATACGCGCCATCCGCATCACGCAGGCGATCGGGGTTGATCCGCACCGGAAACAAGGCCGGCGAGGAGATGGGCGGCCGGTCTTCAAATAATTCCCAGCTTGGCCGGGCGGACAAATAATCGTGCTGCATCCGTTCGGCCAGGGCCTGATCCTCCGTACCGGATCGTTTCAACAAACCCTGTGCGATGATCGATCCACTCCTGAGCGAAGCCAACGCGAGCATCGGAACCGGCCGGGCAACGGGCAGGGCATCCGATGCGCCGAAGACCGATGGCCGCCAATCCGCGCCGGCGCGATAGTCGATTTCCCGCCAGTCATCTTCCTGATTAGCCTGAAAATGAAACGTGAATCCGCGTTGAGGGGTGATCCGCGCAGTCCGTTCCGGCCGATACGCCGGCGATGGCCGACAGATCGTTTGTTCATCACTGGCTGCGACGATCCGTCCATCGGTCAGCAGCTCATACCAGACCCCCGCCTCGCCGGGCAGATATGAAAAATGATCAACCCCGCAATGGTACACCAGCAGCGCCAAAACGTTTTGACCGGCGTGCAAATGCGGTTTGAGATCGATTCGACTGAAGGTGCGCGCATCGGGAAAATCCGTGAACTGTCCCGTGCCCAGAAACTTCCCGTTCAGCCATGCGACGAAATTGCTGTCGGCGCTGATCCGCAACTCCGCCAGCTCCGGCTTGTCTTTCACGTCGAATACGCGGCGGAAGTTGACGTATCGGTTGGGTCGATCGACCTGTGGCCCGGCCATCCAGATCCAGCGGGTGCGGTTCATCGCATCGAATGTATCCGCCGGACTACGCTTTGGCCATTTGCCGCCGGCTTTGATGGGTGATGCCGTGGTCCTGTTTCATCGGTGGCGGCAGGAGTTGGGGTTGGATGGCCGCATCCACGGCCTGCCACTTGCCGTCGCGGGCGCTTTGTTCGGCGGCGGCCAGCGTCGCGGTGCTGAGAGCGGAGAGCGAATAGGGCATCGGCCACCTGGCCCGCTGGCCGATGGCGTCGATGAACGTGCCGATTTCCTGACGATAGGCCTCTTCCAGAACCTCGCCGATGGCCCCCAGACGCAACGTGTCCCGCACGTCCGGGTTTTTCATCTCGCGCTCAATCTGGCCGCTCATCACGTCGAAGCGAATCATGCCGTTGTCGCCATAGCAGACGCCCCGGCGGGCTTCGATCGGACAACCCATCAGCACCGTCAACTGGGCCGAGGCGCCTTGGTCCAGCACCATCTGCATGGACCATAAATCTTCCATCGGTTCGACCAGATTGCCGCGCTGAACCACCGTCCCGGCGACCGAACGGGGATATCCGAACAGTTCGTTGAGATAAAGCAGCTCAAAGGGAACCATCTCCCGCGCGGCCGCGGTGGCGCGGTGGCGGGCGTAATATTCCTTCCCCTCATCGGGATGCCAGTTGGGTTGATAGGTGGACAGGAGCATCTGATAGCCATGCAATGTGCCAAGCTCCTGCCGGAGCAGTTTTTTCAATTCCCGGACCACCGGCAGAAAGTGCATGGAACAGGAGGCGGCGCTGACCAGTTTTTTCCGGGTCGAGATGGATTCAACGTGGGATGGATCGACCGTCCAGATGTTGGCTTCGCTGAAATGATGCAGCCCCCGCTCCAGCGCCAGTTCGACCAGATCGGCGTGCTGATCGGGGGGCGTGGAGATCACCAGCGCTGCCGGATGCCAATCAAGTGCGGCCGACAGTGAATCGAACGTCACAACGCCGAATTTCCCGGCCGCCTGCTCGCGACGGTCGGCCCGCAGGTCCAGCAAGCCAACGCTCACATCCCCCCGCGCCGACAAATCCCTCATCCGCCGCCGCCCCATCGAGCCGCCGCCAATGACCAATACCTTCATTCGTTCCGCTTGTGTCATGACTGATCCTTTACGATCCATGATCATAAAATAGTCGTTACCATTCCAACAAATGCTTCAGCTCGATCCGGGCCAGGTCGATCGTGCGCGGACCATCGGCATGATCCTGCTGCCACACGATGACAAACATCCCATCGGCCGCCTGCACGCAATCAGGATATGAAGCCTGCTGTCCGGGCGTATGAGAAAGGACGTAAGGCCGGCTCCAGCTTCTTCCTTCATCGAACGACACCGCGGCGCACAACGGCCAGCGATCCGTCCTGGAATTGTTCCAGACCGCCAGGATTCCCGGCCGATCCCCTCCAAACGCGCACAACGATGCCGGGGAATTATGACTTTCCAACAACGAAGGCGTCGGCTCGCTCCATGTGCGGCCCCCATCGGTGCTGCGCGATTCATACAAATGATCCCTGCCGGTCCGCGCCAGCATGTACAATGAACCATCGGGGCACACCACAAACGCCGGCTCATCCATCCCGCTGATCGCATGCCTCGCCGAGGCGTGCTTCTCAACGTGCGTGGTCAGCTCCGTCCCTTTGCTCCACGTTTTGCCATTGTCCTTCGACGACATCAGGCCGACGATGACCACCTCATCCCCTTCAGTGTCGAGCTTTTGCTCCTTTTGCAGCCGCACATCCCACGAATACCCGAACAGCGCCGTTCCATCCGGCAAATACAGACCCTTGTTGATCTTGCCGGAGGTATATCGGTATGGCATTGGAATTTCGTACGCGCCCGACCAGCTTTGGCCGTTGTCGTCGCTGCGCACCGCCATGGTTTTCGAGGTGGAAATAAACTGGGCGTGCGTCGGCGGCACAGTGGTCGATGTGACCAGAATCGTCCGGCCTATCACCACGATCGCCGGGTCGTAATCCAAATGCGGATGCGTGTTGATCAACGTGACCGCCTCGCCCCAGCTTTTTCCATTGTCCGTTGAAAAAACCCCTTTGATGACAACGTGTTCGCATTTGGAATCGGCGTACGCCGCGTAGACGCAAAGCAATCGCCCATCCGACAAGCGCTCGATGCAGGGATACGCGGCCTGGTAATCGCCCCGACCTGGAGCGATCCGCCCGACTTCAGCAACATGATCGACGTTGTTCACTCTATGGGTTCCTTCCATTGCCTTCGGCGTGCGCCCAGATTTCCACTTCACTTAAAACGCCTTTGTCGCCCGGTGTTTTCGGCGCTGAAAAATTGATCTTGAGATAACGGAAATTTCCCGTCAGTTTCATGGTCGAGTCGCAGACATCCAACCCATCCGCATGCCCCGGCCATTGGCCCTGGGGGATCCACTCCTTGCCGTCGGTGCTGGCGGAAATATTCACCTGCGGCAGGGTTCCGGTATGGAACAGTACGATCCGTTCAAGCGGATACGACCCGCCCAGATCGAACGTCGCGACGGCCGGCCGGTCCAGGTTCAACGTCCACTTGGCCGGATCCGGCTCACGAAATTCCCGCCGGGTCTGATAGGCCAGCCACCGGTTGGTCAGCTTGCCGGCATCAAACGCCACCGGCCCCTCGATCAATGATCCATCATCCGATGCGCGAACCTCGTAGGTTCCCTTGGTCGCTTGATTGGCGCTGCCGTGCAACGCGGACGCCCCTTCCATCATCACGAAATTGTTGGTCAGACAGACCGTTCCAACCGGAGAAACCGGCGGCCACTGGAGCTTGGTCTTCAGCTCCGGCAACTTGAACCGCCACACATCATGCCCCACCTTCGCCCCGACCGCCTTCTGCAATTGCCTGAACAAATCATTTACAGGCGATGAAAGCGTCGGCGAAACCATCAGGGGGTTGGATGCGAACTGAATCACCCGCCCCTTTCCATAGGGCCGGATCAGAACGGCCGGCGCTCCATCCTCAAATTCCATCAGCGGCTTCACGCCCGCCGCCAGATTCTTCACGGAATATCCCGCAACCGGAAACGAACAGGTTCCATTCAACGCCAGCGCCGGCTTTTTGACGGTTTTGGCCAACACGCTCCCCTGACGCGCCTCGCCAAAACTCACACCCGTGATTTTGGCCCAACGTTCGGCCAGCGGCGTGCCATCGATGTTCCACGAAAACGCCTCCGGGTCGGCACAGATCACCGTGCCGCCGGCTCGGATGTAATCTTCCACGCGCGACAACGTCTCGGCCGATTCATATTTGGCCAGTGGAATGTAGATCGCCTTGTATTTCCCGACATCCAGCGGCGACCGCTCCAACTGCCGGTCGCTGACGAACGTGAACCAGCTTCGGGTCAACGGTCCGAGCAGCGTGTAGATCGCATAAATTTCCCGGTGATCCTCCGCCGTCACCTGCGGCCAGCGAAACGTGTACATCGTGTATTCCGACAACAACACCGCGCTGTCGGCCACCGGCAGCCGCACCTTCCGCATCGATTTGGCGAGATCCGCGATCTCCAGCATCGCCCGCCATTTGGCCGGATAATTGTAGCGCGGATGGCCGATCTCAAACTCGTACCATTCCTCCGCGCAGATCGTGATCCCATCGGCCCCGTTGCGATACGCCTGGCTGTAACGCTCGCGAATGTCCTCAATGCCGGGAATTTGCGCCCGCCCGATGGTGTTCTGCACCAGCGCCGACACCGGCACGGTTGATAAATCCGAAATGATCTTCGTGTCGCATCCGGTCGAGACCTGGTTGGCCAGTGGTTCAAAAATATCCCAGCTCTGGAACATGACCAGATCAAAATAATTGGACAGCCGCCCCAGGTCGCACATCGGCGCCGCCCCGCTGAAATCCGGGCTGATCAACTTCATCTCCGGGTTGACTTCCTTGACGGCCTTGTTCGTCCGGGCAAACAGCGCCTCAAGCTGGTCAATCACCCACCGCCGATGAGCGATCCGCCTGAACGGATCGGCATCCGTGTCCGATTCGGGCATTCCGTATTTTCCGAACCCATATTTCGTGCGGATTTCCTCATCCGCCTGTTGGACCTTGTCATACCGCAGACCCATCGGCGGAATCTTGATCGCCGCCGATTCATACATCTCATCCCCCGCCAGCAGCGCCCAAAGCTGGTCGGTCTTTCCCCGATATTCCTCTGCCAGCTCCACCGCCCGGCGCACGTACTCATCCTGCCATCGCGGATCGAGAATCCAATTGGCCGTCTTGTCGTCGATGATCTTCGGCGCCACATCCGTTGAATACGCAAGGATGGTCTCAATCGTCGGGACGTGATGCTTGATCGACTCCGCGCTGGGCATCCCCAGCGCCGCCATCGAATACGGGGCGATCTCCGACCATTGCTCATCCCAGACGTATCGATAGGCGAACTTGTCGGCGTAACCGCTGTACCGCTCCCGGTATTTGGTGTTGCCGCCCCAATATGGCGTGATGCTCAACGCCGGTTGATCGCTCAACAGTGTCTCATACAGCGGGTCCGGCACGACGAAATAACCTGAATCGTTCGGCCGGGTCGGCGTCTCAACCTGCGACGGTTGAACGCCCACGCCGCTCGATGATGCATCCTTCAGCGCCTGATCGTCGGCCGATGCGCCGACAGACCCCGCCATGACCAACGCGACGACGGAACACAACAATCTTTTGTTCATCATTATTTTGAAAACCCATCCCAGAAACGGTCCGACGGGACCATCGGAACGATGGTTGATCTCATCACAAACCCCACGTGGGAATCGGCGTACAGAACGTTCACCCCGTGGTTGTGCCGGAAATCATTGTTATACATCGGATCGTAGCCGGTCCAGAAAAACCCATCCGACACATCCGCCATCATGCACGTCTCGGCCACGTGATGCAGTTGAGTGGATCGCGTGAAGACGCCCGTCCCGGTCGGATAAACCGGCTCCTGCTTGAACGTGACAATGTTCAACCCGTAGCTGGCCTTGCGATCCGTGCCCGGATCAAATGCCCAGGGCGTGTCGTCGATCGGGCAGATGAACAAAGGCGACCAGAAGTAGATCGTCGGCGAATATCCGCCCGGAATCTCCCGCCCGCCAACGTAGGGCGCCAGAAAGTCGTAATAATACCGCCCGAACGGACTGTATGAATCGTAACAGGGATACCACCCCTTGTTGCCATTGGCGTACATCTGAAACGCGACGCCGATCTGCCTGAGATTCGATGCACACTTGATCGTGTTGGCCGCCTGACGGGCCTTGTTCAATGCCGGCAGCAGCACTGCGATCAAAACGCTTATGATTCCTATGACGACCAGGAGTTCGACCAAGGTGAAACCATGACGTGAAGATTTCATCATAAGCTCCTTAAAAAAATTGCCACCGATGGAGCAGGGCAACTTCACGGGCTTCTTTCGTCGCCGTCAAGATTGTCCATGCTCCATCAGTGGCCAAAAAGTCATTACTTCCGACGACGACGCATCGTCGCCAGCATGGCCAGCCCGCCCAGCACCGAGAGCGTGCCCGGTTCCGGAACCGCTGCCGTGAACGCGCCATCGGCCGTATTATAGTAAGCCAGCGAATCGACATTCCAAACCGTCTGTGTGTTGTCTTGGACGGAGGTGTAATCGCCCCAGCCAAGGTGCGTCACCGACAGGTCTGCAACTTCAGCATCCACGTCGCCCTGGCTGGATGAAGGGATCAGCGCTGGATTGCTCGGAGAAAGGACGCCCGAATGCTGGCCCAACAGGTTGCCCTGATCATCATACAACGCAAGACTGATCGTGCGGGTTGTGCCATCCCAACCAACCGCCAATTGATAATCGGTATTCAGCGCGTTGGGGCCAAGGTTGATGGCGTAATTCGGCAGCGGACCGGCCGCAGTGGCGAAGTTTTCTACCAAATGTCCGGTTGATCCGAACGCCACGTCAAGCCCGACCAGATAATCTCCGCCGATCTGATAATGGCGAAGCCGCCCGCCGACGAACTGGCGCGATTGCGCTGAATGATTTCCGATGAAACCAACCGCCTCGGTGATTTCACTGGAGGTCGTGTTCAACGTGGACCAGTTAAATCGATACAGACCGCTGAACGAGTCAGTGCCGCCTTGCGCCGTCCCCAGCGCCCGGCCGGCGCGATCGGGGATGTAGGCATAGGTGCCACCCGTGTCCTGTGTGGTGATTTGCAGTTCACCGCTCGTGACAGGCCCGATCATGGCCTTGTTGGCATTGCCGGTGAAAATATCAACCACGCCGTCGGCCGTGCTGTCGAACGTTGATTCCCATACCTGGGCAGCCTGTCCAACCGCCGCCGAAGCGACCAAACCCAAAACCATTCCACAAACATGCATCTTCCGCATAACATGACCCTCTGAAATGAACCGTTGACGGATGTTCGCATCCATCATTTGGGCGTAAGAATACACCACTTTGATATGTCTGTCAATACAAATTATTACATAATGTGATATTTATAAAACAATTCATTTTCTGTGTCGAAATATCCGATAAAATTGCCGTAATTGTGGGATTATAATGTGGTTACGATCATCCTGGCCATTTGGGAGAGCCACCGGGGATTTCATATGTTGATAGAAAAATAAAATTTGCCACAACATTGTATTAACGATATGATGTTCAACAGGAGCCTTCGAATCATGACGTCCGGGACTTTGCCAGCCAGGCTGCTCAACAAAATCTCCGCCAGGCAATTCGCGCCAAAATACGTGAACCTGGCGCACGAGTTGTTGCGCGAAATTTCCCAGCAGCAATTGATGCCCGGCGACCGTCTGGCGACCGAAAACGAACTGATCAACAAGCACAACATCAGCCGCGTCACCGTTCGTCAGGCGTTGGAACTTCTCGCCAGCGAAGGATACATCTCGCGACATCGCGCACGCGGCACGTTCGTCAAACGCGCCGTCGAACTGGACAAGCAGACCACCACCCTCAAAGGCTCCATCCTGCTGATCTCCACCAACGACCAGAAATCGCTTCGCGATGACGACCTGGCCACCCTCACCGTCCAGCGCGCCATGGAACAGGCCCTCTCCCGACGCGGATTCGCGGTTCAAATCCTCACGTTTGGACAGAACAGCCGCGAAAATCGAGAACGATTCACCCTCCATCAATCCCAACCCGACCTCAAAGGCATCCTGACCATCGGCCCGTGCCTGGAACCGCACATCGAAGAAATGATTCGCGTGCCGCTGGTGACTTCCTGCACGTTTCACCCCAGCGATCATCCATGGATCGGCCAGGATGCCAGCCAGGCCAGCAAGACCTCCGTCGCCCATTTGATCGAACACGGCCATCGCCGCATCGGAATGCTCTGCGGAGCATGGGTGGACATCATCGGCTTTGGCCGGTTTGTCGAAGGTTTCCGCGAAGCATTCCGCTCGCACCAGTTGGAATTCGACCGCACGTTGCTGATACAGGCCTGCCCGGAAGAATCGCTCAAGGAACTGGCGCGGCAACTACTGAACCGCCCCGATCGCCCCACCGCGTTCTTCTGCGAAAACTGGCTGGTTTGTCACGCGGTGATCGAGGCCGCCGAATCACTCGGACTGATCGTGCCCAACGATCTTTCCATCGTCGGTTACGGCCGAAACGTCATGGAGATCACCTCCCCCTGCCGCATCACCTCTTACGTTCCCAACAGCGAAGGCATCGGCGAAGCCGCGGCCGATCACCTTGTGCAACTCATCGAAAACAAACCCTCCACCGAAACCTGCTTCTCCATCCCTGGCGAATTGATCATACAGGAATCGGTCAGCCCGGTGACTTGCCCGGCATGATGCCTGATCACCTTCTCGCCAACGCAAACATCCATCATTCAGACAATTTATTTGGCCGTGAGATGAATTTGGGCGATACTTTCCCCCATGGGGCAAACTCCTCTCTCCGTCCACGCATTGCGAAGCCGCTGGAAGCCCAAAAAAATGGCGCTTCAGGCCATTCAAAACAACCACCCCACCTGCGTCCGCCTCCATCGCACCTTCAGTTGGATGGCGCGTTGCGAAAACGAGACCGACCTTGACCTCTCGCTGATCTTCCTCTGGATCGCGCTCAACGGCCTGTATGCCCAATGGGATGAGAATCGACGCGAACCCCACCCCGACCGACCTTCCCTGCGCAAATTCATCGACCAGATCCTCGCGCTCGACGCCAGCAACCATCTCTCCCGCCTGCTTCAGGATCAACGCGAGCGGGTCATGCACATCTTCGACGATGAGTTCCTCTCCTCGTTTTTCTGGCAACAGCCCAACGAGGTCCGCGCCGGCAAATCCAAAAAAATAAAGTTCGACGCCCGCACCTGGTATTCCGAAGGCCGATGGCGACTGCTGAGCGAACATCTGCTCGAACGCATCTACCTCCTCCGCTGCCAGATCATCCATGGCGCCGCCACCTACGGCGGAAAACTCAACCGCGACAGCCTCAAAAAATGCGTCCAGATGCTCCGCGACCTGATCAACTGCTTCCTGCTGGTCATCACCGAACATGGCGACCAGCAAGACTGGGGAACCATGTGCTACCCACCGTTAAATCACTCGCACTCCATCGGCTGACCCGGCTTTTCAGCTATTTTTTCCGCGTTTTATACTTGACATTTCCCTAACATCGGCTATGATTCATCCGTTGTTCAGAAAAGGGGATTTCATGTGTACAAGTCGCGGCTTATCCGGGTTTGGTGGTGGTTGTGGGTTCGGTTGCCGGGCGGATCAGCCGGCCGCGCATCACCTGGGCGGCTTCGTCGGCGGTATGAAATTTACCCGCCAAGATGTCCGCGGTCGTTTCGTTGAATATCCGCACCTGCAACGCCATTTCCTCCACCTGGTGCGCGATTTGCCCCGGTTCCAGGTCCGCCAGCATCTCCCCCAACGGCACGCGCCAATGGCCTTCCATCCTTCTCATATGAATCAGAGGGGTATCGGCCGAGTTCACTTTCAATGTGGCTTTGTCCCCCT
>JADYZN010000074.1 GCA_020853095.1 Phycisphaerales bacterium | reverse complement strand
TGGCACTACTACATCAGTTCGCTGGATGCCCGGCGTTCGGCCCGTCAGTTCGCCGATTATATCCGGGGGCACTGGAGCGTGGAGAACAGTCTGCACTGGCAACTGGATGTGAGCTTCGACGAGGATCATCGAAGAATTCGCAAAGGCCACGGCGCCGAGAACTTCAGCCGGCTGTGTCGTTTGTCATTGAATTTGTTGAAACGGGAGCCGACCCAGAAGGTCGGCATCGCAACCAAGCGAAAAATCTGCGGCTGGGACAATGATTATCTCTTAAAAGTAGCCACAGCATGAACTTAAGCTACTCGCGATTGCCCTGTTCCACCTCCGCTCCGATCACCTGTCGGCCGGCCGAAAGCGAGGAATTTCATTCGGCATTGCGATTGATCCTCGGCACCGGCGGTCGACCGGCCGATGATGTGGTCGTTGTCGATTTCCTGCGATTCGCCCTTCAACGCAAAGTCGGCCCGCAGGACATCTGGGTCGCCGCCGCCGACCGGCGAATCCTCTGGGCTGTTTTCCCCATGGTCAGCCCGGGGCGATCCATGTTGTTGCTGGCCCCTTCGTACATCGCACCCTCGGCCCGTCCGGCCGCCGCGGCGTTGATTGATGCCGTCTGTGCCGCCCACCAACGTAAAATCCACCTGGCACAGGCCCTGATCGACACGGCCGATCCTTCCATCCCCACCCTGTACCATTCCTGCCATTTCAAGACGATGGCCGAGTTGATCTATCTCCAGGCGAATCTCCACCGCCCCATGCCGCTCCCTTCGCCGCCCGAACACTTTGCCTGGCAGACCTATACACCCGCCCTGCACCGCCAATTCTCCGAAACCATACTGGAAAGCTATCGCGACAGCCTGGATTGCCCCTCGCTCAACGGCATGCGCGACATCGAAGACGTCATTGCCGGACACAAGGCCGCCGGCGTTCACGATCCTTCACTCTGGTTCATGCTGACGGAAAACGGCCATTCGCGCGGCGTGCTGCTGCTCAGCCCATCACCGCAGTCCGATGCGATGGAACTGGTCTATCTCGGCCTGTGCCCCTCGGCGCGCGGCCGAGGTCTGTCCGATCTGATGATGCGACAAGCGCTGGCAATGACCCTTCAACGAAAAGTCGCCCGGCTTTCGTTGGCGGTGGATTCGCGAAACACGCCGGCCATCAAACTGTATCATCGCAACGGGCTGCAGCGCATCTGTTCCAAACTCGCCCTGATGCGCGACCTGCGAATTGAAAAACATCCGGCGATCCGCTAACGCCCTGCCAGTACTGATCTTGGCCTTTTCGAACCAAAATAGTCCGATAACCGCGCCCGCGAAAGCCTCCACACAACTTCCACAGGACCGATAACTTTGTGCATAAAACGTTGAGAAAAAAATTTTTTTTCGCGCCAACGATGATGCCATCTGAAGTTGCGCCATTGTGGACGGAAAATCCCATAAAGTTTGCCTTGCCAGTACAGACCGCAAGGACTACATTTGCCGCCGCTGACTCAGGGATGAGACGGTCGGTGTAAGAATTGATCCGAACAAACGGCCCGGGCAGGTCGTTCGATCAAGACTCTCGACGCACGCGACTCAATCAGCACACATCGCAGGATGCGATCTCACGGATGAAACGCCTTTCGCGGCAGGAGGCCGCCCCCGCCGGGGATATGTCGTCGGCCGGACGATTCATCGTCCATCGACGGGCGGAACGGTACGCGGATCGACGATGCGCCGACAGACGCATGAAATCGATCCGTGCGGGATCAGTCCAATGCGGCGAACCACCTCGCCGATTTGGATGAGGTTTTAGGGCTTCGGGCCGGAAGGAGTTCAAACGTGAGCAGCATCAGCGCCCACGATTCTCAATTGGCGCGCCTCGCGGACGCCATCGCACAGCGCGTCGGTCAACAACGGTTTCACGTCTGGTTCAACAATTCCACCCGGCTGGACCTTCGCAATGACGGCCTGGAGATCGCCGTCCCCAACGATTTCATCAGCGAATGGATCGGCAACCATTTCACCCGCCCCATCCAGGAGGCCGCCCACGAAGTGCTGGGATGCTCGCTGCAGGTGCGGTTCAACGTGGTGCCCCAACTGTTTGAAGTCGAATCCACCACCACCAAAACCACAACGCCTGCCACCGCGGCCAACACCGACAAGACTGAAAAACCTTCGCTTGACACCATCGCCGTCGCGAGGGTCGCGCAGATTCTGCCCGCCCCCACCGCGACACGGGACAAACGCAACGCCGGTTTCATTCATCTGCCCCGCCTGCGTCACGACCTTGATACGTTCATCGTCGGCGCTTCCAATCAACTGGCCTACAACGCCGCCTGCTACGTCGCCGAATTTCCCGGCGTCCAATACAACCCGCTGTTCATCCACGGCAACTGCGGCCTGGGCAAAACCCACCTGCTCCAGGGCCTGTGCCGCAAATTCTCCGAACATCACCCCGCCAAACACTGGATGTATCTGACCGGCGAAGAGTTCACCAACGAATTTCTCTCCGCCCTGCGGGCCAACCGGCTGGATGGTTTCCGCCGCAAGATGCGCGACCTGGACCTGCTGGTCATCGACGATGTGCATTTCCTGGCCGGCAAAAAGGCGACGCAGGAGGAATTCCTGCACACCTTCAACGCCATCGAAGCCATGGGCCGGCAGGTGGTGATGGTTTCCGACAACCATCCCAAGCTGATCGAAGAATTCGGCGAGTCGCTGGTCAACCGCTTCGTCAGCGGCATGGTCGTCCGCATCGATCCGCCCAATTACGCGATGCGCTGCGACATCCTTCGCGGCCTGGCCCACCGCCACCGCATCGCCTTGGGCGAAGAGGTCGTCAACTGGGTCGCCCGGCGGGTGACGCAGAACGTGCGCGAACTGGAAGGGGCCATCACCCGCATCGACGCCCACGTCAAACTCAGCGGCCGGCCGGCCGACGTCGAACTGGCCCAGCAGGCCCTGGGCGATCTGGACCGCCAGCTTGTCGCGCCGATCAAACCCGAAAACATCCTCAATGCCGTCTGCAATTATTTCGCCTTGGAAAACAAGGACCTGATGTCCGGCCGGCGCCAGCGCACCATCAGCCTCGCCCGTTCGGTGGCGATGTTCCTGGTCCGCAAAACCGCCAAGCTCTCGTTCCCCGAAATCGGCATCCGCATGGGCAAGCGCAACCACTCCACGGTCATCAGCGCCTGCCGTCGCATCGAGCGCGCCGTCCACAAGAACGAACGCCTCACCTGGACCAGCACCGTCGGCGACCGCGAAGAGGAAGCCGCCGAGTTGATCCAGCGCCTCGAAGAACACAGCCGCGCGATGAATTAACCTCCCGGCATGCAGACGCGAAGGTCAAGGCGGCTATAATCCCCGCCCATGTTTCTTCCGAGCATTCCGGCCCACATCACCCCGTGGGTTTATTACGCCTGCGTCGGCTTGGCGGTGCTGATCGTGGGCATCAGCAAGGCCGGCTTCGGCGGCGGCGTTGGGATCCTGGCGATTCCACTCATGGCGCTGGTCGTGGGCGCTGACAAGATGCTCGGCATGATCCTGCCGCTGCTGATCGCCTGCGACATCTTCAGCAACCTGCATTACCTGGGTGAATACGACTGGCCGCGACTGCGCCGATTGATCGCCGGCGCGCTGGTCGGCGTCGTGGCGGGGACCATCATCCTTCATCTTCTGCGTGGCATGCCGCCGGCCGGTTTTGGCCGGGCGATGAATCTCATCATCGGCCTGATCTGCCTGGCGGTGGTGGCGATGCAGGCGTGGCGGCTGACCGGCCGCGAACTGCCGACGCTTGGCTCCCATCCCGCCTCGGCCATCACCGTCGGCGTCGTCGCGGGGACCGTCTCCACCATCAACAACTCCGCCGGCCCCATCGTCACGGTCTATTTATTGCACGAAAAAATCCCCAAGCGGCCGATGATGGGCACGCTTCTGCTCTATTTCCTGATCATCAACTGCACCAAAGTCCCCACCTACGTCGCGTATGGCTTCATCAATCGCCAGACGCTGCACGACTCGATCTGGTTCATTCCCCTGATCCCCGCCGGCACGCTGATGGGGGCATGGATGAACCATCGCGTGCCGGAAAAACCCTTCGCCGCCATCCTGTACATCGCCGCCGCCGTCGCGGCCGGCGCGATGATTTACAAAGCCGTTGTTTGATTCGCCTACCGGCCGACCGAGTGGACCACCGCCAGCTCCTCCAGCCGCTGATCCACGCTGTTGCACGCATGAATCGCTTCAAACTGCCGCAACATCCGCAGCAGGTCATCCATGTACCCCCCCGGCCGCTCCAGATGCCAGGTGTCCAGCAACCGGCTGACCAGGATGTCGTGCGACCCATCATAAAGACAATGCCGGTGCATCGATTCGGGCAGCAGTTCCGGATAAACCCCCGTGTCCGGCACGATCGGCCAGCACCCCGCCGCCAACCCCCGCACCAGGTGATGATCGGCCGGCGCCGCGATTTTCGCGCTGACGATCAACCCCGCCTCGTGCAGCGCCTCCACCTGCGCGGTCTCGTTGATCTCGCTGACGGCCCGGCGTGGAAAATGGTCCGACAATTCCTTCGCCGGCCCCACCGTGATCAATGAAAATTTCTCGTTTCGCCGGTGCAGCGTCCCCAGCGCCGCGTTCAGCAGGGCGATGTCGGCATCCCGCGTGTCGATGAAGATCGTTCGTTTCTGCCGGGCGATGGTTCGGCCTTCCACCAGCTCATGCACCGCCGCCAGGTCCAACGGCGGCAATATCAACTGCGCCTTGGCCGCCAATTCAGGCATCGGGTTGCGCGTGGACAGTTCCATGTGCCGTTCCACCAGCGCCGAAGCCCTGGCCAGAAACGTCCGCAGGTGAAACAACGAGTTGAACCAGATTTCGCCGGCGGCCGTGGCCGTGTTCAGATTCACCAGATCCAGCGGCGTGTCGCGCCGGCTGGTGGGATCGGGCAGTTGGTTGCTGTGAAAATAAACCACCGAGGGTTTGCGCGACAGTTCCGGCGTCAACCTGAACAAATCCGCCAGGTTCATCGCCTCGCTGGTGAACAGGATGTCGATTCGGCGGGCCGTGCTGCGTGAAATCTGCTCGGCGAACCAGTGCGCCGCCGCCGTCAGACGGCGTTCGATCCGGCGCGGCGGCAGTTTCAACATCGTCCACCGATGCCGGCTGCACCGGATGATCGTCTCCAGCATGGACCGCCGGATTCCGCCGTAAAACGGCTCCAGCGCGAGAATGTCCAGTTGCGTCGACATGGCTCCGAAGCCCGCGCCGCGCGCGGACGTTTGTTCGATCATGGGTCCGCACCGATCCCGCCGACCCGCCAATCGCCCCTCATCCGCCCATCCGCTCCAGCAGCAGCCCCTTCAGCCGGTCCACCCCGACCCGTTCCTGCTTCATCGAATCGCGATCGCGCAACGTCACGGTCTGATCCTCGGCCGTCTGCCCATCCACGGTGATGCAGAACGGCGTCCCCGCCTCATCCTGCCTGCGATAACGACGGCCCACCGCCCCTTTTTCATCGTAAAACACCGCGAAGTGCTTTTGCAGTTCCTTGTAAATCGCCATCGCCCGTTCGGGCATTCCGTCTTTTTTCACCAATGGGAAGACCGCCGCCTTGACCGGCGCCAGCCGCGGATGCAGCCGCAGCACCGTCCGCGAATCCTGCTTGCCGGTCTCCTCGTCCACGACCGTTTCCTCGGCGAACGCCTCGCACAAAAACGCCAGCAGCGACCGCGTCGCCCCGGCCGATGGCTCGATCACGTGCGGGACAAATCGTTCCTTCTTCTCATCGTCGAAATACGTCAAATCCTTGCCTGAAAATTGCATGTGCTGTTTCAGGTCATAATCCCCGCGGTGCGCGATCCCCTCCAGTTCGCCCCAGCCCCAGGGAAACAGGTATTCCACGTCGCTGGTCCCCTGCGAATAATGCGACAATTCGTCGGCGGCGTGCTCGCGCAACCTCAGCTTGTCTCCCTTCAAACCCAAATCCTGATACCACTTGAACCGCTCATCCCGCCATCGTTGATACCATTGGGCGCTGTCGGCTGGATGGCAGAAAAACTCGATCTCCATCTGTTCAAATTCCCGGCTGCGGAAGATGAACTGCTTTGGCGTGATCTCATTGCGGAAACTCTTGCCGATCTGCGCGATCCCAAACGGCAGTTTGATGCGGGTGGAATCCAGCACGTTCTTGAAATTGACGAAAATCCCCTGCGCCGTCTCCGGACGCAGATACACCTGCGTGGCGTTCTCCTCGATCGGCCCGACGAACGTCTTGAACATCAGGTTGAACTTGCGCGCCTCGGTCAACTGGCACTCGGAAAACTCGCCGGGATGCTTGGACGGCTTGCGCGGGCACTGGCTTTCGGGGATCTGGTCCGCCCGAAACCGCGACTTGCAGGTTTTGCAATCCACCAGCGGATCGGTGAAGTTGTTTTCGTGGCCGCTGGCCTGCCAGACCGTCCGCTGCATCAGAATGGCGCTGTCGAGGCCCACGATGTCCTCGCGGCTGGTCACGTTGTCGTGCCACCAGGCGTTTTTGATGTTGCGCAGCAGCTCCACACCCAGCGGGCCGTAATCCCACGTGCCGGTCAATCCGCCGTAAATTTCCGAACCCGGAAAGATGAACCCCCGGCGCTTGCACAACGAAACCAGCTTTTCCATGACGGTGGTGTCGGCCATGTGGACTCCCAAAAAAGATCGGCATCCCGCATCGGACGCCCGGCATTCGGCCGGCCCGCCGGGCCGGTTTGAATGAAAGGCGCCTGATGCCGATGCCGTTCGATGCCTGCCCGGTGTTGCCGCGCTGAATCAGGCCGTCGTCTTGGCTGACGACGCCGCCTTGGCCGCGTTCAATCGCTTGGCCAGCCGGCTGCGCCGACGGGCGGCGGTGTTCTTGTGGATCGTCCCCTTGGCGGCGGTCCGATCCAGCCGCTGCGCGGCCTTGCTCAACTCCGCCTCCGCCTTGGCAAAATCGCCGCCGGCGATCGCGCTCTGCAAGCTCTTGACCTGATCCTTGATCAGTTCCTTGCGCGAACGGTTTCGTGCCCGCCGCTTGAGGCTCTGGCGGATGCGTTTCTTGGCCGATAAAGAATGTGCCACAATCGTCTCCTGGAATACACCAATGGGCAAAAGCCCATCCAAGGGGCCTTTTGCCAAAGTCGGGCTAATTTAGCGATAATTTCGATCCTGTCCAGCGGCGCCAACCGCTCAGGCCCCGTTCGCCTGCACCCCGCTTCGCAGCTTTTTAATGCGGTTCTGCACGTCCCGATAGTTGAAATCCCACTGCGCCACCTGGCTGTAACTGCGCAACGCGGTCTGCAATTCCCCTTTGACTTCCAGCGACCGGGCATACCAGTAGGCGATGTCCTTGGCCTTGTCGTCGCCTCGAACCTGATATTCATCCATGCACGCCTTGAGCGTGTCGGCCGCTTCATCCACAAACCCGGCCTCCAAAAACGCCCTTCCCAGCAAAATACCGGCACTCACCCGGTGTTTGGGGTCCTGTCTGGCCTGCTGGAAGACCGGAATGGCCTCCCCATACCTCTCCAGCATGAACAGCCGCCGGGCCACCTCAAAACGGATGCTCATGTCCGTGGGATAATTTTCCGCCCAGAGTTGATATTCCGTCAATTCCTGCTCATAGCGGCCGCGCAAAAACTCGCGGTAGTCCTTTTTCGTCGCTTCATCGTTGGGGGCGGCCTGGATGCTCTGCCGCATCGCCCTGTCCTGTCGGGCCAGGTCCGCCAGCCGAATCCGGCCGATGGTATGACGAAAACGAAACTGTTTGGTTTTCTGATAAAACCCTTCCAGCAGCTCAATCGCCCGGGCATCGTCCTCCGGCGACTCAATTCGCACCAGGGCATCAACCAGCTTCATCAATTTGCCCGCTTCTTCCGGCTCGGCCTGATGCTCCTTCTCCGCATCCAGCACCGCCCGGCGCAACGAATCCTTGCTGCGGACATCCTTGTCTTCCTGCAACAGTTTATCCTGCAGGTCGGCATCGCGGACGCTATCACGGAAGCTGCCCGACTGTCCGTATTTGCCGGCGTCCATCGTGTCCTGCGCACCCAGATTTTTCATAATCTGGTGCAGGTCCATGTCGTCCGGACGGAGCATCACCGCATACTGGCACGCCTCGGTCGCCCGCTTCCATTGCTTCAAATCAATGTAAATATCCCGCAATGTAATGAATTTATTGTAATCCGGCGGCGGCTTGGTCGAGTCCGCATTGGCTTTCTGCAAAATCGGCCCGACCCACAACACCGTGTCGTAATACCCCCCTTTGTGCGCGCTTTGCATCAACGACAACATGTAATCGGTGTTGCCCGGATCGTACGCCAGCAGTTTCTCGGCGTTCAAAAGGTTTTGCTTGTCATCCTTGCCGGGCTTGAGCTTCATTCGCTCAAACATTCCCAACGTCTTGCCGCCACTGGCTTTACGCTTTAACGAAATATCCCGCATCGCCTGGTGCGCCGCGGTCTCCTCCGGGTCCAATGCCAGGCCCTGAAGGTACATTTCAATCGCGTATTCGTAGTTGCCGGTGTCAGCTACGGTTTTGGCGCGATCAAAAAAAACCTTGGCTTTCTTGCGGTCCTCATCGGGGATGTCGTGATAGCCTTGCGGAATCTGTGCCACGTTGCTCTGTTCCTTGCGTTAGACGGGCCCTGCCACCCATCACCGGCCAGCCGTTCCCCTGTTTTTAATCGGCCAACCTGCCTTTAAGTGATTATAGGCCCGACAGATTACGCGACATGGGTTGAAGCTGTCAACAAATTGGCATAATGTTTGGCTTTAGCACGAAATTTGCCTAGCGGCCGCGATGGTCGATATTTCATGTTCGACAACCTCAAAATCATCCACTATCCCGATCCCCGCCTGAAACAGCCCAGCGCACCCGTGGCGGAATTTAACGAAAACTTGCGACAACTGGTCGCCCGCATGTTCGAGTTGATGCGTCAGGCCAAAGGCGTCGGCCTGGCCGCCCCACAGGTGGCACAAAACATCCGCCTGTTCATCCTGAACGCCACGGGACAACCCGAAGACGACCGGGTGTACGTCAATCCTTTTCTTAGCGAAGCCGAAGGGGATGAGGAGGCCGAGGAAGGATGTCTGAGCATCCCCGGCCTGAGCGTCAATGTCTCCCGCAGCAAACACCTGCGGATACAAGCCCATGACCTGCAAGGCAATCCCATCGACCAGAAAGCCAGCGGATACCTGGCCCGAATCTGGCAGCATGAATTCGACCATCTGAACGGCACGCTCCTGACCGACCGGATGGGGCCGGTCGCCAAGCTGGCCAACCGTCGGCTTTTGCGGGAACTGGAAGAAAAATACGCTTCCGAGCATCCCGCCTCACCGCCAAAAAAACCACCGTTAAAAGACAAAAGAGCAAAATCCAGATGAACCTTTTACGTCTGCTGTTCGCCGGTAGCGGGGAGTTTGGATTGCCGACATTGCGTGCCTTGGCCTCATCCGGCCATGAGCTGGTGCAAGTATACAGCCAACCCGATCGTCCGGCCGGCCGAGGCCGGAAGCTGCTTCCCACACCCATCGCACAGGCCGCGTTGGAACATTCCTGGCCACTGGTCCGAACCGCGAACATCAATGCCGAAACCATTCCCGATGCCGACCTGTTGGTGGTGATTGCGTTTGGGCAAAAGCTCGGCGAGCCGCTTGTCCAAAAACCACGCCTCGGAGCGATCAACTTACACGCTTCACTCCTGCCAAAGCACCGTGGAGCGGCGCCGATCAACTGGTCGATCCTGTGTGGCGATTCGATGACGGGCAATTCGGTGATTCGGATGGCCCAGCGCATGGATGCCGGCGCGATCCTGGCACAATCGCAAACGCCGATCGGCCCAACCGAGACGGCCGGTGAGTTGCACGACCGGCTGGCCAATGAAGGGGTTGATCTGATATTGCGAACGATTCAGAATTTGGCCGATGGCTCGGCGGTTGAACGAGCGCAAGATGATTCCATTGCGACACTTGCGCCAAAATTATCGCGATCGTCGGCCGGCCTTGATTTCAATCGCTCTGCCGGGGAACTGTGCCGGCAAATCCGAGGTTTATACCCCTGGCCGGGCTGCCGGGTGCGCGTGGTGGATCAAGCTGGCAGTGAGGTGGGTCGGCTGGTTTTGGCGATCGCCCAGCCCAACCCAGCCGAGACGAGCCACCCTGGTGAGATTGATTCTCTTGGCCGAATTGGAGCGGGGGATGGAACGATCGAAATTCTCAGTTGCCAACCGGAGGGTGGGCGGAGGATGACGCTGGCTGAATACCGCAACGGCCACCCCTGGCCAACCGGAGGCCGGCTGGAACCCATCGCATAAGTTCATGTCTCCATCGCATTTATGTCGATGTGCAAAGCGATATGTCATGGATTATTGGAATCGGACTTCTGCTTTGCGCCTGGGGCATTTTGACGGTTTTGGGATCGGAACGCACCCGTCTGATTCAGAAAATGCAGCAGAAATTGCGCCTGGAGCAGGCATTGGCGGCCAAACAGGCCGCTGACGCCGCAAAATAAAACATTTCTGAAAATCGCGTGCCTGATTACACTTACGAGCGGGACAGGTTCTACAATTGGACAGGCTCTACCTGCGAGGTTCACCATGGATCAGCGGAAACCCACTCGAGGCACATGGATTTTCCTGGTGGTGTTGTTGTTGGCACTGGGACTGTGCGCGGCGGGGTCATGGCTGGCGGTCAAACAGGCGCAATGGTCGCTGCTGGCGGGCGGTTGTGTGAGCGTCATTTTCACCCTCGCGGCCTGGGCGATCACGGCGGTGCTGGCCAATGGACGAACGGCGGTTCAGCAACGCAATCAGGAACTGCTAGTGGGCCTTGGGGAACAGGTTCGACACCTGGCCGAGATTCTGAACCAAATCTGCGAACAACAGCTCATCAGCGACCGGGCCAAATCGGTCGCTTTTCGCTCGCGCGAACGTGAGGCGGTTCGCCGGGCGATCGAGGAGGACATCACCGCGGGCGACTGGGATGCGGCCAACGCGCTGGCGGGCGAGATGGAGACCGTCTTTGGCTATCGACAGGAGGCATTGCGGCTTCGGGATGAGATCGCACAGAAACGGCAGGACATCCTGCGCCGGGAGGTGGCCGAGGTTTCGACACTGATCGACGGATACATGCGATCCGAACAATGGTCGGCGGCCCAGAAGGAGGCCGAAAAGCTGACCCGCAGCTATCCCAACGACGAGATGGTGCGAAAATTGCCGCAGGAGATCGAGTCGCGCCGACAGGCATTTAAGAAACAACTGCTGGACCAGTGGCACGAGTCGGTCCATCGACGGGACATCGACGGGAGCATCGGCATCCTGAAAAAGCTGGACACATACCTGTCGCCGGCCGAGGCCGAATCGATGCAGGAATCGGTGCGCGGGGTGTTCAAGGCGAAACTCGACAGCATGCGCGTGCAATTTTCGACGGCGGTGCAGGATCATCACTGGGCGGAAGCGATCCGCGTGGGCGAATCGATCATGCGGGATTTCCCCAACGCCAAAATCGCACAGGAAGTCCGTGAGAAGATGGCCGCGCTGCGTGAGCGGGCCAACGTGGAAGCCGCCCAGCCGGCGGGCGTTTGAGATTCAACAGCCAATCCATGCAGGAGACAGTGTGGGCGAACTTTTCGATGAAGTGGGCCGGGGAGAAGTGTTGAAATGCGATCCGAAGTCGACGTTGCCGCTGGCGGTGATGCCGAGATGCGCGAGGGTGGATGGTTCGGAACTGCTCTGTTCGGTGGCGCTGAGCGCGGGGATGGGGATCAATTCGTTCGTGCCGGTTCTGGTGCGATCCAAAGACAATGGCAAAACGTGGTCTCCGCCCAGGCGGGTCTGGCCTGAATTGGAGGGCAAATGGTCGATCCACGCCTCGATCAGCGCGGGGGCCGATGGACGGCTTTTCCTGTTCGGGGCCAAAACACCCATCGAAAAGAGCGGTGAAAGCAATTGGAACGACGCCAACCAGGGGCTGAAGGCCAACGACCTGTTCTGGGCTTCATCCGAGGATGGCGGTCAACGATGGAGCGAGCCGAAGTTGATCCCGATGAAGATCGCCGGGTCGGCCGAGGCGCCGGGGACGCTGTGCGCGATGCGGGATGGAACGTGGGTCGTCCCCTATCAGCCCGTGGTGAAAGTCGTTTATCCACTGGAATTTGATTCGCCCCCGCGATAATCTGCCGCCGCTGTGTCACGGAGGACTGTCGATGGCCATGGGTAAACGCAAAAAGGAATCTCAGCAGCCTCTA
>JADYZN010000073.1 GCA_020853095.1 Phycisphaerales bacterium | reverse complement strand
CGTTCAACTCCACGCGGCTGACAAACCACGGTTCCACCAGACCAAGAATCTGCTCATAAAGTTGTGTATCGCGCATCCCGGCATGATATCCTGCTCGGTCGTACCCACTCAAAAGCCGGAAGGACCCTTTTTTTATACTCACAATCGCCTGGGATGGCAGGTGACAGCCAATTTATTGCTGGCCAGCGGGCAGGGCGTGTCCTTCGCTGCCGGGGCATTGACCGCGCAGAGCGTCGCCGCCCGGATGGGTCGACGGCGCATGCTGTGCAATGCGTATGTTCTGCTGGCGCTGACCTGCCTGGCGGCAATTTTGGCCCGGGACAGTTCGCTGGTTGCCATTCCTCTGCTTGTTTACATGTATTTGAGTGCCTTGAGCTGGCCGGCTTTTTTGAGTCTGCTGAGCAGCGGCCTGAGTGCCCGGGAATTATCATATCGGCTGGGAGTTTATAACCTGACCTGGGCCGCCGTCGGGCTATTGGCCGCCGCGGGCATGGGAACCTTGATCGAATATTTTCCCATCGGAGTTTTTCTGATCCCTCTGAGCATGCATCTGATCTGCGCCGTTCTGATCCGCAGGGAACCATCACCGGCGACCGCCCCGGTGATGGATGCACCCGTTGAAGATATACCGGATGGAGCTGGCGGATATTCACTTGCCGTTCGATTGTCCAGGGCGGGGTTGCCAGTGATCTATTTGGCTCAGTACGGCTTGATGGCGATCATTCCCTCGCTTCCGGTCATCAAGCCTTTAAGCGCTTCGATGCAGACTCTGGTCGGCAGCGCATGGATGGGTGGCCGGTTACTGATGTTCTGCCTGCTTGCCGCGACTGCGTGGTGGCACACCCGGCCGCGATTGATGGTGGTCGGCGTGGCGTTGATGGGCGTGGCGTTCATGGGGGTCATGGTGCGTCCCTCGGTTCTCATGGGGACCCGCATCGAGGGAGATTTGCCGGCGATGATTCTTTGGCAAATGGTGTTTGGAGCCTGTTTTGGTTTTATTTATTGCGGCAGTCTCTACTTTGGCATGGCCTTGAGCCGGGGCAGCACCAGGGAAGGCGGCTACCATCAGGCGCTGTGCGGCGTGGGGATGGCGCTGGGCCCGGGGTTGGCCGCGCTGACCGCGACCGTCTGGCCCTCATCGGTCAACGCGGGCATTGCCACGGTGGGGGTGATGATCGGTTTCAGTTTCGCAGTGACCGGTGCGATCACCTTGAAGCATGGCACGAAGCGTAAAATCATGCAACGGGGTGAATAAGCGTCCGGAACGCACGAATCAACGATGAAATGGACGATTCACCGCCGGATTGTTCACCGCACGCGATCGTCGGCGCAGATGGGACTCGGTGGATTGCTGATGATCCGGCGAACGGGCCGGGGGTAAGTTCCATTCGCTTGTGAGGCCATGACCGTGCCCGTACGCTGTGGCGATGGTTCAGCGCGGCAGGATGATTTTGGGGTTGGTGGCGGTGATCGGCATGGCGGCCGGGGTGTACCTGGTGGGCAATGGGCGGGTGTCGTTATGGGATCGGGATGAGCCGCGGTATGCGATGGCGTCGCGGTGGATGGACCGGAGCGGGGATTGGGTGGTGCCGAGGGTGGGGTGGGGGTGGGAGCCATGGACGCCGCGGACGGCCAAGCCGGTGTTTACCTATTGGTGTCAGGCGGGGGCGATGATGGTCTTTGGGCCGACGGTCTTCGCCGCGCGGTTTCCCTCGGCCGTGGCGATGGTGGGGGTGTTGATCGTCGTCGCATGGGGGGTGTCGAAGGTGAGTCTTCGGCGGGCGCTGTGGGCGGCGGGGATTCTGGGCAGCGGCGCGATGGTGATCGCGGCGGCGAAGATGTGCATCACGGATGCGATTTTGTTGTTGTGGGTGACGATCGCGCAGGTCTGTCTGTTTTCGATTTATTTCGGGCACAGGAGGCAAAAGGATCCGGGATGGGGTTGGGTTATCGGGTTGTGGGTGGCGATGGGGCTGGCGGGGCTGACCAAGGGGCCGGTGGTGGTGGGGGTGCAGTTGATGACGATGGTCGTGCTGGCGATTTTTGACGTCAAGGCGTGGCGGTCGGTGCGGGGGTGGGGGGAGGCGGTGCGGTGGTGGAGGAAAACCCGGCCGCTGGCGGGGTTGGGAATGTTGCTGGTCATTGTCGGGCCGTGGCTGGTGTTGTTGCAGATCCGCGCCCCGGAATTTTTATCCACGACGATCAGTCACGATGTGGTCAAGCGAGTGGGGTCGGCGCTGGAGGGGCACAAGGGGCCGCCGGGGTTTTATCTGGCGACGATCTGGGGGACGTGGTTTCCATGGTCGCTGTTGCTGCCGTTGACGATCGTCATCGCCTGGCGGCATCGAAGGCTGGTGTTCGTGCGGTTCGCGCTGGCGGCGGTGATCGGGCCTTGGATCATGATGGAGCTGGTGCAGACGAAGCTGGTGCATTACGTGCTGCCGATTTTCCCGCCGCTGGCGTTTTTGACGGCCGATGCGGTGGTGCGGTGTCTGAGGGGGCAGTATGGAGATTTGAAAAATCGCGCCACGTTCATCGGGGCGATGATCTGGGGCGCGGCGGTGATCGTGTTCGCGCTGCTGCCGTGGGTGGCGGTGTGGAAATTTTCTTCCGTGAACGTGGGCGTCACGATCGTGCTCAGCGCATCAGCGCTGATGTATGCGGCGGGTGTGCTTTATTTGTTCTGGAAACAACGGCCCCGGCCGGCGCTGATTTCGATGGGGGCGGGGATGGGAATCATCGTGGCGCTGGCGTGGGGGGCGTATCTGCCGGGGGCGTCGTTCATGCGGTTGTCGCCGCGGATCGCGAAGGTGCTGGTGGATCATGGGGCGACCGGCCAGCGACAGGTGCTGATGATGGGATACAAGGAGCAGAGCCTGGCGTTTTATCAGGGAGGGACGATCGACGATGCGGCCGAGGGTTTTTTGATCCGAAACCCGCGGGAGAAATGGCCGCTGTGGCTGGTGATGCGGGATGACCTGTGGAACAAATGCCCGCCGGAGATTCAGCGGCAATGGCAACCGGTGGATCGGCTGAGCGGATGGAACTATTCCGATGGCGGGCGGGTGGTGACGGTGGAAGTGTTGCGGCGGGTGGAGCCGGCGGCGAAATGAAAGTTGCCCTGGTCATTTTGAGAGTCGATCCCGCGCGGGGTGGGGCGGAACGATACACCGTGGACCTGGGGCAGGCGCTGGCCGGCCGCGGTGTGGCGGCGACGCTTGTGATGCAGGATGGGCGTGGGTTGCCGGCGGGGTTGAACGCGGTGGAATTGCCCGCGCGGGCGGGTGGGCGACTGGGGAAATACTCGAGTGTCCTGTCGGCGCTGGAACGGCATCTTCGTGCCACCTCATACGATGTCGTTCACGCGATGCTGCCGGTGCGGTGTTGTGATGTGTATCATCCGCACGCGGGGATCGCGGCCGAGGCGATTCGCAGCGGGCATCTGAAACATGCCGGCGCGCTGAAGCGGAGTTTGTCGCGGGCGGCCAATCATCTCAATCTCAAACGGCAGGCGTTCGCGCGAACCGAAAAACGGTTGCTGGAGGGAGATCATCCGCCGGTGGTGCTTTGCTTGTCGGATTACGTCAAAGGGGAGGTTCGACGGCATTATCAACTGCCGGAGCGGAAACTGGTTCGGCTGTTCAATGCGGTGGATTTGCGGCGGTTTGATCCCGTGCGAATGGCCGATCTACGCCAATCGGTCCGTCAGGGGTGGGGCGTGGGGGAGGATCGGGTGGTGCTGCTGATGGTCGCGCAGGATTTTGCGCGAAAGGGGTTGCGGCAGACGATCGAGGCGTTGGCGCGGATCAAAGACAACCGGCTGATGTTGGTGGTGGCTGGAAAGGGGAAAGTCGAAAGCTATCAATCGCTCGCGGCCGACCTTGGGGTGGGCGAGCGGGTGCGGTTTATTGGAAGGACCGACCGGCCGGAGGATTTATATGCGGCGGCCGATGCATTTGTACTGCCGACCCGGCATGATCCGTGCAGCCTGGTGGTGCTGGAGGCGCTGGCGATGGGATTGCCGGTGATCAGCACGAAATTCAACGGCGCCTGCGAGATCATGGAAGAAGGCCGACATGGGTTTGTGTTGAATGACCCGGCCGACGTTGATGGGCTGTCGAAGGCGATAAGCCAACTGCTCGACCCGCGTACGCGACAATCGATGGCCGATGCGTGCCGATCCTTGCGGCCGGCGTTGTCGCAGGATCATCACCTGGAACAGTTGATGGCGATTTATGAACGGATCATCGTGACAAAAAAATGATACCGGAGCGCTTTGGCGTTCACGACATAATTGCAAGTCATTTATTGGAAGGGGGTTACAAATCGGTCCGTTCGTGTTTCCGATTGGATTTTATCTGTTGCGATCGAAGTTTATGGATTGGTAAAATACACGTTGGTTTCGTGGGTGAGTCATTTCATTTTGTGATGTGGAGGAAAATATGAAGGCGAAATTGGCGCTGGCCTTGGCGGTTGGCATGGTGGGATTGGGATCGAGTTTCGCGCTGGCGGCGGGGTCGGCGACTTACAACTTCAACAACACGCTGGCGGCCGATGAATTGGGGGTTCCGGCGTTGGTGTCGGTGGATCCGCTGGGGCAAAACGGATTTGAGACGGCGGAGGTCTTTGGCGTGTCGCGGCCGGTTTTTAAGTGGGATGGGACGGCCTCGCCGGTCAACCTGCAGGCGGGCCTGACGCTGGACACCACCGGCATCGTGACCGATCCAACGGCCTACAGCCTGGAACTGGTGTTTGAATTCACGCAGGACACCGGCTCGTGGCGGCGGATATTCGACACCACCGGCCGCAAAGCCGACACGGGGTTTTACGTTGAGCCGGGCGACCGATTGCAGGTGTACAACGACGTCACCGGCAAGACGAACTTCGTGACCAACGAATTTCATTACATCGTGATGACGGTTGAAAACATTAACGTCAAAGCCTATTTCGACGGGGTATTGGAACTGAATTCAGAGACCAACAAATTAAACATTCAGGATCCGGTGGTGTCGTTCTTCATCGACAACAACCTGGGCGGGCCGGCCGAAACCGAATTCGCCGATGGCAGGGTCGCGTTGATCCGGTTGCAAGATGGAGTATTGAGCGATTCGGAAATCGCGGATCGAGCGGACGACCCGTTTGTACAGCCGCCCCCGCCTCCTCCGCCGCCACCCCCACCGGCCATTCCGCTGCCGGCGGCGGCGTTGATGTTCATTCCCGCCGCTGGGATGGCGCTGTGGCTGGGCAAGCGATTGCGGGCCAGGGAAGGATAAACGGAGGGAGGGGGCAAATGCATGGCCGGCTGCCCGTTCGCGGGCGGCCGGTTTTATTTTGGAGGTTGGCCGCGGGGATGTAGGATGGGTTCATGCGGAGGATCGTGTTGAATTGGCGGCGAGGGTTGAGGGTGCTGCTGGCGGGGATGGTCCCGGTGGTGGTGTTGTTGCTGGTGACGCAGGCGTGGGGCCGCGCCGGTGGAGGAGGTCATTTTTCCGGAGGTGGCGGGGGTGGCGGTGGAGGTGGGGGCGGACACGGGGGTGGCGGTGGCGGGGGAGATTTATTTTACATCATTTACCTGTGGATTCGTTTCTGCATCGCCTATCCATACATCGGGTTGCCGGTGACGGGCGGCGTGGTGTGGTTTTTTTATGTCGTGGGCAAAAAAGGAAAAAGCGGATATCGCACCAGCGTGATTCGGCGCGGGGCGGGGGTGATGGATGAACTTCGCCGAAGGTCGGCCCTGGCGGAGATCCAGTCAAAAGACCCGAACTTTGATGAAAAACAATTTCTCGAACGACTTTCCACGGCGTTCATGAAGATTCAGGAGGCATGGTGCGCGCAGGACCTTCACACCGTCCGGCCGTTCATTTCCGACGGCATCCACGAGCGATTTGCGCTCCAGATCGCCGAACAGAAATTTCTGGGCCTGCGCGACAGAATGGAAAACATCCGCATTGTGGAGATGGGCCTGAGCGCGGTGGAATCACGCGGCGGGTTTGATGAAATCACGGTGCGGATCGACGCCTCGGCGGTGGATTACGAGGTGTCGCTGGCGGATGGGAAAAAAGTGGGAGGTTCGTCGGCCGATGAAGAATTCGCCGAATTCTGGTCGTTCCTTCGACATCGCGGCGCGCAGACCCGGCCCAACCAGACCGGCCTGATCGAAGGGAACTGTCCCAACTGCGGGGCGGCCATCGAGATGAACGAGTCGGCCAACTGCACGCATTGCAAGGCGCTACTGCGCAGCGGCCAATATGATTGGGTGCTGGCGGAGATCACGCAGGAATCGGAATGGGAGGGGATCGCTTCGGACCAGGTTCCCGGCGTGGCGGCCATCCGTCAGGCCGATCCGCAATTCAACCTGCAGGCGCTGGAGGATCGGGCATCGGTCATGTTCTGGCGATTGCGAACCAGCGAACGCGAAGGGAACGTCAAGGCGGTGCGAAAAATCGCCTCCGAACCGTTCTGTCAGCAGTACGAGGCGCAACTGAAGGCCATGAATCAACGCTGGTGGTTCGGCGAATGCGGCGTGGGAAAGGTGCGAACGCTGGCGATGCTGGACGATGGCCAGTGGCAGCGCGCGGTGGTCGAGGTGCGATGGTCGGGGACGCGGTTTTCCACCGATGCGCAGGGCCGGCCCCACAATACCGGCCAGGGGGTTTTGTCGCGGACGGGTTTGGTGCTGGGTCGTCGCAGCGGCGAAACAAGCGACGTCAACCTGAGCATCTCCTCGGCCCACTGTCCCAACTGCGGCGCCCCCGAATCGGGCGGCGAGACCAATTCATGTCCTTTCTGCGGGATGGTGCTGAACGATGGCACGCATGGATGGATCCTGCTGGATGTGGGAGGGCTGGCGGAGGAGAAGATTCAACGGCTGATCAACAGTGCCGCCGGTTCCACGGCGCCAATCGCGCCGGCGGCTGATGCGATAGCCGATGGAACGGCCGGTGGGATGGCCGATGGTTCTCCCGAAGGAACCGGAGCGCTGGTCTGGATGGTCAAGATGATCCTGGCCGATGGGAAGACCAACGAACAGGAGATGTGGATGCTGGAGACGGCCGCCAAACGGCGGAATGTCTCTCCGGATCGGCTGAAGATATTGTTCAGTGCCGCCCAGTCGGGCGAGATCGACATTCCCGAACCGCGCGATGGCAACGAGGCGCGGGAATGGATGATGTCCATGGCCGATGAAGCGCTGGCGGATGGCAAGATCCAGCCGCAGGAATTGACGCTGCTGAACGCGGTGGGGTCGCATTATGGGTTGTCGGCGTACGATGTGAATCTGCTGGTGAACCGTCAGAAGAACAATCGATACGAGGCCGCCAAATCGGCGCTTCGACAGGCGAGAAAAAACAACTGATGGGAAGGATCGCCGGTGGATCGCGGCGATGGCGGCGGGCCATTACCGCTCGATGAAATGCATCAAGCCGGCCAGAACCGCCGCCGCGGCGGCCATCCCCAGGATGATCCAGACGGCGATGACCGTGGCTTCGCGCGGGACGGATTTCATCGAATTGCACTTGATCGACTTGTAGACGATCGCCACGCCGACGCACAGCGGCAGCATCAACAGCCACCAGACGTTCCAGACCGGCAGCGGACGGATGAACAGCGGGGCATGATCGGCCAGCAATGCGATCACCGGGGCTTCTCCTGGCTGGCCCGATAGGCGGCGTCGATGATGGCCATCAGGTTCAACATGCCGGCGACGGCGGTGTACAGCGTGCCGATCTCGTTGATGCGGGAATGGGAAATCACGTCCGCATAAGCGGCGCTGGTCGCAAGGCCATTGGAAACCCATGCGGCGATCAGCCCCAGCGGTCCGACCAGAAACTGGCCGATAAACCACGGCCTCTGAAGGATTTGCGATATCGCAGGCGGCGCTTCGACCACCCGGATGCCTCCGATCAGAATGCCGAGGACAAACAGCACGATGATGCTGACGCCGATCACCGTGCCGCGGTCGCGCTGTCGGATCATCCAGTAACCGCCGCCGGGAATGATCCATGCGGCCAAAGCCACCAGGGGCGGCGGGGCGGGAATGCGTGGCGAATCGGACATTGGAGGGGATACTTTAGCCAAGGATGGACGCAAAGCAAACGGCAAAGGCCATCATTGTCGTAGCAAAATAGTAATGTCCGGTCTTAGCAAGGTAGAAATGTCCGGTTTCGGCTCCACTGTAAGGGATGGAGAAAGATCGGATATTGATGTCACAGCGGGAACGGGATGTGCTGAAGGTGCT
>JADYZN010000072.1 GCA_020853095.1 Phycisphaerales bacterium | reverse complement strand
TTCCCGCACCCGCAACGTCGCCGGCCGCGACCTGCTCTATTTTTACCTGGACCTGTACGTCAGCGACCGGGTCAATCGCCGGGAAAAATAAATCGGTGAGCCAAGGCCCACCCTGTAACGATCCCCGACCCCGTTTTCATCCCTGGAGGGCGTCGCTCCGCGACGCCGTGCCTCCTCCCCGGCCAAATTCGGCGGCGGAGGCCGCCGCCCTCCACTCAGGTTCCGGGCGTTGGCGTTCATCCATTATCCATTGAATGTCCGATAAATCGGTATGGTCATGCTTACCCTGGCGCCCGGAGTGCGAACCTGCGCGAATGAGCGGGCTGGGAAAAATTATGAACTGAACCGGGTGGCGCTGGGGCGGACACAGCCGGAGCTGGCCGTGGGCATGGGGGAGGAAATGCCGAAGTTGGAGTATCTGTTTGGCCGTGATGGGGCGTTGACGGCGATGGATGCGAATGGGGATTGGCTGGGCGGGTGTTCGGTGCCGTTGCTGGCGGCGAGACAGATGCTCAAGTCGATGCAACTGGGGGGGCGGACGGGATGTTTTCTGGACCCATGTCATGCCGCGCAGATTCGCGTGGCGCTCGATGCGATCGGGCGGAATCAGGCGATGCTGGTCCTGTTGAACGACCCCGCGGCATTGCAGGTGATGCTGGCGTGCGAAGATTTTTCGGCCGAGATTCAGGCCCATCGGCTCTGGTTTTGTCATGGCGAAGACCTGACGACCGGGATCGAGCGATTGTTCGACGACCATCCGGGGCTGGCGACCCCATCGCATTTCATTCGCACCCTGTTGCTGGCCGATGAGCCGGGGCAGTCGCTGGTCCGCACCGCCGAGCAGGCGTTTACGCGGATCAATCAGCGAAGGCGGGAACGATTACAAAATCTTGCCCGCGGGCCGGTTGGCGCATCGTCACCCTGGTGCATCGTCGCGCCGATGGAATTTCGATTGTGGGATGATGCGGGATGGATGTTGGCCAAGGCGTGCGATGCCTTCGATGCGGGTGGAATGGTGTTATTCAACCCGGACGACCCGGCCGCCGCATCCTCCCTTGCGTTGGCACAGGCGTCGGCGGATGCGGGGGTGATGGTCGCATCCAATCGGTTTCGTGCGGATACGCCGGGCATTTTCCCGATGGACCGGCCGTGGGTGACATGGGTCACCGGCCCGCGCGTCGGTTCTTTTGTCTCTGGCGCGTCCAAGGATGCGGTGTTGCTGGCCGATGAGCGGTGGAAGCCCATCGCGGTCGCGGCGGGCTGGCCTGAAGATCGAATTCGGGTGGCCGCCTGGCCCACCATCGACAAACCGCCCGCCATCGAGCCGCCGGCCGAATCGCAACTGGTCCTGCTGGCGGATGCCCATGACCTCAAGCCCCCGCCGGCCGTGTGCGAATTGTCCAGCCAGAGGGTTTTGTGGGAACAGATCGCCAGGGAGCTGGTTGATGATCCGTTTCGGCTGGGAAATCATCCCGATCGATACCTGCTCCAGCGGATGCGAACCTTGTCCATCGCCGAAGAGACGATGGATAAGTCCTTGTTTGTCAATCAGTTGCTCATCCCCGCGTATCAACAGGGGATTGCCCGGCTGTTGTTGCGCGGGCAGTTTCCATTGCGGATTTACGGACGGGGTTGGGGTGGATTGGCCGACTATTCGGCGTGTTGGGGCGGCGAAATGACCGGCCGGGAGCATTTTCAACAATTGACCCGTGATCCGGCCGCGGTGTTGATTCATCCCTCGCCGATGGAACATGCCCATGCGATCGATGCGCTGCCGGCAAGGCGGTTGGGAATTCAACACGATGCGCCGGCGTTGTTGAAACAGGCGACAGCGCAAATCAATGGCACGGCCTCCAACCGGCCATCCAATCGTCCAGCGCTGTCGCGAGAGATGATCCAGTCGTTGCTGGGCTGAATCACCGCAATATTTCGCAATCACAGGATAAAAAGTCGAGAATCCATGGGGTTGTTCCCCCCTGATCGATGATTTCCGTTATAATTCGGCCGTGTTGGCCCGAAGCACGAGTTGGATGCGTACCCTTGCCGGCGTCCGGTCGGTACGCTGGTTGATGGGGTTGATCGAACTGGCGGGGTACATCGCCGTGGCCGCGATGTTCTGGCTGCGGGCAAACTGGCTGATCGCACTGGTGATCGTGGGGGTGATGGTCTGGATTCCATACCGTTTGTTTTACGACCGCCGGCATCGACGCTCATCGGGATCAATGAAACCGAGAGGTTCGTTCATCTCAGACAGGACGTAGCTCGGCCGGTTGGGGTATACTCCCCCCGCGATGCAGACCAAACGTGAATTGATCATCGAGCCGATCGCCCTGGACGTGGAAAAAATTTCCCGGCCGCTGGATTGGCGAACGCTTTTTGGCAACGACCATCCGATCGAAATCGAGATCGGCATGGGCAAGGGAACGTTCCTCACCGAACAAGCCAAGGCCCGCCCGCAAACCAACTTTCTGGGGATCGAATGGGCCAGGTGGTTCTGGCGATACGCCTCGGACCGGCTTCGGCGAAACCAGTGTCTCAACGCCCGAACCGTGCGGGCGGAAGCCTCCTTCTTTTTGACTGAATTTGTCCCCACCGAGTCGATCGCGGTGCTGCATGTCTATTTCCCCGACCCCTGGCCCAAGGCCCGCCATCACAAGCGGAGATTGCTCCAGGACAAATTCATGCCGGTGGTCCAACGAATTTTAATTCCCGGCGGGCGATTGCAGGTGGTGACCGACCATCAGGGATATTTCGAAGAAAACATCGAACCGGCCGTGCGCGGGTCCGCTTTAACCATCGTGGATTACAATCGCCCCGGATCGGCCGGCGAAGGGGAATTCGTGGGGACGAATTTTGAACGAAAATATCGCCGCGAAGGAAGACCGTTTTATGCCCTGGCAGCGGTAAAACAATGACCCTCAACGACTTATGATTCCGCCAGATGCAGGATACGCACCGGTTGGCCGGCGGCGATGGCCGGGGCGTTTTCAGGTCGAACCAACAATCCCTGTGCCCCGGCCAGCGTGAACAGGTCGGCCGAGCCGCGCCAATTGAGCGGATAAACTTTCTCCCCCTCCATCCGGGCCGGCAGATAAAACTCGCGCGGGCCGTTGGCCGGCAGGTCCTGTTGCAAAATTCCATCCCGCCACGGCTCAATCACCGGGCCGCCCCCCAGACGTGCCAACAATCGCCATGCGAATCGAACCGTGCAGACAAACGCGCTGACCGGATTGCCCGGCAGACCAAAAACGTAACAAGAACCGGCCGATCCCAACGGCGGGCGGGGCGCGCGGGCGATCTCCGCGTACGCCTGCTCATCCACCTCCGGCGGGATGTCGCCGCGCGGGCCGATGCCGAAGACAAAGGGTTTGCCGGGCTTGATCCGCAGCTTGGTGATCATCAGCCTGACCCCCAGCTCCTGGAGAATTTTGGGAACAAAATCGTATTTCCCCATGCTCATGCCGCCGCTGACCAGCAGCGCATCGTGCATCAGCCCATCGCGCAGAACCGAACGCAGATCGTCCGGCCGGTCGGGCGAAATGCCCAGGTCCACCACGTCGGCGTTCATCTGGCGCAGCAGGCCATAAAGCATCGAATTGTTGGAATTGCGGATCTGCCAGGGCGAAGGAGGATGGCCGATCTCGACCAGCTCATCGCCGGTGGACAAGATCGCGACCCTGGGCCGATCCCACACCCGCAACATCCCCGTGCCCACCATCGCGGCGACGGCCATTTGTGCCGGGCCGATCAACTGCCCCGCCTGAAGAACGGTTTGACCTTTCTTCCCATCCGCCCCGCGCCACGAGACCATCCGCCGCCAGTCGCCCGATGAAATCAGAATCTGATCCGCGGCCGGGCCGGGCCGAACCTGTTCGATCGGCACCACGCCATCGGCCCCCGGAGGCAGGGGCGCGCCGGTCATGATCGCCACGGCCTGCCCCGGCTCCAGCGGCCGGTCGCTCCACTGTCCGGCCGCCACCTCCCCCACCACCTTCAACGCCGCGGGCGCGGAACCCTCGGCCGGCACATCCGCCTGCCGAACGGCGTACCCATCCATCTGGCTTTTATCAAAAGGGGGATAATCGCGGTCGGCCATCACCGCCTCGGCCAACCTCAACCCCAACGCCTGCCGCAACGGCTTGAGCGTCGAGCGGGGTGTCACCGACACGGCGTCGATCAGTTCGATCGCCTGTCCAACGCCAATCAGCGAATCGAGTCCCGGCGTCTCCATGCCCATCAATGTGCCCCGACAACGAGTCATCGTCAACTTCAGATCGATTTGACGGTCAATTCGACGAGCCGAACAGGGCGATATTGAACGACCGGCGAACCATGTCCTGCCGGGCGTAATCAAACCCCATCAGCCCCAGAAACCGTTCGACCACCTGGTGATAAATCAGATCCATCAGGTCGGGCGCCCTCCACAACAGCACGAAAAAGGCGACAAACAGGAACAATCCCACCGGCGGGCCGGCCAGTTTCCGGCGCAGGTCATGGTTCATGTACGCGCCCAGGATGTTAAACCCATCCAGCGGCGGAATGGGGACCAGATTGAACAGCGCCGCGACGAGCTGCAACACCGCCATCGCCCCCAGAAAAATGGCCGCGTTGGGGAGCTGTTCGCCGGGGGCCATCGGGTCGAACCAGTGAAACATCGGGTGCAACGGCAGCGCGCAGGCGAAAAACAGCAGCACGTTCATCGCCGGCCCGGCCGCGCTCATGGCGGCCTCCCAGTTGCGGCTGCGCAGCAGGTCCCGGCGGACGTACGTCACCCCGCCGGGCAGCGGAATGCCCCCCAGCAGCAGAAAAATGATCGGCAGGATGATGCTCCCGAACGGATCGACGTATTGCAGCGGATTGAGCGTCAGCCCGCCGCGCTGCCGGATCGTGTAATCGCCGCCCCAGTACGCCACCACCCCATGGGCCAGCTCGTGGAGGACCACCGACAGGGTCCACCCGATCAACACCGCCCAGATCATCGGCTGATCAAACCGCACCGCCAGAAGCATGGCCTGTAAGCTAGGCTTCGGCCGGACAATTGCAATGGGATTTGAAAGCCAATGGATAAATCCCTACGCTTATGCAAGCCCATGATCGTCCTGATCGACAACTACGACTCGTTCACCTACAACCTGGTGCAAAAGCTGGGTGAAGTCTCGCCGCGCCAGCCGGTGAAGGTCTTCCGCAACGACAAGGTGACGATCCGGCAGATCGAGGAATTGAAACCCACCCACATCGTCATCTCGCCGGGGCCTTGCACGCCAAAAGAGGGTGGGATTTCCAACGAGGTGATCACCCATTTCGCGCCGCGCGTGCCGTTGCTGGGGGTGTGCCTCGGCCATCAGTGCATCGGATTCAGTTTCGGCGCGGTGGTGGAACGGGCCGATCGGCTGATGCACGGCAAGACCGACCGGATTTTTCACGATGGGCGGACGATCTACGCGGGAATGCCCGATCCCTTCACCGCCACGCGCTATCATTCGCTGATCATCCGACGCGGGACGTTGCCGGCCGAATTTGAAGTCTCGGCCTGGACCGACCAGGATGAAATCATGGGCATCCGCCACAAATCCTGGCCGCTGGAAGGGGTCCAATACCACCCCGAATCCTTCCTGACCGAACAGGGTGAGCGGCTGCTGGCGAATTTCCTGAAAAAGTAAGCCGGACTTTCCCTCACATTCGACGCCCGATGTACGCCCCCAGCCGGACGGCCACCAGCCCCAGCACCAGGCTGCCGACGAGATTCAACCCCGCCTTCAACGCCGCGTTCTGATCGGCCAGTTGATTGGATTCGTGGATGAACGTGGAGAACGTCGTAAACGTGCCGACGAACCCCGCGCCGATGATCAGCCGGGTGTTGTCCGACAATTCGCGCGAGCCGGCATACACGATGAACCACCCGATCAGCAGACACCCCACCACGTTGATGAACAGCGTGCCGATGGGGAATCGAACGTTGATCCCCCCGAACAACTGCCCGCAAACCACCCGCGCCACGGCGCCCAGAAACCCGGCCATCCCGATCGCCGCATACCGAATAATCATGTCTCTCATCGCAAGTTCCTTTCCAAACGAACAATGCCCCGGCCCGCCGGCCGAGGCATCGAAAGACACATCCTCCCGGCGGACCATCGGCCCGACAGGAGTTATTGGCTCATTCACAGAGCGGTTTCAGGCGAACTCCACCACCTTTGAATTTCCGGCCATCCACACGAATGGCCTGATGTAAAATTCTATGCCAACCCCCCCATCCGGACAACCCCACAACCGTTACCCGTGTTGTACCGGAGTAGAAATGTCACCCCATAGCAGCCCGTGGTTTTAGTCGCTTTTCCGCCCAGCGTGCGGCGTGACTCACGCGGCCAGGTGTGGAAGCGCCGAACTTCCACTTTTCCACTGTGATTCGTCATTTCTTCGCGCATTCGCCGCCAGCAGGTTCCAGATCGCCCAAATGGCCGCGAAAATCG
>JADYZN010000071.1 GCA_020853095.1 Phycisphaerales bacterium | reverse complement strand
CTCCTGTGTGTTGGAGTCAAGTTGTGCAACCAGCGAAGCTTCGCGACGAAAGAAACAGGTTAACGGGAAGGATGGCAAAGCGCAATCGCAAGATTATGATATGAAAGAACTACTCGCGATTGCCCTGGGAGGTGGAATCGGCTCGTTTGAATAAATTTGACAGTACGCTCACAGGCCGTAAGAATACCTTGTGCCGAGGTTTGCGCAAAATACTAAAGTTTCAATCCAGCCCGGAGTGACATCCATGAATCGACCGCTGAGCTTGTTTTTGGCCTTTGGTATGTGCCTGTTGCTGGTCAATGCAGCGCAGGCCGGGGAGTATCCCAAGCCCAGTCCTTATCCCATCTCATGGGAATTGAATTTTTCCCACAGCCAGCCGCAGCGGATTGTGGTCAAAGCACCTGGCGAATTAACCGCAAGTGCCTATTGGTACGTCACTTACACCGTAACCAACAATACCCGCCAGGAACAGTTGTTTTTGCCGATGTTTGAATTGCTCGGGGATGATGGCGCGGTGATGCGAAGCGATGACAACATTCCGCCGGCCGTGTTTGATGCCATCAAGGCACGGACAAAAAATGACTTGCTTCAGCCACCGTTGTCGGTTGGCCCTGAAATCCGCATCGGCGAAGACCAAGCCATCGACAGCGTCGCCATCTGGCGGGAACCCAAACTGCGAATGGGCCAGTTTTCGATCTTCGCCACCGGCCTGAATGGCGAATGGGTTTATCTGAAAGACGACCAGGGCAACCCCGTCAAAGGGGCCGACGGCCAGCCGGTCATCCTCCGCAAAACCCTCATGCTCACCTACCTCGTCCGAGGCGATGAAACCTTCGGCGGCCCGGATGCGGTGGTCGAAAAATCGCAACAATGGGTGATGCGGTAAGGTCGGCTTGTATTTACCATGAAATTCCGTTAGATTTCCCCGCCCGGTTTGAACCGGGTGGGTCTTTTATGGGTAAGATTGAGCAGGTGATTTATGGCACATAAGAAAGGTCAAGGCAGTACCCGCAACGGCCGGGACAGCAACCCGCAATATCGGGGCGTCAAGGCGTATGGTGGGCAGGAAGTGTCGGCCGGGTCGATTATCGTCCGGCAGCGCGGCACCAAGTTCACGCCGGGATTCAACGTGGGCATTGGAAGCGATGACACGCTTTTCGCCCTGCGGGACGGCAAGGTTGAATTCCAAGGCAAAAAGGTGCATGTGCGTGAAGCGGTTGGCGCGTAAGTAATTGTTGGCGCAATGTTTGCGCTATTTGAAAGAAAAGACGTGAAACATCCATCAGGGCGGTTTTGCCCGGTAGATGTTTCACGTCTTGCTGTTTGACGGGTGGCGGCATGTTTGTTGATGAAGCGGTCATCCATGTGAAGGCGGGGGACGGCGGGGCGGGTTGCGTGTCGTTTCGTCGGGAGAAGTACATTCCCAAAGGTGGCCCGGATGGAGGGGATGGAGGCGACGGGGGGGATGTCATTTTCTGGGCCGACCCGAGCGAAAACACGTTGCTGGATTTTTCGGGGAAACACCATTGGAAAGCACCGCGCGGGGAAGGGGGCATGGGGAAGAAAATGGCCGGCGAAAGCGGAGAGGATTTGATCATCCGCGTGCCGCCGGGAACGTTGATTTATGACAAGGATCATCAAACGCTGCTGGCGGATTTGGATCGGCCGCAGATGCGGGTGACGATTGCCAAGGGTGGACGGGGTGGTCGTGGGAACTGGCATTTTAAGTCGCCGGTGAATCAAACGCCCCGATATGCCGAGCCGGGGACCGAGGGCCAGGAACGTAACTTACGATTGGAACTGAAGTTAATCGCGGATGTGGGGCTGGTTGGGATGCCCAACGCGGGGAAAAGCACGCTTTTGAGTGCGATCTCGGCCGCTCGGCCAAAGATCGCGGATTATCCGTTCACCACGCTGGAACCGCAGTTGGGGATTGTGGCGTTGGGGCCGGACCGTCGGATGGTGGTGGCGGACATTCCGGGGCTGATTGAGGGGGCGCACGGCGGGGCGGGGTTGGGGATGGCGTTTTTACGTCACATTGAGCGGACGAAGGTGATTGTTCATCTGCTGGATTTGTATCCGCTGGATGGGTCGTCGCCGGCGGATAATTATCGCATCATCCGGCGGGAGCTGGAGGCGTTCAGCCCGACGCTGGCCGCCAAGTCGGAAATCATCGCGGCCAACAAGATGGACCTTGCGGTGGATGATGAGGCGATCGGGAATTTGAGGCGTGAATTGCCGGACAAGGAGATTTTATTGATCTCCGGCGCCACCCATCGCGGGTTGGATGGGCTGCTGGAATCGGTGTGGGGGATGGTTCATCCGCGGGAATCATAGGATGAACTTGCTCAGATCCTCATCCTTGACCGCATCGGCCAGACGCTGGCGAACGTAGTCGGCGGTGATGGTGATTTTTTTCTCCACCTTGTCGGGGGCGTCGAAGCTGATGGTTTCAAAGACCCGTTCCATGATGGTGTAAAGCCGTCGGGCGCCGATGTTCTGGTCGCGGCGGTTGATGTCGTAGGCGATCTGGGCCATGGTGTCGATCGCGCCATCTTCAAATCGAATCTGCACGCCTTCGGTGCCCAGCAGGGCGATCTGCTGGCGGGTCAGCGCGTTTTGCGGTTCGCGCAGGATGCGGACGAAATCGTCGCGGGTTAAATCCTGCAATTCCACGCGGATGGGGAACCGACCCTGCAGCTCGGGCATCAGGTCCGAGGGTTTGGCGCTGTGAAATGCGCCGGCGGCGATGAAGAGGATGTGGTCGGTTTTGACCGGGCCGTGCTTGGTGATGACCGTGGAGCCTTCGACCAGCGGCAGCAGGTCACGCTGGACGCCCTGGCGGGAGACATCCGGGCCGTGCTTGGAATCGGTGCCGCAGATTTTGTCGATTTCGTCGAGAAAGACGATGCCCATCTGCTCGACCCGTTCGATGGCGGTTCGGCTGACCTTGTCGCGGTCGAGCATTTTGTCGGCTTCCTGGGAGAACAAGACCTTGCGGGCATCCCGCACGGAAAGCTTGCGCGTTTCCCGCTTGGTGGGGAGCATTTTCTCGAACATGTTCTGGAATTCGACGTCCATCTCCATGCCCGCCTGACCGAGCACACCGACCACGGTGGAACGCTCCTCGATGCCGATTTCGACCATGCGGTCTTCCAGTTCGCCGGCGCGAAGCTGTTCGCGCAATTTATCCCGCGTGCGCTGGCGTTTGGATTTGGCCTCCTCATCTTCAAAGCTGGAGAGGGTCGTTTCGTTTTTGGGCAAAAGACAGTCGAGCAGCCGTTCCTCGACGTGTTCTTCGGCGGGGGTTTTGATGGACTCGGTCATCTCATCGCGCACCATCTGGATGGCCGAATCGAGCAGGTCGCGGATCATCGAATCGACATCCCGGCCGTGATAACCCACTTCGGTGAATTTGGTCGCCTCGATTTTGATGAAGGGGGCGCCGGTCAGGCCGGCCAATCGGCGGGCGATCTCGGTTTTGCCCACGCCGGTGGGGCCGCTCATGATGATGTTCTTGGGGGCCACATCCTGGCGCATGTGTTCGGGCAACTGCTGTCGGCGCCAGCGGTTGCGGATGGCGACGGCGACGGCGCGCTTGGCGTCCGCCTGGCCGACGATAAAACGATCCAGTTCCGATACGATCTGCCGTGGGGTCAACTGTTGCATCAGGAGACATTGTAGAACGCCCCGGCGGCCATGACCATGGCGGATTGATCCGGAGGATGGTTTGTGCCTTCAGGCCCGGAGAATCAGGCCGATGTCTCCCACAGTGTTGATTCACCCATCTCGGCCGACACGATATCGGGCGTCAGATGCACCAAAGCCTGTTCAAATCGAACGCATGCCAGGTCCAGGGCGATGAATGGATCGACATCCGTGTGCCGAATATCGATGGATCCACCATGATGCAGAGCGGCGGAGATTGTGCAGGTGGTCCGATGCGCCTCTCCTTCGCCATCGTGTTCGGTGAACAACACGCTGATCCATGCCAATCGGCGGGCATGGCGCTGTGCGGCCAACCAGAGGCGGGTTTGTGTACGGGATCGCAAAGCATCGCCGGAAGGGACCGGCAGGCCGTGAATTTCGATACGCATGTCCAACTCCTTTCTGGCTGGCAGGTTGTATTCCCCTGATTTCATGGAACCATGCCATGAATCATAAATGCCGATCGCCGGCCATTTCGGGCTGATAGCAGATTTCTTCGATCCGGGCGGTGTGGGACTGGTCGTCCTCGGCCCACCAGATGAAATCACCGACCTGCGTGCCCAGCGCGGCCAGGCCAAAGGGGGAGAGCACGGACCATTTGTCCGCCAGGATGTCGGCCTCCCAGGGATAGACCAGCGTGCGGATTTCATCGCGGCCGGTTTTGGGGTAGCGCAGCCGGAATCGCGTGTTCATGGTGATGGTCTGGCTTGGCGTTTGGTCGGAGGAGACCACCTGCGCCCGCTGGAGGCGCTGTTCGAGAATTTCGACCGTTGGGACGTAGGTGTGCCATGAGCCGCGGGCGGCGCGGACGTGCTCGCGGAGTCGATCCAGGTCGGTCTTGGTGACGATCAAGGGTTGTGCTTGCATGGAGACTCCTTTCTTTAAGAGATTGTAGGAGGGCGCGATCCATCCAAAAATGATTAAATATCGAATCGAGGTATTGTTAAAACCAATGGGTTGGGCAACGCGACGGATTTTTCGTTAGGATGCGGGGGCGAATGGCGTCCGGGAGATGAATGACTGAAGCGTGGCATTGGTTTTCCATCCTGTCGTTGAGCGAGCCGAACAGTTCCGGCATCATGCTGCTGGTGCTGGGGGTGCTGGTGGCGATCAGCGTGGTGTTCAGCCGGGTGGTGGATCGGCTGGGCGTGCCGGTGATGCTGCTGTTTCTGGGGGTGGGGATGATGGCGGGTACCGAGGGGTTGTTGGGTTATCCATTTGAGGATTATGGGCTGGCGGTGCGACTGGGGAACGTGGCGCTGGTGCTGATTTTGTTCGATGGGGGGTTCAACACCTCGGCGGCGGCGATTCGGCAGGTTTTATACCCTTCGGTGGTGCTGGCGACGGCCGGCGTTGCGGCGACGGCGGCGCTGGTGGCGGTGTTCGCGCGGTTCCTAGGCTTGTCATGGAGCGAGGCGGCGTTGCTGGGTGCGGTGGTATCGTCAACCGATGCGGCGGCGGTCTTCGCGGTATTGCGGGGAGGGAGCCTGCATCTTCAACCCAAGGTCGGGCACACGGTGGAGGTGGAATCGTGCTTGAACGATCCGATGGCGATCATCCTGACGTTGACGATCATCGAGTCGATCACAGGCCAGAAGCTGCCCGGGTGGTCGGCGGCGTTGTCGGTTGTGGTGCAACTGGTGGTGGGGGCGGGGGTTGGGGTGGCCATCGGGGGGCTGGCTCGAAAAATGCTGCCCAAGGTCACGCTGGGGACGGTGGGGCTGTACCCGGTGCTGACGTTGTCGGTGGCGTTTATTTCGTTCGGGGCGGCGACGCTGGCCTATGGCAGCGGCGTGATGGCGGTCTTCATCACGGGGGTCATCCTGGGCAACTCGCCATTGCCGTATAAAAACGGCCTGGCGCGGGTTCACGACGCCATGGCGTGGCTGAGTCAGGTGGGGATGTTTTTGATGATGGGGTTGCTGGTCTTCCCTTCGCGGTTGATGCAGGTGGCGGGGATCGGATTGGCGGTGGGGTTGTTTTTGGCGCTGATCGCCCGGCCGTTGGCGGTTTTTCCGTTGTTGCTGCCGTTCGGGTATTCACTGAAACAGATTGCGTACATCGGATGGGTGGGGTTGCGCGGGTCGGTGCCGATCATTTTGGGGACGTTTCCGGTGCTGGCGGGGGTTCCGGGGGCCGAGCGGGTCTTCGATACCGTCTTTTTCATCGTGGTCGTCAGCAGCCTGATTCCCGGATCGACGCTGCGCCGAACCACGCGCTGGGCCAAATTAAACGTTCCCGAACGCCCCGCGCCGCAGACGGCGCTGGAGATCAATTCACCCCATCCGCTGGAAGGGGAACTGGTCGCGTTTTTGATCAGCCCGGCGGTGGCGGTGTGCGGCGCTTCGTTGCGGCAGATCGAGCTGCCGGCCAAGGCGTCGGTGGTGCTGGTGATTCGGGGCAGCCACGTTCTGGCGGCCAGGGGGGATACGATGTTGCAGGAGGGGGATCACGCCTACGTCTATTTCCGATACGAAGACCGGCCTTTTGTCGAATTATTATTCGGCCGGCCGCAGAGCGCCTAGGCTCTGTCTAAAAATCTCGCGGCCTCGCGACGGCTCGGAACCGCCTTGGCCGCCAGGCGTCACCGTGAGAACCGGGTCCTCAGACCCTTCGAGCGGTGACAACGACGCGGACGAGGCGGTTCCGAGCCGCCTTCGGTAGGCCCG
>JADYZN010000070.1 GCA_020853095.1 Phycisphaerales bacterium | reverse complement strand
CGGGCCTACCGAAGGCGGCTCGGAACCGCCTCGTCCGCGTCGTTGTCACCGCTCGAAGGGTCTGAGGACCCGGTTCTCACGGTGACGCCTGGCGGCCAAGGCGGTTCCGAGCCGTCGCGAGGCCGCGGGGTTTTTAGACAGAGCCTAAGAGAACTTTGTTCCGCCGCGAGCGTCTTGATCAAGGTGGGTGCGCGGATCGGCTGAATTCGCTTGATTCCCGTGCATTTGACCTGCGGGTTTTCAGTCCATAGGCTCTAATTCATACAGAAAGGGCGTTTGCATGAGGCGACTGCTGAATCATGGACGGTGGGTGATAATCGCGCTGGCCGGGGCGATGGCGCTGGGAACGCAGATCGCCCGCGGTGGCGATGAGCTTGCATCGACCAATCAGCTTAAAAGCGAGGCGTTTGTCGCGCTGCGGGGGGGCGATTTTGGCGTCGCCAGCGAGCTGATCAACAAGGCCGCACGGCAGGCCCACGATCCGGCCACCACGCTGATGGCCCGATGGGTTGAACAATTCAAGGTCCAGCACGACACCTTCGCGGCCGAACGCCAGAAGCAATATCAAAAGGCGGTGGATGAGGTTCATCTGCTGCTGGAACATTTCAAGGACAGCTACGCGATTGACGTGGCCGCACGGGCGTATGGGCTGGCCGATGACAAGGCGGCCTTCGCCAATGAACCGTGGGTCAAAAACCTGATCCAGACCACGTCCACGCTGGCCAAACAGTACGAGGAGGCGCACCAGTGGATCAAGGCGTTGCGGGTCTATTCCGACCTGGCATCGGTTGAACCCTCCAACCCGCACTGGAAGGATCGGCTCAAGGCCGCCACCCGGCACGTCCGGTTGATCGCGATGTACACGCCGGAGGAATTCCACGCGCTTCGGGAGGCCGAAAGCAAGGAACGCGACGCGGTGGATCAACTGCTCAAGCCGACCACCAGCCCCGCCACCCAACCGGCCACCAAACCGGCGGACGATGAGGCCGATGCCGAAATCATGACCGATTGGACCGAAACGTTGCGCGGCGTTCGGTCGGATATGCTCTGGGATGCGCTGGTGGACGTGCGCGAGCAATATTATCGCGAGGTGAGTTATAAAACACTGATGGAGGGTGGAATCAATGGCCTGCGGGCGTTGATCACGACCGAAGGGTTGGGGAAAACCTTCGCCGGCCTGAAGGATGAATCCAAAAAGGCCGAGTTTCTGGCCACGCTCGATGAGCTGGACAAACAGGCCCGGCAGGCCGATGAAGGGTCTGAGCAACTTGTGCTTCGCAATGCGCTGGCCAAACTGAAATCCGCCAACGCCGCCACGGTGAATCTGCCGGAGGAGGTGCTGGTCAGCGAATTTTCCGACGGGGCGTTTGGCGAGCTGGACCCTTTCAGCAGCATGATCTGGCCCAGCGATCTGGCCGACTTCACCAAGCAGACGCAGGGTGAATTCAGCGGCGTGGGAATTCAGATCCAGACCGATGAGGATGGCAATCTGAAGGTCGCCACGCCGTTGGAGGACACCCCCGCGTATGAGGCGGGCATCAAGGCCGGCGACATCATCACCCACATCGACGGACGAAAAACCAAGGGGATTTCGTTGACGCAGGCGGTGAAGCTGATCACCGGCCCGGAAAACACCCGCGTTCGCCTGACGATCAAAAGCCCCGACGGCCAGACGAAGGATTTCACGATCCGCCGTCAGACGATCAAGGTCGCCAGCATCAAGGGGTGGAAACACCAGCCCGGCGGCGGCTGGAGCTATTTTGTCGATCCGGAACAGAAGATCGCCTACGTTCGGATCACCAATTTCACCAAGACCACCGGCGAGGATTTCAGCCGGGCGGTCGATGAGATGCGGTCGCAGGGCGCCCGCGGCATCATCATGGACCTTCGGTACAACCCCGGCGGCCTGATGGTGGCGGCCACCGAGGTGTGCGACAAGCTGCTGGGTGACGGCCTGATCGTCAGCACCCACGCCGACCGGGAGACGCCCAACCCGCCGAGCATCACCACCGCCCGCAAGGATGATGATGACTGCGATCTGCCGATGGTGGTGCTGGTCAACCAGTATTCGGCCAGCGCCAGCGAGATCGTTTCCGGCGCGCTCAAGGATCGCAAACGGGCGCTGATCGTCGGCGAGCGCACCTTCGGCAAGGGAAGCGTGCAGATGCTCTTTCCCCTCAGCACCCGTTTGGCGCTGGTCAAGTTGACCACCAGCCACTATTACCTGCCCAGCGGCCGGTGCATTCATCGCGAGGAGACCTCGACGGATTGGGGCGTCAATCCCGATTTGACCATCGAAATGACCCCCGACCAGATGCGCGCCGCCATCGACGCCCGCCAGGAACTGGACATCCTGCGGGAGGCGAACAGCGCTCCGGCAGGCGGGGAACATACCGACTCGCAGGATAAGGCCCCCACGACCCAGGACACCGCTGCCGGCACGGAAAAGGTCGATCCGCTCGCCTGCGACCCGCAACTTTCGGCCGCGTTGCTGTTGTTGCGTTTGCAATTGACCGGGGCGCAGTTGTAAGCCCGGAGGGAGGATCGTTCATGTCCAGATCGTGGCAGTATCCCCGCTGGCGACGGATTTTGATGCAGGCGACGCTGTGGGTGGTCTTGTTCGCCACGGTGGGGCTGGCGGCGCTGGTGGATCATTATCGAAGCGCTGAATCGGCGTTGAAACTGGGTCCGATGGAGGCTTTCGGGCCGGTGAGCCTGCGGCTGCCGTCGGGTTGGGCGATCACGGCCGAGGGTGAGCCGGTGCTGCTGGTGCAGGCGGAGGAAGGGTCGGATGGCCGGGCGCGCATTTTGTCGGTGTTGCGACAGCCGGTGCGCGATGAGATGACGCCGCTGGAGTTCATCATTCGAAGCGGATTGGCCCCGCCGGCCGCGGCGAGAGTGGCACATCCGATCGCGATGGCCGGGCAGACCGGGACGATGGTGAGCGTGGCCCGGCAGGTGCGAGGCCCCGGCGGCGTGGTGGTGGCCGAGCGGGAGCTTGTGGCGGTGGCGATGGTCCGGCCGAGCCATGCGATCATCTTGCACCTGAGCAGCGCGGGAAATTCACTGGGCGAGGATGAGGAATTGATGCGGGATGTCGCGACGACGATGAAGATCAACGAACAGGCCGAATCACCCGATGGTTCGCAGTTATAACTCCGCCAGCGCCTGTGGATGGCCATCCAGGGCGCGCAGCAGGATTTGCCGTTGACGATCGGTCCACCAGCGCGGGCGGGGAATTTCCAGATCATCACATTGAAAAGTTGCGGCGATTCGATGACGCAGCGCATCGACGCCATGGCCGGTGGTGGCGATGGTGCGCAGAGGGTGTAATCCGGCCGGATCCCAGGTGAAAGGGCGATCGCACTGGTTGATGATGCGCAGGGCGAGCGGATATTGATCCAGCAGTTGCCGTTCGTGTTCATCGGGCGCAACCGCGGCGTTCAGTATGATCAACACCAGGTCGGCCGATCGGGCCTGATGGTGACTTTGGTCGATGGCGGCGCGTTCGAGTGGGTCGGGGGTGCGGCGGATGCCGGCGGTGTCGACCAGCAGGACCGGCAGGCCATCGATGTCGGCGATTTCGCCAACCCAGTCGCGGGTGGTTCCGGGGAGATCGGCCGTGATCGAGCGTTTACGGGCGAACAATTGATTGGCCAGCGTCGATTTGCCAACGTTGGGCGATCCGATGATCGCCACGGTGGGGGGGGAAAGAAGATGGATCAGCGCCCGATCATCCAGGCAATGTTGAATGAACGATTTTTGCTGGTCGTGGGATAGATGGACAAAAGAATTGTGAACATCCCGCCATGCGCCGGGCTGGGCCAGAAGTGCCCGCAGACCCAATTCGCTTCGGACCATCGGCAGATGAGATTCCACCTCGCGCAACAGCGGTTGCTGTTCATCCAGCATCGAATCGGCCAGAGGCAATTCCAGATGGTTTTGCAGTTCAAACCCTTCGCGTCCGGCCAGTTCCATGACCGAATGGATGACCCACGGCCCGCCGTGAAGATTCAGATCGGCGCTCAGGTCATTGATTCGCAGGATGACCGGATCGTCGAGGATCGTTTCATGGTCGCGCAACAGGCCGTGAACGGGCCGGCCGATGGGGGTGGGGCGATTGAAATGTTCCCGTAAAAACGGCTCCACCCTCGGCCCGGTCAGTCGAACCACCGCGATGGCGGCGGCTCCGGGTGGCGTCAACAGCATTGCTTGGCTGGCGGCCATGTCCAGTGTCAGGTGTGGTGTTTGATGTGATGCTCGGCATAGGCCAGGGCGATGCCGTAGAGCGTCAGGTCGGGGGCGATGGCGTGAACCATCTCCCACCCCTCGAACAGTTTGGCCGCATCGCCGCCGGTGGCGATGATGTCGGGCCAGTGGCCCAGTTCCGTGGCATAATTTTCCACCAGTTCCTTGACCATGCCGCGGACGCCGTGGTGGATGCCGTTGAGAATCGCCTGCTGGGTGGAAAGGCCAAAGACCTGTGTCGGGGCTTGCAATTCAACCTTCGGCAACGCGGCCGCCCGCTGATGCAGGCCGTCGAGACAGATGCCCACCCCCGCGGCGATGGCCCCGCCCAGAAATTCGCCCTGGTCGTTGCAACAATCGATCGTGATGGCAGTTCCCGCGTCCACGACGACGCACGCCTTGCGCATCTGTTCATACGCGGCCGCGACGTTCAGGATGCGATCCACGCCCGTCCTGGTTGGGTCTTCGGTCAGGACCTTGATGGGCAGGTCAATCTCCCTACCGACCCACTGGATGGATTTGCCGGTAGCCTGATGGACGGCGTGCTCAACCGATTCGATCATCGGCGCGTTGACGGCGGCGGCCGCGATTTCGGCGTCATCGCAATCGGCGATGCGGGACCAGGCCTCGGCGATCCTGCCCGACCAGTCGGCCCGCTGCGAGAGCGGGATGCGGTTGGAATATTCAAGCTGACCGCGCGAAAAAGTTCCCACCGCCAGGCGGGAATTTCCAACGTTCAGCACTAGAAGATTGATGTCCATATTGTCACTATAGCCTTCATCAAAACGGTTTGCATTATCCCGCCATCGCCTCCATCGCCTCCTGCCGGCTGATGGCCCGGTCGGTCTTTTGTTCGCTCATCAGGAGCGTCACGCCCACCTGCATCATCGCCATCACCATCATCGCCACGAAGACCCACAGCAACCCCGACCCGATGATCCGCTGGGCGTCGGTGACAATCTCCGGCGGCAACCGAACGTCCGCATGAGGATCGAGCAATCGGGCGATGTCCACACCGTGCGAGCGGAATCGTTCCAATTTCTGCACCGTCAGCGCGTTGAACAGCGCCCCCAGCACGCCGATCCCCAGCGCCCCGCCCATGGTGCGCATGAAACTGATGCCGCTGGTGATGATCCCGCGCTGCTGCCAGGTGACGCTCTCCTGTGCCGCGATCAGGTAGCTCATCGAGCAAGGCCCCAGTCCCAGCCCCGTGATCGACAGCACGGCCGTCAATGCCCAGTGCGATGCGCCCCACCATGCCCCCAGCACCAGCCCCACGAACCCGATCACGATCAAGGCCGAACCCCCCAGCGCGACCTTGCGAAATCCCCATCGCACCAGCAGCGGCGCGGATAAAAAACCACTGATGGCCCAGGTCAGCACCACCGGCGTGACGACGCCGGCCGCGGCCGTGGCGCCGCCGCCGCGCGCCCCCTGCACGTAGAGCGGGACGTAGGTGTCCAGGCACAGATAACCCGCCCCCATCAGCAAGCTGCCGACGATCGAAGGGCCGATCAGCCGTTGCACCATCAAATCGGGCGGCATGATGGGGTTGGCGGTTCTGTATTCGTTGCGGATAAAATAAACCGTCGATCCGATCGTCAGCGCCAGCAACGCCATGGCCATCCCCCAGGACCACCCATCCGGCCCGATGCGCGAGACCAGCGCCAACAGGGCCGATCCGCCCAGTGCCAGCGAAACCAGTCCGGGCCAGTCCATGTCGGTGGAATGTGGCTTTTCGTGATCGTGGTATTTCCACATCAGCACCACCAGCCCCAGCAGGCCAAAAGGCAGGTTGACGAAGAAGATCGAACGCCACCCGAACGCCGTCACCAGAAAAGCCCCCAGCGCCGGCCCGGCCAGCGCCGCCACACCCCAGATCATGCTGAAAAGCCCCTGAATTTTCGCCCGTTCCTCCAGCGTGAAAATATCCCCAAGGATCGTCAGCACCACCGGCATGATGCCCCCCGCGCCCAGCCCCTGCAGGCCGCGAAAGAGAATCAACTGCATCATAGAATGGGCCGAGGCGGCCGCCAGCGACGCCGAGCAGAAGATCACGATGGATGCCAGGATCACCCGCCGCCGGCCCAGGGCATCGGCCAGCCGCCCATACAACGGCATGCTCACCGTCGCGGCCAGTAGATACAACGACGCCACCCACGAATAATGTTCCAGCCCGTGCAATTCGCCGATGATGGTGGGCATGGCCGTGCTGGTGACGGTCTGTTCCATCGACGCCAGCGACATCACCAGCATCAAGGCGGCCGTGACGTACCGACGGTCCAGCTTGCCCGATTTTGACCCGGTCCCCGGTTCCCGTTCCGTCGGCTGTCCCATCATGGGAGGCGGCTCAATTTTCCGATCCATGGCCAATGGCTGCTTTCCGCTTCAATGCCAAAACAAAAGGCGGCACAAAACGCCGCCGGTTGAATGATGAATCCATCCGGGCCAAAACACAAGCCCGGCCATGGAGTTTATAGGCTCATTGAGGGCAAGAAGCGTTCTACGGGTCGATTGGGGCAGGTTTTGACCGAAAGACTCTGAAAATCGACCGCAACATGCCATAAAACGTCAGCATCCACGCCCCCACCGCGACGTAAATGAACACCCGCGGCAGGACGTACATGAAATCCAGCCGCATCGAGCGGTCCATCTCCAGCGTCGAAACCGTGTACATCCCCAGGGGAAAGACCGCGCCCCAGTACAACGGATCGTAATACAGCGGGAATCGCTTGTAGACGTGACGCCAGACCGCCAGGATCAGCAGCATGGGGATCCACCAGGTGCCGGTTGCCCAATAGAAAATGGTGAACCCTTTGATGAACGGCCGGAGCGATTCGAGAAACCAGGCATCGGCCGCGTTTTCGATCAGCCGCGCGCCGGCGAGCGTGGAAATGGCCATCGCCCCCATGTTGATCCAGTAGGGCGGGGAGAGGTCATTGGGGGAAAATCGAAAAAAGGCGTACCGGTAAAAGATCAACGAGATCATCCAGATGTACATCATCCCGCCCCACAGCCACATGGACAAAGCCAGGAAATTGACGTGCAGGCGGTCCGGCTGCGGCAGCCGGGATGCCAACAGCGCGCTCAACACCGCGATGGCCTGCGTCGCCACCACCGCCAGCAGCCAGGCGCCGCTGATCCCCTGGTCCAGCGAGGGCTTGTTCTCCTTGATGGTGAACGCCGCGAAGATGAAATAGGTCAGGGCAACCCACAGCGCGATCCCCAAACCCCACAGAAAGAATGCGAAAAAATGAGCGTGTGCCACGAGGATCGACTGGCTGCCCAGGATGCACGTCCCCGCCACCACGGTGAAAAACCCCGGCCCCGATTGATGGCCGATCAAATCCGCGCCGAACTCTTTTGGATATCGAATGATCCGCCACAACGTCAGCACCCACAACACCAGGTATTGCACGACATTGAGCGACAAAAATGCGATGGACAACGCTCGAAGGCCAATCTGGTGCAGCGCGATCCCGATGATCCCCGTGGCCATCACCAGCGCAAAATACGCCGGCGACAATCGACGAACGTTATCCGCAATCCGCTTCATCCGGCGTTTCCTTTTGAATAGCAAAGGATAAAAATGTCCTTAATTGGTGCGGGTTGTCAAGAGCGGCCGCGCCGGTTGTCGTGGTGGGAATGAATGTGCCACAGAGACACCGAGACACGGAGAAGACAATCCCGTAGGGTCTGCATCGCGAACCTTTTCAATCATCCGCCGGATCGAACAATTCCCGCCCCCGCTTTCCGGCCTTCTTCGCCATGGGCACTTTGCGGAACGTCCGCAAATCCCCCGTCCGCGGCATCCCGATCCGATCCATCCCCTTGAGCAATCCCCTGATTGTGAGAATCTGCACCTTCGGTGAATTCTCTTTAACCCCCGACCTCTTTGATTGGCCCTTCTTTTGTGTGTTGGCAATCAGTTCTGAGCAATTTGGACGCGCTTCGCCATCTGATAGAATATATCAGCCAACTCGAAAGGGGCAGTCTATGAAGTGGAAGTTCGAAGGCGCGGACGGTGTGACCGGAAAAAACGTGCGAGGCGTCATTGATGCACCGACCCAGGCCGACGCCGAGTCGAAGGCCCAGCGGCGGGGAATACTCATTTCAAGTATTCGTCCAGATAAAACTCCAATCTTACCGACGACGATGGTTGACGCTGCGCCTGAAACAAACAAATCTGGTCTTGGCTCTCCCGAGCCTGATTCATCAGCGGACCTGTTGGCAATCGCCCATGCCGCTGGCGGCGTACAACACGCCGATTTCGCCGTGCCAAAGTTGGAATATCGCATGCCGGCCACGGCCGCCGTGCCGACCGGTACAATACCGCCAGTGCTGAATGCGCCCATTGGTTATGAGAGTTATTCCAACATAACCAGAAATGCCAACTCGGTGCGTTTCTTTGCTTTCATCGTCGCCGTTGTAGGTTGGATCTTCATCTGCTTGGCCGTGCTCATACTATTAGCTGGAATGCTCGGCAGCACATATGTGAGAGGCGGCTTAAATATCAACGAGGCCGCGATGATATTCATACCATTCTTATCATTTGTAATATCCCCCGCCGCAATAGGCGTTGTTTTACTCGCAATCGCCGCCTGCATGAGGCTCGCCGCAAGCGGGTTCGAGGGCGTGCGCGCGATCGCCGAGCGTAACAGATAAGGACACTACCGAAATGGTAATCAGTAGTGACTCTGTTTTTGGCCGTAGTTCATAATGCGAAGCCGTTTCTTCTTGTGATCGTTCCTGAAGCCGTGGCACGGCGGTGGGATCTCGTTCGTTCGGTCCATATTCCTCCATGCACAGGAGTACACTGGCCTCAGCGCCCGTGTCGGTGGAGCTGATGGAGGGCGGCGCGAAAGTCCTTGGGGAGAGGCGCAAGGATCGATTGTTCAAGGCCTTGCGGATCGAGGAAGGTTAATCGCTCGGCATGGAGTGTCAGACGGTCGATCAGGGGGCGTTCCAAGTCCTTGTGGGAAGGGCGGTAATGGCGTTTGATGGCTGACAGATACAGGCCGGCGGGTTGGGCGGCGGGTTTTGGGGTGTACAGCGGGTCGATGGCCAGCGGGCAACCGAGCAGTCGCATGTGCAGGCGGATCTGGTGGGTCTTGCCGGTCTGGGGGAAGCAGCGGATGAGGCTGTGGGAGCGGAAGGTTTGTTCCAGTTTCCACGCGGTGCGGGCGGGTTTGCCGTGGCGGTGAATGGTCATCCGGCCGCTGCCACGAAGGTCCGGGGCGATGGGGGCGTCGATCAGGCCATCGGATTGGCCCGGCCGGCCATGAACCAGTGCGAGATATTCTTTTTTGACCAGATTGTTCTGAAATTGATGGGAAAAATGGCGTTGGGTGGGCAGGTCTTTGGCCAACAGCAGCACGCCGGTGGTCTCTTTGTCCAAACGATGAACAATCCGCAGGCGAGGGTCGGCCGATCCGGTCCACGGCAGGTTTAATTGTTCGGCAAGTTTTTCGATCAGCGAGGTGGATTCGGCCCGGCCGGGAATGGTGGCCAGGCCGGCGGGTTTGTTCACGGCCACCCAATGCGGATCATCACGGAGGATCTCCAGCCCCATCGGCCGGCGGCGGGGCACGGAGGTCACTGGGCGAACATCTCCTTTTCGCTCCACTGCCTGACCCATTGCTGGACGCGCGGCTGGTTGGGCTGGATTTGCAGGCTTCGTTCCCAGATGGCGACGGCCGCGATCTTTTTCTGTTCATCCAGTTCGAGGCTCTGACGGTATTGTTCGATCAGGACCAATCCCATCTCGTTCATGGCCGGGAAATAGCGGGGGTTGTTCTTCAAGGCGGAGTTGTATTCCTTGAGGGCCTCATCGTATTGCTTGTTGGCGGCATATGCATCGCCCAGCCGTTTTCGGGCCAGGGCGGTATCGGCCAGTTTCAATGCTTGCTGCAACGTGGCGACCGCCTCGCGGGTTTTGCCCTGCATGATGAGGTTGGAACCGAGGTTCAACAGTGTCGATTGCTGGCTGGAATCCAACTCCAGGGCCTGGCGATAGGCGGATTCGGCCTTGGTGTATTCGCCGCGGGCATCGTAAATAATGCCGAGGTTGGCGCGGGCGGTGGCGGATTTGGGGTCCAGATCGACGGCTCGCTGGCCATACTGGGCGGCCTGGTCATATTGGCCCAGCCCAAGATAAACCAATCCCAGGTTCATGTTGGACTTCATGTCGTTGGGATTGAGTTTGAGCGCGCGGGCATACGAAGCGGCGGCGGCCTGAAGGCGGTCAAGAAACTGATAACACAACGCCAAGTTGTAATGGTTGGTCCACCAGTACGGGTCCAGCCGCGTGACGGCCTCGTATTGGTCGGCGGCCTTGGCGTAATCCCCATCGTCCCGATAAATGCTGGCCAGCAAATTGCGGGCCATGGTCAGGTTGGGGTTTTGTTGAATGGCTTGAGTTAAAGAGGAGACGGCGGCGTCCTTGTTGCCCTGGTCATAAGACTGGACGGCCTGGACGTAATTGTCGATGCCGACCGGCCGCGTGGAGGCGGTGGTGGGGGGCTTTTTGGGGGCGCAGCCGCATAACACGGCCGAAGCGATGGGGACGATCAATAAAAGCCGTCGATGGTTCATCATGCGCGCAGGGGTTTGTAAAACCGGCGAACATTGGCTACATCGGCTTACATCGGCTCCTGCTTGACCGTTTCATCGTAGATTTTCAGGAGCTTGGACTTGTCGAAGATCATTTCCTGGCGGGTCAGGCCGACGATGTCATAGACGCTGGTCAGTTCAATGGCGTCCACCGGGCAGGCCTCTTCGCACATGCCGCAGTAGATGCAGCGCAGCTCGTCGATGTCGAATTTGGCGGGGTATTTTTCGCGGTCTTCCCATGGGGAGGCATCGGCCTCGATGTGGATGCACTTGGCCGGGCAGGCGGTGGAGCACATGAAGCAGGCGACGCATTTGACGCGGCCTTCCTCATCCTTGTTCAGGCGATGCACCCCGCGGTACGACTGAAGATTCATGCCGCCTTTGACGACCGGCATGGTCTCCCGCCGTTCTTCGGGATACTGAATGACCCGATCCGTGCCGGCCAGGGTCAGAAGCATGTGCTTCATGGTCGTGCCCAGCCCTTTTAGGACCTGCGGCAGATAAAACGTGTCGGCAAGGGAGAGTTTGGGTTCCTGCAATACCAGTACGTCCGAATCCTTCATGGTGATTCAATCATAGTCGCCATCGGGCCTCAGGCAAGGGGGATTCAGATCGGAGCCTAATGCTTTCGGAACAGCAGCACGTAAGCCAGGATCACGAGGGCATTGAAGAGGGTGATCAGAGCGGCTTTGCCCAGGGCGGAACGGGCGGAATCGGTCAGCCCCGACAGGGGGGAATTGAGCCATTCCAGCGGCCGCAGCCACACCGGCAAAGGTGCGGCAGCATGGGTCGGTTCGATGGATTCCAGCAATGCGGCCGTGGCGGCCTGCTCTTCCTGAATGGATGGGGCGGTTGTGAGCGATCCGGCGGCTTCCACCTCAGCGGGGGAAGCATTGGATTGTGTTGGTTCGGTGGCTTGATCGACAACCGGCGGATCGGCCGGCGGGGGCGGCTCGGGATTGTTGAGCGTGTCGAACAGTTGGTCCAGTTCAGATGAGAGCTGGGCCTGGATTTCCGGGGCGTTCAAATCGGGCGAGGAAAATGCCAGCGCATCCGACTGGAACAGCTCATCGTCGTCGGCCTCGGCCGTCGGAGGGTCGGCCTGTGGAGGCTGATCCATTGTCTCATCGAGCGTGGTTTGGACAATGGGGGCCGAAGGTTCGGTCGATTGGACGACATCGGCGGACGAATCGACATCGGCGTCGGCCAACAGTCGATCGATTTCATCGCCGGCCATCTGCGACAACAGATCATCCGCGCTGGCCGCCGATTCATGGGCAACGCCGGAAAGTGGATCGTGTAAATCGAGTGTGGCCTGTCCCATCATGGACTCCTTCACGACGGAGCGTGGCGAGGGGCGGTTATCCGCCGGCCATGCTCCGGGCGCATCCATACGCCTTATCGGACGACTTGGGGCCTAGCATAACTTTCAAGATGCCCCATCGCAATAAAATCTTGCCCATTTCGATTGGGTTCCGATAATTTGTCCCGTGAAGCGAAGGATTCATCTTCCATCCATCGAGGCCGGCCGCGTGGAGCTGTCGGCCGAGCAGTCGCATTATTTGCGTGATGTTCTGCGTCTGGATGCGGGCGCGGAGGTGGAGGTGTTTGACGACGCAGGCGCGGTGGCACGCGGTGTCTTGCAGCCTTTCGATGGCCGGCGGGTGGTGGTTGAGGTGGACCGGCCGCGTCGGGATGAGCAACCACCATGGCGATGGACCATCGCATCGGCGGTTCCCAAGGCCAACCGGGCCGACTGGATGATCGAAAAACTCAGTGAGCTGGGCGCATCCGCCTATGTTCCCCTGGCGGCCGGTCGCAGCGTGGTTGTGCCGGAAGGTCAAAACAAGATGCAGCGATGGCAGCGACTGGCCACCGAGGCCGCCAAACAATCCCGCCGTCGGGGGGTTATGTCCATCGAACCATTGAGCACACCCGCCCAAGTTTTACACGATTATTCCGATCGGCAGATGTGGGTTTTATCCACCGAGCCGGAGGCGCTGCCGATTCCCCGCGCGATGGAACGGGTGGATTGGGATCGGGAATTGCTGCTACTGGTCGGCCCGGAAGGGGGTTGGACGGCGGAAGAAATCGCATTATTCAACGAACATGGCTTGACGGGGGTAAAGCTGACAGAGACGATTTTGCGGATGGAGACCGCCGCCGTGGCGGCCGCGGCGGTGGTGGCGTGCTGGGGTGCGTCGGGCCGTCGAACAAGTCGATGAATTTTCCGTATCCGGGGCAGATGTGAGTCAATATCCCGATCCGTATTCGTATTCCTATCCATCGCCGTATGGTGATTCACCCTACGGTCCCGACCCGCAGGCGCCTGCCCGGCGGGCGGGGATGCTGATGATCGTGCTGGGGATATTGATGTTGCTGGGGGGCGTTTGTATTTTCGGGTTTGGATGGGCCTATCCGCTGGACCAACTGCCGCCGGAACAGGCGCAGGCGATTTCAAAGCTGGAACAGGAGACGGGGGTTCCGGTTCAACGGGTGTTCATCGCGATGGGGGTGATCCTGGCGCTGCCTTCGTTGCTGATGCTGATTTTGGGATTGTTTGTCCGGCGGGGGGGCATGGGGTCGATCGTCACGTCCATGATCCTGGTGGGGCTGATGATCCTGGTGGAAGCGATGTACGTTCTGATGGGCATCCTTCAGGTCATACGCGGCCAGGAGGGGGCGATGGCGGGGTTGTGCATGATGGTCGTCCCGCTGGTGCTGCTGGTCGTGCTGATGGTGTTGCTGATCCAGGCGGTGAAAAACGTTCGGCAGGTGCAATCGGCACGACAATATTCAAACCCGTATTGGATGCCGCCTTATTCGCAAAATCCGTATGACGGCACAACTCCGCACGGGATGGCGCCAACACCGCCGCCACATCCCCGGCCGGATGATCAGAGTGGAAACAACGTTTAACCATTGGAGGTGATTCGATGCTGCTGACCAAACATGAGGGTGAATCTTTCGTCAATCAGACCGTTTACATCAGCGGGCAGGCGTTTGTCCGGTGCAGTTTTGTCGCCTGCACGTTGATCCTGCGCGAGACGGTCTATCACCTGGAAAATTGCACGTTTGAACGATGCAACTGGCACGTGGACTGGGTATTGATGTGGGGAAGCCCCGAATCGCTGCGTGAAATCAAGGCGCTGGTCAACCTGATTGAGGAGGCGCAGCAACGACAACTGCCTCCCGGCGATGCGCAGCAAACCGTCTCCACCTCAAAATCCGCCTCGTGATGGCCAAAAGATCATTTGTCATGCGATGGCGGGGGGGATAGCATCCGATCATGCGATGGATTCGACTGGTTATTGTGATTCTGCCGGCCTTGTTTCTATCAAGTGCCGCCCAAATCGCCCGCGCACTGGATCGCACGCAGATCGTGCTGGTGGTCAACCGCAACGTCCCCGAAGGGGAGCAACTGGCCCAATTTTACGCCAAGGCCCGCAACATCCCGCCCAATCACATCGTCTCGGTCAGCCTGCCGGCCGCCGAGGAGATCAGTTTTCAGCAATATGAACGGGATGTGGCGCCGCCGATTCGAGCGTTTCTGTTGCGCAACCACCTGGATGAGCAAACCACATGCCTGGTGACGTTCTATGGAATGCCGCTGCGGATCGGATCGCGGCAATTGACGGCCGATGATCGAAAGGAAGTCGAGCAACTGAAGCGGGACATGGTCCAGCTTCGCCCGAAGATCTCGCCGGTCGTCGACCAGCTTGAAGACGTGGCTCGGTCGCTGGATCCATCATTCAACCCCGTCCGTCAGGATGACCTTGACGCCCTGGCCCGCAGGGCCGATCAGGCGCTGCAGGTTGTGGGTTCGCATCTGCCGGCCGTCCAGGACCCACAGCGCAGGGCGGAGCTGATCGGCCGGATCGTGCAGGTGATGCAGGCCCTCGGCGGCGTTTCCAACATCGCCGAGCGGTTCGGCGCAAGCGAGTTGAAAAACCCCAATCTTCCCGACGAGCAGCGTGAAAAGTGGAAACTGATGATCCAGCAGGTCCAACAGGGCAGGGAGGAAGCCCAGCGGTTGCAATGGATGCGTTACGATCCACAAGCCCGCGACAAAAGCCGGGAAATGGCTCCGGGATTGTTCGGCCTGCTGGGTTATGCCCGCCTGTTGGAGGGGCAGTTGGAATATTTTCAGACCACCGAAACCGTCGCCGCGCTGGACAGCGAATTGTCGCTGCTGTGGTGGGGTTATTACAACCGTTCCCGCTGGGTGCGCAATCCGCTGAATTTCAAGTTCGAGGTCGCCGGCGCGCCCAAAACGCTCATGGTGATGCGATTGGACGGCCCGCAGTCGGGAACCGCCAGGGACATCATCGTCTCATCGCTCAAGGCCGAGCGGGATGGATTGTCCGGAAAGGTTGTCATCGACTCGCGCGGCATCCCGCGCATCAAGGATGGGCGGCTCGATGGATATGGGGAATACGACCAGACCCTCCGCGATCTTTCGGAGATCATCCGCACCAAAACGTCGCTCAAACAGGTGCTGGACACCCACGCCGACGTGCTGGCCGCCAACACCGTGCAGGATGTGGCGATTTATTGCGGGTGGTATTCGCTTCAGCACTACGTTCCGGCGTGCAGTTTCGTTCCCGGCGCGGTGGGATATCACATCGCCAGCCTCGAACTGGTGACGCTGCATCAGGCCAAGGGGTCGGGATGGGTGCGCGGTCTGCTGGAAGATGGCATCGCGGCGACGATGGGGGCGGTGGCCGAGCCATACCTGGTGGCGTTTCCGCCGGCCGACGAGTTTTTCCCGCTGCTGTTCACCGGCAAATTGACGCTGGCCGAGGTCTATTGGAAAACCCAGCTCACCAGCAGTTGGATGATCTCGATGATCGGCGATCCGCTGTACAACCCCTACAAAAACCACCCCGCGTTGAAAGTCGAGGATCTTCCCGATCCCCTGCGAAAAGCCGTTATCGGACTTGAATCTCAACCTCAATCGGCCGACATTCAAGCCTCAGGCCCCACTGGCCGATAAGACGGGGGGAGACCCTATGCCGGTTCAGTTGATCTGTCCCAATCTACGCTGCCGCAAGATACTGTCGGTCCCGGATGAAGTACGGGGCAAACTGGTCAAATGCCAGTTCTGCCAGACCAGCTTCCGCGTGCCCGACGCCCGCAAACCCGCCGCCACCGGCGCGGCCACGGCCGGCGCAAGCAAGTAAATACCGATCATTAAAAAGACGCCTTGGGCTCACCGCGTTCACGGTCCAGCCGTGATGGGGGTGTGCAGCAAGCCTCGGATTCCCTCGAAGACCATCTGCGCCGCCATGGATGCCAGGATCAAGCCCGTCAACCGGCTTAGGATGGACAGGCCGGTCCGGCTGATGTGTCGTTCCACTTCGCTGGCGACGTAAAGCAGAAGACCGACGCAGAATATCGCCGCCAGCAGGGCGCTGCCGACCAGTAATTTCTCCCGAACCATCGTAATCTCGCCTCCCATCACCAGCAGCGCGCCGGTGGTGGCGGGGCCAACGGTGATCGGCATGGCCATGGGGACCACGGCAATGTCATGTTCATCGCTCGCCGGGCGTATCACCTCGCCGCGGGACAACGACAATCCGGATAGAAACAGCAATATCCCCGCCCCCACACGAAAGGCGTCGATGGTGATCCCGAAAATCGAGAAGACGTATTCACCGAACAGCAGCAATCCACCGCACAACACCGTCACCGCCGCCGTGATCCGGATGGCCAGGATGTGGCGTGCCCGCCGTTCCCATTGCGAGGTCATCGCCAGGAACATGGACAAAACGAAAAAGGGCGTCAGAAGAAAAAACAGCTTCAGAAAAACGTTGATCCACGACTGCATGGGCGCACGGTCAAATCGGTTACAGATGTCTTGTGATGTCCTGGTACGTCACCAGCAGGAAGACGCTGACCAGGATCGCCAGGCCGACGATCTGAGCGATGGACTGGGTTCTGGCCGACAAGGGTTTGCCTTGTATTTTTTCGATGATCAGGAAGGTGAAAAGCCCGCCATCCACGATCGGGATCGGCAGGAAATTCACCACCGCGAGGTTGGCGCTGATCATCGCCAGGAACCAGATCAGCCAGTCGGTCCCCTTGTCCGCGAAATGTGTCCCGGCGACGAAGATTCCAACCGGTCCCATCATGTTCGTGTAGCTGATCGTCCCCTGCACCATGCGCTTGAGCGTCAGGTAAAACTGAAGGACAAAATCGCGCGTCTCCACCACGCCCCACCAGGCCGCCAAAGCCGGGTTGTTCGTCTGTCTTGGTTCGATCAATTCCTGCAACAACAGCGGCAGCGTGTAACGATGCGACTGGATGTCGGTCAATTCCGCGGCGGATAAATCAATCGTCGCGGATCGGGTCTCATCCCCCTCGACCGCATATGCCACCTCGATGGGCTGGTTCGCCTTGGACGAAGCCAGCGTTCGCTGAACGTCAAACCAGTTTCGCACCGGCTGGCCATTGATCGCGGTCAACGTCGCCCCGGCCGGAATCTGCGCCTTGGCCGCGGCCGAATCGGTCAGGATTTGCGCCACCACCGGATGCTGATCATCAAATCCCAATCCCACGCCCAGGCCGTAATGACGATTGCCGATGTTTCCCAGCGTGATGTTGTCAAACGCGAGGGTTTTCCCGTCGCGCAGCACCTTGACCGAAACCTTTTCGCCCCGATGCCCCGCCTCGTCCAGCCATTGCTTCAGTTCCTCGGCCGATGGATTGGATTTCTGGCCGCTGCTGTCGCTGACCGCCAAAATGACGTCGCCCGGCTCTATTTTCTCTTTCACCACCGATTCGGTGATCAGTGAAACCACCGACGTTCGCGGCACCATTCCGCCAAAACTCAACGAATCGGCACCGAACATCATCCCGAACGTCGGGTGGACCTGGGTTGTGCGCAGTTTTCCGGAGGCATCCTCCAGCGTCAGTTCCACGGGCTTGCCGCCGGAGCTTTGGATCGCCTGGTCGAAAAAGTGAATGTTTCGGCGAACCTGGTCGGCATGTTTCAAATTGGCGTTGGCCGCTTCCAGCGAAGGAAGAGGCAGGCCGTTGATCTTGACGATCCGCTCGCCCGGCCTGACCGCCGACATCGCCGGCGATGACAGCCGCAAACTCTCCTCCAACGCGGCGGAGTCCTTGGTCTTGATCCCGCGCAATTCCATCGCCGGCGAAACGCCAAGGCCCAGGAATCCGCGGGTTGCGCTGTCCGCTTCCGGTTCGATGGTCAGGTGTTCGCGCCGACCATCGGCATGTTCAACGTAAATCGGGATCGGCATGCCCGGCTGCGCCAACGCGACGTTCAGGCTGATCTTGGTGAAATCGTGCTGGTAGGCGCCGTTGAAATACAAAATCCGATCCCCAACCTGCAACCCCGCCCTTTGTGCGGGCGATCCGGCCGCGATGCTTCCCACCACCGCCGGCGGGGCGTTGAACCCCATCAAAAACAGCACCATGAACCCGATCGCCGCCAGGATGATGTTCATGATCACCCCGGCCGACACCACGATCATCCTCGCCCCGATCGACTTTTTATTGTACGCCCTCGGATCTTCCGCCTGCGAATTGGGATTCAAATCGTCCTGACCGAGCATCTTGACGTACCCGCCCAGCGGGATCCAGTTCAATCGATACTCGGTCTCTCCATATCGGCCGGTGTCGATCCCCGCGACGCCCGATTCTTCCTGACGTTTCAACTCCTCCAGTTTTTTGCCGCTGGAGCCGATGCTGACGCCCATCCCCTTGCGCCACGACAAAATGGCCTGACCAAACCCCACCGCAAACTGCTCCACCTTGATCCCCACCCATTTGGCGGCCAGAAAGTGACCCAACTCGTGGAAAAAAATCACAAAACCAAAGCCCAACACCAGCAGGATGATGCTCGGGCTGGATGACAACCATTCCATGCGTTAATTCCGAATCAGAGTGTCTTCGATCCTTCGATTGGCCGTTTCCCTGGCCCAGCGATCCGCTTCCAGAAGATCGTCCAGTCCGGGGGCCGACTGAACCTTGTGTTCACCAATTGTAAGCTCGACCATGCGGGAAATCTCGCCAAATCGAATTTTTCCGGACGTAAAAGCCGCCACAGCCGCTTCGTTGGCCGCGTTCAACACCGCTCCCAGCGTGCCGCCCCTGTTCGCCACATCATACGCCAGCCGAAGTGCGGGAAATCGCTCAACGTCCGGCGGCTGAAAATTAAGCGAAAAAGCCTGTTTCAAATCCAGCCGACGACTGATCCCGTCGGCCCGTTCCGGATAGGTCAGGGCATACTGGATCGGCGTCCGCATATCCGGCGGCGACAGGTGGGCCATCACCGACCCATCAATAAATTCCACCATCGAATGAACCACCGATTCCGGATGAATCACGATGTCCACCTGGTTTGGCGGCAGATCAAACAACCAGCACGCCTCGATCAGTTCCAGCGCCTTGTTGAACATCGTCGCCGAATCGATCGTGATCTTGTTGCCCATCCGCCAGGTGGGGTGGTTGAGCGCATCTTCCAGCGTGGCATTTTGAATCTTCTCGACTGGCGCATTGCGAAACGGCCCGCCGCTGGCCGTCAGGATCGCCCGGCGGATTTCATTTCGCCGCCCGCATTGCATGGCCTGAAAAATCGCGGAATGTTCCGAATCCACCGGCAAAATCGGCACCCGCCGATCACGGGCCATCGGAATCAACACCGATCCGGCCACCACCAGCGCTTCCTTGTTCGCCAAGGCCAAGCCTTTGCCCGCCTCCACCGCCGCGAACACTGCCGGCAACCCGGCCGCCCCCACGATCGCCGCCAGCACCACATCCACATCCCCGCGCCGAACCATGTCCACCAGCCCGGACGATCCCTTGTAAACCTTAACTCCTGTTCCTTTCAGTCCTTGTATCGCGCGCTGACAGGCTTCATCTTCCGTCACCGTCACCGCCGCCGGCTGATAGCGCTGAACCTGCTCCAACAGCTTATCACACTGACTGTGGGCACTGAGCGCGGTCACGCGATAGGAAGGCCCAAGGTGTTCGATCACCTCCAGGGCGTTGGTCCCGATCGATCCGGTGGATCCCAAAATGGCTATTCGTTTGCTCAAAGCTCGCTCACTATATCGGCCGGCCATCCCGCGACAAGCCAAGCCGGATTCTTTATATCAATGCCCTGGGCCTGAAAAATCGATCCAATGCCGGCGTCAGCAAACTCACCAGCAACAGTGCCAGATAAGGCCCGAACGACACCGAGGCATACAACTGCATCGCCGCCGTCAGGATGCCGACCAGAATCGCAAAAACAACCCTTCCCCGACGCGACATGGGCCGGACCGCCGGCGCGGTCGCCAGGAAAAACGCCATGAACAGCGCCGGCCCCGCCATCATTTCATAATTGACGAACGTCAACGCCAGCGGCCACCCCACGCCCTGTTGTCGCCCCGCCAGCCAGAGCCATTGCGCGCCTCCTTCGGAGATCACCACCGGAATCGGCAGCACCAGCAGCGCGCCATACGCCACCAGGCAGATCAACAACGGGATGCGAAAATCAATCAATCCCCGGTACAGCAAAAACAACCCGCCGACGATCACCGCGACGTTGCTGGCGCATCCGATCGGCGCCGGTTGTCCGGCGATGATCAAATCCTCCAGCGGCGGGATTCGATCCCTCAACATCCCCTCCAGCGACATCCAGGCCGGATGAAGCCCGCTGGTGAAAAAGACCAGCCGCTGCGATGCCGGCTCCCGCCACATCGCATCACGCCCATCGGCGGGCCGCGTCTGCTTCCACGGATCCTTCGCCACCACCTGTTCGGTTCTGGCCGCATCGTTCACATCCCCCAAAAACACCCGGCCAAACCGCAACACCGTATGCGGCACCAGCAACGGTCCAAACAACACCACCATCAGCAGATACGTCAAAATTACCGGATGAACCCGGCTGGATCCCACCCCTCCCAGCAGCCAGGTGAACCACACCAGCACGATCCCCGCCGCCGGCAACATCGGCCACAGGGCCACGTTCGACTCCCCCTCCACCACCCCGCTCAAAAGGTGCGCCGGCAGCATCAACGACAACAACAACGCCAGCCACAACGTATGCGACCAGCGCATCTGCCGGCCATGCGGCCCGATCCGGCGCCACAGCGGGTGCATCAGCGCCGCCGTCCCCATCACCGCCGCGATCACCCCCAGCGCCCTCCATCCGAACAACATCAACCCCGCCACCACCGGAAACGCACCTCCCAGCACGTGCATCCAGAAAAACCGCCCGATGGTCATGCCGCTGTGCCGGAGCGTCGGTATCGCATTCGACATGGCGGGCGTCACATAATGCGGCCGCACCGGCAACTCTCCATTGCCATTTGAAAATTCGTCCGTATGCACGGGTTGCTGGTCCATTATCCGGTGCTTTCCGATCCGCCGGCCATTTGTTTCATTGCCCGGTCCGATTGCTTTTGCAACTGTCGAATCCCCTCCAGCAAGGGCAAATGCGATGGGCAGACATACGTGCAGATGCCGCATTCAATGCACGAATCCAGCCCGTAATGATCCGCCAGGTCCAGGTTTCGCCGCTGCGCCGCCTCCAGCAAACCCGCGGGGTTGATCCGCGTCGGACATCCTTCCACGCACCACCCGCAGCGGATGCACGAATCGGGCGATCGCATCGGTTCGCGCAGGTACGCATGGATCACCAGCTCGCCCGATCCCGCCGTTGCCTCCGCGTCGATTGGCACATCACGCAGCAGATTTCCACCCCGCAATTCCTTCCCATGCGCGTTCAGGCTCGCCGCCGCCATCGCATCGGACAGTTTCATTCCCGCCGGCACGTGAACAAACCGCGAGATGCCGGCCGAATGGTCCCGGAAAACCATCGGCCTCAGGGTCACCGGCTCATCGCACAAGGCGATTCGCCCGATATCAACCGCCGCCGCCGCATCCAGCAACAACACGCCCTGTTCGGTCGGCAGCCGCCTCGGCCGCAATTTCCGGTTCAATAACGTATAAAGAAGAACGGTCGCTTCCGATTGGGGATAATCGTTACGCAGCCAGATCAACCTCAACCGCAATTGTGCGGCCCCTTCGCGTATCTCTCCCAGCCATCGGGATCGCGTTCCCCCCTCGGCCACGATCCACCGATTCGCCGCGCCGGTCAGTTCCCCCATCAACCAAACCCCGGCCAGCAGTTCCGCCGGATAATGGTGCGCCAGTGCCGCGTTCAACGACACTTCCGGCGACTCATCCATCAGCGAACACAACACCGTGTCCACCGGACGGGTCAGCAACTGGTGCAACTGGCCCAGGATGTTCGGACAGTCGTGCCGATCCGCGCCCAATCCTCCGCCCGTCAGCCGATCCACCCATCCGACCAGCACCCGTGTCGAAGGGGCCGGCCATGGACAGGCGATCCCCGATGCACGAGGCATTTGATGTTTTGCGGGTGCGATGCCCTCAAATACGGGCGGCGGGCCGTGGCGCTCCTCCCCGATGCGGCCGCCCGACATTCGCAGCCGGTATCGTTTCATGCCCGATCTCAGATTACGAAAGTCTTCAACGGCCCATCAAACCCGCACTCCGGCCCTGTTGGCCACCGCGCGCAACGCATCGACCGCGATCTTGAACAGTTCCGGCCCCGTGTGGCCGCGGAATTGTCCCGCCATCGCCAGGTGCGGTTCCATGGTCAAATAGCCCCGGTATCCGCTGCGCCCCAGGTCGGACAAAATCGGCTCGATCTGTCCATCCCCCTCGCCCGCCGGCACGTTTTTCTTGTCCGACTTGCGCGCATCCTTGATGTGGATATGCACCGTATATGGTTTGAGCTTTGGCCAGTTTTCCAGGGGGTTTTCGCCCGCCACCACGAAATTCGCAAAATCAAACGCGCTGCGCAACCTCGCCGAATCAATGCTTTTCATCAGGTCCACGCACTGCGCCACCTTTTCGCCATAGATGTCCGCCTCGTTCTCGTGTACCAGCACCACCGGCCGATCACCCAGATAATCCACCTTGGCGCGCATCCGGCGCAACACCTCGTCGCGGTGCTTGAGAATGTCATCGTTTGGGTCGGCCGGGTAATAACTGAATATCCGGATGAACGGCGCTTCAAAAAAATCCGCCAAATCCACCGCGATCTTAAACCGGTCAAAATGCGCCCCGAACGGCTCGTTGATCTTCACCTTCCCGATCGGGCTGCCGATGCTCGCCACGCCAAGGCCATTGTCTTTCAATTTCGTCCGGATCTCTCGCTGCAAGGTCTTGTCAAAATCCAGAACGTTGAGATTGTTCACCCCCCGCAGCTCAAACGCCTCAACCCCATTGGCCACGCACACCTTTATCTGTTCATCCAGATTGGGGGAAATCTCATCCGCGAACGCCGCCAGTTTCATCATCGCCAAGTCTCCAATGAACATCCTCGCATCCTCCAAAGCCCTGCTCTTTCACAACAGAACGGAAAAGCCAGGATGGAGTCCGCAATTTCTGGACGGATTGTAAGATGCCTTCCCTTCGTCTCCAAGCCTTTGTTGTCAATTGCTGCTTTCAATGCGATGATCTTCGCCTCAATATGATCATCGACACCCACCAACACGTTTTCTGGCATGGCAAGGATGATGTCGGTTTGATCGCCGACATGGACGACCATCAGATTTCACTGGCATGGCTGCTTTCATGGGAAATCGCCCCCAATGAAGACAACCCGCCATATCACGGCCTGCTCAACCCCATCCACATCCGTCCCGATGGAACCCACCCCGGCATTCCGCTTGCCGATCTGGTGCAGGCCCGCAACCGCCATCCCGACCGATTCATCCTGGGTTATTGCCCCAATCCCGCATTGCCCTCGGCGCCCAAATTGTTTGAATCCGCCCATCGAATCCACGGCGCGCGGGTTTGCGGCGAATGGAAATTCCGCATGTTGTTTGACGATCCCCGTTGCCTGGAAGTGTTCCGCGTCGCCGGCTCGCTCCGAAGCCCGGTCGTCCTGCATCTGGATGTGCCGTACCTGATGAATGAGCGGGGCGAAATGGCCTACCAGAATTTCTGGTTTGGCGGAACCATCGACAACCTCGAACGCGCCCTCGACGCCTGCCCCGACACCATCTTCATCGGACACGCCCCCGGATTCTGGCGCGAAATCAGCGGCGATGCCCGCACCGAACCTTCCGCCTACCCATCCGGCCCCCTGACCCCCGGTGGCCGCCTGCATGGCCTGTTTGATCGCCATCCCAACCTGTACGCCGACCTGTCGGCCGGTTCCGCCCTCAACGCCCTCAAGCGCGATCCCGGTCACGCCCAACAATTCCTCACCCGTTACGCCGACCGGCTTCTTTTCGCCCGCGACTTCTACGGCCAGGATCTCTGGGCCTTCCTCAAAACGCTCGACCTCTCCAAAGCCGTTCAGGATAAAATCTATTTCCAGAATGCCCAGCGGCTGGTGCCAATCAAATCCAACCCGTAGCGCTTTGCGCGGGTTCGTCAGGATGTTGATCCACAAGAGGGTGGTTATCTGGTTTCCGCGCGGACCAGGTTGGATTCGCCCTGCGGCGGCATGAGATGAATCGTTCCCCACGTGGCGGGGTGCAGTTGCGTCTGAATTTCCTTGGGCGCAGACCAGAAATAATCGGTGGCGTGTTGAAAGTTGCGGACGTGGACGTTGAAGGCCATGTCCGGCTGGCCGATCGGGTCAAATCCGTACAGCGCATCGGCCGGGATGAACATCTCCACGACGTATCGGTCGTTCAAAATCCGCACGCTGCTTTTGATCCGGGGATGTGGAATGAGGTTGTCCTGAAGCGCATCGCCCGGCCGGTGCCATTGGCCCACCGTTCCCGCCGCCCCGGTGCTGAAATCATTGGGCACGAAGAAAAACTGCTGGCAATTCGCATCATACGCGAACTGATCGGATGTCACCGGCCGGGTGGAGAACCACAATTCCACGTTGTCCTTGGTCCACCACCAGCCATTGGCCGGCGCGCCGGAGATGTCGTTGTCGAAAATCTCCAATCCCAGGTACATCCCCTCCTTGGTCCATCCCAGGTACACGTTGGGCATCGGCAGGCTGGACCGTTCCAGCCCGATGGTCTGTGAATGCCGGATGCCGCTCAGTTTCGCCTCCGGCGTCCAGTCGCTCAGTTCGCCATTCAGCGTGATCGGCCGGCTTAAAAAAGGCACGTTCATCGCCGGCTTGCTGGCGAAGCTCTCGCGCCAGACATCCTTCTGTGGATCGGTTGCGCTTTGCCCATGCAGGGGATTTAGCCTTGGCGTGGTGTCGCGGATCGCCGCCACCAGCGTCTGGTATGGCCGGTCGTCCACGTCCACCACGCCGAAATTCACATCCTCCCCGTCGCTGCGCCGGCCCGAAGGAGGCTCATCAGACCATTGAAACCAGTCCGCTCCGATGACGTATGGAACCCGCGCCAACCGGGTGGTGAACAGCCGGTATCCATCCGCCCGCGCCTGCTGATCCAGCACCTGTGCCGCGAATCCCACCGTGTTGCGATTGCCCGACCGCCCATCCAGCGAATGAAACGAATACTCGCTGATGAGGATCGGCTGGCCCGACTGCTCGTGCATCATGCGGAACAAATCAAGATCCAGCCGGGCATCGTTGACGTAATAATTCAGCGATTGCGCATCGGTGTAATTTTTCGACGCACGCACCACTTCCAACGGCCCAAACGACTTGAATCGAACCCCCAGGATCAGGTGGTTGGGATCGTGTTTGCGGACCAGTTCCGTGGCGATTTTGAAATAATCCTCCGCCAGGTGTGACAACCATGCCGCGAACAGACGGCCATAGGCCGATTGCGGCTTGTGCGGCAGTTCGGTCCAGCCATCCATCTCCGACCAGTCCTTCAACGGCAATTTCCAGTCGGCCGCGAATTGTTCGGGCGTGCTCCAGGTGGATCGAATCACCCGCATGACCTGCGCGCGATTGGGATCGGTGGGGGGCAGGCCATTAAAATACTTCACCGGACCCATCCCCGAATCTCCCCAGTCCAGTTCGTTGTCCAGAAAATATCCCACCAGGTTGACGTTCCCTTTCAGGCTGTCCACCTGCGCGATGATCGCCTCCTCCGCCGCCTTCATCCATTGCGGGCTGTACAGTTTCGAGCCGTGTGCCCAGGCCCACAGGTTCAAATCCCGGCTGATCGGCACATCCAAATCATGGAAAACCGGATTGGACCAGGCCCCAAGCCCCTTGAATCCATAATCATGGATTCGTTGCAACGTCGCGGCCGCCCATTGCTTGAGATCCCCATCATCGTTTGCGCCTCCCGACCAGTTTTGTGAGACATAATCCGGCCCGTTCGGATCGCGGGCGGTTTGAAAGGGCTGAACGGTGGTCACCGTGTTCAAAAATTCCAGTTTTTCCTGTGGACTGATGAACCACCAGACCCCTTGTTTGTCCTTTCCCAGCCGCCAGAAGCCGGCTTTGCCCCGAACGACGGAAAAATTCTGCTCGTTGAAGGACAAGCTCGCCGGAACGGTGGTGGGTGAGAGGGCCGACAATTTGTCGCGTCGATCTGTCGCGGATTCTTCCGCCCCGGTGAACAATGGCTGGACCCAAACCCCCACCAACAAAATCAGCACCGCGGCCAGCCCGAATCGATTCATTCCAACTTCCTATGCTGGAGGCGACACAACACAGCCCGACCAGTTCGCTGGACGATGGGCCACAGCCCGACCAAACCATGTGATCCGTAGGTAATTATCGGCACTCATACAATTGATCATTAGCCCAAAATGAGATCGGGTCAAATCGCGTAAGTCCTTGTGAGAAAGATTCTTGTGATGATTTTCACGATGAATTTTTTAATGGAAAATTCTGGCCCCCAAGCCTATAATTGTCCTTTCGATGCTTTGAGGCCCATGTTGGGCAGCGAGCTGGAGTGTTGTAAAGGTCAGATGTCCCGACGAAGAACCGCGTGAGAACCACTTGACGGGGGTGGGATGATCCATAAATTATCGCATCTTCTTATCGTCGGCCGAAGCGTCAACCTTGCGGCTTTGGTTTGCGTATAAGCTGATGCTGCGTGGGGGTGTTCAACCGGAGAGGCCGTGAAGATCGAGCTGACATAGCGGCTCAAGCTGACCGAAACCCAGCAGGGGTCAGCCTGAGCGGACCCTGCGGGCCGAGGACGATCGCGGTCGCCGGGAACAAACAGATCGCCGCGGCTTCAGCCGTGGATTGAATTTAATTGTGTTCATAGTTCAGTGTATCAGGCCGGCCATGACCCATTGACCATTGGCCGGAAGTTGACGAGGTATAGATATGAGTCGGGAATTATCCAAGATCAGGAACATTGGCATCGCCGCCCACATCGACGCGGGCAAGACCACGGTCTCCGAGCGTATTCTTTTTTACACCGGCAAGACCTACAAGATGGGCGAGGTTCACGAAGGCACCGCCGTCATGGACTTTCTGGAAGAGGAACAGAAGCGCGGCATCACCATCCAGTCCGCCGCCACCACCTGTCCCTGGAAGGATCACACGATCAACCTGATCGACACCCCCGGCCACGTCGATTTCACGGTCGAGGTCGAGCGTTCGCTTCGCGTGTTGGACGGCGCGGTCGCGGTCTTCGACGGCAAGGAAGGCGTCGAGGCCCAGTCTGAAACCGTCTGGCGCCAGGCCACCAAATACCACGTTCCGCGTCTGTGCTTCATCAACAAGATGGACAAGATGGGGGCGGATTTTGATTTCAGCTTCAACAGCATCATCGAGCGACTGGGGGCGCCGGCCGTCGCGGTTCAGATTCCGATCGGCCAGAGCAGCACGTTCCGGGGCATCATCGACCTGATTCGCGGCATCGCCATCTATTATTCGATGGATGAAAAGGATCGTGGCGGCAAATGGGAGGAAAAGCCCATACCGGCCGATGAGCAGGAACGTTATGGAAAGTGGCGGCAGACCCTGATCGAAAAGGCCGCCGAGACCGACGATGCCCTGACCGAAAAATATCTGGCCGGCGAGGAGATCAGCGAAGCCGAACTGAAAGCCGCCATCCGCAAGGCCACGATCAATTTCCACATGCACCCGGTCTTCTGCGGCTCGGCACTGAAATACGTCGGCGTTCAGCGCCTTCTGGACGGCGTGCTTGATTATCTGCCCAGCCCGCTGGACCTTCCGCCGATTCATGGCCACGACATCAAGGACCCTGAAAAAATCATCGAGCGCAAGTCCGATCCCAACGAGCCGTTCTGCGGCTTGGCGTTCAAGATCGTCAACGACCAGCATGGCGACCTGACTTACGTTCGCGTCTACAGCGGCAAGCTGCCCAAGGGCAGCCGCGTGCTCAACAGCAACCGCAACAAGCGCGAAAACATCTCGCGCATGTTCCAGATGCACGCCGCCGACCGCAATCCGCTTGAAGTCGCCGAAGCCGGCGACATCGTGGCGTGCATCGGCATCAAGGAAGCCCTCACCGGCGACACGCTGTGCGATCCGGATCATCCGATCCTGCTGGAACGTCCGACGTTCCCCGAACCGGTCATCAGCATGTCGATCGAGCCGAAGACCGCCGGCGACAAGCAGAAACTGGGCGAGGCCCTGACCACCCTCAAACGTGAAGACCCGACCTTCCAGGCCAATTACGACGAAGAGACCGGCCAGACCATCATCGCGGGCATGGGTGAACTGCACCTTGAAATCCTGCGAAACAAGCTGACCCGCGACATGAAGGTGGACGTGGTCGTCGGCAAGCCCAAGGTCGCCTACAAGGAAACCATCGTCGGTTCGGCCCAGAACGTGCGCGGCAAGCACGTCAAGCAGAGCGGTGGTCGCGGCCAATACGGCGATTGCGTCATCAACATCGAACCGTTCGACGGCACGGGTGTCGAGGCCGACGTGCTCAAGAAGTTCAACTGGCAGGATGGCGTCGCTTTTGAGAACAAGATTTTCGGCGGTGCGATTCCCAAGGAATACATTCCGTCGGTGGAATACGGCGTCCGCATGGCCGCCAAGACCGGCGTGCTGGCCAACTATCCGTTGATCAACGTCAAGGTGACGCTGGTCGATGGCAGCTACCACCAGGTGGACAGCTCGCAGATCGCCTTTGAACTGGCCGGCCAGCTCGCCTTCCGCGAAGCCTGTTCACGGGCCGACCTGACGTTGCTGGAGCCGATCATGAAGGTCGTGGTGACGACCCCCGAGGAATTCGTCGGCAACGTCACCGGCGATCTCAATCGCCGCCGCGGCATGATCGTCAACAGCGACCAACGCGGCAACACCCGCATCGTCGAAGCCGAAGTCCCCTTGAGTGAAATGTTCGGTTACACCACCGAATTGCGATCCATGTCCACCGGCCGGGCCAGTTCGGTCATGGAACCGCTCAAGTATTCACCCGTCCCCACCCAGGTCAAGAAAGCGATCCTGGAAGAAGTCGGGTGATATCGACCCTCCGTTGCATTCAGAGGCGCGGGCGATCATGTCCCGCGCCTTTTTTTATTTGTCGCCCGGACGACACAAATTAAGCCGGCCTGATCCCGGATTTATGCTCCGATGGCAGGCCGATTCCTAATTGACGCACTCCGCCCGGCCGATATGATAAAAACGAAGGTATACCATCCGGTTCGGGTCCTCAGGACGGTTCCATGCAGCCCATCGCCTCACCGATTCAAAGCGGCGTCTCCGGCACGGGCCAGACCCGCCAGGCCGGCCAGCGCGAGCAGTTTTCCGCCGAAGAACTAGCCATCGTTCTGTCCAACTTCGATATCGGGATCATTGATTCCATCATCGAATTCCCGCGCGGTTCGAGAAAGGCCCCCAAGCTGCTGGTTTCCAGCGAGCAGGGCAAGTTTCTGCTAAAACGTCGCGCCCGTGGCAAAGACGACCCGTTCAAAGTCGCCTTCAGTCATTCCCTTCAGCTTTTTCTGGCCAGCAAACAATTTCCACTGCCCCATTTGATCGGCACCCGCGCTGAGAATAATTCGATGCTCCAATGGCGCAACAACGTCTACGAGCTGTTTGAGTACATTCCCGGCCAGGGTTATCCGCAAACTTTGGAGGCCACCTTTGACAGCGGGCGGGTGTTGGCGCTGTTTCATAAATTGCTGCTCGATTTCAAATCCGAATGGCAGCCGCCCAACGGCAGCTATCACCAGGCCCCGGCCGTCGAACAGGGGTTGAAAGCGATTCCATCCACCTTGTCCAGCGGCGATGGAGAGATGACCCGGTTGCTGGCATTTTTGCTGGAAAGCTACCAAAAGGCGGCCAAAACCGTTGATGCGCTGGGATTGGACACCTGGCCGCGACAAATCGCCCATGCCGACTGGCATCCGGGCAACATGCTGTTTCGCGAAAATCACATTGTCGCGGTGATCGACTACGACGCGGCACGGTTGCTGCCCCGTGTGATCGACGTGGCCAACGGTTGCCTGCAATTTTCGATTATCGGCGGGGAGGAGGATGTCTCACGCTGGCCGGACTACATCGACGAAAGCCGATATAAGCGGTTTTTGCGGGGATACGATGAGGTCATGCTGCTGTCGCAGGCCGAGATCAAGGCGCTGCCGTGGCTGATGATCGAAGCGTTGATCGCCGAGGCGGTTTTCCCGATTGCCGCCACGGGATCGTTTGGGCGAATGGAAGGGGCGAGCTTTCTGCAGATGGTGCAGCGAAAAGTCCAATGGCTTTCGCGTTCCGCACAAAAGCTGATCGACACGGCCGAGGGATAAACCAGACGTGATCCGACGGGCTGTCATTTTGACGGGATTGTGCGCGATTGGTGCGCAAGGCGCGCAACACCCCGATGCCACAACCGTCCCGACCACCATGGCCACATCCGCGCCGACGGCGCAGTTGGAGCAAATTCGGGATTGGATTAAGGATTTGGACGATGCGGATTCGGCCCGTCGCGAGGAGGCATTTGGGCGATTGCTGGGATTGGAACGGGCGGATTTGCAGGCGATGCGGCACGCGGCGGGTGGGTTTTTGCCGTTGTCACCCGCGCAGGCTGTCGCGCTGCACCAGGTCGTCGTGCACGTTTTTTTGACGGGCGAAACGTATGAAGCCAACCGGACGGCGGGGTTTCTGGGGGTGCGGCTGGGGGATGTCGTCGAATTGAATCTGGCGGCCGGCGATCAGCAACCCGCCAATCAGCGATCGGGGGTGGTGATCATCGACCGGATGCCGGGTTTTTGCGGATATCAGGCGTTGCGGGATGGGGACATCATCGTGGCAATCACCGATCGTCCGGCGACGCTGATTTCATCGCTTGAAAACCTGCGCGTGGTGATTCAATCGTTTGCGGCGGGACAGACGATCCATATGCAGATCATCCGCCAGGGCCAGCTTGTCGGCGTCCAGGCGGTTCTCGACGGCACGCCGGTCCAGGTCAACCAGATGCCATTGGAACAAATGCTTCGTGATCGCCAGACAAAGGCGGAAAAATTCTGGCGGGAACATTTTGGCGAATTATTAACGCGGCCATCGACCTGAGAATCTGAAATCTGAAATCTGAAAAATCCTTGAATGGCCCGCCGTATACGTTCGATGCGAATTCGGATATCGTAGATGGCCTGTGTCTGAGCAGGATTCCGCAGAGCATTCCGAGCCGTCGTTTCTGGACGTTCCGACATTGCTGGAGCGCAGCCATCCGCTGCCGCGCCGAAACTGGATGCGATACGCGCTGGTGGCGTTTGTGTTGTTGGTCCTGTTCAGCACCATCGCCGGCAACAATTCCCCTGATTTTCAGACCGCGCTGCGATTGATTTCAGCGTTTTTGATGGTGGTGCTGGTGGCGGTGATGGGGGTGGTGATGTATCTGACCGTTCGCGACCATCGCGCCGAGCAGAACCGAATGATGGCCCTGGAGGAGATGGTGCAACTGCGCCGATGGGAGCCGGCGGCGGCGATGCTGGACCGGATGCTCTCGCGGCCGATGCTCAATCCATATAACCACGCCCAGGCGTTGCTTTATTTGTCCACCGTACTGGCCCGCTATCATCGTTACGAAGACGCCATCGCGGTCCATGAATATCTGCTGGATGAGTTGCATCTTGAAGGCCCGGCGGGATATGCCGCGCGGCTGGGTCGTGCGATGAGCATGGTGCATGAGGATCACCTGGTGGACGCCGACCGGGCGATTTCCGAGCTTCGGCGGATGTCGGGCGATGAATCGGCCGGTTTGACGTTGATCGAGATTTATCGGGATGTGAAAACCGGACATCCGGCCGAGGCGATAGAATTGTTCACCAGACGGCGGGACATGCTTCGGCACCAACTGGGCCATCGGTTCGCCGATGCGTGCGCCCTGGCGGCCCGGGCGTATGATCTGGCCGGCCAGTCGGAACAGGCGGCCGCGGCCTATCGCGATGCCACGTTGCTATCGCCGGCGGTGGAATTGAACCGCCGCTACCCGGAGGTGGCGATGCTGGCGGATAAATACCCCGCCACCCCCGTTCCGGTGATGGCGGCATGAAGGATATGGAGACGGATAGAACGATCATGCTCAGCGCCGACATGGCCATCTCCCGATTTCGACGCGATCTGACGCTGGGATTGATGCTGCGCGTCGGGCTGATGGCGGGGGCGCTGGTGGCGGTGGGGGTGGCCCCGTTTTCATCGCGGTTGGATGGGGGGATGTTGCTGCTGATCGTCGGCGGGATCTGGCTGGCGCTCAGTTATCAGAGCATGAAAGGATCGCGGCTGGCCGCGCGTTCGCCTTCATTGATCGCCATGGGGGATTTTGACGAGGCCGAACGGCAGATCGAAGGGGCGTTGCGGAGTTTTTCCATCTTTCGTGCCGCCAAATTGCTGTCGTTGCATCATCTGGCGATGCTTCGCCACGCCCAGCAGCGCTGGCAGGAATCGGCCATGCTGGCGCGCACGGTGTTGCGACAGCGGCTGGGGGCGTTGCGCGGGCTGTCGCGGTCGATGCGGTTGATCCTGGCCGATTCCTTGCTGGAAATGAATGACACGCACGGGGCGTACGAAGCCATCGCGGGACTGTACAAGGAGCGGCTGGCGCTGGGTGAGGCGATGAATCTGCAACTGGTGCAACTGGATTATCTTTGGCGCATCCGCGCGTGGCGGGAGATGTTCGACAACGTCGCCGCCAAGGCGCAACTGGCGGAGCTGATGCCCGCCGGCGGTGCGGCCCGTTCTCAGGCGATGCTGGCGCTGGCCGCCCGAAAAATCGGACGCGAAGATTGGGCCGCGTGGCTGATGGCGAGGGCGCAACTGCTGATCGATCCATCGCAACTGGTGCGTGAGAGGCCGGTCCTGGCGGAACTGTGGCCGCAGGCGGCATCCAATTCTGAAACTTGACGGGGTAAAAAGGTTATGAGCAATCAGGATGTACTGATCATCGGAGGGGGCATCATCGGGGTTTCCTGTGCGGAGGAACTGACCCGATCCGGCCGGCGTGTCACGCTGATCGACAAACGTCCCATCGGGCATGGTTGTTCGTATGGCAACGCCGGCTGGATCACCCCCTGTTTTTCCATGCCATTGCCGATGCCGGGGATGCTGGTCAAATCCCTCAAATGGATGGCCGATCCGCAGGGGCCGCTGTACATCCAGCCTCGGTTCAGCATGGCACTGGTGAGCTGGCTGCTGCGATTTATGCGATCCATGAATCAACAGCAGATGCTCCGTTCCATTAAGGCGCTGACGGAAATATCGAGCTACAGCCTGGACCGCTATCAACAGTGGGACAAGGAATCCTCCAATGCCTTTGGATTTCAGCAAAAGGGGCTGCTGATGGTTTCGCAAACCAACGAGGGGATGCGGGCGACGCTGGAGGAGTTGCATCTGGTCGGCTCCAATGGCGTCGTCGGCCGACAACTGACCCCCGATCAAGTCCACGAACTGGAACCGGCGGTGGATGCCCACAAAGTGCTGGGCGGCGCATATTTTCCCAACGAAGCGCATGCCGAGCCGCTGGCGGCGGTGAATTATCTGGCCGATCGCGCCCAAAAGGGCGGGGCGCAATTGCTGCCGGGCACGGAACTGCTGGAGCTGGTGGTCCGCAACGGTGCGATTGATCACGTTCGTACCAACCATGGCAATATGAAGGCGGATCAATACATCCTGGCGACCGGCGCCTGGTCGCTGCCCATCGCGAAGACGCTGGGCGTGCGCGTGCCGATTTTGTCGGGCAAAGGGTATTCGATGATCATCGACAAGCCGGCCCGGATGCCGAGCGTGCCGATGATGCTGATCGAACGGAAGATCGCGATCACGCCGCGAGCCGATTCGCTGCGGCTGGCGGGCACGCTGGAACTGGTGGGGGTGGATGAATCGGTGAGCATGGGGCGGGTGGATGCGATTTTGCGCGGGTCGGCCGGATTATTGGAACTTCCCCAGCCGCTGGAAGTCAGGGAAATCTGGCGGGGGCTGCGTCCCTGCACACCCGATGGCGTGCCGATCATCGGGCGCGTGCCCCGGCTGCCCAATCTGCTGATCGCGGCGGGGCATCAGATGCTGGGGCTGCAATCCGCCCCCGGCACCGCCCGCCTGGCGGCCGATTTGCTATTGGACCGTCCGCCGGCGTTTGATCCGACCCCATTCAGGGTGGAACGATTCGCCTGAATACAACCCTTTCGATCCCACCGAATTTCGTCACCGATCAAGCCGATAGTAATTGGGCGGCAAAATGTCGCCCAATTAGAGGGAGAAGGCGTGAAAGGCATACGAATCGGAGAATTATTGGTCGAACAGGGTCTCCTGTCGGCTTCGCAGGTGAACACCATTTTGTCCCTGCAACAGCGGTCGCACCGGCCGTTTGGGGATTTGGCCGAGCGGTTGTATGGCATCAGCCCCAGCGCGATCGAGGATGCGTGGGTTGAGCAGTATCTTCGGCTGGCCGGCGTGGTGGACCTGGAGGATCAGGAGATCGAGATCGATTGCCTGCGCCGGATCAACCGCCGCCAGGCGTGGCAGTTTCACCTGTTGCCGTTGAATCAGGAGGGGAACGAAATTCAGATGGCGACCAACTCCGACAATCTGGTGCGGGCGCTCAATTTCGCCACGCGGAGCGTCGAAGACCCGGTGTACATGGTGATCGCCGAGCGGGATCAGCTCCAGGAATTTTTGATGAAACATTATCCCGTGCCGCGCCATATCGCGCAGTACGCCCAAACGCTGTGACGGGCAACTATTTCGCATGAAGACTCCGGATGGTTGGGAAAATGTTTTCCCGCCCGGAGTCTTTTTTAGTTGGTGTCCGCGACCCGTGCCGACGGCGGCAGCAGAACCTGTGCCCGCGGGTCCCGATAGGCGATCGTCCACCCCTGTTTGATCAGGATCGGGGCGAAGGCGCTTCGTTGCGATGGCAGCACCGCCGCGTCGGCCGCGATCGAGCTGAGCCACCGCGACCGCGAGGCTTGATCTCCCAGATATGCCATCCGCCAGAATTCCTGTGAATACAGTTGCGTGCGGCCATCCAGCAACACCTGGTATTGCCCGCCGAATCTCCATGCCAGATATCCACCCCAGGTGAATTCGTTGATCAGGTGTCCGGTGCGCGGATGCACGTGGTCTTGCACGAACTGCGCCGCCGAGGTGGGATATCCGGGCGTGTCCGGCCCATGACGATTGACCCATTGATCCATGCCGTCGCCCGTTCGCGGATACGCCAGCCCCACCCGCACGCATCCAATCAGCAACACGCCCGCCAACGCCCATCGCAGCGCCGGCCGATCCAGCACGCGGTCCGAAAACAAGGTCAATCCCCGCACCCATGCGGGCATGGTGAGGATCGCGAACAAGGGTGCGAATCGCCCCAGCCGAAGCAACAGCACGCATCCCAACCCCATCCACAGCCAATCCGACAAATCCAGTTGAGATCGATTCCGCCAGGCCGATGCCATGAGCAACAGGATGATCGCTCCGAAGATCAACCCGCCACGCCCATCCAGAAATGGCCGCATCTCCGCGATGATCGGCCCGTCCACCATCGCATCGGCCTGTTGATAAAACCATGCGGCCTGGATCGTCCCCTTGAGCATGGGCGTCAGCAGTCCGGATAGGCCGCAAGCCACCGTCAACAGCCCATATCGGCGGGCCAGCGGCCATTGGCGATGCCAAACCGCACCCGCCACGACCACGCAGCAGATCGCAGGCACGAACACGACATACAGATGAACGTTGGTCAACAAGGCCGTCAGCGGAACCGCCGCCCAGATTAATTTGGACTTCCAATTCATCCGCCTGTCCCGAACGATCAGCCAGAAGATGATCTCCAGCATCAAAATCGCCAACGTCGCGGGCCGAAAACTCAAATAGGGGATCATCATCGCCATCCCCAACGCGCTCAGAAGCACGATCGCCAGATGTCGATCCCGAACCGGCCGATGGTTCACCGCCTCACGGCCGATCATCGCCAACACAACGACGATCCCCGCCTGCACGACCGCCTGCGCCGCCAGCGCCAGCCGATACCCTCCCAAATCCCACACGGCTTTCATCCCCAGTTCCGCCAGCCACGAATAGGGGGTCCATGGTCTCCTGGTCGATGCGAACGACAGGTCATCCACCAGCGGCCCGATCCCCTGTTGATGCAACGCCTGAGCCACCCTCAAATGCCAAAAGCAATCCGGGTCCAGCGTGTCATACAAAATCGCCTTTCCCGCCGCCGCCAAGGCCAGCAACGCGATCAACAGGACAAACCCCTGCTGGGTGCGATCCTGCCGGGTGCAACCCCGCTGGGTGCGACCCTGGCGAATCCCCCGCGACGATTGCTCAACATCGGATGTTTTCACCTCTCTTTTGTCGGCAAGAGGCCACATCTTGCCGCAGATTCGCTAAGATTGACCCTGATGAGCGACCTTGAACCGGCCGATTCCACCCAGCCGCCGCCCCGCCGTCCCGGACGGGTTTTTCGGCGGTTGTTGCTGTTGTTGCGGCCACATTGGCCTGGGATCGGCATCGGGCTGATCCTGCTGCTTTTGTCCGCCCCGTGCGAGTTGTTCGCCCCGCTGGTCTGGCAATGGGTGACGGACGTGGTGGTGCTGTCCCATCATGCCACCGATCAATCGTGGCTGGGCAAACTGTTCTCATTCGATGGCCGCCTCACCGACCGTTTTCATTTGCTGATCTCCTCGACGGCCTGGATGTTCGTCGTCTATCTGATCGGCGAGGCGCTGGGAACCATCGAATCCAACCTGCTCAACCGCATCGCCCAGAAATTCATCCTCAAATTGCGCAATCGCGTCTATCACAAACTGCAAACCCAGAGCCTGGGGTATCTTCAACGCCAGCGAACGGGCGACCTGATGAGCCGGGCCATGGGCGATGTCGATGAACTGCAACTGTTCATCGTCAGCGGCATCGACCAGATCATCAGCGAAGGGCTGATCTGGGTCATCACCGTGGTGATCGTGATGATGATCGACTGGCGGGTGGCCAGCGCCTCGCTGGCGCCGTTGATCGGGGTCTATTTTCTGCTGCGGTTTTTCAACAATCACGTCCGCCCCATCTACGCCGCCACCCGAAACCGCCTGGGCGACATCTCGTCGCGGTTGCAGGAAAATCTGTCGGGCATCCTGGTCATCAAAATTTTCGGCCGCGAACAGGCCGAATCCCGTCGATTTCACGATTCGACACAGGCTTATTACGACCAGCAAATCAAGGCCATCAACGCCCGCAGTCTCTTTTTCCCATTCAGCCGGGTGGTGGGATTTTTCAGCAACGTCTTCATGATCGGCGTCGGCGGCTATTACATGCTGAAGGATTACAGTTTCACCGCCGGCAACCTGGTGGCGTTTCGCGGCTATTGGTGGCGGCTATTCGGGCCGATCCAGACCCTCGCCCGCGTCAACGACATGGTGCAACGCGCCCTTTCCGCGGCCACGCGGATTTTTGAAATCCTCGACGCGCCCGATGAACTGCCCGATGCGCCCGATGCGGTCGATCTTCCGGCCGTGCGCGGGCAGTTGTCGCTGCGCGAAGTCTCCTTCCAATACCCGATCGAAGCATATGCCAATTCCGCGCCGGAGGTGTTGCACCAGATCACGCTGGACATCCGGCCCGGCCAAACGGTGGCCCTTTGCGGCCCCAGTGGATCGGGCAAAAGCACGATCCTGAACCTGCTGCCGCGTTTCTATGATCCCACCGGCGGAATCATCACGCTGGATGAACATGATCTGCGTCAAGTTCGACGGGAAAGCCTGCGTAAACAATTCGCCCTGGTGCAACAGGAGACGTTTTTGTTCAACGACAGCATCCTGGACAATATTCGATACGGCCACCCGGAGGCGACCATGGAACAGGTTGTCAGCGCGGCAATGGCCGCCAATGCCCACGGGTTTATCAATTCATTGCCCAATGGTTATAACACCAGGGTGGGGGAGCGCGGCATCCGTCTCAGCGGCGGCCAGAAGCAGCGCATCAGCATCGCCCGCGCGTTTCTGGCCAATCCGACCATTCTGCTGCTCGATGAGCCGACCAGCAGCGTGGAACCCGATTCGGAGGCCGCCATCATCGCGGCACTGGATCGGCTGATGGTCGGTCGGACAACGGTCCTGACCAGTCATCGGCCCAGCCTGATTCAGCAGGCGGATATGGTTTACGTGATTCAGAACGGACGGATTACAGAGTCCGGCCCGCCGGGCGATCTGGCCCGAAACGGGGGTTGGCTGGCACGATTTTTGCGCTCCGCGGATGATCCGGCCGCCGATTTGGCCGCCAAATAGGGATTCGTTCCCTTCCCTTTTAGTTGCCTGCATTTAGAATCTATCTCAGAACCTGATAAGCCGGCGAATTGTCCCATAGGAGAACCATGGCCAGTGAAATCGATTTTCCCGCACGAGGCAAAGTGACCATCAACGACGATGGGCGTGTTGTATTTGCCCCTGTAGAAACGACTTATGAGCTATATCTGGAGTCGGCCAAAGGGGCCGCATCCCAGGGCGAATCATCCATCATCCAGGGTCTGATCCGCGTCAAGGCTCGAAAAATCTGGACCGTCAACAGCGGTGGCACGTTTGTTGTTCCGATTTATGGGCCGCCCCGGCTTGTGCAAGGTCGGGTTCGCTGGGCCAGCGACAACCGCATCGTGCTTCAGGCCGGCGCTCCGATCATCGTGGAACTGCCGGCCGACCCCGATGCGTTTGATCTGGTCAACGGGCCTATAGTTCTGGGAGCGATGGTGAACGTGACGTGTCTGCCGGGAGCGACGTTTGAGCCTCTCGGAGCGGCCGTCGCCCGATAGCATTCAGCCATGATTGTCCGCATCAACCAATTCGATGTCGCGCAGGCCCAGTCCAATGCCGCATGGGGCGATCATGGGCCGCGCGGCGGGTTTGATTACGTCTGGCCGGCGGATGCCAACGCATTTGAAATCTTGATTCTCGAAAACGATGAACAAAGCCAGGCCCTCGACAAACGGTTCCGGCAATCGCAATTGAGGCCGTTGATCGGCGAGGTGGCGGCGGCGTTGCTTGAAGACGATCAGAAAATCGTCGTTCGTCTCGATGGGCCATTGCAGTCGGGCGAACTGCTGGGGGTGTTTTCACACCTGACCACGCCGGAGGGGAGAGGGCGGTTTGCGTTTTCCGAAGCCCGGAAATTTCAGCGGGAACCGGCGACGACGGCCGGCAGCGTTCGACTGTGCCTGTCGTTGGAACGACTGGCCGCGTTGTGCGGCGATCAGGCGGTCGGGCTTGATCAGGAGGTCCGCCTGCGGATATTCAGCGTGGCCGAGGAATTGGTTGACGTGCTGCTGGACATCAACGACACCGAGGATGAACGTTGGCCGGAAGTGCTGGATCATGCGGGGTTTATGCTGTCGACCGTTCGGGGGCTGGAATCAATGCACTTGATGACCCGTCGTTTTTCGCCCGCGGATGCGCGCAACCGGCTGTTGCAGCGGCTGACTTCGCGGGCGCAGCCGACCCAATCGGCGATGTAGCCTATGACCGAATCGGTTCAGATCGAAGGGGAGGCGCTGGCCGTATCGTTGCGATCGGTCACGCGGCGATTTGAAGGGGGCGTGCTGGCGCTGGAGAAGCTGGATTTAACCGTGCAGGCCGGGGAGTTTCTGGCCATTCTGGGGCCGTCGGGGTGCGGCAAATCGACGCTGCTGCGGATGGTGGCGGGGTTGGATCGTCCCAATGATGGAAGCGTTCGGGTGGGGCCAAACGGGTTGCCGCCGCGCGGCGGCATCGCCTACGTTTTTCAAGACCCTCATCTGATGCCCTGGCGCAACGTGATTGACAACGTGGCATTGCCATTGGAGTTGCGGGGGGAAGCCAAATCGAAGCGGCGATCGACGGCCTTGGCGGCGATTGAACGGGTTGGACTGGCCGATGCGAGCCGGCGGTATCCCAACCAGTTGTCGGGGGGGATGCGGATGCGGGTGTCGTTGGCGCGGGCGCTGGTGACCGAGCCGGAATTGCTGTTGATGGATGAGCCGTTTGGTTCACTGGATGAACTGACCCGCCAGATGCTCGATCAGCAGTTGTACGAATTGTGGCGGGAGCGCCGAATGACGGTGTTGTTCGTCACCCATGCGGTTCACGAGGCGGCGTATCTGTCGAGCCGGGCGATTGTGATGACGCGCCGGCCCGGCCGGATCATCCTGGACCATCGGATCGATTTGCCCGAAACGCGCGGCGTCTGGATGCGCACCGAGCCGGCGTTCATGAAGGAGTGCCGGGTGTTGTACAAGGCGCTGGAATGGGGGGCGGCCTGAATGCGACGATCGTGGCAGGTGATCTGGCCGCCGCTGGTGACGTTCGTGCTGCTGCACGCCCTGTGGGAATTGATCGTGCGGCGGCTAGGCGTGCCGGCATGGAAAGTGCCCGCGCCCAGCGATATTTTTCGCGCCGTGGTGGACCGGTCGGCCGACCTGATGACGGCCACCGCCCACACTTCCGCGGCAGCGGTGCTGGGGTTTGGCCTGAGCGCGCTGATCGGCGTGGCGGCCGGCACGGCCCTGTCGAGCATGAAATGGATCGAGCGGGCGTTTTATCCGTTCACGGTGTTTCTGCAAACGGTTCCGCTGGTGGCGATCGCGCCGTTGCTGGTGTTGTGGCTGGGGTATGGGTTGGCTTCGGTGACGGTGTCGGCGTTCATCGTTTCGTTGTTTCCGGTGATCGCCAACACGCTGGCGGGGATGCGGTCGGTGGATCCCGGATTGCGGGACATGTTTCGCCTGTATGACGCCGGCCCGCTGCGGACGTTGTTCAAATTGAAACTGCCGGCCGCGATGCCGAACGTGTTTACGGGGTTGCGGATCGCATCAGGACTGGCGGTGATCGGGGCGGTGGTGGGGGAATTCGTCGCCGGCACGTTCGACCAGCAGGGGCTGGGGTTGCTGGTGCAATCGGCCAGCCGGAATCTGCAAACGCCGCTGGTTTTCGCGGCCGTGGCGGCGGCCTCGCTGCTGGGATTGACCTTGTTTGCCATCGTGAATTTCAGCGGGTATTGGATATTGCGGCGCTGGCACGCCTCAGCGCGATGAAATTCGATCCAACGGAAGGAGACCTTCGTGAAATACGTTTCCCTGTTCCTGATTTTTCTGATGTTGTCGGGGTGTGGCAAAGGCCCATCGGATCCATCCGCGACATCGACCGGCGGACAGACGCCCGTGAAACTGATTTTGAACTGGAAGCCGGAGCCGGAGTTTGGCGGGTTTTATGAGGCGCGCGACAAGGGGTTGTACAAGAACCACGGCCTGAATGTGACGATTGAATCGGCCCCGGAACACGTCACCCAACTGGTGGCGGCCGGCAAGACGCAGTTCGGCATCATGGCGGCCGATGAAATCGTGACCGCACGCAGCCAGGGGATCGACATCGTGGCGTTGTTCGCGGTCTATCAGACCAACCCGCAGGGGATCATGACCCACGCTTCCCGTGGATTGAAGGAGATCGGCGACGTGCTGCGGAATCCGGGCACGCTGGCGGTGCAGCCGGGGTTGGCGTACGTGAATTATCTGGAGAAAAAATACGCCCCGGTGCGCGTGCAGGTTGTGCCGTATGATTACAGCATCGTGCGGTTCATGGCATCGCCCGATTTTTCACAGCAATGTTTCATCACGGCCGAGCCGCTGGCCGCCAAAAAGCAGGGGGCCGACCCCAGGGTCTTTCTGATCGCCGATTCGGGATTCAATCCGTATGCCGGCATCGTGGTGACGCGGGGCGATTATTTGAAGAACAACCGCAAAACCGTGGAAAATTTCATCGCCGCCACGCGAGATGGATGGCAAAACTACCTGGACGATCCCATGGCCGCCAATGCGACGATGGGCCAGTTGAACAAGGAGATGGATGCCCGGACGTTCGCCGACGCCGCCGAGGCCCAGAAACCGTTGATCGAAACGGATGAAACCCGCGAGCACGGCCTGGGCACGATGTCCAACGAACGCTGGCAAACCCTGATCGGCCAGCTTCAACAGTTGAAAAAAATCTCCAGCCCGCCGCCGGCAGGCGAATGTTTTGTCAATCCATAGTCAGGGGAAACGATGAAGCGATCCCAACGTTGGCGGTGGGGGGGAATTCTCCTGGCATTGATGGCCATGGCCGGTTGTTCGGCCAGCCATAAAAAGACCGCCACCCCCGAACCCATCGGCATGCAACTTCGTCGATTGGATCCGCAATCGCGGTGGACCCGATACGATGTGCTGTTGAGTTTTGAATCCGAGTCGGACCGGGCCTTTGTGGTTGGCGATCCGGCGGCCGGACAGGTGGATGCCCGAATCGCTCACGCGGGCCAATGCGGCCTGTTTTTGCCCGGCGGGACGAGACAGATCGACATCAAGCTGTCATCATTGTTGCGGGGGCGAAAAGACATCGGTGAATGGACGCTGGCGGGTGCGTTTGTATTTGCCGATCAACCCCTGATCATTCATGTGGCCTATTGGTCCGGCGGCAAATCGTGGGGTGGCCGGGCCGTTCCGATTCCCGCGCGGCAATGGACGGCTTTGTTCGTCGATCTGACCGGCGTGGATCGCGATGCGCCGGCGGGCGTGTTGCAACTTCGGCCGGAAGGTTCGGCGGCGATTCATCTGGATGATGTGACGTTGGTGGACAACCGCCGGGTTCTGGTGGACAGCACGACCGATGGCTCTGGATTGGAGGGTTGGAGGATCATTCGTCGGGGGTTTGCGATTGATGGGGATGCGCCCGGGCGATTCCGGTTCGCTCTGGAGACACCCGAATCGGCGCCCAACGGATGGGTCATTCAGCAGGTCAATGCCTTGCGCGCGTTGTTTGTATCGGAAGACAAGACCAAGACCCTGTGCATCTATCCCGATGGGCGGGCGTATTGGGATGGAAATTATCGGCCGATGGGTTCGATGGAGCGGTATGGACAGGCAATCGCCCAACAGCATGATGACCCGGCCGAGGTGCAGGTGCTGGATGAAGGGGGGAAACTCAACCGATCCACCCGTGGCGATGCGAACCACGATGGGTACAACGAATGTCTTGGGGCGTATCAGTTGACCGCCGCGGGTTGGAGGTTGCAGGTCCGGATGACGCCGCGCACGGCCAGGTTGGTGTTGCCGGTGTTGGAAATCGCCGGATTGCCCGATGGCAAGGTGCAGGTCACGGTTGAAGGCCGACTGGTGGACCAGTGGGAGCGGTTGGAGGATGGGAGCGTGCTGGTGGTGATTCCCGCCCGATTGCAACGATCGACGCTCATCGACATTCGCGTGAAAGGGGTGGATTAGCGCAGAGCCTGGCGCAGGTCGGGCTTGTCCATCCGGTTTTTGCTCCAGAAGTAAAACGGATAGGCAAACAGAAACCCGCCGCGTTGATACAGCCGCCGGGCGGGCAGATTGCCGGCGACCAGTTGCAGGTAGATGTTCGGCGCATCGTGTTGAATCGACCATCGGGCCAGGGTGTTTAAGATGGCCGCCGCATGGCCTTGACGGCGATGGGCCGGGTGGGTGTGCATGCAGAACAGGCCGGTCCAACCCTCGGCCGTGACCGCCAGCCCGCAGGCCACCGTCAAGTTGCCCTGGCGGATGGAGGCGAACACCCGCTGGCGTTTGATGGACTGGACGATTTGCTGGTGAATGCGGCGGCGCTGGATCGGCTCATCGAAGGCGCAATCGATCCACCCCGCATCCGGGTGGTTGGACAGGGTGATTTGGTGGGCATGTTCCGGCGGCGTTGTTTGCAACAGCCGATCCGCCGGCGCGGTCCAGACTTCGGCCGATTCCTGAATTTGATAGCCGCGTTGTTCCAATTCCCGGCTCAGATTGCCCGGCACGGCCGCCGGTGAAAGATAAAAAATCGTCGGCAGCCAACGATCCGCATAAAAAGACTCCGCTGACGCGATCCAATCGTTCAAATCGCAAGAATCCATCAGCGCAGGCCCGCTGGTCAAAACACTGTTGGCGCGCTGTGTGACTCCGGAGGCGGCCCGCAACATCCATGGCCCGGCCGGTTGTCGTTCGGCCGACGGCCAGGCGGCGTCGGCGTGGCGGTCCAGAAATTCCGCCAGTGAAAGGGGAGTGTCGGGTTCAGGTCTGTTAGCGAGTCCCATAAGCCAATCCTGCGACAATTTGACGCCTTGGGGCGACTTTTCCCTTGTAAGGCACTTAACCCACCTCGCCGGCGCGACGATGAGAGTGAAAGCGGCCGAGAATCGAACCATGAACCGAGTACCGCCCAACCAGGTCAGTTATGAGCCGGTGATCCGCTCGTGGGAAGAGCGGACCAGCCGGTTTCGTCGGTTTAGCGCGCGGATCGGACTTCAGGGGAAATTGATCCTGAGCTTCGCTTTTTTACTGCTGTTGGCGCTGGCCGGCAGCTATATCCTGTTCGCCGGTGAAACGCGCCGAATGTTCGATCGCGTCATGGGCGAAACGTCCGCCGAAATCGCCCAGACGCTGGCCAGGGCCAGCGAGACGCCGCTGGAAGAAAATGATATCGCGGAATTGACGCGAATTGGCAAGGATTTGCTCAAAAATCGCGAGATCGTTTCGGTGGCGTTTTATGATGCATCCGGCAATCCGATCTCGTTCGCCTGTCAGGACCCGGATTACGCCATTCACGATCCGGGGTTGCTGCCGAGGATCAAACAGAACACGCAACGGCTGATGCAGGTGGTGCATGGCTCATCGCCGGTGATCGGCAATTATGCCCAGGTGACGGCGCCGGTGTTGCGATTGACGCAGACACAAAAGGAAGGGTTGGGTTCGGCCACGCGAGAGGCCGGAACCCGTTTGATCGGGTACGTCTCGGTGAGCCGGTCCGAATTCAGCCAGCAGGAACATCTCAAACGCACCAACATCTTTGTGAGTTTGATCGGCGGCGCGGTGTTCATGCTGAGCCTTCCGATCGTGTTCGCGCTGGTGCATCGAATCTTTCATCCGATCCGCCAACTGGTCTGCGCGGCCGACAAGATCGCCGGGGGCGAATTGTCGACCCAGGTGGCGATCCACCGGCCGGACGTCATCGGCACGCTGGCGCGGTCGTTCAACGAAATGGTCAAGACCGTTCATCGCCAGCAACAGGACCTGGAACGGGCCAATCAGGACCTGGAACAGCGAATCGATCAGCGCACCGCGCAATGGGTGGTCGCCAATAAACGTTTGAGCGCGGAGATCGCGGAGAAGGAGGATTTTCTGCGGGCCGTGTCGCACGATCTGAATGCGCCGCTGCGCAACATCTCCGGCATGGCGACGATGCTGATGATGAAATATCGCGGGCAGTTTGACGAGGATGTGATTCATCGGCTGGAGCGCATCCAGAAGAACGTCGAAGTGGAGACCGGGCTGATCGCCGAATTGCTGGAATTGTCGCGCATCAAAACCCGCCGCCAGAAGATGGAGCCGGTTGAGATTCAGGGGCTGGTCCAGGACCTGGGGGACATCTTTGAAAACGACCTGAAGGACAAGCAAATCGAGCTGGTCATCGACGGTCGGCTTCCGGTGTTGAATTGCGAACGATCCCGTTTGCGGCAGGTGTTTCAAAACCTGATCGACAACGCCATCAAATACATGGGCGAAGGGGAGATTCGCGAAATTCACGTCGGGTGCGAGATGCGCCAATCCGAGGCGGAATTTTACGTTCGCGACACCGGTATGGGGATCGATCCGGAGGAAGCCGACAAAATCTTTTACGTCTTTCGTCGCGGCAAACAGGCCGCTTCGCAGCAGATTTCGGGAAAAGGCGTCGGCCTGGCCAGCGTCAAAAGCATCATCGAAACCTACAGCGGCACGATCTGGGTGCAAAGCTCTCCCGGACAGGGCAGCACGTTCCGTTTCACGATCAATGGGCAGTTCGTATCGGCATTGCAGGGCAAATCGACCGCGATCCGGACATCAGTTCAAGACAAAACATTGGAGACCGTATCATGATGACGTTGACCCCGACCAAACCCGCTCCCGCGAACAAACCCAAGCAGGAGATGCCGTCGATCACGATTCTGCTGGTCGATGACGATCCCGATTGCCGGATGCTGATCCGCGACGCCATCGCCGAGTGCAAGGTGAGCAACTCGGTCTTCGAGGTCTCCAACGGAAAGGAAGCGATGGAATTTCTGCACCGGCGCGGCCGGTATGCCAACGCCCCGCGGCCGGGATTGATCTATCTGGACATCGAAATGCCCGAAACCGACGGCCAGGAAGTGCTTCGTCAGATCAAGGCGTCGCCCGAACTGCGGGACATTCCGGTGGTGATGATGACCGGCGTCAGCGACGAACAGCAGATGAAACTCGCCGCGGACAACGGGGCCAACAGTTATACGCTCAAGCCCGCCAACGCCGAGCAGTTCCTGCGAACCGTGCTGGCCAGCACCAGTTATTGGCTGACGATCCATCAGTATCCCGATCGTCATCTTCCGGCGCGGGCGTGTCGGCGATAGGAGAGGTGGATCGTCGTTTGTCCGGATGGACGATGTATCGTAGATCATGATTGTCGGCGGCCCGGAGGGTCGCCTCAGGGATAAAGAAGGGCCTTTTCGTGCAGAAGCTCAAGCTCCTGGTCATTGAAGATGATGCGGATCAATTGGATCTGATTCGCGAGACGCTCGAAGATTATTTCGGGCGTGACACCGTCACCGGCGCCGGCAGCCGCAAGGCCGCCTTGACGCAGGATTTGGGGTCGTTCGACCTGATTTTGACCGATTACAACCTGCCGGACGCCAACGGGATGGATTTGCTGGCCGAAATCCGCCAGCGCTGCGCCACACCGGTCATCATGGTCACCGGCGAAAACGTGGGCCATTTCGCGGCCGAGGCGATCCGCAAGGGTGCCACCGATTACGTCGTCAAATTCGGCGATTATCTGTTCACCATCCCTCTTGTTGTCGAAAAAAGCCTCACGGTCGCCAAGGTCATGCGCGAAAACGATTCGCTTCGCCAGGAGCTGGAGGCGGCGCTGACGGAAGTGCGAGAAAAAAACACCCAGCTTGAAGAATCATTGCTGCGCGTGGAGGAACTGGCCGCCACCGACCCGCTGACCGGCCTGTACAACCGACGACATTTCAGCCGGGTGCTGGATCAACTGTTCGCCGAGGCGCAACGTTACCCCAGCGACCTGTCGTGCGCCATGATCGATCTGGATGGATACAAGCAGCTCAACGACGGATATGGCCACCAGGTGGGGGATCAGTTGCTGGTGATGGCCGGCAAGGTGATCGCGGCCAACATGCGGCGGATGGACGTGGCCGCCCGATATGGCGGCGATGAGTTCGTGCTGCTGCTGCCGCACGCCAACGCCGATGAAGCCGCCCGCGTCGCCCAGCGCATCCGCGAAGAATATCTCGCGGCCTCGGCCCCGCTGTTGCATCGGCCAAACGGCGTCACGATGTCGGTGGGGGTCAGTTCGCTGTCGTCCAACAAACCGGCCCACGCCGACCAGTTGGTCGCCCTGGCCGACGCGGCCTTGTACAAAGCCAAGGACGGCGGCCGAAACCGCATTCATACCCAACAGGGCGCGGCCGTACCCGTGGCAAATTAGACAGAGCCTGATTCAACGCTCTCAATGCGTTCACAGGACCGACAAAGCCGCCCTGACCGGCGGCATTCTCCACTTGGGCGGCATGTCAATCATCCGGATAGGCTCTATAGCAAAATAGGCGTTGGAGCTATACTTTCGCCGAACAATTTGCGGAGCTTTACGATGTTGATTCACGCCGTCTTTTTCTGGTTCAAACCCCAAACCCCGCCCGAAGTGCGTCAACGGATGATCGACGATGCGCACGCCGACCTGAGCCGAATCCCCTCCGTCCGCCATCTCTGGTCCGGCCGGCCGGCCATGACCCCGCGGGATGTGGTGGACAATACCTACGACGTCGGCCTGTGCGTCATCCTCGATGACCAGGCCGGCCTGGATGCCTATCAACCCCACGAACTGCACCAGCAATACCTCGCCAAATACAAATCCCACTGGCAGCGGATACTGGTCTATGACTTCAAATAAAACGACGATCGACGAATCCAGCGGCGATTGGCAACAAAAAACCCCCTCTGGCAAGGGGGTTGGAAAAGAGCGGGTGAAGGGGGTCGAACCCTCGACATTCACGTTGGCAACGTGACGCTCTACCACTGAGCTACACCCGCGAAGATTGTATGTTTATCCTATAAGCACTGTCCGGTGAATGCAAGCGGTGCAGCGGCTGATTCATCCCCATTTTTCGGGATAGCTTGGCGTGATGCGCCTAAAATAAGCCAAGCCCGCGTGTTACGGGCTTGGGCTGTTTTATGCATTCAATCAACCACAAGGCGAGAAAACTGGGGATGAGTCAGTGCGATGTTTGGTTGTGCTGACTCATCCCCACTTTGGCGAGACCGCTTCGGATAGCCGTAAGACGGCGGCAAAGGCCTGTGCCGCGGTGGCGTCGATTTTTTGGAGCATGATCAGGCCGATCGTGTAGATGCTGCACTCGTTTT
>JADYZN010000069.1 GCA_020853095.1 Phycisphaerales bacterium | reverse complement strand
CGCCGTGGTCAGAGGGGCCAGGTTGACGAAAGTTGCGCCTGTTTTTGCGCCTGTTGTCCGATGTCTGGTATGATTTTCTTGGAATTTTGGTGAATGGGCCGGGGGTTCGAATCCCTCATCGCCCAATCGCCTGGTCCAGGTCGGCGATCAGGTCGTCGATGTGTTCGATGCCGACCGAGACGCGGATCAGGTCTTCGGTGATTCCAACCGATTTTCGGACATCCTGGGGCATGGAGACGTGGGTCATCGTCCAGGGGTGTTCGATCAGGGATTCCACGCCCCCCAGTGATTCGGCCAGCGTGAACAGTTTGACGTTTGACAGGAGTTTGAACGCCTGATCCTGTCCGCCCTTGACGCGGAACGAGAACGTCCCGCCAAAGCCGGTGGCCTGCGATTTGGCCAGTTGATGTTGCGGGTGGCTTTCCAGCCCCGGATGCAGCACCTGGCCGATTTTGGGATGTTTTTCCAGCCAGTGGGCCAGCGCCAGGGCGTTGCGGTTGTGGACTTCCATCCGCACCGCCAGCGTCTTGATGCCGCGCAGGACCAGAAAACAATCGTGCGGGGCGGCGCAGGTTCCCATGGCGTTTTGCAAAAAGGCGATTTTTTCGGCCGCCTGATCGTTGGAGGTGATCAGCGCGCCGCCCACGACGTCCGAATGGCCGTTGATGTACTTGGTGGTCGAGTGCATCACCACGTCGATCCCCAGGTCCAGCGGACGCTGGAAATAAGGGGATAAAAAGGTGTTGTCGCAGATGGTTAAGACCTTGCGTTCGCGCCCGATTTTGCCGATCGCGCGCAAATCCAGCACGTTCATCAGCGGGTTGGTCGGCGATTCGGCCCAGATGCCGCGGGTGTTGGGGCGGATGGCCTTCTGAAGCGCATCGAGGTTTCGCAGGTTGATGAACTGGACCTCCACGCCGTTCTTCGCCACCACCTGCGTCAGCAGGCGATAGGTTCCGCCATACAGGTCATCGTGGACGATCAGGTGGTCGCCGGAATTGAAACAGGCCAGCATCGTCATCTCGGCGGCCTGTCCGGTTCCAAAGGCGAAGCCCCGTTTGGCCCCTTCCAGCGCGGCCAGACATTCCTCCAGGGCCTTGCGGGTGGGATTGCCGCTGCGTGAATAATCAAATTCACCCGGCTTGTTCACCCCTTTGAAGGCGAACGTCGAGGTCTGGTAAATCGGCTGCATCACCGCCCCATAGGCGGGGTCGGGCTTCTGGCCGGCATGAATGACAATCGTTTCAATGTGCATGATGGATGCGTTTCCTGCTCTATGGAGAAATTCCCTTGCGGAGCGACTCCACTTCTTCCTGTAATTTCCGAACCTGTACAACCAAATCCGGCAACCGTCGCAGCGCGGCCTGTTCGCGCAAACTCTGGCGATGCGGCAGGGCGGGCATGCCCGACACCACCGCCTTGGGTTCCACGTCGTCGGCGATGGCCGCGCAGGCCGCCGCCATGGCCGCGTCGCCGATGGTCACGTGATCTCTGACGGCCGTCTGGCCTCCCAGAACGACCCCGGTTCCCAGTTTGGCGCTGCCGGCCAGGCCGGCCTGTCCCACGATGATGCAATGCGGCCCGACGACGACGTTGTGTCCGATCTGCACCAGGTTGTCGATCTTGGTCCCAAAGCCGATGCGTGTCGTCGAAAATTTCGCCCTGTCGATGCAGACGCACGAGCCGATCTCCACCTCATCCTCGATGATGATCGTCCCGATCTGCGGGATTTTCACGTGCCGGTGACCATCCCAGCGATAGCCAAATCCATCGGTCCCCAATACCGAGCCGGCATGGATGATGACGCGATTGCCGATGGTGATGCGCTCGCGCACGATCACCCCGGGGAAAAACTCGCATCCATCGCCCAACATCACATCCTGCCCGATGTAAACCCCCGCGTGCAGGATGCATCCATCGCCCAGACGCGAACCCGCCCCAACCACCACGTTGGGGCCGATGGCGATGTCATTGCCCAATACGGCCGAGGGGTCGATCCGGGCGGACCGATCCACCCCCGGCGCCGGCCGCGGCACCGGTGGCGCGAATCGCTCCAGCACCTGCGCCATCGCCAGGTCCGCATCCTCCACGACCAACAGCGCCACCCGGACGCCGGCGGGGATTTTCAGTCTGCGCGGCACGATGACCGCCGCCGCCCGCGTGGATGACAACTTGCGAACGTAGGCCTCGGCGCCGCAAAACGACAGCTCGCTCTCGGTGGCCTCCTCCAGCGTGTTCAGACCCGTGACCTGAACCTGCGCGTTGGCCGGCGAAGGGGTGTTCAGCAGCTGCGCAATTTGTCCGACCGTAACCACCACGTCCACAACCCTTCCCATTGTCGGTTCAACGAATCACTTTGATCGCCTTAATTCCTCGAACGATCCCACCCGCGGCAATTCACCCACCAGCGGGCGGGCATAATCCATAAACGCCGCGGTGATGTTGTTCCCATTCTCGATGAATTCAGGAGACATGTGCTTGGTCTCCCTGGCCACGGTGGACAGAGGCGTCAAAAACGTCTCGACCCGATAAGGCGATTCGCCGACCCTTCGCATCGCCACCGAACCTTCCAGGTTCTTCTCATCCATGCTGTATCGCACGGCCATCTCGCCGACCATCCGCGCCTCGCGCGAATCCACCTCCGACACCATCCCCGGAAACGACCGCTGAAGGTAACCGAACGTATCGGCCCGCACCCGTAATTTCGTCCCCAGTTTCGCCTTGATCAGGTCCGCCAGATAGTCCCCCAGCGCGCCGGAACCGGATAGCTGGATGTTCCCGTGGCTGTCGCGCTCCATCTTCCCTTCTTCCATGCGCTCGGCCCAGGTTTTGCCGCCGGGGACGACGATGCCTTCCGACACCGCGATCAGGCAGCGGTTGTGCTTTTTATAGACCCGATCCACGTCGCCCAGGAATTTTTCCTCGGACAAGGGCGATTCGGGAACGTAAATCAAATGCGGCCCATCCTCCTCGTGCTGGCGGGCCAGCACGGAGGCGGCCGTCAAAAACCCGGCATGCCGACCCATGATGACATCCACCTTGATTCCCGGCAGCGAGAGGTTGTCATAATTGTCGCCCATGATGGCCGAGACCACGAATTTCGCGGCCGAACCGTATCCGGGGGTGTGGTCGTGAACGCGCAGGTCGTTGTCGATGGTCTTGGGGATGTGAAACGTCCGCAATTCGTGGCCGGCCTGTCGGGCCAGGTCGTTGACCAGCCGGGCGGTGTCGGCCGAATCGTTGCCGCCGATGTAGAAGAAAAACCGGACGTTGTGCCGCTCGAACGAGCGGAAAATCTTCTCGCAATAGGCCTGATCCGGCTTGTCGCGCGTCGATCCCAGCGCCGCCGCCGGCGTGATGGCGATCCGGCCAAGCAATTCATCCGATACGTCGTTGAGCGGGATGAAATCGTCGTTGATCACCCCGCGCACGCCATGTTTGGCCCCCAGCAACTGTTTAATTTGAGGATGCTTTCTCACCTCTTGAATGACGCCCGCCAGCGATTGATTGATGACCGAGGTCGGCCCGCCGGATTGTCCCACCACCGCATTGCCGTGAAGCATGATAAAGTCCTGTTCTGATCAGAAACAACGATACAACTCCCATACGATGATAGTGGTCTGACCCTTCACTTCAAGGCAGGTTCGTCGCAAACATGATCCGGGTGTGTGCCAATGCAGATGGGGCTGGCATTTCTGCCAGTCCCATCTCGCCCCCGTTTCGGCATTCCTGGCCCGACCGTCAGGAAGCCGCCGAGAAAGCCATCGCGGCCTCGGCCGTGGCTGAGGTCGGTTCTTCGGCCAGACTCGCCGATTCACCAGCCTCATCCATTTCATAACCCGCCTCACCATGCAGGCTGCGATCCAGGCCTTCGATTTCCTGCATCTCGTCCACCCGCAGGCCGTTGCAAATCCAGTCCGTGACTTTCAGCAGCACCAGCGAACCGACGATGGCCACCAGGCAGGTCACGCCGGTCGCGGTCAACTGATCCACGAACTGGGCGCGGTTGCCTTCGATCCAGCCGCTTTTACCGTTGATCGCCGCGACCGCGAAGATGCCCGTCAGCAGCGCCCCAACCGTTCCGCCGACGCCGTGGACGCCAAACGCATCCAGGGCATCGTCGTACCCCAGCTTCGATTTCAGTGCGGTGGCCGCCCAGTAGCAGGCGATGCCGCCGATCAGACCCATCAACATGCCGTACATGCCCGTGGTAAATCCGCTGGCGGGCGTGATGACCACCAGGCCGGCCACCGCGCCGGAGATCGCGCCCAAAACGGTCGCCTTGCCGGTTTTGATCCATTCCATCGCCACCCAGCCGATCGCACCCGCCGACGCCGCGAAATGCGTGGCCACGAAGGCGCTGGCGGCCAATCCGCCGGCCGACAGGGCGCTGCCGGCGTTAAATCCAAACCAACCGACCCACAGCAACCCCGCACCGATGACCGACAACACCAGGCAATGCGGCGGGATCGGCCCATTTCCAAGCCCCCGCCGACGGCCCAGCACCACCGCGCAGACCAGCGCGGACACGCCCGAACTGACATGCACCACCGTCCCACCCGCGAAATCGAGCGCGGGGATGTTCATGCCGGGCGTGCCGGCGAAGGCGTTGAACAATCCACCCTTGCCCCAGACCATGTGCGCCATCGGGCAATAAACTCCCAAAAGCCAAAGAATCGAAAAAATCAGCATCGAACTGAATTTCATCCGCTCGGCATACGCCCCGCAGATCAGGGCCGGGGTGATGATCGCGAACATGAGCTGATAGACCATCCATGCGGTGTGAGGGATGGTTGGGGCGTATTCGCATGGGGCCGCCCCCACCTCGCGCATAAAGGCAAACCGCAGCCCGCCGATCACCGGCGTGCCAACGTCGAACGCCAGGCTGTATCCGACCAATGCCCAGACGATGCTGACCACCGCCATGAGCATCAAACTCTGCATCATCGTCGCCAGCACGTTTTTCTGACGGACCAGCCCGCCGTAAAACAGCGCCAACCCCGGCGCGGTCATCATCAATACCAGCGCTGCGCTGGTCAGCATCCAGGCGGTATCGCCGCTGCTGATGTCTGTCACACTCTTGATCACTACAGGCGACATTGGCCTTCTCCTTGGGTAGATAACCAAATCACCTAAGAACAATTGCCGTGCCAAGAGGAGTGAGCCGGATCAAATTGGATTGTAAGTAATTACTCCATATGAGTTTATATTATGTAATGAATAGTAAATATGAGGCATTTCTAAATGCCTAAAAAATGCGCAGTCATTGAAATTCGACAGAGTATATGCTGAATAATTCAGCAGACTTGTTTCAGGACATCCTCGGCCACGAAGATCGGAACCATGGTGGCGATACCCAGGGCGATGGCGTCGCTGGGGCGGCTGTCGATCGCGATGGTTTTGCCGTTGAGGCGGATATGGATGGCGGCGAAGAAGGTGTGGTCGAGCAGGTGGGTGATTTCGATGCGTTCCACGGTTCCGCCGAGTTGGCCGATGACATTGGCCAGCAGGTCGTGGGTGAGCGGGCGGGGGGTGGTTTCGCCGTTGAGCCGGCGGTGGATGGCATGGGCCTCAGCGCTGCCGATCACGATGGGAAACGTCCGCTCGCCATCGACTTCCTGAAGGACGATGATCTGCTGCTCCTTCATCTCACTGATGACGATCTTATGAAGCTCCATCTGCACCGACATGGCCATGCTCCTGATCGACGTTAAACCTAGAGGTGCTTCGCAATTGTGTCAAGCAATAATCGGTTTCGGAGGATTGGTGATTGGCGACGTATAATGGACATGGGGCGATGATTCCATGAGAGTGTGGCGATGCGGGCGATTTTGACCGGACAAGTTGGCGTGGACAAGGGGCCGTACCTGGAGGCGGTGCGTCAGATGGCGCGGGCGGCCGGGCACGATCTGCACGTGTGCCACGTGGGGAAAATGATGTACGCCGAAGCGCCGGACGTTCCGGCGGGGCGGATTCTCAATTTGCCGATCAACCGGCTCAACGCGCTGCGGCGGGCGGTGTTCAAGGAGATTTTGCGGTTCGCCGATCAGCACGAGCACGTCCTGGTGAACACCCACGCGACGTTTCGCTGGCGGCATGGTCTGTTTTCGGCGTTTGATTTCGACCAGATCAAGGCGTTCAACGCGGACGTGTATCTGACGCTGGTGGACAACGTCGAATCGGTACATCAACGGCTGATGCGCGACCATGACATCGACCACACGCTCAAGGACATCATGGTGTGGCGCGAAGAGGAGATGCTGGCCACCGAGATCCTGGCGAAAATTTTGCGCGGCTGGGGGCATTTTTTCATGCTCTCGCGGGGACGGCACGAGTTGACCACCCGGACCATCTTTCGGCTGCTGTTTGAATCGACGCGCAGGAAGGCCTATTTGTCGTTTCCGATGTCGCACGTGATGGACCAGCCGGACATCCTCAAACAGATCGACGATTTCAAAAAGGCGATGAACCAGCATCTGATCTGCTTTGATCCATCGGATGTGGATGAGCTGCTGCTGCATACGCTGGCGCTCAAGGCGTTGCAGGAGGGGCAGACGACGTTGCTGGCCGACGGCCCGGAAGGTCCGCTGGCGCTCAAGACGCAGGATGTGACCCAGATTTGCGGCGACATCATGGGCCAGACCTATGCGCGCGATTTCAAGATGATCGACCAGTCCGACATGATCATCTCGCTGGTGCCGCAACTTCCAAACGGCAAGCCGGCGCTCTCATCGGGCGTCGAGCGCGAATTGCAACATGCGTACGAAAATGCCAAGGAGGTCTACATCGTCTGGACGTGCGGCGCCACCCCGTCGCCTTTCATCACCGAGACCGCCACGAAGATCTTTTCGAGCGTTGAGGAAGCGGTGGAGTTTTTGACGCGGTAATCGCCGGGACGGTTTTTATCCGACGCCCACGACGTTTTGCTCGGACTGGCCGGCGGCCGGCTCGTGGTCGACGGGGGGTTCGGATTGAACGATCAGCGAGACCACGTCGGTGGGGCAGACCTCGACGCATTCTCCATCCATGTCGCACTGGTTGATCTGTCGCAGGTCGATCAGGGCCTTGCCGTCGATCATTTTCAACACGCCCTTGGCGCAATGGGCGACGCAGACGTCGCAGCCGATGCAGTCGCGGGTGTCGATGGCGAGCGTGACGTTTTGCCTGCGGCCGGTCCGGGGGTCTTCGCGGCTGAATTTTCCCATTGAGGAGCACAGGTCGCGGTTTTCGTGCAGCTCAAATTCGGCTTCAAACTGGTCAAAATGAACGTGTGAGCGCAATTCCGCCGGTCCCGGCCGGCGCATGCGGAAGATCGGCTGGTTGCACGCGCCGCACGTTTGCAGTTGTTCCAGTTTTTCCAGGTACTTGATGGCCGTGCTGACCACCGTGGCGTGCGACCAGGTGAGCGGGCTGACGGAGATCGGCTCGTTGGTGTACGGATTGACCTGCTCGGCCAGCACGCCCGAATCCAGCGCGTGATTGGCGGCCCATTCAAAGATCGGCAGCGCCAGTTTCAATTCGGCCGGCGTCTTGGCGCGGGTGATGTAATAATCCGCAAGCCACAGCGTGCAGATGAACCACGGGTTGCCCGGAACCGCCTGAAGATCGTCGCTGATGCGGTGGTAATAGTCGTTTTCGTATCGCGCCACGCCTCCGACGCGCGTCTTGACCCACAGATTGTCCTCCACCGTCCGCATCGTCGATTCGACGCGCGGATCATCCGCCTCGAACAGATGAAATTTATAGATCGCGTACAGCGAGGCATCGATCACTTCATCCACCTCGAACAGATCCTCCGTGGCCGGATCGGACCGCAACGGCACGTTTTCCACGTACTGCGCATCATCCGCCGGTGTAGGGTTGTCGCGCGGGACCAGCCGCCGGACGAACCGGTTCAGTCGTTTGTTGAAAAGATATTTGGCCGCCCCTTCTTTGATTTCCTCGGCGGCGCGATTGTAAATTTCCGCCCGCTGGCGGTCGCCAAAACAGACCGCGAAATTGCGCGCCGCCTTCAGGCCGCCATACACCGTCGCCACGGTGAAGGCGTGAATCCCCCATCGCTCCTCCCACAGGTCATAACTGGGCAGCGGCAGTCCGGTGGCCGGGTCGCGGTATTTGACCATGAAGTCGGCCGCCTTTTGAACAAGATCAACCCAGAGCGGTCGGACGAATTCGATGTCGCGATATCGGTAATAGTGCCGCCACAGCGACCAGACCACCAGCGCCGTCTCATCCTCCTGGATCGGCATGGCGCGCTGACCCTTTAGGACCCACGGATGCCAGCTTGATGCGGGGGAACCATCGGGGTTGTACTTGTGATAAAAGTATCCTTCATCCGTGATGACGTTTTTGCAGAAGGTGTAGAACCATCGCGCCGTATCGGAGAATCCCGCCAGGTCCAGCGCGTTGGCCACCAGCGCCCCATCCCGCGGCCACATGTACGAATACGTGTCGCGCGAAAACTGCATGATGTCCGAATCGTTGGCGGCGATGATTGCGCCGCCGTTGTCGATTTGCGTGCGGATGACCAGCAAGGACCGTTTGAACAAATCAACGACCTTGGCCGGCAGGTTGCCGAAGTTGATGTTCATCCCGCCCACCCACAACCGCCAGTAGCTGGTGGTGCGGTCGATCACCCCCTGCGGGCCGGTCTTCACCAGCCATTTGTGCTGTTCGATCAATTCTTCTCGCGATTCGCCGGCGATCATCACCATGTAGACCGTGCGCTCCCCTTCAGGCCCCAGGTGAACGTGATGGGAGATCGTCGAATCCACCGCGCCCTGCGCGATGGCGTTGCCCTGCAGGTGGCCATCCTCGGCATCCCGCCAGGTTCCCTCGGCCCCTTGGAAACCGCTGGTGCCGGTGGCGTATTCGTCGATGCGCTGCTCGCCATTGCAGAAAAACGACACCAGGATGTATCGCTTGGCGCGGTAATGGATGATCGATCGCAGGTCCGGATCAAAATAGGCCGTGTCGCCGATCTTGGTGCCGAACATGTTGAAATCCTGGTGGTGCATCAGTTTCACCACGCGGTCGTGTTCGGCCAGGTTTTTCAGCTTGATCTTGCGGACCATGATGGGCCGATGAAAGTCCACCACGTCGTTGCAATACATCGACAGACGCATCTCACGATGGTCGAGGCTGACGCTGGTGGTCAGCGTGTCGCGCAGATAGCGCTGGCGAATCTGCCAGCCTGAATCGCCGCTCCAGCAGAGGCGGGATTTGGATTTGCCGGGAACGTCGCTGTGGACGCCAAATCGGCACGGCCCGCCGCCGCCGTGGTTTTCCTGGCCGACGTGGGGGAAATAAACGTCGCGAATCTGGTATTGGCGGTCAAACGTCAGCAGAAAGCTGCCATTGCCGATGGGAATGTCACGGGGCATGCAACTCCACTTTGTTCAGGCCGGTGCGCGGAAATACCATACGCCCCATTCGGCTCGTCGGCCGGGGGGCTTTGCCTAGTTAGCATCGGCTGAAAAGGAGATGCCGCATAAGAACAACCGCCGGTCTTTTTTCAAAGACCGGCGGCGGTTATCGGTACTTAAAATGGAGGGTTTTTTAGTCCACCCGGCGCTGGCGAAGCAACGCCAGACCGGCGATGGCCAGCATTCCCAGTGCGGCCGGCTCGGGGACGGTCACATCCGTGTCAACCACGAAATCCTTCTTGGCGATAAAGGCCAGTGTGGAGGCCTCGCTGGTGCTCGTCAGCGTGTTGTTGAGGACAACCTGCACGCGGGTCGCAGTTTGATTCGGCCCCAAAGCGGCAGCGACGTTGACATGTAATCCCAATGGGAATTTCCACGGTGTGGAAACCTCCGCACCGGGCAGTGCATCGTGGTAGGTGGCGTTCACCGCCGGGATGGAAATGATCTGGTTGCCAGCCAACGGGATGTTGTTGATTTCAGTGATTTTGACGAATACAACCGCGCCCGCGTTAACAGAGGTCGATGCGGTACCTGTTTCCACCAGCGTATAATCGCCTCTTTCATTGAGGGTGACGTTGGTGATGCCCTTGCCGGCGTGGGCGACGATGTCAAAATTCAACTGGCCATCGGTCACATCCGCAGTGCCGTTGCTGGCGTATGAAACAAATGACTTGGGATCAAAATCCAGCGAATTGGTGATAATGGCCGGTGTGTCAAACAACGGAACCGCATCGGTTCCGGAGCTTTCGGTTACGGCGATGTAATCAACATCCGCACCCGAAAAATTGCCATAAGAAATAATCGCGGCTTGTGCCATCGAACCGGCGGCACAAACCACCATCGCAGCAATCGCTTTCGTCCAAACCCCGCTCATTTTCTCTCGAAAGGCCATGATTTCTCCCATCCTGTCAGCACAGTCGTTAAAATCCACACCATCGTGGATCCTCGTGTACCTTGTATATTAGCTCAACCTCCCTGGCGCTGCAAGCAAAAAATCGTTTGCGTTAGAAAATTTTTAGAGCGATCAGACCTTTAATTCAACCGTTTGGTTCAGGGTTTTGGTATACCGTCGGCGGATCGGCTCGACGACCTGTTGGATCCACTCATCCACCTGCCGCGGGGCACGTCCGATAAATCGTTTGGAATCAAGGACCTGCGACAAATTGATCCCCTTGAACGCATCATCCGCACTCAACCTGTTTATCAAATCATTGCTTTTTCCATGCAATTTGACCTGCTCGGCGGCCGCCTGGGAATGTCGACGGATCAATTCGTGCAATTCCTGGCGGTCCCCGCCGGCCTGGACGGCCTCCATCAAAATCTCCTCGGTCGCCATAAATGGCAATTCCGCCTGCACTTGCGATTCAATCGTCTTGGGATAGACCACCAGTCCGCGTGCCACGTTGATGACAATCTGCAAACATCCATCAATGGCCAGAAATGGTTCCGGGACGGCCAATCGTTTGTTGGCCGAATCGTCCAGGGTGCGCTCAAACCATTGTTCGGCCGCGGTTTGCAGCGGAGAGGTGGAGAGGCTGATGACAAACCGGGCCAATCCGGTTGCACGTTCGCAACGCATGGGATTGCGTTTATAGGCCATGGCGCTGGAACCGACCTGCTCTTGTTCAAATGGCTCTTCGAGTTGTTTCATCCCCGCCAACAGCCGGATGTCGTTGCAAAACCGATGCACGCTGGCCGCGATGCCGGCCAGGCTGGAAACAACCTGCGCATCCACTTTTCGCGGATACGTCTGGCCGGTGACGACAAACGAATGGTCGAAATCGAACCGCTCGGTCACCATGCGATCGAGTTGAAGCACCTTGTCGTGATCGCCGTTAAATAGAGACAGGAACGAGGCTTGCGTGCCGGTGGTTCCTTTGACGCCACGGAACCGAAGCGTTGCGATGCGATGTTCCAGTTCTTCCAGATCGATGGCCAGGTCCTGTGCCCACAATGTCGCCCGCTTGCCGACGGTGGTCAGTTGCGCGGGTTGGAAATGGGTGTATCCGAGGGTGGGCAGGTCTTTCCATTTGGATGCGAAAGTCGCCAGGGCGTCGATGGCGTTGGCCAGTCGATCGGCCAGCAATTGCATGCCTTGTCGCATGATGATCAGGTCGGCGTTGTCCACGACATATTGGCTGGTGGCGCCCAGATGAATGATTCCCTTGGCGGCGGGGGCGGCCTCTTCAAAGGTGTGGACGTGGGCCATGACATCGTGACGAAGCCGCTTTTCCCAGTCGGCGGCACGGGCGAAATCGATCTCTTCCAGCTTGGCCCGCATCTGCTCCAATGCCTGCACGGTGATGCGATCCAGTCCCAGTTCGCGTTGAGATCGGGCCAGCTCCAGCCATAACCTGCGCCACAGGCTGAATTTATATTGTGGAGAAAAGAGGCGCAACATTTCAGCGCTGGCGTTGCGGCTGGCCAGGGGGGATTCGTAACGGTCGTTGGACATAAAAATAGATTGTCAGTCGTTGGGTTTTGTTTGCAAGATCAGGCGTGCGGGTTGTGGGGGTTTGGTTTGGGCGTTTCGCATCGGTCGTGTACGCAGACGCAGGTGGTGTCGGTGCAATCGTATGCACAGGCGTTGCTGCAATAGATTTTGCCATCGCGGACGACGCCTTTGCCGACCTCGACCTGGCATTGGCAGCGATTGCAGGCGCATTTTGTGGTTTGGGTCATGGCAAACCTCGCGTTGAATTGTCCCGCGCGGGCAGGGCGTGTCAACGAAATAATTCGTTCATATGAAAAACCGGACAGGATTTGGAAGCGTACAAAACAGGGGCTAAAATGGTGTGACAACCAAGTCGAAGAGAAATGCACCCGGTGATTTATGAGTGACTCCAGACCGCGGTCTGAAAAATCCGAAGGCAAGGCGATCAGCAAGGACATCACGCCCGTGCTCAAGGGGTGGGATTACGAATCCGGCACGATCAACGTCCGCAAAGTGCCGGGTGCGGATGGCACGCTCAAATTGCAGATGCGGCTGAACCTCGGATTATTGCAGATGGAACTGACCGGCCGGCCGGATGGAATGCGGCCGCACGGGCACGAATCGCTGCTGGATTATTTCGAGTCGTTGCTGGCCAATCACCGGACCAGCAACGAGGGCAAGGAATCGGGATTTGAACTCAGCAGCGACCAGTGCCATTCGTTGCGCGAGGAGGCGGTGATGTATTACCACCGCTATCTGAGCCTGTTCGTGCTGGAGGATTTCACCGGCGTGGTGCGGGACACCGCCAGGAATCTGCGCGTGCTCGATCTGTGCGGCAAATTCGCATCGGCCGAGCAGGACCGGCTGGTGCTGGAGCAATATCGGCCGTACATCACGATGATGAACATTCGCGCGCAGGCGTCGATCCAGATGAAGGCCGAACGTTATCGCGACGCGGCGGAGACGGTGCAGGCGGGGTTGGCGAGCATCAAGGAATTTTTTGAACGATACGGCCATGAGGAGGCTTTTGACGTGGCCAACGAGGTCAAGGTTCTCAAAAAATTCGCGCGCGACATCCATCGCAAGATGCCGGCCGACCCGCTGCAAAAACTGCACGCCCAGTTGCAGCGTGCGATCAAGGCCGAAAAATACGAGGAAGCGGCCCGGCTGCGCGACCAGATCAAGAGCTTGTCGAAGTCGTGAGAGACGACTTGATTCGATTCCACATCACATGGGCTTGAGGGGACCGTTCTGATATCCGATATGATCTCGGCCGGATGACATGGAACGGCGGCCCGTTCCTCTCAGTCGTTTAGAAACGTCGATACGCGAAGTTGACGGCCAGCAGTTGAGCATCCGCCTTTGTCCGATTGTGGAAACGATGGCGGATGCGGGAATCGAGATAGGCCGACGCGCCCGGCCGGAGCGGATGGGTCTTCCCCTCGTATTCCAGCTCGATGTCGCCGTCCAGCACGAACAGCAGTTCTTCGCCATCGTGTTTGAAGTAATGGGTGCTGCCCGGCGGCACGCGCATCAGGAACGGCGACATGTATTTGCCGCGATGCGCGCCCAACAGCGACAGAAAGCGATACCCGCCCAACCCGTGCGATGCCTGCCAATGTCCCTCGTCCGGCTGATGAATTTCCAGGTTTCGTGACACCGCGGCGGGCGGCTTTTCGGCCAGGAACTGACCCACATCCGTTTCCAGCGCGCCGGCCAGAGACTGCAAGGTGGAAAACGTCGGCGGGTTGGCGCTGTATTCAATCTTGGAAAGATATCCCTTGGTGATTCCCGCCTGCGATGCCAGCGACACCAGGGTCATTCCGCGCTTCTGACGGAGCGCTTTGAGCTTCTTGCCGAAGTGAACCATGCCGCAGACTTACCATGCGGTCCAACCGCCGTCCACACACAGCGTGTGACAGTTGACCATCGCCGCCTCGTCGCTGGCCAGGAATGCGACCGCCGAAGCGACCTGCTCTGGCGTGGCGAGTTTGCCGGCGGGAATCTTGCCGAGTACGAATTTGAGAAACTCGGGATTCTTCAGCCGCTGGCGGGTGAGGTTGGTCTCTACGAACGTGGGCGCGACGGAATTGACGGTTATCCCGAACTTTGCCCACTCCACGCCCAGCGTGCGGACCAGTTGGATGACCGCGCCTTTGGTCGAACAGTAGACCGGTTGGCCGGGGATGCCGATCAGCCCCGACTGGCTGGAAATGAAGATGATGCGCCCGTGCCCCGCGGAGATCATCGCCGGCGCGACTTTTTGCGCCATGAAAAATCCGCCGCGAACGTTGGTGTGATAGTGATCGTCCCAGTTCTCAACGTCCACCTCCAGAGCGGCCTTGGGGCGGTTGATGCCGGCGTTGTTGACCAGAATATCCACCCGTCCCACCCGATTGAGCAGCTCGCCGGTCGCGTTCTCAATTTGTTTGAGATCGCGAACGTCAATCGGCACGCTGGTGGACGTGCCGCCGGCGCGGCGAATCAATTCGGCGGTTTCAGCGAGGCCGGACGAGGCATCCGGCTTGTCCGTCAGGACCAGCGTCGCGCCCTGCCTGGCGAGCGTGAGGGCGATGGCCTGTCCCAGGCCCGTGGCGGCGCCGGTGACCAGCGCCAGTTTGTCGTTCAACTGAAAAATGCTCATGAGTATCGCTCCACCCGCACGTCGGCGGTGATGGCATGGGCGAGCATTCGTTCCACGCGGCATTGTCTTGCCGTCACCTTGGCGCATTCCACCGACGCGGCCGGTGTCATGCGCTGGTAGGTGATGGTTTTCAGGAACTTGCCCACCCATACTCCGCCGGTGTACCGGGCGGCCCGGCTGGTCGGCAGAATGTGGTTGGTTCCGATGGTCTTGTCGCCGTACGCGACGGTGGTTTCCTCCCCGATGAACAGGGAGCCATAATTCCCCAGCCGCTGGACGAACCAGTCCGGATTGCGCACCTGCAATTCCAGGTGTTCCGGCGCGTACTCCTCGCTGAGTTCCACGGCCTCCTGATCGCTGTCGGCGACGTAAATCCGTCCGTTGTTGGCCCAGCTCTGCGATGCGATTTCGCGCGTGGGAAGCACCGTCAACTGCTTGTGGATTTCCGCCAGGCACGTCCGGCCGAAGGGTTCATCGGTGCAGATCAGCGCCACGCCGCTGTTGGGGTCGTGCTCGGCCTGTCCGAGCAGGTCGCACGCGACCAGGGCCGGATCGGCTCCGGCGTCGGCGATCACCATGATTTCGGTCGGGCCGGCCAGCAGGTCGATCCCACAACGGCCGAACAGTTGCCTTTTGGCCTCCGCGACGAACTTGTTGCCGGCGCCGCAGAGAATGTCGACCGGTTCCATCTCGCCCATGCCGAATGCCATGAGCGCCAGCGCCGGCACCCCGCCAAGCACGAAGATGTGATCGGCGCCGGCCGACTTGATGGCATGGATCGTCGCGGGGAAGTACCCCTCGCCTTTCACCGGCGGCGTGCAGGCGGCGACTTTTTTCACGCCGGCGACCTTGGCCGGAATGATGCTCATCTGCGCCGAGCCGAACATCGGATATCGTCCGCCGGGAATGTAGCTGCCCACCGCGTTGACCGGCACGTGCTTGTGCCCCAGCATCGCCCCGGGTCGAACCTCGTATTCCAGCGGCAGCAGGGTTGCACGCTGCGCGATGGCGAATCGGCGGACGTTGTCCTGGCAATAGCGGGTGTCCTCGACGATCTGTGGATCGAGGACCGATGATGCCCGGGCAATTTCATCCGGCGACAGCTCGAACGATTTGGGTTTCCAATCATCAAACTTTTCGCTGTAACGACGAACGGCGTCCATCCCGTTCTTTTCCAGGTCGAGCAGCATCTCCGAGACGATCTTGCTTGTCTCCGGGTCCGATTCAAACAGGCGATGTCCGCCATCTTTGATGACTTTCATGGGGCAGACCATAGCGGACGAGCGGATTTTTCACAAGAAAAAAGTTTACCAAAAGGAAACCATATCCATCCCGGTGCCGCCGGCATGGCAAGGTCGTCCATTGACGGGCATTGGCGGTCAATACCAGAGATTGAGTATCAGTGCCGGTTCGCGGATTTTGCCCTCGAAGGTGCCGACGGTGCTGGTGACGAATTTGACTTCGACGTCCGGGTGTTCGTCCAGCCAGTCGTTGATGGCGTTGTCGAGGTATTCCATTCCCTGATCGCTGAGTTTGCCGTGAAACGAGCGGACGCGGACCGCGCCGTGGCCGGGCATGTGGGGGGTGCGTTTCCATTCGCGCCGGCGGTGGCCGCTGTCGGCGACGCCGAAGGCGCGGATTTTCTTTTCGGCCGATGCGTCCACCTCCTCGATCTCATCGACCAGGCCCAGTGGCTCCAGGTCAACGTCTTCGGGCTTGATGTTGGGGATGGCGGCGATCTTCGGGCCGCCGGCCTGGGTGGGGCCGCCGTGTGTTGGCCCGGCATGGGTGGGGCCATGATGGGGGGGGTGAGGGTGGCCGGCCTGGGGATGGTGCGTCTCGTTCATCGCAAATCTCCATTTCTTCCCCCAAAAGTTTTTGACTGAAATGCTTCCCGCGCAAAAGTATACCCGAAGGATCAATGGATGTGGAGCATAAACCGCACTTTATGCGGCCGCGAAGAGCGTGCGGGTCTGTTCGACCAACTGGGGCAGGTTGGTTTTCACCCGTTCGATGGCGGCCGGGTCGATTCCGATCGAATCCGCCGCCGATGCAGCGAGGTTTTGATGGCGGGCGGTCAGATCAAACCCCTGTTTGCCCTGGCAGCAGAGGATGTCGGCCACGGCCACCAGCGTGACGAGGATTCGATTGTTGTCCGCCAGATCGGCGGGGCGGTGGTGATAGCCGGCGACCAACTGGCACGGCCGGGGGAATTTCCATGCCTCGGCCAGCGCCATGCCGAGCTGGGCGTGGTCCGCGCCGATCAATTCCTGTTCGACGGCGCAAAAATCGCCGCCGCCGGTTTGCACCTTTCGGCAGACTTCGCGCAGCGCGTCGGGATGGACCTGCAATGAAACGATCATTCCCAGGTCGTGGATCATGCCGGCCAGGAACGCCTCATCGGCGATGGGGAGTTTCATCTCGCGGGCCAGCGCCCGGGCGGTGATGGCCACGGCGATGCAATGCGTCCACAGGTCGCGCGGGGAATATCCTTCGCACAGCGCAGCGCCGCGAAAGAGCTGGCCGAGGCTGGCGGCGATGGCTATGTTTTTGACCGCGTTCAGGCCCAGCAGCACGATGGCCCGTTCAATCGAGCCGATCTGTCCCGGCAGGCCGTAAAACGCGCTGTTGACGACTTTCAGGATGCGGGTCACCAGGGCCGGATCATGGGCGATGATCTGATGAAGCTGACGGGCGGTGCTGTTGGGGTCTTCCACCGTGGCGATGATCCGCGTGGTGATCTCCGGCAGCGTGGCGATGGAGGAGACTTTGCGGATCGCATCGCGGACGATCGTCGCGTTGTCGGCCGCGTTGTTGGTCAGGGGGATGGTGGACATTGCTCGATGGTCTCCTAATTGGATTTATCGAGACAAACCGGTGGTGACTTGAAGGGGGAAAAAGCGGGGGCGCCACGGAGGCACTGAGGGCACGGAGAAAAAAATTTGTAAAAATGGGATTTGGAATTTCAGATTATATTTTAAGCTCCAGATGTTTCTGTAACCTGCATCATCGTCCGAGAATATCGGTTTTGCGCGTCATCAGGCGGCATCCGAGAGCATGTCCCACTGGAGCATGTCGCCGGCGTCCAGGGAACGGCGGAGTTTGCGGCCGATGGCCTGCTGGATTTGTGCGGCCGGGATGCCGGTTCCGGGGCGTTGCACGGTCAGGTGGTGTTCGCGCAGGACCTGTCCCTTGCGCAATTCGGTGCGCAGGACGAGGCTTTGCCGGCTGACCTGCCGGACGTCGTTTTCGATCTCCAGGACGTGTTTACCGACGGTTCCGCGAAGTCGTTGGGCGCCGCGGATCATCCAGACGTATTGGGCGAACTGGGCCGGGTCGCTGCTGGCCGAATGATCGGGGCCTTGGGCGGCGCGGTCGTAGGTCAGGTGTTTTTCGATGAGGCTCGCGCCGGCGGCCACGGCCAGGGCGCCGGCCCACGGCTCGGTGGTGTGATCGGAATAACCGATCGGCGCATCGAATCGGGCGGCCAACTCGCCGATCCAGCACAAATTCGCCTGTTCGGCAGGGGTGGGATAGCTGCTGACGCAATGCAGCAGGGCGAAGGGCGCCTTCCATTCGGCCAGCCAGCCGGCGGTGAGGGCGATTTCATCCATCGTCGCGGCGCCGGTGGAGATCAACAGCGGTTTGCCGGTTTGGGCGGCCCGTTGAAGCAGCGGCCGGTTGACCAGGTCCGGCGAGGCGATCTTGATCGCCGGCAGGTCCAGCTCCTCGATGACGTCCACTTCTTCGGGTGAAAACGGCGTCGCCAGCGGCAACAAGCCCGCCTGGCGCATGGCGGCGCAGATGCGTTCAAGTCCTTTGCGCGGCAATTCATAGCGGCGAAGCATCGCCACCGGGTCGGCCTCGGCGCAGCGGTCTTTTTGATAATCGGCGAAACGGGAGCTGCGGTGCATCAGACGTTCGGCCGTGAAAATCTGCAATTTGGCGGCGTCCGCGCCGGCTTCTTTGGCGACGTTGACCAGTTCCAGCGCCCGCTCGACCGAGCCATCGTGATTGACGCCGATCTCGGCGATCACCAGCGCTTCGTGGTCGCGGCCGACCGGCCGATTGCCAAGGGTTATCGTGCTCATCAGGCCACCTTTTTCTGTAAGGATTGTTTTTCGCGCAACACCGCTTCGGCCCAATACAGGTCGCGAAGCTGATCCACCTCGACCGTTTCGCCGACCTGCGTCGGGAACCCGCGCCGATCCACGCCGAAAAAGGCGTGCGGATCGCCGGGGAATTGCTCTCCCCGCAGCATCGAAGACCGGCTGACGGCGACGACCGCGCCATCGTGCAGGAACAGCGGCGTCAAATCCTGCCGGCGGTGGATACTGTTGGGATGCAGCGAGACGACCTTGTCTCCTTCGAGACTGGCCATCCAGTTGGGGTGCCATTTGCCGACCGGGCACCAGCTTCGCACCGAGTCGCAGCCGGTGTCGATCAACATGCGGATTCCCTGGTCGATGACCCCATCGCCCCGCGCCGGCACGTTGCCGTACAGCACCACCAGCCCGTCGGCGTGAAATCCGGTGCCGCGTTCATGGGCGTGCATCGCGTGCAGCATCGTGTCCTGCACCGAGGCGTCCGCGGTGGCCAGTTCGGCCGGACGGGCGACGGTCTGGAACCCCTGCTCCCGCGCGTAACGGAGGATTTTGGGACAGTCGCTGGTGACGATGGTCTGGGTCAACAGCCGTGCGGCGCGGGCATGGTCGAAGGTGTATCGAATCACCGGCTGTCCCAGCAGGTTCAGCAGGTGTTTTCCCGGCAGGCCGGTGCTGCCGCCCCGCGCCAGAATGATGCCCAGTATGTTTGGTTGGCTCATGGTTTCTCCTTGTGTTTAGGGTCGATGCCACTGGCTGCAGTTTGCGCACAAAGAATGCCGGCCCCATTGGCCGGATTGGTGGTCGGCGCGCATTGGATCGAGTTTTCTCCACAACCGGGCCACCGATTCGTTTTCGACGTTCCCCAACGATGCGCTTCCCAGCACATCTTCCTCGCACGCGATGGCGCTTCCATCGCTCAAGATCATCATCCGTTGATTCAACCGGAAGCAGGGACGACGTTTGGGCGGAGCCATTTCAGCCACGGCCAGGTTCGGAATTTGCCCCGCATAATCACCGGGGCCTGCGATCACGGCCGATCCCAGCGCCTTGAGCCACTGGTCGTACCACGGTTCCATCTCCGCGAGGTTTTGCCGGCATTTGATGAACGTCGGCACGACCAGCGGCACGCCCCGGTTGTGTTGTTGTCGCGATTCCAGCAGCAATCGGACGTTGTTGATGACCTGTCCAATCGCGTCGATGCCCATCATGGCCGCATAGGTGGCGGGCGTGATGGCGGGGAGGTGAACCGACAAAACGTCGATCGGGACAGCGCCCAGCATCCGGACCCATTCCACATCCAGTCCCATCAGGTCGGTTTCAACGTGGATGGCCTTGATGCCCGCTTCGGCCGCGGCGCGAACAATCGCCATCGAGTCGCCGGCCAGCAACGGGTCGCCCGCGCCGGCCAAGGTCAATCGCATGTCATCGGCCGCCGCCAACTGGTCGAAAATGCGTCGGGCCATGTCCAACGTCATGTCCGCCCGGTCGAGCTTCAAATGGGTTGATGGACGATAAATCGGCCGGGTGGCCCGCCGGCAGGTCAATTCAACGGTCACTTCTCGCGGCAGCGAATCGACCCTTGGCGTCGATTCCATCTGTTGCACCAGATGCTCGGCCTCGGTGCGGATCAACTGGCCGTTGAAACACCGCATGGCGGCGGTGATGCGCTGAATCTGCCGGTCGGTGTCGAGTTTGAAATGGTGGATTGTGCGTGCCACCCGCATCGGAACCGGGGCGCATTCTTCTCCGCTGATCTGGTCGCGCACCGGATGATCGGGCTGATAGTGCAGCAACCGGCCCGGATGAACGCCGGCCGCCGACAATTTTCGCACCAGCGCGGGTTTCAGCAACGTGCCGGACAATCCGGCGGCGGCTTGTGAAAAGCACAACTCGACGGCCGGATGGGATTTGGCGTGGGCGATCAGGCCATCCACCAGCATGGGATCGACCAGCGCGGCGGCCGGATGAACCAGCACCACCGCATCGCTGCCCGCCTGGCCGATCACCTCATCGACCCATGTCGCGTGGAATCCCAGGTCAAAATCGCACGCACCGGCCAATCCGCCGCGCCAGCCATCGGTCCAGCGCCGGCCGGCGGCGATCGCTTCCATGGACGGGATGTTGTGTCGGGGGCCTTTGGCCAGGATATACGCGCACGCTTGTTCGGCGATGGGGCGAACCGCCGGCAACTGATCTTCCCAGCAGAGGATCGCGACGCTCCCCAGAAGCTGGCATCGTTCCAGCCGGCTGAGCGTCCAGGACAGCACCGGTTCGGATCGAAACAACCGCGTGGCGCTGTTCCGGTCGGCCGGTTCGTGCAAAAGAGAGAGCAGCGCGGTGACGTTGTTCATGCCGCCCTCCCGATCGGATGGCGATTTTGCATCTCGTCCAGCCGGGCCAGCACATCATCCATCAGCTTCACGAATTCGCCCGATGCCTCGATCACGCCGCGCACGTTGTCCACATCCCGCTGAACCTGCCGGCGCTGCCGTTCGATTCCCTCCACCTTTTCGGCTTCGATTTTGCGATCCTGCTGGAATCGATCCAGCTCGGTGTTCTGCATCAACTGCGAGATCAGCTCGTAGCAATGCCCCAGGTCGTTCATTTTCGCCCGCAATTGGTCGATCCGTGCGATGGTGCGGTTGACCCGTTGCTGGTCGTGAACGTGGTCGCGGATGTCTTCAAGAAGCGGCAGCGTATGTCGGGCGATGTCGCCCACCTGCGCGGCTTCGGATCGACGCTGCTGGATGCTGGAGATGCACCGCCCAAGCGTGTTCCAGTCCTGGCCGGGATGATCTTCCAGCCGTTGCACCGGCCGGTCGCAGTATTGCTCGATCACGTCGGCCAGGTTCATGATTTTCGCCCCGCGCTTCAGCGCGCCCCCTTCGCTGGCGTCGATGATCGTGCCTGGCGCGGCCGCGAAATCCTTCTCAAATTGCTGAAGATAGGTGAACAGCCGCTCCTCGGTGTACATCGGGCGACCCTGCTGATCGGGTATCCGCCGCAGGATCGGGCGGTCGCGCACGATCTGCTCCCACTGCTTCATTTCGGTGGTGTAAAATCTCGACAATTCAGGGCGCCAGACCTCTTCGTAACTGGTTCCCGGCGTATAGCACAACCCGTCGCTGAACCCCAAATCCTGTCCCACGAAGGCGATCGGATCGCACTGAAGATGCTCGGCCAGATAATAGGCCAGATGGGCCACCGTGGCCCCGGCGTTCAGTCGCGGTCGCCGGGGCTGCATCTCGAGCAGCAACTGTTCGCAATATTCGTTGCCCAGCAGCGTGATCGGTCCGGGCATCATGTTGAAGATGGCGCTGGCCGCCTTCGGCTCGGCCACCAGTTCGGTGCGCAACGTCGTCGGCAATTTTTCAAAAAACCGCGTGCAGATCTCGTGATAGTCCAGCGAGGTGACAAAATGCGGCTCGACGCCCATCTCCAGCAATGGCTGCAACGTCGTCTGCACCGCGATGATGACCGCCCGGTTTTCCAGCCCTTTGAGCAGATGTTTGTTTTTTCGCAGCGACGGCCCGGCCGACACGATGATGGCCGGCATTCCCTTGTATCGCCCGGCCAGCCGGCCCAGTCCCGGCGTGGCGGCGTACCAGCCGATGTTGCGCGCCAGGTTCTCCGCGGTTCGTTTGCCATTGAGCACCAGCGTGTTCATGTTGGTGCGGCAATACGCCAGAAAATCGTCGATCCACCCCTGCATCGACGCATAAAAATCGGGGCGGGCCTGCACGCTGGGGGCGTGTTCGATTTTCGCGAATCCCATCGTGAACATCGCCGCCCAGGAGGTCAGTTTGATCAGCAACTGGGTTTTGTTCGGCTCGCAAAAGAAATAAATCCGCTTGGATTCGATCAGCCGGGACAGGTCGCGATGTTCAAAGGCCGTCCGCAACAGGCGGAGGTCCGGTTCGAGGATGGCGATGATTCCTTCGCGGCTGATTTTGTCGAAAAGTTGCTCAACGTGATAACCCAGACCGAATCCGTGGACGTGAAACGCCATGCACCGGGTGGCATCCATCGGCTCGATCAGTTTTTGAGCTTCATCGAGCGGTTGATGGCGGCTGTGGAGATAAATTTTCCGGCCGGCCGGGCTGGTGAGGGCGACGGTTGGCTCGCCCGATTTGGCGGGTTCGATCGCGTAAGATTCGTCGATGGCCTCGATTTGCCGTGCCAATTCCGGGTCCACCGCCCACAACGCCGCCAGGTTACGCAGATAGGGCGCCTCGGGTTCCAGGATGTAACGATAGGATGGGTCTACACTTGTGGTCATTGGCGCGGGTCGATAACGTTCCATATGCGTGGATGACGCTGTTGCTGTTTATCGGACCTGCAACCCGGTTTGATTGAGTAATTTCAATGCGCGAATTGCTGTTCGATACCCCGTGGTGGCTGCCGGCGATGATCCTGCTGGCGGGGGCGGCCTTGTTCATCACCAGCAATTCCCGCCGACAGTTTCGATTGCGAACCATCGGCCTGGGGGTGGTGGTTGTTGGGATGGCGTTGATGGCCGTCAGCTATTTTGTGGACACGCCGGCCGAAAAATGCCTGAAAAACACACGGGCGTTGATTGCGGCCTTCCAGCAAAAAGACTGGACGACGTTTCAATCGTTGCTGGACCCGCGCGCCAGCGTCGCCATCAATTCCTCGATCACCATCTATTCCAATCGCGAGGACATCGTTCAGGCCGCCCGACGCGCCCAGGAGATGTACCAGTTCACCACCGCGCGGGTTTTGGGCACGGAGGCGGTTCAGCGGGATTCGCTCATCACGGTCACGCTGACGCTCTATACCGACCAGCAGGCGACGATGGGCCGGCCATTCACCAGCACGTGGAAATTTGAATGGCAGGATTTTGGCAAAGGGTGGACGTTGTGGCGGATCACCGCGTTGCGCATCGCCGAGCGCCCGGCCGATCAACTGCGGCCTCAGTTTCCCAGGCGATAGGTTACGAAATCAATTTTCCCAATCCGCGCATCGTGGCATCCGAGATGCGGTGGAATTGGAACCGATCGGGCCAATCGTGGTGCAGGAGATGATGCAGGGCCTTGTCCGCGCCGCCGGTGAGGGTGATGTGCGGTTTCAAACGCCCGTACAGTTTTTCGAGCAAAGGCAGACGATCGGCGCTGGCCTTGGCCAGGGACCGGGCGATCGCCAGCAACATCTGGTCGCGTGTGGTGGCGAGGGTCAGGCCGGTGAACGAAGCCTGGCGTTGTTCGAGGGTATTGCGGTCGCCGGCCAGATAAGGCTCAAAATTCACGCTCCCATCGCACTGTTTGGAACGGATCAACCGGCTTAAAAGGCCGAAAAATTGTTTGTCAGATAAGTCGGGGAAGAATTGTTTTTGTGCCCAGGTCAACGACGAGCCGGCCGCCGCGATTGTCCCGACCGCCATCCACAGCCGTCCAACCCCCAGCCCGCGGGTCAATAGTTGATCGTGCGGGCGGGGATGATCGGTGCACAACGCCAGCACATCCGTCGATCCGCAGGCGTTCATCAAACTGCCCGGATGGGGGTTGGTCAACAGCATGGCGGCGCTGGTATCCACCAGCCCGACCAGCATCGGCGTGCCGGCTTTCAGGCCAAATGCCCGTGCGGCGGCGGGGGTGATGGTTCCACCAATTTTGTCGGCGTCCAGGATGTCGGGCAGTTGTTCAGGTCGAACACCGGCCAACTCGCACAATTCATCGCTCCAACCCCCCAGTCGAACGGTTTGATACAATCCCGTAAAGGAGGCATTGGATGGATCAATCACCCTTCCATCGGCAAGTTGCCGGTGCAAAAACGTATTTAAGTGTCCGATCAGATTGGACTTGCGCAAGATCGACGGATGATGTTTCGCGAACCACGCACAGGTTGTCGAGCTGATTCCGCCGGGGATGGGGCGATTGCCCGAACAGCGCAACAATCGGCGTCGGCCAAAACGTTTTTCCATCTCGCGGGCGATATCAACGCTGCGTCGATCCTGGTGGGTTACGATCGGCGTCAATGCCTTGCCATGCCGATCCATCGCCACCCACGCGGGGGACATGGTGGACAGCGCGATGGCATCCACCTGGCGAATCCGGCCACCAAGCTGGCGCAAGGCATTTTGGAGCGCCTGCAACAGGTCGTCGGGATGGACCTCTGCGCGGGGGCCATCGTAGTGGGTGAGATAGGCGGCGCGGGCGCGTTCACCGACGATGCTGGTTCCCTGCAAAATCGCGGCTTTGATCGAGGAGGAACCGAAATCAAGGGCGAGCAATGACACAGGCCGATCCGATCAGGGCAGGTTGGGGATGTTTTGCAGAATGATTGTGGCGACGGGGATGCGGTGGGTGGAATTGAACGAAGGATGGTCGGGGTTTAAGTCCAGGATGTCTTCGGCGTAGGCGCGAAACAGTTCGGCGGTGGAGATGGCCGATGCCACAAGCCCGCCGGGGTGGTGGGGGGCATCGCCATCGAACAATTCGGGGATCAGGCCAAAGCGGCCGGGCATGGATTGAAGCAGCGGAGCCAGAATCTGGCCGGCCTGTTTTCGGGTGGCGGCGCTTCGGCCATTGAGCCGCAAGGTCGCGGTGATGTACGGCCCCAGCAGCCAAGGGTAGGCGCTTCCCTGATGATACGCCCGATCGCGGGAGAGCAGATCGCCTCCATATCGGCCTTGGTAGGCGTGATCCCTTGGAGACAGACTGCGCAGGCCGAAGGGTGTTAATAATTCATCGGTGATTTTGCGCAGGACCGCCTCGTGGCGGTTCAATTCGAGCACCGCGAAAGGCAAACTCATCGCCAGCAACTGGTTGGGCCGGACCGAAACATCGCGTCCTTGTTCGTCGATCACGTCGTAGCAGCAGCCGGCGGCCTCGTTCCAGAAACGGGCGTTAAACGCTTCATGCAGTTGCCGGGCATGGCCGGTCAACCGTTCGGCCAGAGTGGTTCGACCCAGCCGCGCGGCCAATTCGGACATGATACATAAAGCGTTGTACCACAATGCGTTAAGCTCAATCGGCTGTCCATACCGCGGTGTGACCACCCAATCGCCCACGCAGGCGTTCATCCAGGTGGATGGGACGCCGGCATGGTGGCTGGACAACAGTCCATTGGCGGCGATACGAATGCCAAGGTCCGTGCCGGCCAGATGGGATTCGATGATTTGTTCCAACGCCGGCCAAAGCGTCCGCAGCACAAACGATTCATCCCCGCCATATCTCAGATACTGATAGACCGCGTGAACAAACCAGAGCGAAGTATCGGCCGATTCATATCGCAGCGGGCCGGCCGCCAGTGGGAAACAGGAGGGGAGCAGGCCGTTGCGAAGCTGGCCGGCCAGGGTTTGCAGGAAACTGCGTGCTTCGTTGAGCCGTCCGCTCACCAGGAGCAAACCGGGGAAGGCGATCAGGGATTCGCGCACCGAGACCGCCGCCCAGGGATAGCCGCTCAGCAGCGTGGTGGAATGGTCGCGGCCAAAGGCGACAAACTGGTCGGCGGCGCGAATCAGCGAATCGAGTTCGGTGTTGTGCGAAAGACCCGGCGGGCTTGAGGCCACCGCGTATTGATGGTCGAGCTTATGAAGCACGCGCGGCAGGTCGATCGGCTCGGTGGAGCAGACGAAGTGGACGCTTTGTCCCGGCTGGATCGTCCAGCGCGCGGTGCCGGGCATCCAGAGGTCTTCGAGGCCGCCATAGCCGCGTTCCTGCTCGCGCCGATAGATCGTGTTCAGATACCAGTGGCCCTGGGGGTCAAAATCACCCTCGTGGGCGAAAAAGACTTCGGGGGTGTGGGAGGTGGGTGGGATGCGATATTGGTTTTTGCCGGCCGGCAGGGCGTCGAGCTGGCCGTTCCACTGGTACATCAGTTCGTGAATGATGCGCAGCGCGAACAGGGGGCGCAGTTCCAGCTCGATGGGTTTGTCGCTGGCCAGCAGCGTGTAGGTCAAACAGACGGTGTTGTGGCCGCGAAGCAGCCGCAATTCCTTTTGCAGCGTCCAGCCTTCCGCCTGATAAGCCCAGCGGGGATACGGATAAGCGTCGAACGCCTTCAGCAGGCGATGGCCTTCGGGGTGGATGGTGTCCGGATATTCGTTGCAGGAGAGGGCATAAGGCCACCCTTCGCGATGAACGGTCTCCTCGACCCGCGACAAAATGACCATTCGTCGCACCGGCGGCAGCATCGAGGCGACCAGCAGGCCGTGGTATTTGCGCGTATTGAGTCCGATGGGGGTGGAGGAGGCATAGCCTCCAATGTGATTGACGGCCAGCCATTCCTGGTCGATCAGGTCATCAAAGGTTGGAGATGGTGTGGTCTGGTTCATCGCAGCTCCTCCTTGAGGCGACTGCAAAGATTATACCAGCAACACGGAGAAAAAGGTGCAAAAAATCGCAACGGCGTCGCGCCGCGCGTAGGGCGCGCGACAAACATGGTAAGATGGCAATATCCCGTCAATATTGTGGCCCGCCGGGGTTGATGTCCTTGTTCCACAGGAGGATGCCGCCGGCCATGCTGTGAACGTCCTTGAAACCGGCCTGTCGCAGGGCCTGCGTGAATTGCAGGGATCGGGCGCCGCTCTTGCAGTGGACGACGATCTTGTCGTTGGCGTGGAGGCGCAGCTCTTCAAAATGCTGGGCGATCTGCTGCAAGGGGATGAGTTTGGTTCCATCGATGTGCGTGATGGCGTATTCGTTGGGCAGGCGGCAATCAATGAAGACGAACGGCTTGCGTTCATCGAGCATGGATTTGACCTGGCGGGGGGTGACTTCCCAGTCGGGTTTGTACGCATAGCCCGGCGGCAGGCCGCGTTCGTCGAGGTTTGGGCGGGACTGGCCGTTGCCCTTGGCGTTTTGCACCTCGGCCTGTGTTTCGGCCAGGGATTTGGGGTCGAGGATCGGCACGCCGCAGAATTGCTCATAGTCAATCGGCTTGGTGATGGTCGGGTGATTGCCGCAGATCGGGCAGTTGGGGTCGCGGCGGACTTTGAAGGTGCGAAATTCCATGTCCAGCGAGCTGTAAGTGACCAGCCGCCCGATCACCGGCCGGCCGACGCCGAGGATCAGCTTGGCGACTTCGGTGGCCTGCAACGATCCGATGGTTCCGCAGATGACGCCCAGGACGCCTCCTTCAGCGCAGCTGGGGACCGAACCGGGGTCCGGTGGTTCGGGGTACATGCAGCGATAGCAGGGGCCTTTTTCGCCGGTGTCGGGGTTGGTCAGGTGGGGGGCGAAGACGGTGACCATGCCTTCAAAACGGAAGATCGAGCCGTAGACGTTGGGTTTTTTCTGGAGCACGCAGGCGTCGTTGACGCAGTAGCGGGTGGGGAAGTTGTCGGTGCCGTCGATGATGATGTCATAATCCTTGATCAGGTCCATGACGTTGGAGCTGTTGACGACCGTTTTGTGTTCGATGAGTTTGAGGTCGGGGTTGAGATCCTTGAGTTTTTTGCCGGCGGCGGTGACTTTTTCCACGCCGATGTCGCTTTTGCCAAACAGAACCTGGCGCTGAAGATTGGAAGGGGAGACCACGTCCACGTCCGCCAAGCCGATGGTGCCGACGCCCGCCGCGGCCAGATAGAGCGAGATCGGGCATCCGAGTCCGCCGGCCCCGATGCACAGGATTTTGGCGGCCAGGAGCTTTTTCTGCCCTTCCATGCCGACTTCGGGGAGGATCAGGTGGCGTTTGTAGCGGTTGATCTGTTCGGGGGTCAGTTGGATGGCATCGGGTTGGATGGCGGCGGTCATAAAAGTTTCCTTCTGCGATAAAAAGACGGACCTTGGATCATAGCACTGGATCGGCATCGAGGGAAAGCACGGCGATCAATCATCAAACCTTGGAAAGACCAGCGGGGGCTTGCCGGGGCGGTCGATGCGTTCGATGGGGATTTGATAGGTGTCGGAGAGGATTTTGGGGTCCAGCACCTGATCGGGCGGGCCGGAGGAGATGATGCGGCCCTGGGAGATCAGCACCAGCCGGTCGGCGAAGGCGGCGGCGAGGTTCAGATCGTGCGATGCGACGAGGACCGCCATGGATTGTTCCTTGGACAGGCGATGCAGCAGTTTGAACAAATCCATCTGGTGGGCGAGGTCCAGAAAGGTGTTCGGCTCATCCAGGAGCATCGCCTTTGGCTCCTGGGCGAGACATCGGCCGACAAAGATGGATTGTCGCTGGCCGCCGGAAAGTTCGTCGATGCCGCGGTTAAGCAGTTCATCCAGCCCCAACGTTTGACTGACCTGACGGACGATGCGCAGGTCGCGTTCGCTTTCCAGTCCAAAGGGGCCAAGATACGGCGCGCGGCCGAGCCTCAGCACGTCCACAACCCGTTGATCCACATCCGTTTGCGGCGATTGAGGCAGATACGCGACCAGTTTGGCCAGTTCGCGCCGGGACCATCGTTGCAGGGGCTGGTCGTTCCAGTGGATCTGGCCGCTGCCGGAAAGATGGCCCAGCAGCAGTTTGATCAGGGTGCTTTTTCCCGATCCGTTGGGGCCGATCAACGCGACGACTTCGCCGGCCGACAGGGTGATGTTCACCTGATCCAGCGCCGGCCGCCGGCCATATGAAAAGCAAAGTTGATTGGCCGACAGCAGCGTCATGACAGCCCCTCCGCCAGGGCCATCCGGCGGCGATTTTGCCAGAGCAATGCCAGGAAGAAAGGCCCGCCCAGCAGGGCCGTCAGCACCCCCACGGGAAGCCAGGTTTGCGCGCTGCCGATCATCAATCGGGATGCGGCGTCCGCGATGGCCAGCAATGCCGCGCCCAATGCGGTTGAGATCGGAAGAAGCCGTCGATGATCGGAACCGACCACCAGCCGGGCCAGGTGGGGGCAGACCAGCCCGACAAATCCGATCGGGCCGCTGATCGCGACGGCCGAGGCGGTGATCAGGGATGCGACGACCATGGCGGTCCATCGCAGGCGGTGGATGCGAACGCCCAAAGACTGGGCTTCGCCTTCGCTGAGGATGGCGGTGTTGAGGTGTCCGGCGATCCACATCAGGAGGATCCAGCCGATGGCGATGGCGACCGCGGCGGAGGCGATTTGCTGATTCGAGAGGTTGGTCTGGATGCCGCCGATCAAAAAGGTGGGGACGGCCGTCAAATCACGGGAAATGGTGCTGATGAGCAGAAAAATCGCCGCGTTGACGGCGTTGACGATGACGCCGACCAGCAGAAGCGTCAGGGGTTCGAGTCGTCCCCGGCGGCTGGACAGCGCCAATACGATCGCCACCGATGCCAGCGCGCCGGCGAAGGCGAACAACTGTTGACTGACGGCGGCGGCGCCCAGCCCCAGCGCGCCCAGCAGCGTGGCGATGAATTGCAGTTTCCACAGGTATCCCGCCAGGGAGGCGCCGGTGCTGACGCCCAGCAGATACGGGTCGGCCAGCGGGTTTCGCAGGATGGCCTGATAGACGACGCCCGCCGCCGCCAGCGCTGCGCCCACGAGGGATGAGAGGATGACCGGTTCCAGTCGATACGACCACTGGCCGGGAGCGGGCCAGTGGATGCCGGTGGAGCCGACGCAGGTGCAGGCGATCGCCGCCACCAGCCACAGGGCGATGCTGAGGCCGGTCGTCAGCAGCAGTTGGGCGATGCCCCATCGTTTCACGGCGCGTTCCCGTTGGAGGGTTGCGGATGAAGAAAATCCGCGAATTGTTCGGCCAGGTCGCCCACCCGGCATCCCGGCTGCATGATGTACCAGTCCGTCAGGGTGATCAGGCGGTTGTTTTTCACCGCGGCCAGTTCATTGAGCGATTCCCAGCGTTGTTTTGCCTGTTGCAGCACCTGCGGCGTGGCATCGGGCAGGAGCTGGATGATCGCCTGGGGGGCCAGCGACTTGAGCTTTTCGGGGTCGATTTCGGGGTAGCGGTTGTTGAATTCGGAGGCGGCGTTTTGGCCGCCGGCGATGGTCAGCAGGTCGTCCAGCCAGGTGTCCGGGCCGACGACATTTCGGGCGGCGGTGTCGAAGACGAACAGGGTTTTGACCGGCGTCAAACCGGAGACGCGCCGGCGAACGCGATCCAGTTGGTTTCGCAATCGTTCGATGGACGCATCGGCTTTGGCGGGTTCGTTCAACTCATGGCCGAGCATTTTCATCGCGGAAAAAACGTCTTCCAGCCGCTCGGTCCGCACGTTGATCAACCGAATGCCCAGGGCGTCGGCTTTTTGGCGCATGCCTTCAGGGATGCGGTCGGGTTTTTGAAAAATGAACAGGATTTGCGGGCGGATCAATTCCAGTCGTTCCCAGTCCACGGATTGATAATCGCCCACGCGGGGCAGGCCGGCCAGTTCGGGGCGTTCATGGTCGAAATTGCTGATGCCGGCCAGGTGATCGCCGGCGCCGATGCAAAGGATCAAATCGGTGGCGGCCGGAACCAGGCTGGCGACGACGGGGCGCTGGGCGGCGGAAATGACGGTGGGAGATCGTTTGCAACCGGTGAACCATGCGACGACGACCGCCAGCAGCGCGCAAAGAATCACCCGGCGAAAAGTTTGCGATTGACCCATCGGCGGGCGATGGTAAAGTTGCGGAAAATCGCTGTCAAAGGGCGGTCGGGCGCTTTGTGGCGACAGGTCGAATGGGATTTGGTGCAGGAGGCCAAAGATGGGTGAACAATCCACCTTCATCGGACGGATCGGCAACTGGTTTCGACGCGGGCGCGAGGTCAACGTCCTGGATGACAATGGCGGCGCCATCGAACCGGTGCAGTCGCAAGGAAGCACGTTTCTGCGTCCGTGGGCCAAACGCGACCAGGCGATCGCCAATCTGCAGGATGGGTTTTCGACGCTGACCGACCTGATGTCGGCGGTGCGCGACAACCTCGAACGCCAGGGCCAGCGGCAGGATGAGCTGCTGGGGTATCTGTCGCATCTGCCGCAGGCGATCCAATCCATCCCCGAAGCCGGCCGCATCCAGGGGGAGATGCTCAAGGCGATTCACCAGCAACTGTCCAGCCAGAACGATCAGCAATCCAAGCTGTCCGACATACTTCAGCGCGTCAGCGAAACCGGCGGCCGGCAACACGAGGCGTTGGAAGAGTTGCGACAAAGCGTTGATGGCCTGAACATGCAGGACCAGAAGATCACCGATGCCCTGCACGGCGTCGGCTCGGCGATGCAGGGGGTCAGCAAAAGCTCACAGGCCAGCGCGCAGGTGCTGGAAAACCTGCGCGACAATCTTTCCCGCCGCGACAGCGATCTGGAACGGGTCTTGCAGCGGCAGAACACCCGTTTCACCACCATGCTGGCCATCGCCATCGTCCTTTCGGCGGCGGCCCTGACGGCCGTGGCTGTGATCGGGTATCTGATGGTGAACCGGATGCACTGATCGGGCCAGATGGCTCAAACAGGGCAATCGCATGTGGATCGGTGAAGCCCTCCTTTCCCCTCCCCCGGTACTCCGGGGGAGGGTAGGGTGGGGGTTTTCCCAGAGCATCACCCGCGCGAGCCCCCTCCCCAACCCTCCCCCGGAGT
>JADYZN010000068.1 GCA_020853095.1 Phycisphaerales bacterium | reverse complement strand
TCCGGAGATAGTTCAATGGGCCCAGATACCAGGCCTTTTGCCGGATCGAGACCCATAATCAAGAGGGAACACCCGATAACGATGCATGTAAGGAGGCGCAAGTTCATAGTAGGATTTCTCCCGATTTTATGGTGTTGTTTTTACAGACCTGGAGGGCCTTAAAATGGGGTCACGTTGATTTATCATCCCTTCGTTACTCGACCCCTTCGATGTGTCGGCGGGTGCAGTGTATGCGCGTAAAGAGAATCCGCCATTGGCCGATATATCACATGCAAAAATTCTATGCCAACCTCCTCATCCAGACAACAACCCACGCAGGGCGTCGGCCTCCGCCGCCATATTTGACCGTCAAACCCCCGGCGTCGCGGAGCGACGCCCTCCAGGTCACCCCGTGCCGGTATGAAAACGGGGGGATGAAACCGGAGACGCAGTTAGTTGTTTACGTTTTCTTTCGGTATTCACTTTTTCAGCCCATCTCCGATTATCAACCCGACCCATTCTGGTACACTATTCATCAAGCTGAATTGACATGAAACCCAAGCTTCGCAAAGCCGTCGCCGCAGGGGCCGTATTGGCCGGAGGGGCGGTGATTTATTTTGAATGGGGTCTGGCCGAAGGGGCCGGCGAAAAAGGGTTCTGGATGTTGATCGGCGGCCTTGCGGTGATCCTGGGGATGATCGAACTGATCGCCGGAAGCTCTCAACAAAAATAACCCAAACGCATCCAGCTCCGCATCACCTTTTTCATCACCCCGCCCGACGGCCCGACAATCGCCGCAGCAATCCACCGACGTTGGGGCGTCTGGGCGGCGTCATCGCCAGCCGCCGGCGCAGGGCATCCACCATCGGACCTATCGTGCCCCGAAGCCTCATCTCATTCCAGCACAACGTGAAAAAATCCCGCGCCTCGTACACATCCCGCCAGCGCAGCCGCCGGATCATCGACTCCTCCAGCGGCGTGTCAAAACAGCGCGCATCGTCGATCCCGGCCGTCAGCATGTTCAACCGGGTCAACACGCATTTCTTGCACGTGCCGCAGTTGCGGGATGGGTCGGGGCCTTCCCAGCAGACCTTGATGGCGTCGATGACCTCCGGATACGCCTTGAGCATCTCGAATTTGTCCGCCCGCCCGAACGACCCGCCATCGGTGAAGACCGTGAACCAACCGTTGGACGCCAGCGAATCGAAGATCGGCGGGTGGGACAATCCCATCCGCAGCACGTTGTACGGCGCGCCGGCCGACACCAGCCCCACCGCGTTTTGTTTGGAAAACATCGCCAGCGCGTTGGCCGTCAGCGGGATCGCCGACTCCGGCCAGCACGCATCGTCCAGCTTGCGGATGTCCGTCACCACCGTCAACAACTCCACGCCCGCCCGTTTCACGATCGGCTCGGCGCGCTGCTTCATCAACGCGAAACGGTCGGCCTGGTCCAGTTTGGCGTCAAACCCATGCACCATCACCGCCGCCGACACCGCGTGCGAGGCCGCGCCATCCAGCTTCAGGGCGTGACGAATCAGCGTGAAGCTCGAATCCAGTCCGCCCGACACCGCGCAGACGGCCGAATTGTTTGAACCGCCCGGCCGGTGCAGATCGACCACGCTGTCCGCCTTCACCTCGGTCTGCCGGCCAAACCGCCACGGATTGAGCGAATGCCGGATCGACACAAGCTGGCCCAGGTTGAACAACCCCGCCCGGCTCATCGGCCCATGCACCACCAGATCGCGATCGGTGTGGGAGGCGATCAACGCCAGCCCGCAGACGTACGAATCCACCACCGGCGGCAAATCCAGCCCCGGACACCCCACCGCCCGCCAGAATACGGTTTGTCGATCCGGCCCCAGCGACGGCGGCAGGTTTTCCAGCACCAGCCGATGCTCGCTGCCACCATCGTTTTCAGAAGCTTCAAACCAGACGTGGATGGACTTTCCCGCATCGCTCATCGTGGATAAACCCCCCTCAATCCAACCATCGCCAAAACCCACCGCCCGTAATCCCGCGCCAGGTCGATCATCTGGCCCATGCGAAGTCGGGCCGACAGAACCCTGCGAACCCCATCCCGCGGATCCTTCCAATGGTCGCAGATTCCCTTCGCCTCGCATGTCACCGACCCGCTGTCCATCGGAATCAACATCGCATCGAGCAAATCCCGCCAGCCATCGGTTTCGCCCCACTTTCCGGCCGCACGAAACGCCAGCCGGATCAGCATCCGTTCGGAGCGCGGCCGCCGCGAGATCGACGCCAGCGCCAACCCGGCCAGCGCCGGATAACGGGTCAGTTCGCGCGCCACCACCGAAAGTGGAAACTCCCCCCCATCGGCGCGAATCGCAAAACCATCCCCACTGAACAAATCCGGCAAGGCCGGCCCCGGACGGGGGAAAATCATCTGCGAAGCCAGCGGATAACCCCGCGCATGAATCCCGCACCCATATTGTCGTGACAACAGATGCATCGCGCCACAGACCATCGCCAGCCTGCCGGCGGCCGGATCGACCAAACCCATCTTCAGCGCGTTGGTCCGAACGTGATGGAATCGCAATCCCATCGATTCGATCGCCCGCCTCGATTTGTCGATGCCGGCCTCATCGCCCGGCCGAAGCCCGCTGATCCGAACCACCCCTCCAACCACCGGCGCGCCGGCCGCCCGACGTTCCACCATCCGCACCAGCGTATGCGCCGACAAGACGCTCCCCGACCAGGCCACCAGCGCCGGCGCCTTCGCATCGGGAGCCTGACCGTTCAACACCCTCTGGGCTTCAATGCGGCTTGAATGAAATTTTTCCGGCGACCAGAGATGCCAGATCCGGGCGTATTCCAAAAGCCGCCACAACGCCCCGTGCGTTATCGGACCATGCACCCGCAAAACGTCAAACCCCCCGCGCATCGCCAGGGGCAACACCGCCGCGGCCAAACCATCCAATGCCTCCGGCAAGCCGACCTGCTCATCGGATTCCAATAATAAGTCCCGTGTCTTCCCCCCATTGCCCACCAGCCGCGCCCGCCAGGCCCCGGGGCCGGCCGATCTGATTTGCAGGTTCAATTCCTTCATGGGCCGACCAAAACCTTTCCGCCATTACAAATCGTCCAACCCGATCCTTCGCTTAATCCTGCACAATATCCCAAATGCCCAACAGAAGGCGATTTTCAAAAATGTTAATTTGGATAAAGTTTGACAATGGGTATCGACGATACCTATTTTGTCGATGTTATCTATTTTAACATCGGAAAAATTTGTGTGAGTTGAGGCACGGACGCCTCTGAGTGATTTCAAAATGGCAGGCTTGCGGATGGACCTTCAGGCCTGCCGGTATTTATGGAGTCGTCCGATGAGCCTTACGCCCGACCTGATGAGCACGAATCTGTCCCGCAGTTACATGGAGCCGTTGCTGAATGGCAACCGCGATGAATGTCGCCGGCTGGTGGAACAGGCGATCGAGTGCGGCATCGAACCGCGCGAGCTGCTGAACAATCTGATCTGGCCGACCATGGAGCTGTTGCAGGATTTGTACCGAGAAGATCGCATCAGCATCGCAAGCCTGAACATGGCCACCCGACTCAATCGCACGCTGACCGATCAGATCACCGCCCAGATTCCTCGACAGGCCTCCAATGGGAAAACCGTCCTTATTTTCTGCGGGGATGATGAGCCTGAGGAGCTGGGGGGCCAGTTGTGCGCCGATCTGTTTGAATGTGAAGGTTACACCGTCCGGTTCGCGGGCGGCGGATTGCCGTACGATGAATCGATCAGTCTTGTCGGCGAAGTTCGGCCGGACCTGCTGATCCTGTTTGGAACGCTGCCGCGGGCCGTGCCGGCGGCGCGCAAACTGATCGACCAGGTCCGCGAAATCAACAGTTGCCCGCAGATGCAGATCATGTGCTGTGGCGGCATCTATAAGCGGGCGGAAGGGTTGGCCGAGGAGATGGGCGCCGACCTGTACGCCCCGGATGCCGGGCAGGCGCTGCAGGTGGCGTTGGAGCATCCGAATCGCCGGGCCACTTCCGACCAGAGGACGGTCGGGCGTGGTCGCCGGCTTCGCAAAGCCACGGGCCGGGAGGCCGTCGCCCAGGGGCTGGTCAATCCCGAAGCCGCCTGATCGATCGCCAATCGACGTATATCTTCGCGGCCGGGCGGTGAAGGATTCGCCGCCCGGCCGCGATGTTTTTCATTCAAATCGCAACGGCGCGAAGCGTTCGGGCTTGTGAAAATTGAGCGGTTCGCCGACTTCGGCCCAATAGCCCCAGTGGGGGTGGGAGCAGCCATCGGCGCATTTATAGAAGTTGCCGCGCCAGACGGCGCCGGGGGCGTGGGGGATGGGACCCATGTAGGTTTCAAAGAGCGAATAAGGGACAAACAGGCCGATTTGCCAGTTGGTCGGAACGGCCAATTCCGGCACCACTTGTTTGGGCATCGTATGTTCGATGCGGATCGAACGGGCATCTTCGGATGTCACCTGCCGCCATTTGGCAAAACCGTTCGGCCCGGGGGTGGCATCCTCGATGTAATACAGCAGCATCGTTCCGCCGCAGTTGATCTCAAAATTGAAATAGCCGCGGTCCTCGCGCGGGCGGACAAAAAACTCGACACACGAATCGCGGCAGACCGAGTCCTGGTACTGCGTGTATTTTGACAGGATATAGCGGTCATTCACGTCAAATCGGACGTAGATTCCGATGTCGTCGTACAACCCCTTGAATCGAACTTCCGGCCGATGGTCGCTGCCTCGTGAATGGAAGTTTGAAATCCTCCCCTCAGCGGCCTGATTCCATGGTGGATCGTCAAATCCACCCTTCAGAGAAATTTTGGATTGGGCGCGGTTGAAAACATAAACCGGTGAACTGACGGCCGGGGCGGGGATGCGATGGGCTCCTGTTGACATACGATTACTCGACCCACTGTTGTAGTCGAACTCGACGAATTGAAAAAGAGGAGGTTATCGGGATGTCGTAGCAAAATAGTAATGTCCGGTCTTAGCAAGGTAGAAATGTCCGGTTTCGGCTCCACTGTAAGGGATGGAGAAAGATCGGATATTGATGTCACAGCGGGAACGGGATGTGCTGAAGGTGCT
>JADYZN010000067.1 GCA_020853095.1 Phycisphaerales bacterium | reverse complement strand
GGGCGGAAGCATCCGGAACGGCTCGGAAAGCGATTTTCAGAAAAAGCCGGAAAACCAGTCTATTTCAGAGTTGGTTGGAACGGCTTGGAATGACTCGGCATTGGGCGATGAGGGATTCGAACCCCCGACTCCTTCGGTGTAAACGAAGTACTCTAGCCGCTGAGTTAATCGCCCGGACGTTTAACCGATTTTAACGGGTGTGGAGGGTTCTGTCTCCACCTCGATGGCCGGATCGTCATGAACTTTGACGACCCGGCACAAGGCGATCATACACCGTAACTGGAGGGCGGCGGTCCTCCGCCGCCGGATTTCTCCGGCATCCACGGCGTCGCGGGAGCGACGCCCTCCACGTCCGGATGGCCACGATCATTGACGACCCGGCACAAGACGATCATACACCGTAACTGGAGGGCGGCGGTCCTCCGCCGCCGGTTTCTCCGACATCCCTGGCGTCGCGGGGATGAAGCTGTCAGCGGCAGGGATCAATCCCCGTGGTGTTCGCCATGGTGCTCCTGATTGTGTTCGCCATGGTGTTGTTCCATGCCTTTGTCATCGGACATGTTGTGGTGTTCATCCTGGAGCTGGACCTCCTTCCAGTTTTCGCCATCCTTGACGTAAACGTGTTTCACGTCGATGGCGTGTTTGTCTTCAAAGGCCGTGCCCTCGACCTTGATGGTCTGGGCGGCGTATGGGGCGAGCACCCTGGGGTTGGTCAGCAGGTACATCAGGTCGTCGGCGTTTTTGCTGCCATCGGGCAAAATGGCGGCCGGGATGCCGCTGGACATGCACTCCTTGGCGCAATCGGCGTGGTCCTGACCCTTGGCGCCCCCATCGCTGGCGACAAAGCAGGCGGCGTCGATCAGCTCGCCTTGGATGGTAACCTGCTTGCCCTCATCACTTTCGGCGTGGTGCCCTTCATGGGCGTAGGCGCCGATGCTCAAACCCGCGGCGACGACCACGCCGCCCAACAATGCGATCATGCGATTCATAACGGACTCCTTAAAAAATGCCGCCGCACCACGCGGACGGCCGAGGTTGTTTTGGGTTGCGATTCATTTCCGTGGAGCAAGTTTCATGCCGCAAATCGGGCATTTGCCCGGTTTGTCGGAGACGACCTGCGGGTGCATGGGGCAGATGTACACCATCGGCGCGGCCGCCCCGGTTGAGATGCGGCGGGCGGTGGTTCCTTCAGGGTGTTTGTACCATCCTGGGTCGTCGTAACCGGTCAGTTGATCGCGGATTTTCATGATCGTGAACATGCCCCCCATGTTGATCGGGCCGAAGGGGCCTTCGCCGGTCATCATGGGCAGGGTGTTGGGCGGCAGGGGCATGTGCATCGATCCCATTTCGCCCATGCCATCGCTGCCCATGGGCATGTAACCTTCAACGTGTCGGCGCATCGTGTCGGCGACGCCGCTTTGATCGACGCCGATCAGGTTGGGGAAATCGTGACCCATCGCGTTCATGGCGTGGTGGTTTTTATGGCAGTGGATGGGCCAGTCGCCGGGATGTTCGGCGACAAATTCAAAGTCGCGCGTGGTTCCGGGGGGCACGTTGATGGTGGTGGCCGGCCACCAGGCGGATTGGGGGATGGGGCCGGCATCGGTGCCGGTTTGCCAGGCGTGGTGGCCGTGAAAATGGATGGGGTGGCTGTCCATGCTGAGGTTGGCCAGGCGGATGCGCACGCGCTGGCCGGTGCGGATGATCAGCGGCGCGGTGCCCGGCCACGCCCGGCTGTTGAAGGTGAAAATATTGAAATCGGTCATCACCATCGGATTGGGGGTGGCCGATCCGGGTTCGATGGACCATTCCTGCAAAAAGATGCAAAAATCCTGGTCGATCCGCCGGTCGGGGTTTTTGGGATGAACGATGAAAAAACCCTGCATCCCCATCGCCATCTGAGTCATCTCATCCGAATGGGGATGGTACATCAGCGTGCCGTGCTGCTTGAGGGTAAATTCGTAGACGTAGGTTTCGCCCGGCTCGATGTGCGGCTGGGTGACGCCGCCGACGCCGTCCATGCCGTTGGGCAGGAGGATGCCATGCCAGTGGACGGTGGTGGCTTCGGGGAGCTTGTTGGTGACAAAGAGGCGAACGCGATCCCCCTCGACCGCTTCGATGGTGGGGCCGGGGCATTGGCCGTTGTATCCCCAGCAGTTGACGACCATGCCGGGGGCGAATTCGCGTTTGACCGGCTCGGCGGTCAGGCGAAAGACTTTGACGTCGCCATCCATTTCCCAGGGGAGCGTGACGCCGTTGGGCGTGACGACCGGGATGTACGGGGTCGTGCCGGTTGGGGCCGGCCCGCTCGCTGGTCTTGTGACGGCGGCCATCACCTTTTTCCAGCTCGGCCAGGTCACCATGGCGGCGGCGGTGGACAACAGGGCTTGTCGACGGGTGATCATGGTTGTTGTTCCGGTTGAGATTGCGGCAATTGCCCGCCGAGGGCCAGTTCGAGGTCGGCGCGGGCGATCCAGTAATCGCGGCGGGCCTCGATGCCGGCCTGTTCGGTGAGGGCCTGCCGCTGTTTGGCCTGCATCAGGTCGTAAGGGCTTTTCAACATGCCGTTGTACTGTTTGAGCAAATGTTGCAGGATGCTCAGGCGAAGGGGAAGCAGATTCTGGTACTGTTGCGCGAGCGTTCGCTGGGCCACCAGTTGATCGCGGGCCTGGCGGACCTGTGAGCGGATGTCGATGGCCTGGGCTTCGTATCGGCGCTGCATCCGCCGGTATTGGGCGGCGGATTTGTCGATTCGCACCTGCCCGTGATCAAAAATGGGCAATTCAAGGCTCAGGGTCGGGCCGGTGACGTGCTGGCCGTCGGTGTCGCGTTCGGTGCTCAAGCCGATCTCCATGTTCGCAGGAAACGGAACGGCGCCGGCCGCGGCCAGCGCACCGCCCATGGCGATCACCTGGTTGCGCATCGCGGCCAGGTCGAGCCGCTGGCGGATGGCCAGCGATTCAAGATGCTCAAGAGGGATTTCCCGCAGTGGAATGTCGGGCAGATGATCCGGGAGGGTCCAGGTGGTTTGATCACCCCAGAGACCCAGGAGGCGATTGAGCCGTTCGCGGTCGGCGGACTCCTGTGATTCAAATTGAGACAGGTCGATGCGGGATTGCTCATACTGCGACCGCAGATTCAACATGGTCAATTCGTTGGCGGTGCCGGCCTGATATTGTCGTTGAGCCAGTTCCGCGGCGACGCGGTTCAAGTCCACGATCAGTTTCATCCGCTCCAGCAACTGTCGGCGGGCGACCAGCGTGTACCAGGCGGTCTTGACCTGCGCGGTCAATTCCAGCACCTGGTGGGTGATGTTCAGCCGCGTGCTTTCAAATTCCCGCCGGGCCACTTTTTGTCGCAGCGGAAGGATCAGGATGTCCAGAAAATTTTGCGAGATGGAATATTCCGCATTGGTGATGCTGGGGGGGCGGTCGGGAAACCGCCAACTGGCGGCAAAGACGGGGTTGCTCAACAGGCCGGCCCGAACCAGGTCGGCCTGCGCAATGCCCAGGTCTTCAAAATCGGCCTGAAGGTGACGATTGTTCAACAACGCGATCTGCACCGCCTGATCGACCGTCAATTCGTGGGCCAACATGACCCCGACGGCTTCATCAATCGCGGTGTCTTCCGTGCCATGCCCGCGCCATTGGACCTGATGGCCGGTGCGCTGGGCGATGATGTCCCGCACCTGGTCAAAACCGGCATCCGGGGAAGTGGATGCGCAGCCCGATACGACCACTGCGACCAACCCCACCGCGATTGTCTTAAGGATGGTGGTGTTCATGTTCCATGGGGTGAAAGGTGGTCGTCGCGGGGGCGGTGGATGGCGTAACGAGATAAGGGGCTTCGGGAGCATCCGGATTGGCCGGATGGGAGGTGGACTGGGCGGGGTTGACATCGGGTGAAGCACACCCGGCCAACAGACAAAGAAATGGCAACAGGATACGCATTGCGCGCAGGCACATTCCGCAAACCTTACCATGAATTGAAAAAGAGTGGACCGCCAAATTTTTCAGGCCAGGATGGCCATTTGCTCGGCGGTGACTTCGCCGGGGAGGCGCAGCCCCTGCGCGAACAGCAGCAATTGATCGACGGCGCATCGCCCCATGCGTCGGCAACCGTTGGACATCGCGCCTGAAATGTGGGGAGTCAGGACGACGTTGGGGAGATTTCTAAACGGATGGTCGGAATCCGGCGGTTCGGGGTGGGTCACGTCCAGGAAGGCGAAGATCCGGCCGGTTTTCAATTCACGGGCCAAAGCCTCCTCATCGACGATGGAGCCGCGCGCGGTGTTGATGAAAATGGCGTGATCCTTCATGGCGCCGAATTGCGCGCCCCCAAGCATGTGTCGGGTCATCGGCAACGCCGGGGCGTGCAGGCTGACGATGTCGCTTTGACGCATCAGCTCATCGAGGCTCACCCGCTTGACGCCCAGCCGAACGGCCTCCTCACGCGACAAATACGGGTCGGCCACGAGAATCGACACTTCAAAGGCTTGCAACAGGCGGATCACCTGCCGGCCGACCTTGCTGGCGCCGATCAGGCCGATGGTGACGTCAAACAATTCACGGACGGGAAACCCCGGCAGCACGAACGGATCGGATTTCCACCCACCGGCGTGGGTGAGGGCGTTTGCGGGGAAAAGTCCTTTGAGACCCGCGATCATCATCCCCAGCGTCGTCTCGGCCACCCCGACCGCGAGGGCATCGTTGCAGGTGACCACGCGAATCCGTCGCTGCCAGAACCCCGGAGGCAACAGGTGCTTGACCGAACCGGCCGAGTGAACCAGCAAACGCAGCCGCGGGGCCAGATCGAGCATCGCATCGGTCATGGGAGGGGTGTCCCACCCAAGGATGATGGCATCCGCAAGCGGAGCCTGCTGATCCCATTCACGCAACAGGTCGGCCGGCTCTTCGGAACGGGCAAGGACCAGCTCGTGGGAACCCCGCAGGCGATCCAGATCGGCCGGTGCGAAACACCGTTGCTGCATCGAGTTGGGAACAAACAGGAAAACTCGCATACGGACTATTTCCAATGAGCCTCTTGACGTACTTATACTTAACGTTATAACTATAATTTAATTCATTGGAAAATGCAAGTTCATAATTATTTTTCACCATCGGTCCGCGAGACTTGGGAGATAAGTTAAGGGATACCATGAACCTCCATTCGCTGATTACGCTTCCGGACTGGTTTTATTATTTTGGCACCTCCAACGCCGAGGGTTTGCATCGGATATGCGATTTATGTGCCGATGCGGGGTTGTCGAGGCTCTATTTGCGGACCCACGAGGGTGGGATGGCGGATTATCCATCAAAGGTGTCGCCGGTGCTGGTGGGCCGGGAGGTTTACGACAAGACGGGGTCGTATCTGACGTACCCGCAGTCGTATTACCGTTACTACCTGCAGTTGGATTTTCGCAAATGGAACCCGCTGGAGGTGGCTCATCGCGCCGCCGAGCAGTCCGGGATCGAAATGGCGCTCTGGTACACGATCATGGAGGATGACCATGGGGGGTCGTTCGCTTCGCCATTCATGCTGGAAAACAAGCAGTGGTGGTGCACCACCCGCCAGGGGGAATCCATCAGCGGTTGCCTGGAATTCTGGTTTGAAGAGGTGCGGCGATACAAGCTTGGGATATTGCGGGAGATTCTGGCCAGCAAGCCCAGCCGTATTTTGTTGGATCTGGTCAGGAGAAACGGCACACCCAGCGCCGATGGCGATGGGTATTTTCGATATGGATTTAATCCGAAGATGACGGAGGCCTTTGCACGGCAAAGTGGTTTGAATGCGCGCAAGTTGGAACCGAACACGCCGGATTGGCATCGGTGGGTCGATTTTGTCAGCCGGCCCTATACGGAATTGATGATCGAGGCGTGCCGGATGTGCCGGGAGAACGGGACGAGGGTGGATCTGATGGTCTGGCCGGTGCATCAAAAGTCGTGGATGGCGATTGATCTGGAGAAGATTCTGGACAGCGGGCTGGTGGATGCGGTGCAGGTGGCGAGCCATACCTATGCCGGTTCGCCGGCGGAGGTCCGAAGGCAGTTGGATGCGATCCGGCCGCAGGTAAAGGATCGGCCGGTGGAGGTGATCCCGACGATCAGCGGCTACGAGGGTGTGACGGCGGCCGGGCTGGATGGTTACTTTGCGGAGATGGAGCGACAGAAGGTGGGATCGGTGGCGCTGCACGAGTCGGAAGAATTGCTGCGCAATCGGGTCAGCGAGCGGTTCAGGGCGTTGAAATTCGGCGTGCCGCATTACAAGCGGGTATTGCGCAGCCGGATGATGCGGGAGGTGGATTGGGATCAGGTGCCGAAAATAAGTGGATTTTTGAGGGCGTACAACGCCGAGGCGCTGGAGGCGGATCAGGTGACGGAGATTCAGTCAGTGCACACCGCCGAGGCCCTGCACGTGCGGGTCCGATGCGCTGAGCGGAACGTGGCGGGATTGCTGCCGGTGCCAAGGTGGCCGTCGGACAATTACAACGTAAGGCAATTGCGGGCGCGGACCTGGTGGAACCCGATGCAAAGCGTTCACCTGTTTGTGTCGCCCGCGCAGCTGCTCAATGATTATTTTCATTTCGTTCTGGACCCGTCGGGGAAGCCCGATCAGGAGATGCGGCTGGATGAATTGTGGTCGGGGGCGTGGTCCAACGAAGTGAAAATTGAAACGGATGGATGGGTGGCGCAGTTTGTGATTCCGTTTTCGACGATGGGATTTGAGCCACGCAAGGGGATGAGGATCGCGATTCAGGCGGTGCGGGTGCAGGCCCAGCCGTTGCAGGTGACACAGTTGAATCTGGCGGGGACGAACGTGATCAATCCGGATGAGTTCGGGTTTTTGGAATTGGAGTGATCACCGCCAGGGTGGCCTGCAGGGGGTCGGCCTGTCGAAGTTGTTGGAGATATTCCGTGCGTTCGGAGGAGGTCAAGCGGTCCACCGTGAGGGTCAGGGCGTGGGGGGCGATGGAGACATCCAGCAGGCGGACGGGGACTTTGCGGATGCCGGCGTTTTGGATGATGGGCAGGAAGATGACCGCCTGGCTGGGCTGGTTGTTGAGCAGGTGAAGGATCAGTTTGCCCATGCCGGCCATGACGGCGTCATCGTTGGCGATGCCGGCGGGGTCGATGTTGGCATCGAGCTGCCAATGGGGAAGGTGGGCTTTGATCGAGCGTTCGAGGCGGGATTTCTGGCTGGACCAGAGGGCATCGGGCATGGGGAGCCGGCCGGCCAGAACACGGACCAGTTTCAGATGCAAGCGGCCCTGCTCGTCGATGGAGGGTTCAAAATGGAAACTGACGACGGCGTCCAGCTTTTGCGCCTGGGCGGCGAGGATCAGGCGGTTGTCCTGGAGGACCAGCACCGGCTCGGATAGGTATTGGCCATAGCGGTCCTGAAAATGATAAAACTCGGCCCATTTATAGAAAAAGGCGTTGAGTTCATCCTCGGTGAAGGTGACGGTGGCGGAGGTGGCGGTGGTGGTCGGCCGGCCGGAACGGGCGCGGATTTCGGCGGCATGGGCGTCGGCGGCCCAATTTTGCACATCCGCCAGCTTCTGCTCGGCGCTGCGGGCGGCGATGTCGCGCTGCTGGGCGGTCTGGTGGCGGGGATGATACCACTCTGGAATGCCCTTCATGAGGTAATAACTGGCGCCCAGCACGGCCAGAACGCCGGTCAGAAGGATCGCGATGATAAGAAGGATGCGCTTAAACCATTTCATAGAAAGTCCGGCATAGTGTAACGGAAAATCCGGAAAAATCGTCATCATCAGCATGGGAAATTGAATGAAGATGTCGCGTCGGGGTGAAAAGCAGTCTGAAGCGGGAGGAGGGGTGGTAGACTGCGACCGTGAATCAGATGGCGGCCATGAGAAGGATCGGGGCAAGCCCCCTGCCAAGCCCTTCTTCGGATCATCCGGAGAGTGGGCTGGAAGCGGGATCGGAGGGGTTTGCACGGCTGGTTGAGCGGCAACTCGATGGGTCGATGCTTCGGTACAGCCAGCGGCAGCGATTGATCCGCCAAGGAGAGAGGCGGGGACTGTCCCGTTTTGAGGCGAATCTGGTGATCGCGCTGGCGGAGCATCGCAAAAACTCACAAGCGGCTGCACGGCCGCGCATGGAACGTTCGATGCCGGCATGGGCGTGGTTCATCGTGTTTCAGTTGGTGCTGTTGTGCGGCTATGGCGCGATCTGGTGGGCGTAGCGAACCGTCACGGCCGAATTTGAAGGATTGATTGACGGTTTACTTTTGACCATCCAGGGTATACGTCCAGGTGATCTGGACTTCCGGATCAAATACGGCATTGCCGATGTTCCGGCCGATGGTGGCGCGCATGAAACAGGGGGCCATTTTGGGGTCATGGCCGATGAACTGTCTGTGCCAGGTGGCGATCATTCGGCCGCCGGGGGTGTCGATGTACAGGCCGTCGCCATCGAAAACCTGCCCGCCGCCAAAGTCGCCGGGTGTCCACATGCCGTTGGCCCAGGCGGGCGGTTGAGCGGTGGCGGTCATCGTCAGGCTGACGGCCTGGCCAACGGTGAGTTTGGCCTTGGGCGGACTGGTGATGGAGATTTTGGCATCGCCGACGCGCTGTCCATCCTGCGAGGTCACCCGCCAGCTTGCGCCGGAGGCATCACTGGATGTCAGGAGTTTCTCCGTGTCGCGGATGACCTTCACGGTCGGCCCCGCACAGCTCCACGTCGCCGCATTGGGCTGGATGGTGGCGTCGGCCGGATTTGCGCCGGGATTGGCCGGATTGCCGGCCTGTCCATCGGTGTTCGTGCCGGCTTGATTGGAATCACCTGTATCGGTTGAACCACTATTGTCACCTGCCAGGCCACGTCGGCGGGCGATTTCAGCGTCCAGAATCGCGATGCGCTTCAGCCGTTCATCCTTGTCATCCAGGAAGGAACGCACATCCGAAAAGCACCCCTTGTGCTTGTCCAGGTCGACCTTCATCTTTTCATAGGCCGATTTGAGCCGTTGCGTGATTCGGCTGACACGATCGAGATAAGCGCCGTCGCGCGGCATGGATTGGATGGCCGCTTTCTCGCTTTGGAGCCAGGCTTGTTCGGCCTCGAACGCTTTTTGCGCCTCGTTCAGGGCCTTGTCTTTTTCGTTGCTGGCGCGGGTGTATTCATCGGATGCATTTTTCAAGGCGGCGTCGGCGGCGTCGCGCGCTTCCCGCGCGACAAACCAGGGGGCAATCTGGAGCTGCTCCTTCGCGTCGAGCTGGTTCCTGACGCTCTCGTAGGCCGTCTTCATGTTCATGCCGGGATTGTTCAGCATCGCCTCGAGCAGCAGTCGTTCGATCTTCTGTTCAAGTTCGGGTGGGATGACGACATGGTGCCATGCCTTTGCCGTCGCATCGGCGGTCTTTCTGGCTTGGACAAGATTGTCCCACACCACACAACCCGTCGCCGCATCATCCGCCGCCTCAACAGCGGAAGAAAATGTCCCACAGAAAATCACAAACATCAGCAGAAGCGGCCGAGTTCCAATCCCGTTCAGACCTGTTGATCTCGACATCGCCGACCTCCGCTTGAACCCGTGATTCCGGACCTGCCAATCGAGCATAGATATGGCATATTAAAGATATAAACGCAAGAATAATTAAATACGATGAGCCTGTAACCCGGATCCTGGGACGAGTGGATCAGGTTGTTCCGGGGATAAAAAGAAGCGTCGATCAGGAAGGATCGACGCTTCTTTTGGTTGGATGGACAGCGGCGTTATGAGACCGCGTGTCCGTTCTGGTATTCGTAGTAGGTCTTGATGTTTCGGCCGTAGTAGCCGCCGGCCTGGGCATGGACGGCGTTGAGGACGATGCCGAGGTGTTCGGCCTTGACCTGCCGAAGGGCATCCCGCATCCGTTGCAACAGGCCGCGGGTGTTGGTGCGGGCGCGAACGACCGTCACCACGCCATCGACCCGCGGCGCCAACGCCACGGTTTCGGAGACAAACAGCATCGGGCCGCTGTCGAAGATGACGTGATCGTACTCTTCGAGGGCGCGCTCGATGAAATCGACCAGGAGCTGGCTTTCCAGCAATTCGGTCGTGTTGCCGGGCTTGGGGCCGCTGGTCATGATCGACAGATTGGGGATGGCCGTCTCGCGGACGCCGGCCTCGAAATTGTCCAGCGAGGCCAGGGCGTCGCTGAGGCCCGATTCGTTGGGGATTTCGAAGATTTTGTGCAGTTGCGGACGCCGGAAGTTGGCGTCGATCAGCAGGATGCGGCGGCCATTGAGCGCCAATCCGGCCGCGAGGTTGCACGCCACGGTGGTCTTGCCATCGTCCGGGCTGGGGCTGGTGACCAGGATGCTGCGGGTGCTGTCCAGCGATGCCGCGTGTTGCAGGCGGGCGCGGACCTGTCGGAACTGCTCGGCCGTCATCGAATGCGGGGCATCGAAGATCACCAGCGGCAGCCGTGCGCCGACCGCCTGCGGATCATCCTCGTTGTGCGGGATCATGCCCAGCATGTTCATCTGGCCGACCTTGGCGATGTCACGCGGCGAGCGGACGCGGGTGTCGGTCATTTCCCGCAGGAATGCGATGCCCAGGCTCAGACCAAGTCCCAGCAGGATCGCCATCGGAAGGATGATGACCAGCCGCGGAAAGCTCATCTTGTCGGGAATGTCTGGACGCATCGCCCACAACAGGCCGCTGAGGTCCTGGCTGCTCTGTGTCTGGGCGATGATTTCCAACTGTTCATCGAGGCTCTTGATGTTGTCCAGAAGATCCTTTTCCTCATCCTTGCGGAGCAGGTAGGTTTCCATGGCCTTGGACATCTCGCCAAAGTCATCCTTGGCCGCCTGGACGCGCTTGTTGAGGGAGTCCAGCCGTTCCTGCAGGGCGCTCAATTGCGATCGCATCTGGTCCTGAAGCATAACGCGGGCCTGGGCACGGGCTTCGGCTTTGCGATCTTCGAGTTTGCGCTGCCAGACCTCGATTTGACTTTCCCACATGCGGGCGGAATTGTGGTCGGGCGAGACGCGGTTTTCCGCAGCCCGCAGCGCTGCCTGGGCTTGATCAAGCTGGCGCTGATAATCCAGCACCAAGATGTCCTTGTTGACGGTTTCTTCGACAAAGGGTGGGTCGCGGCCTTCCTGGAGCGATTTTTCGGTCGATTCCAGGGACGACTTGGCCATCGCCGCCTGGCTGTCGGTCTCCATTTGTTCCTTGATCAGGTTGGACAACTCGACTTCTTTTGAGCTGAGCCGGCCGGGAACGCCCATGCCGTCGATGCTCAGACGAACCGCTTTTTCGCGAAGTTCCTGCTGAACCTCGCCAAGGCGGATCTTGTAACGGTTCATCGTGGCGGTCAGGGTTTTGCTGCGCTCGTATTGTTTGTTTCGGCTCAGTTCCTGCTGATTTTTCAGGTGCTGGTTGCCGATTTCATCGACGATGATCTTGGCATCCTTGGGGGATGAACAGGTCATCGCAAGCATGATCAGACGGGTATCAGTGATCGGGCTGACGCTGAAATTGTCGCGCAAATCTTCCATGGCTTTTTCCGTATCGCCATTGAATTTCGCATACCATTCCGTCCCACGCACCGCATCGCTTTTCTGCAGGACCTCGCTGAAAAGCTGGTCCTGTTTCAACAACTGCGCCTGGGTCAATTGTTCCAGCGCGATGGTTTCACGATTGGTGGTGTCATAAAAGGGGCGATCGCTTCCCTTGAGGGTGATCGGCTGTGGCGGGTCGATCCGCTGCAGGCCGGTCGAGGTATAACGCGGATAACTATGAGCCAGCCACAAATGCAATCCCACACCGGCGATGCTGGAGAGGATGATCATGCCCAAGATCAGCCAGATGTTCGCTCGGATCAACCGCCACACATCCGCCCCGGTCATCTGAAATCCCGGCTGGCCGCCGATGGCGATGGATGGGCCGACGCCCGGAGGGGCCAGAACCTGTGCGCCATTGGGGCGCGGCAGCCGCATGGTGGTCGTCTGTGGTAGTGTCGTCATAAGAAGGCTCCTGCCGGCAATGGGCCGTCGTCATTTTTACGCCCCCCGGACCACTTCCGTTCAGCCGGGCGCGGCATCTTCACTTGATGTTCATCGGACAGCTTTCACCGTCGATCCAATGGCATTCCAAGCCAATCAACCGCGGCGGATCATTCCATCGTTTTTATTGGGCCTTGGCTTGTCCCTTGGCCCGGATCATATCCTGTGCCCGCTGGGTCGCCTGCGCCACCCGGCGCTTGAGGCTGGAATCCACCGGGTTGTTGGTCTTATCCGCCTTGGCAATCATCTCCTGCGCGCTGGCGAGCTGCTTTTGCGCCTCTTCAGGATACTGCTTGAGCAAATACGCTTCGCCCAGGTGATAGTATCCTTCCACAAATTGATCCTTCTCAAGGGCCTGCCGCAAATAGGAGATGCCCTCATCCACCCGCCCGCACAAGGTCAACACCCAGCCGTGGGTATCCAACACCAACGGCATCATGATACCACGCTGTTCCATGATCTTGTATGCCCGCTGGCTGTAAGTCAGCGCCTGTTCCGGCCGGGGGGGCGTCACCGTCTCGGCCAGCAGACACGCCATGTTGTTCAGCGAGCCAAGATCATCCGGATATTTTTTCAACAACCGGGCATACGCATCTTGCGCCTTGTCCGCCAATGGATGGGGTTCGGCCGTCAAATAAACCGTGCCGGCCATCCGCAGGGCGACATCCTGCTCCTGGGGCGTCAATTTGTCGTACTCGCTCATGATTCGATCGACCAACTTCACGGCGTTGGCGCTGTCATGTTCGGCCTGATAGAGATAGGCCGCGAACATCCGCCAGCGGTTTTCCTTGTCGATGCGGTCCTTGATCCGTGACAGGGTTTCGGCCACACCGATTTCGCGGGCGATCTGGTTGGCGACATTGAGGGCGATGTTGGGATTGGCCTGGGCCTCGGTGCTGTTCATCGCGTGGTCAAATTCGGCCAGGGCGGCCTCCTTGTCCCCTTTGCGGGCATTGGCCACGCCACGCAGCGCGTAGATCCACCAAATCTGTTTGTCGTTTGACTTGAGGATGTTGGCCGTCTCCTGAAGCAGACGGTCGTACTGTTTGGCCTGCAACAGAATGTCAAAGTGCATCTGCACCAGGGCGACGTTGTTGGGGGCCAGCTTCTGGGCGTCGTTCAACGCGGTCAGGGCGCGGTCGTATTGGCCGCGAGCGGTCCACATGGTCGCCTCGGCGCTGGGCCAGTCGGGGTCGTTTTCGTAGGCGGCCATCTGCCGGGCCTCGCGAATCAACCGTTCGACTTCACCCCAGGCGCCGGCGTTGCTCTGCAGCTCGATGAGCTTCATGCGGATGACTTTGTTCAACGGCGCGGTGGTCAGAGCGGCCGACAATTCGCGAACGGCGTTGTCGAGCTGGTTGCGCTGGCGATAGGCTTCGCCCAGAAAATAGCGTGCCTCGACATCCGATGGATTGATGTCCCGCGCCTGCGACAGGGATTTGACCGCCGCCTCGGTGTTGCCCTGGCGGAGAAAAATCAGCCCCTGGTTGCGCAACGCCACGGGATCGTTGGGATCCTTGGCCAGAACCTGGTTGATCCGGTCCATGGCCTGTTGCAGCCGGCCGGTGTTGATGTAAACCGCGGCCAGGGCCTTGATCAAATCGGGTGAATCCGGCGATTTGGCCAGTGCGGCCTCGATGGTTTTCTCGGCCTCGGTGAGTCGATTGGCCGCCATCAGAATCTGGATGCGTTGAGAGATGATGACCGGATCGTCCGCGTTGGTTTGCAGCACGACCAGGGCATCGTCCACCCGGCCGACCTGCGACAGCAGCGATGCCAGCTTGACCTCCACATCGACGGCATTCTTGCTCAGCGTCATGGCCTGGCGAAGGGCCTTTTCAGACTCGTCGATCTTGCCGAATCGGGCGTACATTTCGCCCAGCATGATGTAAGGGTGGGGTTTGTCCTTCCACGCATCGCGGGCGAGCATCTCCTGAATGGCCTTTTCGCCTTCGGACAGATTGCGGCCGGCCAGCGCGATTTCAGCGCGAATGGCGTAAAACCGCCCATCGTCCGGCCATTTCTTGTTGGCTTCCATGGCGATGGTGCGGGCGCGGTTCAGTGGGGCGGCCGCGCCTTTTTCATCGCTTTTCTGGATGAAGCTCGTCGCCAGCCGCACGTTGGCCCCGGCGGCGTTCTGCCAGCTTCGCGGATCATCCGGATTGGCTTTGAGCTGCGCCTCGCGCGCCTTCACCCCTTCGGCGACATCGCCGAAATTGAGGTTGTACTCGATCTCCATCTCACGGAAACTCGGATCGTTGGGCAGCGTGCGGCGGGCCTGTTCGATCATCCGGCGGGCGTCGTCGGTGCGTTGAAGGGCGTAATAGCACTGGATCAACCCGCGCATGGCGTCGGCGTTTTCGCTCTGCTTGTCCAGCGCCGTGGCGTATCGGGCGATCGCCTCATCAAACTTTCGCGAGGCCTGAAGCGCCTGGCCCAGCAGCAGCCAGCTCTGCGCAAACTCGCCCATTTTCTGAGTCAGGTCGCGGGCCAGCGACACCGCGTCGTCGTATTTGCCCTGCGCCATGGCCAGACGGATGCGATAGATCGCACCGTTCGCCTGGTCGGCGTTGGCCTTGGCCAGCTTGTCCAGATAGGCCGACGCCTGATCCCATTTTTTCTGGGACAGGTGATACTGGAACATCATTTCCATCACGCGGGTGTTGTCGGGCTTGAGCTTTTCCGCCTTTTGCAGATGGGCGTAGGCGCCGTCCGAATCCCCTTTTCGCACGGCCAGATCAAACAGCGCCAACTCGCGCGAAAACTCATCCGGAATGGACTGGATCATCGCCTCGGGCGACTCGTTCTGGATCGCCTTGAGCAACGTCGCCAGCGCCGTGTTGGAAGGGTCCCGCTGGACGGCCGCTTCCAGAACCTTTTGGGCCTTGTCCTTCTGGTTCATGGAGACGTAGACCCGCGCCAGCATCTGGATCACTTCGGCGTCGTTGGGCTTTTGTGCCAGGATCGATTCCAGCAGCCGGGCGGCTTCATCAAAATCGCTCAGACCCAGCGCCACCTGAAGCTTGGACCGCTTTTCGGATTCGGTGGCCTCCGGCATCCGCGAATAGCGTTCCTTGGCGCCGGCATCCTGGTTGGAACCTTTGAGCAGCGCCACCCGAAGCCTCGCCACATCCGGCGAATCGGGGGCCTGTTTTTCGAGGATCGCCAGGTGGGTTTCGGCGTCGGCGAAATTGTTTTCACGCAGCAGCAATTCCACCAGCAGCAGCCGAGCGCTCACCGAGCCATCGAACCGCTGCACAATGTCGGTCAGGAGCGATTTGGCCTCGCCGGTCTGCTGGGCGGTGACGTACGCGCGGGCCAGCAGAAACATCAGGTCGTAATCCTTGGGCCGGCCGGATTGCGCCAGCAAATTCATGGCGCGGTTGAGCATCTGGACCGCTTCCACCGCGCGACCCTGCAAAAAGCTGAACCGGCCCGCGAGTTTCAGATATTCCGGCGAATCGCCGATCCAGTCGTGAACCTTGTCGCATCCTTCCTTGATCTGCTTGACCAGCGCCTCGCGCGCGGCCGCGTCGGTGGTGGTGGTGTAGGCGTCCATCTGAAGATTCGCCAGCGTGATCTGCGTGACGATCTGATATTGACGGGTCAGGTAAACGCGGTTGCCGGAAGGTTTGACCGGCTTGGAGAGGACCTCGATCGCCTCCTGCCGTTTGGCCGGGTCGCGACTGACAAGCCGGGCAAAAGCCAGCCGGGCCTGCTGGTCATCGGGCTTTGTGGCCAGCAATTCGCGGACGATTTTTTCGGCCTCGGCCGGATCATTCTGGGCGACGGCGCCGGCGGCGGCGAGCTGCACGTCAACGTACAGTTCATCCTCCGGCTTGGACAATTCGCGCGCCTTGAGGATCTCCTGTTGCGATCGTGCGGCGTATTTTTCCCGATTGACGAACTGCTTCTTGTCGGCGCCGGTGACCGTATCGAGTCGGGAGAGGCCTTCAAAAACCTGGCCGGCGCGAAGGTGCATCGCGGCGCTGTTTCCCTGCGCCTTGAGAATGGTCTCCCACAGGGTCGCGGTGTCATCCAGCAGCTTTTGCGCTTCGGTGGCATAACCATCCCGCAGACGGTTTTGCGCCCGCATCAACTTGGCCTGCGAGATCCAAAAGGGGATGTCGGCGTTGGCCGGGTCCTTGGCCATCAATTCAGTCAATGCGGCGACATCATCGTCGATCTGCGTATCGGCGGTGGCGATGCCGGCCTGCGCGGACTGGATGGAAGTCGAATGGGCGTAGGCTTCGGTGGCGTAATCGTTGCGGCGGGCACTGGCCAGCCGAACCGCGATGTCATGGGCGCGGGTGAACGATTCGGGGCGCTGCGTAAGCTGGGCATCCTCCTTGTAAACGGTGAACAGCCGCGACAACGCCGGCTCATAGCGGGGATCGATTTCCAACGCGCGGTTCCACGCGGCCAGTTCCTTTCCCGCATAGGCCGGCTCGACCATGCTGCGCGACTGGAGAAGGTCGCCAAGCTTGACGTACAGCGCCGGATCGTTGGGACGAAGCGCGATCGCCTGCCCCATGTTCTTGGTCGCGTTCTCATAATCGCCACCTTCGGCGTATTGATCCGCCAGCGCGATGTACTTGTCGGGCGACTGGCGGAAGATGTACTTCTTGGCCACCAGCGCCAAGATGCCGGAACCTAGCACCACCGCCGTCAAAATCACCAGAAATTTCGTATTGACCCGTCGGGCCATCAGATACCTCGCTTATTTCCATTCGCCCCGTTGAACCTTTTCCCAATCCGGCAGAAGCTTTTGAACCTCCGGCATGGCCAGCGTGAGAAAATCCGTCATCACCTGCCGTGATTTATCCCGATCCGCCATCGCCGTCATGCACTCCACCTTGGCGTAATATCCGTAACGTTGCAACAAATTCTGCAGCACATATCGGACATCATACGAGCTGTCGGTATATTCCCCGTTGACGTTGAAAAAATAGACCACGCTGCGCGGTTGTTTGCCGAACCCGGTCTGGTCCTCAAAATTGATGTACCGCACCTTGATCGGCGGATTTTTGATCGGCCACTGTTCCACTTTGTATTCGCGCGGCTGATATCCATCGGCCAGATAGCAGCGGTCGGGAATGTGGGCCACGGTGTCCACCAGGCCGGTGTAATACGTCACCGCCAGGTTCACCACCGCCTGCGGCTTGCTCTTCTGGAGCCGCATCACCTCGTGCTTGCGCGCCATGTCCAACGCCATCAGCACCTGCGCGGGATCAAGCTGTGACACCTGCTTGTTGACGGCCGTCGCATATTCCCGCAGGACCGCCTGGCTGGCGGGCGTGTCGGGGTTTTGTAGGTCGGCCAGCCGTTCCATGACCTCCGGACCGGCAAGCTCCGCGTTCACGTAGTCGCGGAAAATGTAATCCTCGGTCCCCAGGGCCGACTGGATGTCGGCTTCCAACGGCACGTCCAGCGACACCTGTTTCCATGGACCAAACGCCGCCGGCAATTCCTTCATGGCGCGGGCCGGGTGGACCGCCTCCTTGCGGAAGGTGACTTTCAGATACCCCACCGATGCGTTCAACCCCATCGCCGCCAACCCCAGCACCACCAGCACCACGACAAATGGAGTGGTGAAGAATTTTTTCCCGCCGGAGTCGTTCATGGCTTCTCCCTTCGAGGAGGTTGAGGCTTGACGATGTTTGGCCGGGGCGGCGCCACGACAGGTCGGGCGGCGGCCGGTTTTGTCGGCGTGTTATCGCTCATCGTCGCGGCCGGCGCGGTCCGTCGCGGCAGTTCGATCACGAGATTGGACGCCGACCTGGGCGATAAGTTCGCGGCCGGACCGCTGATTTTCGCCAATTCCGCCTTGTTACCCGCCTCCTCGACAAAAATATGATCCAGCAGCCAGAAAACCAGCAACACCAGCAAAAACGCCGGCAGCAACATCACCAGCCCCGCCACCTGGTGGGCAAACCCTTCCGACCAGGCCGTGCTGACGTAATGGTCCAGCAAACCCTGCCCCGACACCCGCATCACGTTGCACGCCACCGCGATCGGAATCGCCGACAGCGTGATCAGGATTTTCTGCCACAAGGGCCGGACCGACAAAAAGGCCAGTGCCGCCGCCAATGAGACGAACGTCATCAACGAACGCAGCCCGGCACAGGCCTCGGCGACGTTCAGCGTCCGCACATCGCCGGTGATTCCGCCGATGAAAATCTTGGTCCCCGCATTGCCGGCCGGAACGCCGGTGAATGCCATCACCTTCACCGCGACAATCGCCGCCAGCCGCTGCAAAGGCGTGGCGAGAATGCTGTAAAATTGCCCGGGCCACGGAAGCGCGCATATCAAAAACGCGATCGGGAACCACGCAATTTTCATCACCTCCCAACCGCACAATAGTTGCACCACCCCAAACAGGGTGACGACCATCCCCACATCCTTGAAGTAGTCATTCTGGCCCGGATAGATGCCGTAGGCATAAAACAGCATCCCACCCAGAAAAGGCAACAACCCCCACCAAGAGGTCTGAACGCGGGCTTTGAGCAGTTGCTCGCGGTTGGTGTACAGATAATAAAGCCCGACAATCGGGACGATGACCGCGTGCCCCCAGTTCGGCTCGCCATAAAATGGATTGGTTTTCAGCCAAAGACGTCGCAGGTTCGGCCAGAAAGCCATCGCCATCAACACGGTGATCAAACCGATCTTGATCCATGCGGCACGGCTGAGGCCCCCGAAGCCGGATTCATAAGTATCCGTGCCAACAGGGCTTGCGGACAACGGTAGCGATGATGTTGAACTGCTGGTTTCCAGGGTACTACCCCTCCGCAAAAGCGTGGACCAAAGCAGGAACAAAAAAATTACATGATGCGAACCAAATGGGAAAACGCCGGCCCACACGCTCGCTGGCGTCCGCAAAGGGTTTTACGGCAACCCCTTGCCTCGGTTCACATCGGATGCCACTTTCCGGCACTTTTTCAAACAACCTCAAGGTCGATCGAGGCTGAATGCCTGTATACACCGCCGATCATTTTATCCGGCCGGCCGCAATCCGTAGGCCTTTTGCTCATCGACACTTATGGCCGGCACATTCAGTTCCCCCACGGATTTTCATGTCTCATCCATCAGATTATATCTTCAACGAGGCAATAGGTTGCAAAAAAACCGGCGGACTCATCCGTTGCAAAGGCATATTCCCTGATGATCCGGGGAAATCCTTTGCCGCCGTATGAGTCCGCCGTCGTGATTGAAATCAAATCTGACCGCTACCTGGCTCGACCATCGTTGTCATACGCATAGTTGCGATCATACAGGAAGCCAAATCCATACGTGATGCGGAACGCCCCGCGAACGGCCGCCACAAATGGCGCCCAGGCGGTGGTGCCGACGTTCACGATGTCGTTGGGCTTCAGATAAACATCCGATTGTTCACCCGCGAAAATCTTGTCCAGGTTGACGCGAACGAACAATTCTTTTTCATCACCCACCCGGCGGATGATCTCGGTACGGGCGGGGATCGCCAGCCCGTCGAACATGCCGGCCGAGGTGACGGCCTGTTTCAGGGTGATTTTGCGGCCGGTCAGGGTGTAAACACCCACGCGGGCCACGTGACCCGCCATGTAGTATTCGCCGATGGTCGGCAGCGGAACCATGATCATGTCGCGCGGGCGGACGATGATGTTGTACCGCAAATCACCATGCAGAAGCGGATCCAGCGGAATCCGGATGATCCGGGTGTTCTGCGGTGGGGTCAGCTCATTAAATTCAAAGTCCTGCTTGCTGGAAGGGGATGCGGAATTGGCCGTCGTCCCTTCGGTGGCACTCGGCTGCGAGGTGGCCGCGGCCTGATCGGGGCTGTTGACCGTGACCGGCTTGCCGTCGATCACCGCGATATGCCCGCCATCTTCGCCGGGGGCCGGGGTGGCCGTGTCGGCCGGCGGAGCCGTGGTCTCCGCGGCGGCCGGCTCATTGTCCATCATCAACGCCTTGGCCAATTCGCTGGAAGGCGCTTTGGATTGGGGGGCGAGAATGTCGGGCGATGGCCCGGTGGTCGGCGGATTGGCCGGGGTGTTGGCGTTGTTCGCCGGCTGGGTGGTCGAGGCGCCTTCGTTCTGGTCGGTGTGACGGATCACGTAGATGTAATCAATCCCCTGCGGGGCCGTGATGTCCCGTGCCAAGACCAAAGCGTCCAGAACCCGGAAATCGGTGTTCAAAATCTGATATTGGCCGGCCGCCGTGACCGCGCCTTGAATGCTGAAGGTGCGGGCACGGGCCTCTTGAACGACCACCGACACCTGCGCGTTTTGAATCAGGTTGGCGTCGCGATAGGCCTGTACGATGACACGCTCCAGTTCCGCCTCGGTCAATCCGGCGGCGTGAATCTGGCCGATCAAAGGCAGGCTGAGATTGCCGCTCTCGCTGACGCGGGCGGTTTTGACCGTCTCCACGCCGGTGTTGACCAGGTCCGTGATCGACACGCTGATCAGGTCGTTGCGGTCGATCGCGTAGTCGGTGTGGTGAGCCACGAGGTCTTCGGGCTTCACATCCGTGGCGGTGCGAAAGGCCGGATTGGGCTCCTCATCCTTGGTGCCCAAATCCTGAAGGATCGGCACCTGAAGCGGATCGGTGCTCCAATGGCCGACCGCGGTGGGATCGAAAAATCCCTTGGGTTCGTTGTTTCCAGGTTCAATCCCGCAACCGCCAAGCGTTCCAAGGGCGATTGCCCCGCCGCACAGCAGCACGCCTAATTTTCCGTTGATCCTCAAGCTGGCCAAACGCACCGTGCGCTCCTTTCCCATGATTTCGATCCGCCGCACCCGCGTTGGGTGTGAACGTTGATTGCCGACCTCTGGCAAGAGGCGGCCATTTAAGGTCGCCTTCCTCTATATTGCAAGAAAAAAAACGTTTCGGCAACCATCCGGCGCCCCCATCGGGCCGCCGGCCATCCTCACCACATCGTCTTATCCCCCCAACCCGCTTAATCCTTTTTGCCACCACAGGTTGCCGACGATCAAATGACCGGTTATCGGACGGGAAACCTCACCTGCATGGATTTGCCGCAAGAAGGGCATGGACGAAACAGGGGTGTGATCCGGCATTTATTTATAACCCGGAAGTTTTGATCCACCGATTCGTCGGCATATGCTCAAGGGTACGCTCATGGCTCCCTCCACCCCCGATCAACCGGCCGCCAACAAATGGATCATCGCCGGCACGGTGATGTTCGGCGCGTTCATGGCGGTCATGGACATCTCGGTTGTCAACGTGGCGTTGCCGCACATGATGGGGACGTTCGGCCAGAGCCTCTCGGCCATCACCTGGGTCGCCACCAGCTATTCCATCGCCGAGATCATCATGGTCTCCATGGCCGGCTGGTGGAGCACGCTGCTGGGGCGAAAACGGCTGTATCTCCTGTCATTCGCACTATTTACGATTGGATCAATCCTCTGCGGCACGGCCCACACGTTTACGCAAATGATGATTTATCGGGCCATCCAGGGGATCGGCGGCGGGAGTTTGATCCCCATCTCCCAGGCCATCATGCGCGAGGTGTTCCCTCACGAACAACAGGGAATCGCCATGGCGCTCTACGGCATGGGGGTGGTGCTGGCCCCGGCGACCGGGCCGATCCTGGGCGGCTGGTTGACGGATCATTACGGCTGGTCGGCGATCTTTTTCATCAACGTGCCGGTCAGCCTCGCCGGCATGGCGATGACGGCGATATTCCTTCGCGATCCACCCTATCTGCGACGGGGGGTCAAATCGATCGACTGGGGGGGCATCGGCCTGCTGGCGGTCGCATTGACCGGCCTGCAGGTCGTCATGGAACGGGGGCAGGAAAAAGACTGGTTCAATTCCAGCTTCATCATCTGGGCCACAATCCTGACCGTGGCGGCGGTGGCGGCGCTGGTCGTCTGGGAACTCAAGGCGCGGCATCCGATCATCAACCTTCGATTGTTGAAAAATACGCCGTTGAGCCTCGGCTGCTGCATGGGGATCATCCTGAGCATCGGCCTGTTCGGCACGACGTTCATCCTGCCGCAATTCACGCAGGATTTGCTGGGGTACGATGCGTTTGAATCCGGGTTGATCCTCTCTCCCCGGGCTTTCGCGCTGCTGGCGGCGATGCCGGTGGCGGGCCTTTTGTATCGCCACGTCAACGCCAAGGTGCTGATCCTGTTCGGGTTTTCGCTGGTCCTCTGGTCCTATTGGGACCTGGCACATCTGTCGTTGCAGGTGGGTTTCTGGAACCTCGTGCCGCTGCTGATCATCATGGGCATCGGCATGCCGTTCATGTTTGTGACCATCAGCACGGTGTCGCTCAGCACCATCGGCCGCCACGACATGACCGAGGCGTCGAGCCTTTATACGCTGGCCCGGCGCATCGGCGGCAACGTCGGCTATGCCCTGATGGCGACGCTGGTGGCGCGCGGCGTGCAGGTTCACCGTTCGGCGCTGGCGGCCCATGCCAGCCAGTACAACCCGGCCTTCAATGACTTTATCGCCGGCGCGACGCGGATGTTCGAGCATCAGGGCATGAGCGCCCTGCAGGCGGGCCAGGCCGCGCTGGCCTTGCTCAATCGCATGATCAACCAGCACGCCACGATGATGGCATACAACGGCGCCGCCTTCGCGCTGGGCATCCTCTTCATCATCACGATCCCGCTGATTTTCATGCTGCCGCGCAGTGGCACGCTCCGCGCCAATCCCGCCAAGACGATGCACTGAACCGATGGCCGGCATTGTGGGGTGAAAAAATTACGACCATTTGTGTTGACAGACGCGGCAACGACCCTACAATTTCCGGTTGCTTTTGACCGCCTAAGGTTCCGGAGCCATTCCGGAAACGCGGAGGACCCGTGCGAAGATCAACTTCGCATCGTCGCCAAACCGAAGCCCGTGTGGGTATTCGGACAAGGCGACAGGGGCGCATCGGCCGGAGGCCGAGGGACACTTTCAAGTCCTAGCCCGTCAGCTAACTCCGTCGGCACGTGAAAGGATCAATGCGCCATGAGGCGTTCCGATCCTGAGTTGTTTTTGGGTTTGTCGTTCCGCCGGGGTGCGATTGCGCCAACGCGGAAGACACAAAGCGTCCTGCCGGGCGCGAAAGGAATCGCCATGGTGAACACGCAGGCTGAAATCCTCCGCAAAGCGATCGAAAATCTGATCGACGCCAAGTTGCAGGATGTGCTGGTTCGTCCCGGCGGGCTGGACCGCCTGCTGGCCCACCGCCGCAGCGGCGTCGCGTCGATCGACATCCGCAACGCCGAACGCCGCCTGGAACAGACCCTGGGAGAAGTCCTCGCCATGGAAAGCGCCTACGGCGGCGACGACTGACCGTGAATCTGGAGGGCGTCGCTCCGCGACGCCGCGAGGTTTTTAGACAGAGCCTAGGGCATGCGCCGGCACGATACCGATGGTGTTCAAGCACTTTTATTTGTGCTATCACCATGGTGTTGCCATGGAAGGTCCATCCCTTCAGTATTCGCCCCCGCCAAACGTCTCGAAACGGCGCCCTTTGACCCGGCATCTGCTGCTGGGCGGGATCTTTCTGGTCGTGGTGGCGTTGTATTTTCGCGGGGAGGAGATCTGGCGGCAGGCCCAACTGGTCTATTACCAGCATCAATGCCAGAACCACCTCCAGGCGGCCGATCAGGCGGTGTATGAAGAGAGGCCCGATGGGGCGCGGCGGCTGGTGGATCGGCTTCAATACCTCTCATCGCCGGCCGGCGCAGCCTATTATTTTGACCCCGACTGGGCCGACTTCAACGCCTTGCTGGCCCCGCCGGGCGTTGCGCCCAATCCCACGCTGTATCTTCATCAACGCCAGACGCCCGATGGCCGAAATCGGCTGGTGGCGGTGGAACTGCTGACGGTGCGGTCCATCGGCGCTGCGCGGGCACTGGATTTTTCGGTGCGGGTGATCGAACCGGGATATTTGTCCCCCCCAAAAGACCTGTCGGCCGGATCGGGGCTTGTATTGGGGCGGGTGATCGTCTCGTCGCAAAGCGCCCTGCGGCTGTTCGCCGGCCAGAACGATCCGGACAACCCATCCCATTTCATCATCGAATATCAGGAGGATGATTCGCGCCACCGCACAATTGATGGGTGGCTGCGGGATGATGACACGGTGGCGCTGGAACCGCGCGACACCCCATCGACCCTCCCCTGACCATGGCCGTCGGCGGCGGGTTTGAGTAGAGTATGCCCCTCCATGAGCAACGAGCCGAACAAAGTCATCTATTCGATGGTTGGCGTGACCAAACGCTTCGAGAAGAAGGTGGTCCTCAACAACATTTACCTCTCCTATTTTTACGGCGCGAAAATCGGCGTGCTGGGGTTGAACGGATCGGGCAAAAGCTCGCTGCTGAAAATCCTCGCCGGCGTGGACAAAAATTTCGACGGCCAGGTGGTCCTGCAACCCGGCTACACGGTGGGACATCTTGAACAGGAACCCCGCCTTGACCCGCAAAAAACCGTCCGACAGGTCGTCGAAGAAGGGGCGGCGGCGACGGTGGCACTGCTGGCTGAATTTGAACGGATCAACGAGCAGTTCGCCCAGCCGATGGACGATGATCGGATGGCCAAACTGCTGGAACGTCAGGGAGAGGTGCAGGAAAAGCTGGATGCGGCCGGCGCCTGGGACCTGGATGCGCAACTCGACATGGCGATGGATGCGCTGCGCTGTCCGCCGGCCGAGGCATCGGTGGCCAACCTGAGCGGCGGCGAAAAACGCCGGGTGGCGCTGTGCCGGTTGCTGCTGCAAAAACCGGACATCCTGATCCTTGACGAGCCGACCAACCACCTCGACGCCGAGAGCGTCGGCTGGCTGGAACAACACCTGCAGCGCTACGAAGGCACGGTGATCGCGGTCACGCACGATCGCTATTTTCTGGACAACGTGGCCGGCTGGATCCTGGAGCTGGACCGGGGCGAGGGAATCCCATGGAAGGGAAACTATTCCTCCTGGTTGGAACAGAAAAAAGCCCGCCTGTCGGTTGAAGAAAAACAGGAAAGCGCCCGCCAGAAGGCTTTGGCGCGCGAATTGGAATGGGTGCGGCAATCCCCCCGCGCCCGACAGGCCAAATCCAAAGCCCGACTGGCGGCCTACGAGGCGATGCTGGCGGAGGATGCGAAGAAAAAAGAGCAGGAAATCGAAATCTACATCCCGCCCGGCCCACGTCTGGGCCAGCGCGTCATCGACGCCGAAAACCTCACCAAGTCCTTTGGCGACAAGCTGTTAATCAATGGCCTGTCGTTTTCCCTGCCCCCCGGCGGGATCGTGGGGGTCATCGGCCCCAACGGCAGCGGCAAGACGACGTTGTTCCGCATGATCACCGGACAGGAAACCCCCGACGGCGGATCAATCCGAATCGCCGACAGTGTCAAACTCGCCTACGTCGAGCAGTCGCGCGACGTGCTGTCGGCCGACAAAACGATCTGGGAAGTGATCTCCGATGGCCAGGAAAACGTCCGGCTGGGAAGTTTTCAGGTCAATTCGCGAGCCTACGTGGCGCGGTTCGGGTTCACCGGGCAGGATCAGCAGAAAAACGTGGGTCTGCTCTCCGGCGGCGAACGAAATCGCGTTCACCTGGCCCGGATGCTAAAAGAGGGTGCAAACGTTATCCTGTTGGATGAACCGACCAACGACCTGGACGTGAACACGATGCGGGCGCTGGAGGAAGCGCTGACGAATTTCGCCGGTTGCGCGGTGGTGATCAGCCACGACCGGTGGTTTCTGGACCGCATCGCCACCCACATCCTGGCGTTTGAAGGCGACAGCGAGGTGGTGTGGTTTGACGGCAACTATTCGGACTATGAAATCGACCGTCACAAGCGGCTGGGAACCGAAGCCGATCGGCCGCACCGGATCAAGTATCGGAAACTGACCAAGAGCTGAGCAATCGCTCAGGGGAGCGCTCATGAGCACCGGAACCGATGGGGGAATGACGCCGAATCCGAATGCAAACCGGCCGGCGCGCAGCATATGGGTCAGTACCGCGTTGATGCTGACGGCGGTGCTGTTCATCCTGGCGGTGTCGATCCTCTGCTATCGCTGGATCATCGACCGCGAGCCTTCTTCACTGATCATCCTCAACGGCAGCGACGCCCTGGAAGGGGTGGTGGCGCAGGTCAGCGGGGTGGGTTTGGCCCAGCCGGTTCGGGCAACGTTTGATCCAAAGGAAAAGTACATCCTGCGGTTTCACGTGGCGGCGGGCAATTATACGCTGAGCCTGATCCGCGATGGACAATCCTTCGCGCAGCAGGATTTCACCATTCCCACCCGGCAGGTGCTGACGTTGGATTTATGGAGGATATATCCATCCACCCGGCCGGCATCGACGCCGGCGCAATCCGGCGTGGAGGATTGATCATTCGACCCCCGGCAATCAGAAAGCCCCTCTCCCCCGCGATCAGAGGAGAGGGGCCTGCATGATCGGGATCATTCGGCGGATTTCAGGCCGACCTGTCCAAGGTCGATGAAGTTGCCGCCTTGATAATACTTCTGGGGCTTGAAGTGGTCGCCGCCGTTGGCCTGGTAGCCTTGCGCGGCAAATCCAATGCTGTAATCGCCATTCATGCTCAAGCCGCGATTGGTTTCAAAGACGCCATCCGCATCGCTGCGGGCCACGTCAAAAACGTGTTCGCGGTTGTTCAAGTCGGCGGATTTCCAGGTGATGCCCGGGGCCAGAATAATGACGGCCGCGCCTTCGATCGGTTCGCCGGTGTCGGCCGAGACTACCGTTCCACGGAGTTTCACCGACTTGGCGCTGGGCGATTGACGCGGAGTCTTCTTCCTTGGTGGCGGCGGCGCGGCTTCTTCCTGGCCTCCATTGTCCTGATCGCCCTGGTCCATCCCCTGATCATCCTGATTGTTCTGATCATTTTTGGGCGGCGACTTTCGCTTCGGGCCTCCTTCGCTGCCGACGGTGATGTCGGCGCTGAGCTGCTGCTTGCCGGCCTGCATTTCCAGCGTGTACGTCCCATCAGGCAACTGATCCTGCGTTGAGATGTACAACATCGCGGCGCCCTGACCGGGATCAAAGGGCCATGTATCACTTTCGTTTTCGGTGTTGGGGATGACCTCGCCATCCAGCTTCCACAGATATTTGCACGGCGTCTGCTGGGTCATGCCCGAATATTCGACGATGCCATACAAAGCCTGGATGCCGCTGGGGGCCTCCTTGACCATTTCACTGGCTTCCTCTGAAAGCGCAAAGCCGGTGAAACTGAGGGTCTGGCCCGATTTGCGGCCTTTGTTGTCTTTGTCCTTGGGTTTGGATGGGCGGCGGGGACGATCATCGGGCGTCTGCCCGCTGACGTTCTTCATAAGAGGAATCGCCAGATTGATCGGCCGGACCAAACCGATTTTGCCGATCCGTTCCTTGCCTTCGAGCGTGTAGGTCGGCACGCCGATCAATTCGCCGGCGTCGTTGACGGCCGATCCGCCGGAGTTGCCCGGATTGATCTCGGCGTCGGTCTTGATCAGCTCAACCGGGCCGTTCTTTTCGGACAAATATCCGCTGACTCGCCCGGTGGTGACGGTGATGCTGTCCTGGCCCAGACCGGGATACCCGATGATGGTCAGGTTGTCGCCCGGGCTGAGCTTGTCGGAATCGCCGACGGTCATCGTCGGCAGCGACGGGGCGCTGGTCAGCCGGTTGCCCTTGATGTCGGCGATCACCTGCACGAGGGCCAAGTCCACCTTGCTATCATAACGAATGACCTTGCCCAGATACGTGGGCACGGCCGACCGGCGGGGGTCGCGCGTGATGAGAACGGCGCAGATCCCCTTCTCATTGGTCAAAGCGGTCATGTCGTCGTTGGCGACAACGTGAAAGTTGGTCAGGATCAGGCCGTTTTTGTCGATGACCGAACCCGACCCGCGCGCCAGCGGCTTGCCGTTGTCATCCACCGAGATGATGTAGACGCTGGCCGGCAGCAGCTCGGTGAGCTTGCTTTGATCCGGCATCGCATAGACGTATCGGACGACGCCGCCCAGACCAACGCCCATCATCAGCAGGGCGACAAGGGTCCAGGTTTTCCATGAATGGCGAAGCATTTTCATTTTTTCACCTCAGAGAACTTAAGACTGTTCAGCAGCCGCGGCCAGAATTCCTTCACCTGGTCCCACTTGGCATCCGGCCCTTCAAGGCTGACGATGATGACGCGGTCGCCCTGCGGGACGAGCGCTTCATATCCATGCATCACGCGCAAGGGGGAGGAATAGAATTTCGCGGCGTTCTGATCGACGTACAGATATTCCTGAATGCCCGTGGCGACGCCGGCGACGTTTTGAACCGCGGTGGAAACGCTGCGGAACATGTCCACGGTTCGCGCCTCTTCCAACGCCCGGTCGGTGACCAGCAGCAGCGGGGTTTTGCCGGGGTCGGCCTGTCCTTCCTTGAGCGTCGGCATGGGCATTTCGTTGATGCGGACCCGCAGGCCGGATGGGGTTTCAACCGCCCACAAATCGCGGCTGTTGGGCAGCGCGATCGAACGCTTGGGAACCTGCAACTGCACGCCGGCCTCCGCGACCGTGGCCAGGTCGGTGGCGTTGAGAACCTCTCCGCGCAACCACCAGCCAATGGCCAGGGCGGCGATGAGAATGATCAGAACCAGCAGGTCGGCCGATCGGCGAACCGGGATCGGCTGTTCGGAAAACGAAAGGGAAACTCCGGTGTTGGCGGCGCTCATGCCAGCGACTCCTTTCCTGCGGGGTTGACGACCATGGCACGGTAGGCACTGGCGACCAGCATGAAGACGATCGCATAGGCCACGGCCGCGAAAACCGCCGTCGCGATGAGCGAAGGCCACGGATTGTAATTCAAATTGTTGGAACCCATCTGCATGACCATCCATTCGTACAGGCCCTGGATGATCGCGGTCACAATCACGCCGAACGGCGCCAGGACCGACGGCCCCCCGCCCGGTTTGATCAGGCCGATGAAGTAGCCCATGATCGCGCCGAACGATGCATACGCCAAGCTGGTGATGATGATCTGCAACGCCCCCACCCCCAGCGAGATGGTGCCATGTTCGTTGAGATACGCCAGGTTGGCGGCCACGCCCAGCCCCAGCGCCGCCGCCGTTCCATAAATGATCCCATCCACCCGCTCGTCAAACTCGGACGTCGGCATGACGGTGAACCGGACGGCAAAGTACGTCAACGCCGCGGTGACGATTCCCTTGAGCAAAAACGCACCCACCAGCGGAATCAGTTTGCCGCCGGCGATGCTCGGCAGCAGCCAGCGCTGAAGCTCGTAAATATCCCGCTGCACCGGCTGTTGAATCGCCCCGCCCAAAAGGATGCCAAGGATGAACAACCCAAAGACGTAACCCTTGGGTTCCGGTTCCAGCCGGTCGGCACTATAGAAGATGATCAGCCAGAACAAGGCGGGAACCAGCGTCAATCCCAGCCCGATCAACAGCCGTAAGTCGCTGCTGATAATGAGCTTGGGCGCCATGATGGCCATCGCCACCCCGCCGCCCACCATCAGGATCAACGCGACGATGGTTGCCCACCACATGCCGGCGTGTCCCGCGTTGCGCGAGGTGCGCAGGCAGTTTTCACAATAAAATACACCCTCGCGGCCGGCGCCCAGGTCACACCCGCAGCGGCCGCAACGTTCGCGATTCATGAATTCCTCCTAACCGGTCGGGGCCATCGCAGCCCATATGGCTGGACACCACCCAACGTGGTTGGTTTGTAAGTTCTCGTGTCTCTCATCGGCCGATCGGCCCGAAATCAGTAAAAAGAAATACTTTGTCGAATTTATGATCCTTTGCGAGACAGGTCTCCGCCGCGATGAGATTGCCCACCGCGTCGAATTCTGACGTTCATCATGTCAAGGCGCAAACAGGCCGTCAAGCAACCATACCCCCATATTCACGACCCTCCAACGCCTGGAGGGCGTCGCTCCGCGACGCCGTTCCCGCTTCAAATTCGGGCAAGGGTTTGATCAAAATCGCGTACGCCGGCCGAAGCGCCCAACGCCGTGCAACAGTCGGCGGCGGCGCGGTTGGCGAATCGCCCGGCCTGTTCAAGAGGCATTTTTCGACGCAATGCGGTCAACAGGCCGCCAAACCAGGTGTCGCCGGCGCCGGTGGTGTCCACCACCTGTATCTTATATGAAGGGACAAAAATGGCGTTGCGGGCATCGTCCAGATAGCACCCTTCGGCGTCGAGCTTGATGCCGATCAGGCCGCGGGGCATATGCTGGCGAAAAAACGCGACCATCTGTGCCGGCTCCGTCTGCCCGCTGAGGGCGGCCGCCTCGGTGCGGCTGGGAGCGAAAATATCCAGATAAGGCAGAATCGGCAGCAACTGCTCCATCGGAGCGGGCGGATTGACCGTATCCAGCGCGATGTGCGTTTGCGGGGCGAGCTTTCGCAATTCGGACAACAGCTTGGGCAGATGCGGCGTCAGGCTGGGCAAAAGCCCGAAATAACCGATCTGCACGATCGCGCACGATCGAAACACGTCAAAGCAACGCCGAAACGCCTCCGCATCGAGCAGCGTTGTCGCCCCGGCGGTATGGAAAAACGTCCGTTCGCCGGCGGATTCAACCGCGACAACCGTGGCGCTGGTCTGGGCTTGGTCAGTGCGAAAGACGGCCGATGTATCCAGCCCCTGCGCCGACAGCCGCTCCAGCACGGCCTGCCCCAGAACATCCTGACCCACCAGCCCCGCGGCCGCGACGTTCATCCCCAGCTTCCGCATCGCCACGCCGGTGTTGCAGACATTGCCCCCCGTGGTCAACGAGATCGAGCGGATCAATTGCAACCCGCCGGCGGCCGGAGGATTGCGCAAATCAATCGGTTCTGCGATCAGGTCGGCGACAATCAATCCGAATATGGCCGCGTCCATGATGATAAGTACTTATGCGACAGTGGCTTGCGATTGAATCTCGACACGGCTGAACTCGTCCAGGTTCAAGGTGATCAACTCACCATCTTCCTTCCGCAACGTCAGGCGATCGAGCCAGAGCTTGTCATCCTTGGCATGCGCATACCAGCTACCGGTCATCCGCTGCTGATAGGTGACGACCGTCCCCCGGACGGTATTGGTCCAGGTGCGGTCGCGCATGGCGATCTGCTGGGTCACGGCGACCTGTGCGCCGGGTTGCAACTGCTGGGCGATGGATGAATCCATGGACGGCATTGTACGCCCAATCGAACCACGAAAAAAGCCGCCCGGCGGCCGTGTCGTTTCCACGGCCGCCAGACGGCTGAAGAAGACTCATCTCAACTCATGCCCGACGACGGCGGATGAACAACAATCCCGCGCCGGCGAACAATCCCATCGATGCCGGTTCGGGTATGCCGGTAGGCAGTTCGGTATTGCTATCCAGGAAGGCGATCATATCCACGGAGATATTGCCACCCGTCGCGGAGTTGATTCGCAACGTATTGGCCTCGCCAGGATTGATGATGATGCTTACAAATTCGTTGGAGTTATTGTAATTTTCCACCCAATCCCATCCAAAGACGCCGGGTGTGCCGCTCTCGGGGTTGTAGGTCAGTCCGTAAACGCCAAATGATCCAAGAGGCGTCTCCAGGCTGGTGGCCCGGTCAATGAATATTCCGTGGCCAGAACCGGAATCGCTTCGGACGGCGGGATAATAGGTTCCGGCGGGTATCGTATTGGCTGGGATTTGAAACGTGGTGTAGCTTCCGGGGATGACTTCCAGATACGCATCGCCGCTCATTTGCTCACCGGAGAATGGACCAGTGCCTTCGGCCCATATCACAGGCGCCGGAGACGGTGAGCCCAAGTAATCCGTATAATTCTCCGCTTCAAGAAAATATGCGCCGCGGGCCGTTCCCACGCCGGCGATACCACACACAACCGCGCCCATCAAAAGGCTTTTCGCGAAACTCATGACAACCTCCAATAAAAGTGTCGGATTGATTCTGAAGAAAACGCTTCCTCGGAATCACCGATGCTTAATTCGATTTAATGCGAACCTGCCCATTCAGATGCAACTGGTGCAACACATGCATGTTGCGATCCGATGGATTTTTCAATTCGATCTTCAGCCAGATGGATGAATGCCCGGCGGCGATGGCGGTCAGATCAAAATCGACCGTGGTGCCATCGCCAGTGTATTGAACGTCCGCCCAGGGTTGATCCACCCCGGTTCGCACGCTCAACCGCAACGGGTTGACCGAAGGAAGGCTGGTCAGCACCAGCGAGCCTTTGACGGATTCAAATTCACCATCGCGAGCGTCGAACCGATAAACCAGCGTGCCGGTCTTGCCGCCATCCAGCGACAAGCCGTACAGGTCATCAATAAATCCCGATTTGTCCTGTGCGTCGATGAACGTCCGCCCCCCCAGGTAATAATCTTCAAAATACGCGAACCGGCCCACGTCAAAGGTCGTCCCCTGGCGGTACTGTTCGTAGATTTTTCGAATGTCTTCAACCAGCGGATACTCGGACACGCCGGTCAGATGTTTGAATCGCGGATCCTCCGCCAGCGCCAGCGCGCGGCCCATCATCTGGACCATGCGCGGGCGAATGGTCGGGTCCTTGGTCCCGGGATAGGTCCGCATCAGGTTTTCGGCCGAAAAATACAAGTCGCCTGTTTCAAACCCCGCCTTCACAAAATCAAACCGCGTGCGATAAATCTCATCCGCCCCATTCAGCGCGACCTGCGCCTGTTCGATCTTCCGCCGCAGGCCCGACAACACCTCCGGCGTGAACGTGGGGATCAACGTCTGGCGATAACGATGCTGCGGCGGGCCATTTTGAGCGGCCCGCTCCAGCAGCGCGTAATACTGGCGCATCGGCTGGGCCGCCGGCCCGTAAAATTTTTCGCAGAAATCGTCGATCCACGCATCCACGTTCATCTTCGCATCCCACATCAGACGCGGGTAGACGATGAAATTCAGATGCTGCGCGCCCCAGTTCTCGTGCGTCTCGGAAACGATGCCGACGACGCCTTTGCCAAGGTAATAGGGAATCTCCTCGCGGATCGTGTGAACCACCGGCCAGAAACTCCAGCTCGTATGGCTGCCCCAATAGGTGTAAACCAGCTCCGGCAGGCCATATTTCCCCCAGTTTGTGAGCGTCTTGCCCATGCGGGTGGAATCGTTCTGCCCGTGAAACTGATCGCCCATCCAGTGAATCACCCAGAACGCGCTGTTGGGCGCGGGCGTGACCAGGGTGGGCATTTCGTAGGAATGATAATCCACCATGTAAAGCACGCGCGAGTTGGGATATTCATCTTTCAGGGCATCGGCGAAAAAATTGGCGTAGGCGATGATGCGATCGATTCCAGCGCCGAAATCCTTTGTCCCATCCGGCTTGGTTGGGATGAATTTCTGACACCCTTCGCACTGGCAAAACTTGTCGGCGGTCGTGTCGTTGGGGCTGATGCAGATCAGTTCCGGCGGGTTGTCGCCATACCCCGCCAGCGCCGTTCGCAGATTGTGCAGCGCGAAGGCCCGACCCTCCGGATTGGTGATGCACAGTTGATCGGGAATCCGCCTGCCGTTGACCAGCGCGAACCACTCCGGATGGGTTTTGAAATTCTCCACCGGAATCAAAAAGCGGTAACTGTGCCCCGCGCCCCACCATCGCCACCCGCCCAGATGATTTCCCCGGCCCCATTCATACGCCGCCCAGGTGGGATCGGCGTCGATCTGCGTGGTGGTGTGGGTCAGGCCGCTGCGCAGCTTGAGACTGGGCGACCGATACGTCGACTGGTCGGCGATGACCAGGCGCGATGAACTGGGAATCACCGTCCCCCACTCGGCGGGAAAATACCAGCGGCAGCCAAAATCCTCCATCAGAAAATAGGTTGCATGAAGCGTGCCGATCGGGTCGACGCCGGTCACAAACACCTCATTGCCATGGCATTCCACCAGGGAAGATTCCGCCGGCGCGGACCGCCGACTCAATTTTTCCAACACCCCCTCCGCCGATCGCGTTCGTCCGATGTAAATCCGGCCGGATGGCCCATCGTGCCCGTCAAGCCGTGATTCATCCACGATCTCGATGGTTGCGCCGGTGATTTTACCGACGTAAAATTGCAATCGCCCGGCCGACAACGATTCCTCCGGCGTCGGCGATTGCGGAACCACGATCACCGCCCCCGGCCGCGATTCGTCCACGACCACCACTTCGGCGCGCCCGACCATCGGCGCGGCGAAGGCCGTCAAAATACCCGCCAGAATGATCCAACTCGTTCGCATCACGTCGATTGGTAATCAACCCTCAGTAATTCAGTGCCGTCCGCCAGCGGAATTGATCCTTGTCCTTGGCGATCAACCGAAACACCGCCGAACCATCCGTGAAAAACTGCGATCCACCCTTTCCCATGTGATAGCCATAGGTCAAAATCCGGTCGATGCGCTCGGCGATCAGCCAGTTGCTGTATCGCGGCACCGATGGATCGGGATGCCACGGCGTCACGTTCTTGAAATTGCGAATCGGCTGGCTTCCCGGCAACAGGTCCGGCCCCCATTCCATGCTCCAGCCTCGGTAATACCACGATGTGTCGTAATACGGGGAAGAAGCCAGTTGCGCGTTGGTGATGTTTCCGGTCTGATCGTTCGGGCTGATCTCCTCCCGCGGCACGGCCGGACAAACCATCAGTTGCTTCCACGCCCCTTCCTTCAAATAGGCCGGAACCATCTTGTCGAAGACGTAATTCTCGGCATACGCATAGGTTGTTCCATCCGGATTGGTGCCGCGCGTCCCCCACCCATAATAAAATGCCCAATACGGAGGGGGCGTCGGATACGTCCCCTTGTTGTCGTTGGCATAGATCATCATCGCCATGCCGATTTGCCGAACCTGGCTCAGACAGGCCGTGTTCAATGCCTGCTGACGGGCCGCCTGAAGGGATGGCAACAGGATTGCGATCAGAATCGCTATGATGCCGATGACCACAAGCAATTCCACCAGCGTAAACGCCGCAAGCCGATCAATTGCCCCGCCGGATCGCACGGATTTGCCCATGATGATGACTCCGGTTATCAACCTATCTGTACTTATCTCCGCGACCTGTTCATAAAACATATAGACTAATGTACAGAGTGTAACACGAATTTTCGTTTCGTCAAATATATTTTTGCTTTTCTGGTGATTTTTAAGACAGTATTTGACAGTCCTATCTAGATAGGTTATCTTTTTCCATCTATATTATGGTTAAACATGAGCATATTTTCACTCAGCTCAAGCAGCGCATCGTCACCGGTGAGCTTCGGCCAGGACAGGCGCTCCCTTCCCAGGCCGACCTGATGCGCAACCACGGGGTGGCATTGGGAACGGTTCGGCAGGTTCTCAATCGGCTGCAATCGGAGGGGTGGGTACGTTCCTATCGCGGCAAAGGATCATTCGTCCGGACCCGCGGCCCGCAATGGTCCTCCTCAACGGCCTCATCCGCCATCGGCCTGGCGGCCTTTGGCGGGCAGGATGTGACCGAATATGACCACCTGATGGCGATGCGGGCGGTTTTTTCCAAAGCCAACGTGGAATTGATGGTGGGCGTCTTCTCTCCGTCACAGGCCGATGAAGCGCTGGAATGGGCCAAGTCGATGGCCGGCGTGATGACCTGGGGACAGCCGCCCCGACAATTTACGTTGCGATTGCTGGAGGAAAACGTCCCCACCATCCTCCTTGGCAACATGCACGAGGAAGATTGCCCGCCACAGGTCAGCCTGGTGAATTTCAACTTATCCTCCGCGGTGGATCAGGTCTCACAATACCTGTCGGGCATGGGGCATCGTCGAATTCTGTTCATCAACCGCGGCGGCGGCGATGTCGGGCCATATTCCCGATTCCTGAACCAGCTCTCCACCCTGACCGCGCAGGCCGTCAAACACCGCCAGCCCAGCGCTTTTTTCGATGAACTGGCATTGGATGTTGGCGAAGTCACCCGGCTGATTCAATACATGAAAAGCGCCAACCCGCCGCCAACGGCCTTGTTCTTTGAAGGGGGCCAGCGCGCCTGCCGATATCTGCACGAATTGGAAAAGGCGGGCTGGTCCGCTCCGAAGCGCATCAGCGTGATCGGCATCAGCCCGCTGCAACCCCGGCAAATCGCCCTGCCGGACCTCAGCTACGTGGAACTACCCATGGTTGAGCTGGCCACGCGCGGGTCGGAGGTCATGCTGGAACTGCTGCGCGACCGGCGGATCGTCCGCGAAGCCATCTCGCCTGTGCTGCACTGGGGAAAAACCTGCCAAAGCCCCGACGCCTGACGGTAAACGGGTCATCGCATCAACCACGCCTCGTCGAAAATGGCCACGTCCAGATCGCTGACCATCGGGCGAAGCGCGTGATAACGGGACAAACCCAGCAGGATTCGTCCATCGTCCAGTTGCACCAGCGCGTGATTGCTGAGTTGATTCTCGCCGGTTTCATCGGCGATGGTCTTTGGCTCGCTCCAGGTGCGTCCGCCATCCGTTGAAATCGCCGCCGACATCGGATGCCGCGGCTGCTGGGTGATGGAGGAAATCGGATTCCACACCAGCAACAGGTTGCCGCTGTTCAGCCGGATCATCCGCGGCATGGACTCCGGCGAAGCCAGTTTCGACGGGCTGGTCGGTTCCCAGGTGTGGCCGCCGTCGTTTGAATGGGTCTGGTATAAAAACCCGCCCTTGGTCCGAAACAGGCAAAACAGTCGATCGGGAGCGATCTCCACGATCTGCGGCTCCATGACCCCACGCGGCGTTTCGGCGGTGATCGGCCCTCCGGACTTCCACGTCTTGCCGCCATCATCCGACAACAGGCAGGAGGCCGTGAAATGCTGATACCCCTCGGCGATCCGGCATCGAACCGGGTCCATCCACACGAAAGCCGCCAGAATCCGCCCGCTGCGCAGTTGGATCAGCTCTTCGATCGCGCCATAAAACCCAACCCCTTCCAGCGACCGGCCGGAGGTGATGTCGGTGTAGGAGATTTCCCGGCCATGATCAAACGTCCTTCCCCCATCTCCTGAATGTCGAAGGTACACGCGCGTGCGGCTGTTGAAATAGCTTCCTCCGCCGGTGGCGATGCGCCGTTGCTCGTCGACGACCAGTTCCTCCATCACCGTCTGCGCCAGAAACATCAGGGCATGGGAAGTGCCCTCAAGTCGCAACAGCCGGATGTATGGCACACCGCCGGCGTAATCGGCCATGAACACCTGTGGATCGGACCAGGTCAACCCCCTGTCTCTGGAGATTGAATAGAGCTGGACGGCGTTGTTGGAGCATTCATCAAAGTCATACGCCATCCAGTGCATCATCACCGCGCCGTCGGCGAAGACGTAAAAGTTCGGATTCTGGTGATATTCCGCCCCCGATCCGCTGCGGATGAAGGAAAAATATTCCAGCTTTCCCGGCGTATAAGACAATGGTGCGATCCGCGCGATTTTCATAAACAAATGTCCTTTTCGCCCATCAATGACGCATCAACGTCAACACGCCGACGATGCCGCTGCGGATGAAATTGACGGCGATGGCGGCCAGCAGGACCATCACCAGCTTGCTGACGGCCCGCAGCGTGGTGATCCCCAGCAGGCGGGAGATCCACGAGGCGCTCAACAGCACCCCCAGCAGGATCGCGAAATTGACCGCCAGCGCCAACACCGTGATGGCGTATCCCTTGTTCGGGTCGCTCGCCAGCACCAGGGCGGTGGTCAGCGTGGCCGGGCCGGCGATCAGCGGCATCGCCAGGGGAACCACCCCGACCGATTCCACCTCGTTGATGGTGGGCTTGCCGGGCATCAGCAGATCCAGCACCGCCAGCACCAGCAGGATCACCCCGCCGGCGATCATGAAATCGAACTGGTCGATGCTCAGGACACCAAACAGCCAGTTGCCCATGAAGACAAAGCCGAACGAGACCAGCGTCGCCACGGTCACCGCCTGAAAGATGATATGACGGCGGCGGGCCGGTGGAATGCCGCCGGTGACGCCGATGAAAATCGGCAGCAGCCCGATCGGGTCGATCGCGACGAACAGAGGCAGCAACGCCTCGAAAAATACCCGCCAGAAATTCATGTTCGCTCACGCTTGCGGCGACAGCTCGCCGCGGACCCGCGACAGTTCATCGTACAACCGCCCGATCGCCTCGGGCACGACGTGAACCTCGCCGACCACGGCCATGAAATTGGTGTCGCCCGCCCAGCGCGGCACCACGTGCTGGTGCAGATGACCCGGAACGCCCGCCCCGGCGCATCGGCCGAGGTTGATGCCGATGTTGAACCCTTGCGCGCTGACCGCCCGTTTCAACAGCGTGGTGGCGGCCGCCGTCTGAATCTGCAGATCGGCCAGTTGGGCCGAATCCAGCTCCGACAGCTCCGCCTGATGCGCCCTGGGCGCCACCAGCAGGTGGCCGTTGGCATACGGATAGCGGTTGATCAGGACGATGCTGTGGTCGCTTTGCCACAACACCAGCGCAGCGCGGCGCTGTTCGGCGTCGACCGCCCGGGCGGCCGCGCATAAAAAGCATTCCGTCGGCTCCTTGTGCAGCGAGCGGATGTAGTCGATGCGCCAGGGTGCGAACAGCGAGGAACCGTGCATGGTCATTATTCTAACCGGAGTCTGGCCCAATGGACCAATGTCATCAGCGCCACCGCGATGGCCACCCCGATGGTGTCGGCCATCCAGTCGTCCACGTCCGTGAACCGGTTGACGAATTGCTGCGTCCATTCATCAAAAGCGCCGTACAACGTCAGGATCAGCAGCACCTTCCACCAGATGCCCGAAATTTTGCCGCCGCGCACCCAGAACGTGGCGTACAGCAGCACTCCCAGGCAGAAAAACGCGCTGCCATGGATCAGCTTGTCGCTGACGTTCACCTGCGGCAGTTCGGGGCCGGGAATGTGCGTCGCCGCGAACAGCAATATCCAGAACGACAGTAGCGCGATCCAGGTCAGTCGGGTGGTTCGGGACATCATGATCTACGCCGCGGCCTCCGAATCATCCCCCGCGCCCCCGGCCGGCGCGACACCGGCCGACATTTCAATGACTTCCATCGCCAACGCCCGATGGTCGGCCGCCCCGTTGCTGGCCGGCTCGTAATCCAGGATCGTCTGGCCGAAACTGGGGCTTTCGGCCAGCTTGATGTTGCGGCGGATCCGGCTGGAAAAAACCCGCGCCCCCGACCAGGGCAACGACTTGCCCTGCGCCGACTCGATGAAACTGTTCAATTCCGCCACCACTTCGTTGCTCAATTTCGTCTGGGCGTCGAACATCGTCAGCACGATCCCCGCCACCACCAGCCGGGGGTTCATCCGCCGGCTCACCAGTTGAATGGTCTCCAGCAGTTTGGCCACCCCCTGCAACGCCAGAAAATGCGCCTGCATCGGGATGATCACCTCGCTCGCCAGCGACAGCGCGTTGATCGTCAACAACCCCAGCGACGGCGGGCAATCCAGCAGGATGTAATCAAAATCGTGCTGCGCCTGCTCCAGCCGTTTTTTCAGAATCATCTCCCTCCCCAGCTCGCCAACCAGCTCGATCTCCGCGGCCGCCAGGTCGATGGAACTGGGAACCAGCGCCACGTTCTGATTCACCTTGTGAACCGCCTCCAGAAAACTGCGCCCCTCCACCAGCACGTTGTACAAGCTGCAGATCTCGCGCGATGGCTCGATGCCGTAGTTGATCGTCAAATGGGCCTGCGGATCCAGGTCGATCAGGCAGACCTTCTTTCCCCGTTCTGCCAGCGCCGCCCCCAGGTTGACCGTCGTGGTCGTCTTGCCCACGCCCCCTTTTTGGTTCATTAACGCAATGATCCGCATCCGACACCTCCATGTGGAGAACCGCCGCCGATTGTCACCCGCGGCCTATCCCCTGACAAGGCCGGCTATTTTCGACGCCCGGTCAACACCCGGTTGTTGCCGCCATAGTCCCGCAGCACGCGAACGTTGTCATATTCATTGAACGACTCCCCCAACGCCAGCGCCGCCGGACCCTGGTCAAAACCGATTTCAAGAAAATACATCCCCCCCGGCAGCATTCGCCCCGCCGCCTGCGTCAGGATCCGCCGATGAAAATCCAGCCCATCCGGCCCCCCGTCCAACGCCTCCTTCGGCTCGTATTCGCGCACGTTGCGGTCCAGCATCGAAATCTGCCCCGTGGGAATGTACGGCGGGTTGGAGACAATCAAATGAAACGGGCCGGCGTCAACGATTCCATCCAGCGCCTCGAACAAATCCCCCTCGACCACGCTGACCCGGCCGGCCAGGCCAAGCCGCGAAAGATTCGCCCGCGCCGCCGCGATGGCCTTGGGCGACAGATCGGTGGCGATGACGGTCGCGGAGGCAAGCCCCTTCGCCAGCGCCGCCGCGATGCACCCGCTGCCGGTGCATAAATCGAGTATGCGCGGCGATTCCATGCCGCTCTGGTGACGAACGGTCTGCAACACGTTTTCCACCAGCGTTTCGGTGTCGGGACGGGGGATCAACACGCCCCGATGAGCCTCCAGTTCCAGGTTGAAAAAATAGGCCCGGCCGGTCAGATGGGCGATCGGCTCATGCTCGCCGGCCCGGCGGACCAGCTCGCGATAGGCCGTCAGATCCTCCTCCTTCAACGTCCGGTCGTAATCGGTGTACAGCTTGATCCGCGGCACCCCCAGGACGTGCGACAGCAGCAACTCGGCCGACAATCGCGGCGAATCCACCTCCTTGCGCGAAAAAAAACCGCTCGTCCACTCGAGCAGCCGCCGCACCGTCCATGGCCCGCTGATCGCCGTCATGGGGTGGGATTGTACTGATTAGCCGGCTCCACGGCGAACCGCACCGCCAGCGGCACGTTCAAAACCGGCTTCTCGCCGAACCGCACCATGATGCCCGCCGATTCACGCTGCCGCGGATGCGGGTTGTCCCTCAAAAACTGGCTCAGCAGCATCGTCATCGGAGATGATTCCGGTTGCGATGCCGGCCCCGCATCGAGAATCGCTCCAAGTTTCAACCCCAGCGTGGCGGCGTGCCGCTGGGCGCGCTGCCGCGCATCATCCACCGCCGCCGACATCGCCTTTGACATCCACGCCCCTTCATCGGCCGCCCCCCACAACGCCAGCACCGCCGGCGGCTGGTACGGCCGGTCAACCCGGTCGCCCCGGATGACCCGAACCAGATTTCCCACACGAATGCGAAAATCGGCCTCGCCCTCCTGTGCCTCCCGCACCAGCTTGATGCGCGCCTCGCGATACGCCCCGCCCGGAAGCTGCCCGTCGGCCGCATTGCCCCCTATGTTGATCCCGTTGACGTACCCGCTGAACAACGCAACCCCCCCGATCGTCAGTTGCGCCTTGGGCAGATCCTTGATCGAATCGCGCAATCGCCGGGCCTGTTCGGCCAGATCGTCCATCGCCCCCTGATAACTGGGATTCACCGCCGCCAACCGCGTGAACAAAACCGCCTGCCCGATGTCGGTCTCGACCCGCCCCTGGCCGACGATCTCCAGCGTTTGCCCCACCTCCGGCCCGGCGGACAACCGCGCCGTCACCTTCACCCGCGCCAACACCTCGTCGGCCGAATCGCCGTTGATCCCGATCCGCCCCTGGCTCAAATCCGACTCCAGCTGCGCCGGCTCATCGATGGTCAGGTCAACCGGATGCAACGCCGGCAACGAGGCCGCCGCCGACAACCATCCCACCTGTCGGCGCAATTGTTCCATCCCCTTTCGGGCCGCCTGTTCCACCAGCCCGGCCGGATCCCGCGGCAGAAAAAAAACAAACTGCCCCGCAACCCCGCCCGACTGAAACATCATCCCCTGCTGATCCGCATCCAGCGACATCAGTCGCGATGCCGGCTCCAACCCCCGCGCCATCGCCTGATCAATCAGCCTCGCCAGCTTCTCGGCCACCTGGTCGGCCTTCGCCGGATCGACCGGCTCCACCAGCGTGATCCGCCGAACCAGGTATTGCTGCTCATTATTAAACAGCCGCCGGGTCACCGGACCGGCCATGATCTGCTCCGGCTTGTATCCGTTGTTGATCAACCATTGGCGGGCGCGATCCCACACCGCATCCAGCGCGGCCTCCCCCGACTGATTTTCCGAAGTCTCCTGACGAATGAACATCATCACCGCCACGCGATCCGCCGGCCCGGAGATTTCCGCCTCCGCCGACACCGTCCCCCCACGACAGACCGCGGCCGCCGCCATCAAAAACATCAGGATCAACGCCATCATTCGCGCCATGTCGCTCCGCTTGACCATCCTCCGCAAATGCTATGGAGCGATGCCCCCCAGGGCAAGAAATCAACCGACCCGCCTTGACGAATCCACCACCTCAGGTCAGTTTAACGCCATGGCCGAAACCCTTTTCACCAAAATCATCAATCGACAGATTCCCGCCAAAATCGAATACGAGGATGAACAATACATCGTCATCCACGACATCCAGCCCCAGGCCCCCGTGCATCTTCTGGTGATCCCCAAAAAACCGATCCCCACCCTCAACGACCTCGATCCCCGGGACATCCCCCTCGTCGGCGGCCTGTTCCTGGTCGCCAAAAACGTGATGGCCAAACTCGGCCACGCCGACTACCGCACCGTCTTCAACTGCGGCCCCGGCGCCCAGCAGACCGTCTTCCACCTCCACCTGCACCTCCTGGCCGGCCGTTCATTCACCTGGCCGCCGGGATGATCAACCCCCATCACTGCTCGCGCGCCTCGATACTGACCTGCGCCTTCCAGATGCGCTGCGGCGGCTCGTACGGCGTCCGTTGTCCCGACACGCGCTCATACGCCCAGTGCGCCATCCACCGCAACTTCACCTCCCCCACATCCGTGCCGATCTCCTTGAGTCGATCCTCCATCGATTTGGCCTTGATGTTCCCCGCCGCCTTCAACGCCTCCAACTGCGAATCCATCGACTCTTCCATCCCCCCATACACGCTCATCACCAACGCGGCGTTCTCATCCAGATGTTCCGGACTGACCACGCCGATGTACCAGATCGCCGCCGCCCGGATCTGAGCCGGAATCTCCCGCGGGCTGGGCCGGACCTGCCGTTTGGCATCCTCCAGCGCCCCCGCATAGCGCAACCTCCCCGCCGCGACAAACGCCTCCCCCATCGCATCCAGCGGGCTGCCCACCATCGGCATGGAAAAATCCACTTTGATCCCCTTCGGCGCCATGGCCGCCAGCGCGGCCAGCGACTGCGCCGCCCGCTGGTCGCCGATCAACCCCATCGACTGCGCCACCTGCGTCACCAGCAGCCAGTCCACCGTCTGCGGATCGTTCATCGGCGGGTTCATCAGCGCCAGGTGCTTCTCAAACGCCACATTGCTGCGCAACCGCCCCAGTACGTAAGACCCATCCTCCCGCCGGCGCATGTTGGCGTTGTCCAGCAACCCGGCCGACAGTTCGATCACCCGTTGTTTCACCTGTTCGGTGGATGGATGCGTCAACGCCCTTCGGATCGCCGCGTGCAACGGCCGGTATGGATCGTCCAGCAGCTTCGTCAGCGCCTCGGCCGCCTCGTTATGCGGCAATGGATCAAGCAAATTGGCCGCCGCCGTCCGCACGGAGGGATCCTCATCGGCCAGCATCTTCATCGCCTGACGATGCCGTTCATCCGGCGCCGCCAACTCCGCCAGCGCCTCGGTCGCCACCCGTCGGGCCGTGGGATGTTCATCGGCCAGCCGTTTCTCCACCTCCGCCAGCCGATCGGTCGCCTTCATCGCCGCCAGCGCCTCCACCGCCGCCGTTCGCAACGGGAGACTCTTGTCCAAAAACCCCGCCACCAGCCCGGCCTGATCCACCGCCCTGGCCCTTCCCAGCGAATGCAAACCCATCACCTGCAACGTTTCGGCCAAAGAGGGCATCTTCGCCGCCAACGCCCGAACCTCTCCGCCGACACGAACCGAATCCACCGCCGCCGCGACCACCCGCTGATCCGAATCGTCAAGCCCCTTCATCACCGCCGGCGAATCGTTCACCCTGGACCGGCTCAGCGCATCGGCCGCCACGACCACCTCGCGCCGAACCAGCGCATCCGGATCGGCCATCAATTTCTCAACGTCCGCCAGCAATTCCTCCAAACCCGATTCCGCCGCGGCCGCCGCGGCCTGCGCCCGAACCCGCCCCTCCGGATCGGCCATCGCCTGCCTCAAATACGGCGCCGCCTGCGCCATCTTGCAGCGCCCCAGCTCCTGCACCCATTGCGCCCGCCGAAACCAGAACCGCTTTTCCCCCGCGATCGCCTCTCCAAGCAATTCCACCGTGCGCGGCGATGTCCCGTTGACCTGCACCGCCGGCGGAAAATCGATCCCCTCAACCCCAAAATCCATCCGTCCATCCGGCCCCATCACCGCCTCGGCCGACGCCGGCATCGCACAGGCCAGCACGATCGCCACCATCCACCGCCACGCAACGCCGTTGTGTATCAATCCACGCATCACGACAATAACCCGGAAAAATAAAACCACCCGGACAACACGTTCACCAGCAACGACCTACCCCTGCCTCAACAACCCCCTCAGCCGCGCCCTGGCCAGCAACAGCAGCGCCACGCACAACCCCCCCATCAGCCACAAGTGCGACACGTACATCGCCTCGATCCGCACATCCGAACTCGGCAGCACGTTCAACGCGATCACCAGCGGACTGACAAACGCGATCCACCGGGCCACCTGGGCCGACAATTGCTCTCCAGCGGCCCACCACCCGAACAACGGCAGCACGAACAGCGCCGCCGTGATCAGGTACGCCGTCACCGTCGCCCGCGCGGTGTTCAAAATGTACGTTGAACACGCCAGCCCCAGCGTGCAGCAGAAAATCACCGCCAGCGCCACCACCGGAGCCAGTTTCAAAAACCGCGCATCGTATCCCGGATCGATCATCCGCAGCGCCCCATACGCCGGCACCAGCGCGATGATCGGCAACATCGCCGGAATGAACGCCGGCACGAATTTCCCCCAGAAAATCTGCCCGCCCCGCAACGGGGCCAGCCGCAGCACCTCGAACGTCCCGTTCTCAAATTCCGTGCTCACCGACGAACTGGTCAGGCTCGGCGACACCAGCGCGATGATCCCCATCTGAAACGTGATCACCACCACCGCCACGTGCGTCAGCAGATCCGCGTATTCCGCCCCGCCGTACAACGACATCCCCGCCAGCGCCAGCGACAAAAACAGCGCCCCGTAAAAAATCCGGATCATCCACCGCCCCGACCGCAGGTTGTTCGTCCGCCGTTCCTTGGTGATGACCGGAAAACTCCCAAACGGCTTGCGCTTCTTCTTGGGGTCGATCAGGAACATGATCTTTCGCCCCAGCGAACGATGGTCATCGCTCCCGCCGGCCGATGCCCCATACCCCTCGGATGAGGAGGGCGCCTTGCGCAGCTTCGCCACCAGCAACCCGAAACAAACCACCACCACCCCCGCCGCCACCGGCAAAAACACCTGCCAGATCGGCAACAGCCCGTGTCTTGACCCGTCAAAATCGTTCGGTTGCGGCCGCAGCAGCGAAAACGCCGCCGCGATCGGCGACGCCCCGCGAACGTAATGCAGCGCCTGCGCCGCCATCCCCGACTGGCTCTCCAGCATGATCAGCGCCGGCACCAGCACCCCCCCGCACACCGTCAACACCACCACGTACGCGATCACCAGCGCCGTGGCGCTCTGCTTGGACATCGCCGACACCGCCAGCGACAACACCGCCAGAAACACCGCCGCCACCGCCAGGATCAGGTACGACCACAGCAAATCCGCCGGCGACACATCCCCCCGCAGATACAACAACGCCACGAACGGCAATCCGCTCAGCAACAGCAGCATCGGATACCCGATCGCCAGCGCCACCTTTCCCCAGATGATCTGCCCCGGCCGCAACCGCGACGCATACAGCATCTCCAGCGTGTTGGCCTCCTTCTCGCCGCTGAGCGCCACCGCCGCCACCCCCGGCACGAACAGAACGAGCAACGCCAACTGCCCCACCACCAGCCCCAGCAGCAGATAATCATTCCCCCGGATCACCGACGCCGCACTGCCGATCCCCACCGTCCCCTCCATCACGCCCCCCTGCGGCCAGGTGGCCAGCACCAGCAACGCCAGCACCATGATGAAAAACACCTGGATCGCCGCCACGCGCCGCAGCCGCAACAATCCCAACAAATCCTTACGCAACACCGGATTCATATTCCATCCTTACTTCACAACTCCCTCTCCCTGTACCCAGGGAGAGGGTCGGGGAGAGGGCCGGGCAGAGGGCCTGCCGGCATCCACATCAACCTCTCCGGCTGAATCCACTCCCTCTCCCTGTACGCAGGGAGAGGGTCGGGGAGAGGGTCGGGCAGAGGGTTCTTCACCCCCCTACTTCGTCAAACTCATGAACACATCTTCCAGGTCCGCCGGCACCTCGTGATAACTCACCACCGGAATCCCCTGCTTCAACAGCAGCAGCAGCGCCTGCGCCACCTGCTGCTCATCGGCCGACACCTCGTACCGCAGCGTGTTCGCATCCCCCTGACCCTCGCCGATCGCCTCCCATTCCCCCGGCGCCTTGGCCAGCGTATCCCGCGCCTCCTTGGCGAATTTCAACACCTCGATCTCCATCAACCGCCGCTGGCGGACCGTCCGCATGATCTCCTGCACCGGCCCGCACGCCGCCAGCTTGCCGGCCGTCAAAATCCCCACCGTGTCGCACACATCCGCCAGTTCCGGCAAAATGTGCGAGCTGACCAGCACCGCCTTCCCCAGGTCCGCCAACTGCCTGAGCAACCCCCGCATCTGAATCCGCGCCCGCGGGTCGATCGTCGCCGCCGGCTCATCCAGGATCAGCACCTCCGGATCGTGCAGCAGCGTCTTGGCGATCCCCACCCGCTGTTTCATCCCGCGCGACAATTCCCCCATCAATTTTTCACGAAACGGCTCGGCGTTGGCGATTTGCAGACAGGTGTCGATCCGCTCCCGACGTTTGCTCTTGGGAATCCGATACGCCGCCGCGAAAAAATCCAGGTATTCCCACACCCGCAGCGTCGGGTACACCCCGAAATTGTCCGGCAGATACCCCACCAGTTGCTTGATCAGGTCCTTGTTCCCCGTCACATCCTTGTCCGCCACCACCGCCCTGCCGCTGGTGGGATCCAGCAAACCGCACAAAATCCGAAACGTCGTCGTCTTCCCCGCGCCGTTGGGACCGATGTACCCGAACACCTCCCCCCGATGCACCGTCAAATCCAGATTGTCCAGCGCGGTGAAATCACCGTACCGCTTGGTCAATCCCTCGGTCTTCAAAATCGGGGCCGATTTATCCACTGCCATGTTGCCGTTCCTCTGATTGTTCGCGGCCTTCCACGGGCCGCTGACCGCACTTTTCGTCTCCCCCGCCCCATCATCGCGGACACGGACCGCGAAAAAAATCACCGCTCCCCATTCCCCAAATTCCCCACCACCTTCCCCTCCACCCCCATCCCGATCTGCTTCATCAGCCAGCCGGTCGCCCCCTGCGCCAATCCCGCTCCGCCCGATTCTTCAATCGTAAACTGGATCCACACCCCACCCTGCTCATCCACGTCGGTCGGCCCGCACGCGAACGTCACCGGCGTCTGCTGTCCCACCGGCTGGTTCCATTGCGCGATCGTCTCACCCGCCGGATTCAACACCGGCTTTCCCTCCCGACGGCCGACCCGCTGTATTTTCACCACGTACTGCGGCGCATCAATACTGATCGACAGCGTCGCCGAGTCGATCTGCAATTTCCCGATCCCCGCCGGCGGCACGAACCGCAACAACCACGACCCCGGCGTCCGGCTGGTGATCCACTCGTTTTTAATGAAATCGTACGGCAGCCCCGCCGCCTCCGACCGCTGCATCTCCATGAACCCCGCCGGAATCCGCACCCCCGTCCCCACCGCCGTCGGCTCCAGCTCCGCTTCCACCCGCACCAGCGTGTTGACTTTGCCCGGAATCCCTTCGGGCGATTGCAACAAGTCGGGCGCTTCCTCCAGCCAGCATGCCAGGATCGGCTTTCGCTTGCTCTGCTGGCCGAACGTCATTGTCGCCGGCCGCAAAGACGCCGCCAGCATTGCCCCGCGCAATTTCGCCAGGTCCGATGTGAATATCGTCGCGTTGGTGTAATCCCCCGGCGCGTTGGGCGTCGTCGCCGTCAACGTCGACCGCTCCCCTTCGACATCCCCCAGCCCGAACGCCCGATCACCCCAGACCAGCACCGGCGACCGCAACGGATGCTTCAACCCGTTCTCAACCGTCAACTCCAGTCCATCCGGCCCGAACCGCCCCGTCGCCGATACGCTCAAATCGGCCGGTATCGGCCCGCGAACCTGCCACACCTGCTCGATCTTGTCCGCGAACACCGTCGCTTCGGGCACGTCAAACGGCGGCATCTTCAACATCACATCCCCCGACACCGCCGGCCGAATGCTCACATCCGTATTGGCCCCTTTCAATTCCAGGTTCGTGTTCTGCCCGATGTACGCGATCGTCCGCTGCTGCACCCCGCCACCCCCCGGCCCCATGTCCATCGTCCCGATCGCCGCCGCGTTCAGCCGGTCATGCCGCGACGCCGCCGCCTTGTAAACCACCAGCCCCGCCGAACCCGCCACCGCCACGATCACCACCACCGCGAACGCCTTCGGCCGCCTCGTCCCGCCCCAAACTCCCTGCACCCCCAGCACGACCAGCAGATACGCCCCCACCACGATCGCCGCCAGCTTCCACGGAGGAACCGACTTGCCCACCATCCGCTCGATAAACTGCGTCTGTTGCGCCCCCAGCGCGCTCTGCCGCCAGTCCACCCCCTGAACGTTCATGTTCAGCAGATCCGACCAGAGCTTCATCGACCGCTCATCATCCGGCGACAACGCGCTGACCGGAAAACTCACGAACACCAGCCTCCCCATCCCGATCGAACGATAGGCCGCGTGAACGTAATGCGGCCCCCGAAGTAACACCTCCCCCTGACCTTCAATCGCCTCGCTCACCTGCGATGGCTCGATCAACGCCAGCGGCTTTTCACCCACCACCTCCAGCGCCGAAGTCTCCCGCCTGCCCACGATCTTCACCGGCAACCACGACCCCAACCACGTCCGGCTCTGTTCGTATTCCCCCATCGGCGCCGACACCACCACCACCCCGCCGCCACGAATGTAATCCAACAACGACTGCCGCTGCGCCTCATCCATCTCGTCGGCCGATGCCTGGTCAATCACCACCGCCTGACACGCCGAATACCCCACCCCCTGCCGGGGCATCTCCGCCACATCCACCGTGGGCGACCCCAACGCATATCCGACCACCCCACTCAACTGCTCGCGCAAGGTGATGATCTCCGACACCTTCTGCACCAGCTTGTCCCCGCTTCCCGTCGGATTCACCAGCAACAACAACCTCGCCGGCCCGGAGGATGCTCCCTCCACCCAGTTCCCCTTCTGATCCCTCGTCGCCCCCAGCGGCCGCGCCAACATCTCCACCCGGCTGATCTCCCCACCCGACTCGCCATACCACTGCACCACCGTCACCGGCGGCGACAACCCCGTCTTTTCCTGCTGCGCCGTCTGATAAATCTCGGCCGGAAAATACGCATACACAATGTCCGTCACCCGACTGTTCGCCGGAACCCAACTCTCACTGCGCACCCGAACCATCCCACCCTTGGCATGAATCGGCAACTCCACATACCCGGCCGTCTCCTGGCCGGTCTCATTCAATAAATCAATCCGCACCGGCAACCATTCGCCCGGCGGATAAAACTGTGAAAAAGGAAAACTGGCATTCACCGTCCGCCGAGGCTGCCCCCACGTTAATGCGCACGATGTGGCCAATATCCCGCAAAACAACCACGGCAATAAAAAATGTATCCGGCGAAAAATCGGCTCATCTCCTTGGCAGATAAGACTTTAAGTGCGAATCAATGCTGCCAGAATCGACAGTCTACCAAACCGGTCTTTGGATACCTAACATTTGTCCCTTTTCCAACGACTTGATCAATAAAAAGAAGACAGCGCCTTTATGGGGTCGCTGTCTTCCGGAGGGGAGAAAATGCGCCGTTGCGCTAAATTCTGTCTAACTTACCTATTCATCCTATTCATTCCGCCCTTCCCAAGTCAACTTACCGGTTTTTTTTCGCCAGTACAGGTATTCCATCGGCGGGTGGGCGGAAAGAACTTCAACGAATTATAAAAAAATTCACGCCACGGTTGAGGCTGGCGTTTCTATCGGCCTTTGTATCAGAGAATCCGGGATCGGACAAATTGTCGTAAGTTTTCGACGGCCTGTTGAATCTGGTTCGTGGCCTGTTCCAGGTCCGGCCGGCCGGCCAGCACGATTGGCCTTCCAAACGCCAATGCCGCGCGCTGACGATATAGATACGCCTCTTTCATGCTAAGGTTCCGTTGGATTCCATCCAGATACGCCGGATAAATCGGCACGCCCGCGCGGGAAGCCATCAGTGCGACGCCGGTCTGAAAAGGCAACAGATCGTGGTTGGGTTCGATTTTACCTTCAGGAAAAATCCCAAGAATCCGCCCGCTGTCCAACGCCCGCAGGGCGCTGCGCATCGCGGGCATGTCGCGCCCGGAACGATCCACCGGAATGGCGGAGATGGCGCGAAAAATACCGTTTAATTGCGGAATTTCATAATATTCGCGCGCCATCATCCAAACGATCAACCGCGAACAGACGGATTGGATCAACAGCGGGTCCAGGCCGCTGATGTGATTGGCAATCAGAATGCCCGGCCCGTTTCGGGGCAATGGTTGTGGGGTAAGAATTCGGGTGTTGTGATAGATTCGCGAAAAGATGACGTTGACCGCTCGCAGCAGTCGACAATCGAACCTGTTTTCGGGGCGGGGCGAAGAGCGGCCGATGGGAGATGACATGGCCAGTGGAGATATCCAATGGCCGATCAAACCGCAAGCGGGCGGGTGGTCGATGGTGAACAGGGATGGACAACATGGCTCATAACCAAAGACGAATCTGCATCGTGACCGGCTCGCGCGCCGAATACGGCTTGTTGCGGCCCGTCATCGACGCCGTGTCATCCCACCGCGCATTGTCCCTGCAACTTGTCGTGACCGGCGCTCATCTTTCAAGAACCTTCGGCATGACGGTCCGGCAGATCGAGCGGGATGGTTATCCGATCTCAGCGCGTGTCCGGTCGCATCCCTCCGATGATTCCGGCCGGTCGGTGGCCGGGGCGGTGGCGGATGGGATTCGCGGGATGGCCGCCGCCTTGGAACGGCTGGATCCGCAGGTGGTGGTGCTGCTGGGAGACCGGTTCGAGATTCTCGCCGCGGCGGTGGCGTCAACCTACATGGGCGTGCCGGTGGCACACATTCACGGCGGCGACGTGACGCGCGGCGGGGCGGATGAATCGGCCCGTCACGCGATCACCAAGATGGCTCATCTGCACTTTCCCGCCACCGCCGACAGCGCTGCGCGCATTCGCCGGATGGGCGAGGATCCCTGGAGAATCAAAGTCGTGGGCGCTCCCTGCCTCGACACCCTGTTGAAATATCGCAAGGCCTCCAGGAGGGAGATTGACCGGCAATGGGGTCTGCCCGCGGGCCGGCCTTATTTCGTGCTGGCGCAACATCCGGTCGGCACGGATGCCCCGACCGCCGTCCGGCAGATTCGCCAGACACTGGAAGCGCTCCGCTCAACCGGACAATTCGTCGTGGCGATTTATCCGAACGCGGATGCCGGCGGACGGGCGATGATCGCCGAACTGCGGAAGTTTCGCTCCGAACCCTGGTTTAGACTGTATCAATCCCTTCCACACGAGGATTTCGCCAATCTCGTCCGCCACAGCGCGGCGATGGTGGGCAATTCCAGCGCCGGGATCATCGAATCCCCCGCGCTGGGGGTGGCGGCGGTCAACATCGGCCATCGGCAGGATGGACGCCAGCGGGCCGGCAATGTCATCGATGCGCCGCACGATGTTCAGGCGATCGGCCGCGCCATCGCCCGCGCGACCTCAAGACGGTTCCAGAACGCCCTGGCGTTCATCGACAACCCCTACGGCGGAGGCAACGCCGGCCGGCTGATCGCCCGCCGGCTGGCCTCGGTTGCGCTGGACCGGAAGCTGCTTCAGAAAAAATTTAACGACGACCGATAATCTTCAAGTGAACGTACCCTTGTCCCAACCCCATGTCGGCGAGGAGGAAATCGCCGCGGTGGCCGAGGTTCTGCGCAGCGGGCGGCTGGCGTTGGGTCCACGGACCGCCGAGTTTGAACGTCGATTCGGCGAATTTCTGAACCATCCCCACGCGATTGCGGTCAATTCCGGCACTTCCGGGCTGCACCTGGCGGTCAAGGCGCTGGGCATCGGTCCGGGCGATGAAGTCATCACCACCCCCTTTTCCTTCATCGCATCGGCCAACTGCATCCTGATGGCCGGGGCCAAGCCGGTGTTTGTCGATGTCGAGGAGGAATCGTTCAACATCGATCCGGCCCTGATCGAACCGGCGATCACCTCCCGCACGCGCGCCATCCTGCCGGTTCACGTTTTCGGAGAGGCGGCGAACATGACGGCCATCCTGTCCCTGGCCCGCCGGCACAACCTCGGCATCATCGAGGATGCCTGCGAGGCGATCGGGGCGCGACACGCCGGCCGGCTGGCGGGGACATTCGGGGATGCGGGCGTCTTCGGCTTTTATCCGAACAAACAGATCACCACCGGCGAGGGGGGCATCATCGTCACCGGCGATCAGCGCATCAGCGACTACTGCGTCAGCACGCGCAACCAGGGCCGCGACGACGACAGCCAATGGCTGACCCATGTCCGGCTGGGATACAACTATCGAATCAGCGAGATCACCGCCGCCATCGGCGTCGAGCAGGTCCGCAAACTGCCGGACATCCTGCACGCCAGGCGCGGACGGGCTGACAGGTATCTGGAACTGCTCAGCGACATTCCCGGGGTGAAGCTGCCGACCCAATGGGACCACCAGGACCATAGCTGGTTCGTCTTCGCGATCCGCGTGGAGGATGATCTGCGCGACCCGCTGGTGGAGGAACTCAACCGCCGGGGCATCGGATGCAAGGCCTATTTCCATCCGTGCATCCATCTGCAGGAATTTTACCGCCGTGAATTGGGCTTCCATGAGGGGATGTTCCCCATCGCCGAACGGCTCAGCCGCCAGACGCTGGTGTTGCCCTTTTTCACGGGAATCGCCGATGAGCAGATTCAATACGTGGCCGACACGTTGCGCACGGTGTTGCCTCGACTGAAACCCGAAAGGAACCACCATGAACGATGCGCCGTCGATGTCGGAGTTTGAAGACAGGGATGTGCTGGTTACCGGCGGGTGCGGATCGATCGGCTCGGAGATCGTCCGCCAGTTGGACCAGGCCCGCGTCCGCCGGGTCCGCGTGCTGGACAACAACGAATCGGGGCACTGGCGGCTCTCGCAAAGCCTCGCATCGCCGCGACTGCGCGGACTGGTGGGGGATGTGCGCGACCTGGACCGCGTCCGGCGGGCCATGGAAGGGGTGGACGTCGTTTTTCACGCCGCGGCGCTGAAACACGTGCCCTTGTGCGAATACAACCCGTTCGAGGCGGTGCAGACCAACGTCGTCGGCACGCAGAACGTCGTGCGCGCCGCCAACGAGTGCGGCGTCGATCGCTTCATCGGCATCAGCACCGACAAGGCCGTCCATCCCGTCAGCACCATGGGGGCGACCAAACTGCTCAGCGAAAGACTCATCGTCAACGCCCCCCTGGGCGAAGGCAAAACAAAATACTGCTGCGTGCGATTCGGCAACGTGCTGGGATCGGCCGGTTCGGTCGTGCCACTGTTCGCCGAACAGATCGCGCGGGGCGGGCCGGTGACGATCACCAGCGACCAGATGACGCGCTACGTCATGACGATCCCCCAATGCGTTCGGCTGGTGCTCGCCGCGGCGACGTTGATGAAGGGGCACGAAACGTTCGTTCTCAAGATGAACCGCCTGCGCATCGTCGATCTGGCCGAGGTGATGATCCGGCGGCTGGCCCCGCAATACGGCCATGATGCCGATCGGATCGCGGTTCAAATCGTCGGCACGCGACCGGGGGAAAAATTGCACGAGCTGCTGTTGACCGAGGAGGAAGCGCCTTTCGCACGGGAGCTGGACAACCTGATCGTCATCGGCAATGCGACGACCCGCCTGGCCCCCGCCCCGCCGATCCACGCGCAGGCGATGCTCGCGGCGGCCGCCGGTCGAATCCTCGGCAAGGGTGAAATCCAAACCATGCTGGAGCGGGATGGACATCTTCCCATCGGCGGCCCGCTGCGGATCGTTTCATCGTCCCCCGAACCTGGCCGTCAGCGCAAAGTATCCGGCTGATGTGTACAATGCGGGACGGATGAGAATCGGAATTTTAAGCGATACCCACGATCAGATGGATGCCGCCGCGCAGGCCGTGCGGATGTTGCGACAGGCCGGCGCGCAGGGGTTGATTCATTGCGGAGACGTGGGCAGGGCCGCGATCCTCGATGAATTGGCGGGCGGGCCGGCCGTGTTCGTATGGGGAAACACCGACTACGACCGCCTGGCCTTGCATCGACATGGCGCAAATCTCCAAATCGAATGCCTCGGCGAGTGGGGTGAGGTGACCTGGGGTGACAAGCGCATCGCGGTGCTGCATGGGGATGACCTGTCGTTGCGACGGCGGCTGCTGGAAGGGCAGGAATACGACTACCTGCTTCAGGGGCATACGCACCAGAAGACCGACCAGCGCATCGGCCGGACGAGATTGATCAATCCGGGGGCGCTGCATCGGGCGGCCGTCAAGACGGTGGCGTTGTTGGAGACCGACAACGATCAACTCGATTTCTTAACGGTGATGGCATAAATTCAAAACCAGAGAATTGAACCGGCAAACGAGGCGGGTGGATGAATCTTCGCCTAGACGGTGCTAAAATGGTCTTTAGTTCATGAGTGAATCGACGATAGAATTTTCCATTCGCAGTTTTCGGCCCGACGACATCGCGGCGTGCAGGCAGTTGTATATCGAAGGCCTGATCGGCGGAAAACTGGCGGAAAACGACACGGCACTGGACCTCGATGACATCGAGTCCACCTACCTGAACACGCCGGGAAACCACTTCTGGGTGGCGCAGACGGCCGGCGGCGACGTGGTGGGGATGATCGGGGTTCAACATCACGAGCAGGATGAGGGTGAAATCCGACGGCTGCGCGTGCGGGTGGACCATCGACGCCGGGGCATCGGCAGCGCCTTGCTGGAATCGGCGCTGAAATTCTGCCAGGACAACCAATATCTGAAAATCACGCTGGACACGTTCATGGAACGCGAACCGGCGATCAAGCTGTTCGAGAAATTCCGCTTTCGCCATTCCCGCACCCGCAACGTCGCCGGCCGCGACCTGCTCTATTTTTACCTGGACCTGTACGTCAGCGACCGGGTCAATCGCCGGGAAAAATAAATCGGTGAGCCAAGGCCCACCCTG
>JADYZN010000066.1 GCA_020853095.1 Phycisphaerales bacterium | reverse complement strand
GACCCTTCGAGCGGTGACAACGACGCGGACGAGGCGGTTCCGAGCCGCCTTCGGTAGGCCCGATTCGGCCCGCCTGCTTCGTTGTCGCTCCTCAAAGGGTCTACGGACCCCGCTCTCGGAGCGACGCCTCGCATCCGGACCGAATCGGGCCTATCGCGAGGCCGCGAGGTTGTTAGACAGAGCCTAGAGCGTGTTATGCACTTTGGGCATGATCCTGCGATAATGGAGGGATGGCAAGGAAGCCGTACCCCAGTGACGTCAAGGATGATGAGTGGGCGTTCGTGGTCCCGTATCTCACGCTGATGCGTGAGGATGCACCGCAGCGTGAGCACGACCTTCGCGAGGTGTTCGATGCCCTGCGATGGATCGTGCGGACTGGATCGCCCTGGCGATACATGCCCAATGACTTTCCGCCGTGGGAGGCCGTTTACCAGCAGGCGCAGCGGTGGATTGCGGCGGGCGTTTTCGCCGCGATGGTCAAGGATCTGCGAGAGCTTTTGCGAATGGTTGAGGGACGCGACCCGCAGCCCTCGGCGACGATTCTGGATTCCCGTACCCTGCAAAGTACACCCGAGAGCGGGCATCGCGTCGGATATGACGGTGCCAAGCGCAAGAAGGGATCGAAGATTCACATGGCGGTGGACACGCTGGGGCATCTGTTGGCGTTGCACGTTACCCCGGCCGACGAGCAGGATCGCTCGCGTGTGAAGCAACTGGCCAAGGAAGTGCGGCAGGTAACGCGCAAGTCGGTCGAACTGGCCTTTGTGGATCAAGGGTACACGGGAGAAAATCCCGCAGCCGACGCCCGGAAACACAAGATCGAACTGGAGGTCGTGAAACTGCCCACAGCCAAACACGGGTTCGTGCTGCTGCCCAGGCGCTGGGTGGTGGAGCGCTCCTTTGCGTGGCTGGCCCGGTGTCGCCGGCTGGCCAAGGACTACGAGCGTTTACCCGCGACATTGGCCGGACTGCATTATGCGGCCTTTGCGTTTCTGATGCTCAAATGCCTATTCGCCGGAGTTGGCGGAAGTTCATAACACGCTCTAGCGTCGCGGTTGGATTGATACGAGGATTGGTCCGTGCGCAAACTCATCCAACTGTATGCCAATCGCCGCATGGCCGCGTTGCTGGCGCTGGGGTTCGCATCCGGATTGCCGCTGGCGCTGGTCTTCGCGACGCTCCAGGCGTGGATGACGGACCTGCGCATCACGGTGGCGACCATCGGGGTGGTGGTGGGGCTGGTGAAGTTTCCCTATGCGTTCAAATTTCTCTGGTCTCCGCTGATGGATCGTTTTGTGCCGCCGTTTCTGGGCCGCCGGCGCGGATGGCTGCTGGTGACGCAGGGGTTGTTGATCGTGGGGATCGCCGCGATGGCGCTGGTGGGGGGGCAAGGCGCGCTGGTTCCGCTGGCGATCATGGCGGTGGCGGTCGCGTTTTGCAGCGCCAGCCAGGACATCGTGGCCGATGCGTATCGGACGGATCTGCTGGACGCCGAGGAGCGCGGCGCCGGGGCGGCGGTCTTTGTCACCGGATACCGCATCGGGCTGACCGTCAGCATGGCCGGGGCGCTGTATGTCGCGGGACATTTTCACGTTCCCTGGCCGACGATTTACCTGGTGATGGCGGGGCTGATGGGGGTGGGGGTCGTGGCGTCGATTTTCGCGCCCGAGCCAAAGGGTTCCACGGCCGCGCCGGGCACGTTGCGCGAGGCGGTGGTCGAACCGTTGCGGCAGTTTGTCGCCCGCAGGGATGGTTGGCTGGTGGCGGCGTTCATCCTGTTGTTCAAGTTGCCGGAAGTGATGGTGGATTTGGAAAAAATCCCATTTCTGATGGCGGCGGGTGTTTCCAAGGAGCAACTGGCGGTCATCGTGCAGGGGTTGGGGATGGCGATGACGATCGTCGGCGCGATGGCCGGCGGGTGGGTGGTGGCCCGGCTGGGATTGTGGAAATCGTTGTGGGTTTTTGGCGTGCTGGGGGCGATCAGCAACCTGGGTTTCTGGTACATCGCGGTCGCCGGATCGGGGTGGATCAACCTGGTGACGGCCGTGTCGGTGGAACATTTTTGCGCCGGGCTGGTGACGGCCGGTTTTGTCGCGTTTTTGATGAGCCAGTGCGACCGGCGGTATTCGGCCACGCAATTCGCGCTGCTTTCCAGCTTGATGGCGTTGACCAGCGTGATCGGCGGTGGGCCGCTGGGGGCGATGGCTCAGCACATGGGTTGGTCGTGGTTTTTCGCGATCAGCGTGGTGGCGATTGTGCCGGCGATGGCGATGTTGCCTTGGATCGTCATTCCCGATGATGCGGTCGAGCCGGGTTCGGCGGCTTTTCAATCGACCGCAACGACAATGGAGTTGTGAGGTTTTGTGATATAGTGCGATCATGTTGAAAATCGAAGATTGTCGCAAACGCCAGCAGAGATTGCTCAAGGTGATGCACCAGCGCCAATTGGATGCGGCGGTGATGGGGTGGTATGGCCATGTTTATTATTTTTCGGGGGTGCGGCCGCATTGGATGGAGCAGGGGGCGTTTGTGCTGCGGTCGGATGGGCGATCGTGCCTGATCGCCAATCGCGGGCTGACCGTCGAAACGGCGGCCGATGAGCTGATCGAGTTTGACGCGGCGCTGGACTACACCTATCGGCCGGACCAACCGGTGGTGGTGGCGGATCTGGCGATGGACTGGCTGAAAAAATCCTCATCCCGGCGGATCGGGATGGATTGTTCGGAAGTTTCATCGACCGTGGCGTTGCGGTGCGACCCCAAGCCGGAGTATGTGCAGGGCGATCTGTGGCAGTTGAGGCGGTGCAAGGACGCCGACGAGCTGGCGTTGATGGGCGTGGCGATCCGCTGTGCCGAGGCGATGTACGCCCGCGGCCGGCAGATCATCGAGCCGGGCGTGGCGGAATTGACGGTTTTCAACCAGTTGCACGAGGCGGCGGTCGCGGCGGCCGGCGAGCCGATGAGCGCTCAATTGGGCAATGATTTCACCAGCGGCGGCGGGGGAGGCATGCCGAGGCGAGGCCGGCTGGCACAGGCGGGGGAGATTTTCATCCTCGACCTGGGGCCTTCGTATCGCGGATATTTTTCGGATACCTGCCGTTCGATCGCGGTGGATGGGCGGGTGACGGACGTGCAATACAAGGTTTGGGAAGGGGTGATGGGGGCCTTGAAGCTGTTTGAATCCATGGCCAAGCCGGGCGTTCGCTGCCGGGGGATCGCGCAGGCGGTTCAGGAGCATTATCGGCGGGTTTTCGGCACCCGGCTGATCCATCATACCGGCCACGGGGTGGGGCTTTGGCCGCATGAATTCCCGCACGTGGATGAAATCTGGGACGATGTGCTGCTGGAAGGGGAGACCGTCAGCATCGAACCGGGCAAATATGGGCCGGAACTGGGTGGGGGGATGCGCATCGAGAACACCTATCTGATTACCGCCGACGGCCCGCGAAACCTGGTGAACAGCCCGATGGAGCTGGCGTGAGGCATTTTGGGGTTTATCGGAAGTTGGCGGGAGGGTTTTGCCGATAATTGCGCTACGGCGTGATGTCCGCCGGTTTTGCGCAAAGGGATGACGATGAATTATCGGTTGCTGGTGATGATCGCGGCGACGGCGGGTTTGGTGGGGTGCAGCGACAACGCCGTTAAAGGTTTGTCGCAGGATGATGCGGACAAGCTCAACGCCCAGCATTCGCATTTTGATCAGGAAAAAGACCCGCAATTCAACGCCAACACCCATTTCGCGGCCGGTCAACTGGCCGAAAGTCAGGACGATTTTCCCAGGGCGATCGCGCAGTACAACGAGGCGTTGAAGCTCGATTCAAAGCACATCCCATCGTTGTACCGGTTGGCGCTGGTGTATACCCGGCTGAAGGAATATCCCAAGGCGGTTGATGCGTGGGAACGGTACGTCAAGGCGACCGATGGTTCGGCCGAGGGGTACAACAATCTGGCGTTCTGTCACGAACTGGCCGGCGAGCCGGACAAGGCTGAGACGGCCTACAAGAAGGGGATCGCCAAGGACCCGAACCATCAAGCCTGCCGGATCAATTACGGCCTGATGCTCGCACGTCACGGCCGAACCAGCGAGGCGATCATCCAGCTCCAGGCGGTGCTGACGCCGGCCCAGGTGCATTACAACCTCGCATCGGTCTACGAACAGCAGGGGCGCAAGGAACAGGCGAAGATCGAGTATCGCAAGGCGATTGAGCTGGATCCCAATCTGATCGACGCCAAGACCCGCCTGAGCGCCATCGAATAATCCGGCTTCATTTCAGTTGAACGGGTTGTTCCTCATCGCCGTCGATTTGTCGGCTGGTGGGGTTTTCATGTCGATCTCGCCGGTCGATTCATGGCCAGGTGAATAAAATCCCCCGTAAGGCAACTCGCAAAGGAGGGTGGTCTGGCATATAACATGCCCGCCAGACACGGAGGTTGATTTGAGTACCCCAACCGCGGCAAAACCTTCCACCGGCGGCTATCAGGTGGCCCGACCACTGGGGCGGTGCGCCATCAGCGGCCGGGAGATCGCGCCCGATGAGCGGTTCATGGCCGCATTGCGAGAGACGGCCGAGGGGTTTGAACGGCTGGATGTTTCCATGGAACATTGGGGGGAACTGGCGGATAAATCCGACCTGCTGGGGTATTGGCAGGCCACCATGCCCCGGCCGGAACAGAAGAAAAAACTCTTTGTCGACGATGAGATTTTGTGCGGGTTGTTTGAACGACTTTCGGAGGCGGCCGAACCGTCCAAACTCAACTTCCGGTTTGTTCTGGGGTTGATCCTGATGCGCAAACGCCTGATCCAATACGACGCCACCCGGCAGGAGGATGGCCAAGAAATCTGGTCGGTCCGGCTCAAGGGGCGAACCGAACCGATGGACCTGCTCAATCCCCAGCTCAATGAACAGCAGGTGATGGAGGTCAGCCAGCAATTGTCGGAGATACTCAGCGAGGAGTTATGAGCCTGTCGGGTATCAATCTCCGATGGCCGTGCCCCTTGCGGCGTTGGCTTTGGTGCTGCATGGGGGCATTCCTGATGATTGCCCTGGGTTGTGCCCCCAAACGGCCGGCGCCGACGGGACGGGCGTATTTCGGCCCCACCGAGCCGATGCGGGAGGTGGTGGGGCGGATCAATGCCAACAACCTGCCGATCCGCAGCCTGTTCGCCTTTCATACCTTTGAAGCGACGATTTATGATGAAAAAGGGGAGGGGACGTTCGTCAACGGCCGGGGGACGTTGAATTATCGCAAACCCGGCGAATTGCTACTCCAGGGCAAAAAAGAAGTCGGCAACGTCTTTGAGATCGGCAGCAACGAGGAGCGTTACTGGCTGAGCATCGCATTAGGCCCGGACACCATGTGGTGGGGGCATTATCGCAATCTCGGCAAGCCCTGCATCACCCAGCCGATCCCGATTCGACCCGATGCGATGCTGGAGATTCTGGGCGTCGGCGACATCGACACCGATTTTACGCGCGAACCGGCTCCGGTGATGCGATTCAACAACGACGCCGATGCGTACATGTTCCTCTGGAACGTCCGGGCCACACATCCGGATCGCTGGATTGCCTATCGGGAAATCTGGTACGATCGGCAGACGTTGCGGCCGACGCTGGTACTGCTGTTCGATCCCGATGGCCGGGTGATTTTGCGGGCGTATCTGTCCGATTATCAGCCGATCAGGATCGACACCCTGCCCCGGGAGCGCTGGCCGGCGGTGGCGTCGCAATATCGGCTTTATTTTCCGGACACCGGCTCAAAGATGAATTTCACGCTTTCGGACATGGCGCTGCAACGCAATGGCAAACCCGATGATCGAACCTTCCGTTTTCCAGACCGGCCCGGCGTCTCCAATGTCATTCAGATCGACCAGGGGTGCGGAGATTAAACCTTCACTTTGTCTGATTTTGTTTCTTCTGGCAAACCTGTTTTGCATCGGCATCGCCGGCGCCGCCGAGAGACGATTGCTGGCGACGGGGGATGGTGAAAACGTCTGGCTGGCCCGGTTGATCGCCGATGAGCGGGAGGCCAACGACCGGATGGAGGTTGATGGCCGGTTGGGAACCCGTTCGCGGTGGCGGTTGTTGACGCAGATCGCCGCCCATGCGCGGGATTTGTCCAATGATGGGGGGGAGTTTCTTCTGTTGCTGGACAACGGCGATTGGATGCTGGGCGGGGGGCTTGGCAGGCCATTGCCGGCGGGCGGTAAAATGATCGCGCTGGCCGGCAGTCCGCTGGGCATCTGGGCGATCGGTGAGGTTCCCGGCGGCCTGAAGGCATTGTCCCGCCATCCTTCCACCACGCAAAGCACCCAGCCGGCGACGATGGCCTCGACCGTCCCCGCTCCAGAGCCGGCCGAACCGGTTTTGTTTTTGTTGGATAAAAGCACATGGGTGGCCCAGTCGGCTCTGCCGGACGAGCTGGCGTTGTCGTTGCGGGAGGGTCTGCCTTCGATGCTGGGCGGCGATCAGGGCATCACACTGGCCATCGTTCGCAAGGATGGTCAGATCGCCACAGGCGTCTTCAATCCTCAATCGGGCTGGAATCTTGAACCGTTGATTCACCCCGAAGGAGGATCGGCCGAGGCATCGCTGCTGCATTTTAACGGTCAGGTCACGCTTTGGACCGCACCCCAGCTTGGACCGGGCGGTTTTTATCAACTGACGGACGGCCACTGGAGCCGGCCGATCCAACTGACGGGGGGAAAGGAATTGGCGGGGATCACCATCCGCGCGGTGGCGGCGGCTTCCGAGCGTTTGCGGCTGTATTACGTTCAGGATAAGCAATTATTTGAGCAACAATTTGATGAATCGGGCAAGGCCGCCGGCGAGGCGGTCCTCATCGACCTTCGGCAGCCGGATTTGCGTTCGATGCGGCTGCTGAACCTGGTGATGATGGTCGCGTTGACGCTGGTGGTGGTTGGCTCGATGCGTCGTCGCACCACCGCCACGACCGCCGATCTGGAGGGTCGCTTCGCACGGATCGCCCCGTTGGCGCTCCGTTTGGGAGCGGGGGTGGTCGATGCGCTGCCTTATCTGATCGGAGGCGTCCTGGCGGTCATGGCCAGCGATGATCCGGTGGCCCATCCGTTTGACCGTGTGATGCTGCCGTATTGGATCGGCCTGGTCATTTACACGATCCATCCGCTGGTCACGGAAATTTTCTTTGGCCGGTCGTTGGGTAAAATGATCTTCGGGCTTCGGGTGGAGAGTCTGGATGGGAATCATCCCACGCGCGGCGCGCTGGCGATGCGAAACCTGATTCGGATCGTTGAGGTTTTGACGTTGTTTCCGCTGGTGCTGGTGTTGTATTCGCCGCTGCGTCAACGATTGGGCGATGTGGTCGCCCGAACCGTGGTGACCCGGCCGGGCAGATCGACAGGACTCGACACGCAGGCCTGATTGGTTATTGGAGAGCAATTATATGTTAAAAACATTGGATTCGGATGGCCTGGGTCAATTGTTCGACCTGACGGGCCGGGTGGTGCTGATGGCCGGAGGGGCGGGTTATCTTGGCACGCCCACCAGCGAGGCGTTGGCCCGACATGGCGCGCGGGTCATCATCGCGGACAAACGGCCCGATGCCGCCAACGCCACGGTTGAACTGCTGCGGAGCAGGAGATTGCAGGCGGAGACGGTTTTCGTGGATTTTGGGGAGGAATCTTCCATCCACGATGCCGTTGAACAGGTTCGCACGCGGCATGGCCGGCTGGATGTGGCGATCAACGCGGCGGCCTATTCCACCTGCAAGTCGATGGAACAGATGACCGCGTCCGAATGGGAGGCGGGATTGAGGGTTTCACTGACCGGGGCATTTGTCTTTGCCCGCGAAGCCGGCCGGGTGATGGTCGAACAGGGGGGAGGCAGCATCATTCAGTTTGGCAGCATGTACGGGATGGTCTCGCCCGACCCGCGCGTGTACGAGCCGCCGATGTTCGTCAACCCCGTCGATTACGGCGCGGCCAAGGCGGGGATCTTGCAGTTGGTCCGTTACCAGGCGGTGATGTGGGGTCCAAAGAAGGTGCGCGTGAACGCGATCGTGCCCGGACCGTTTCCCAACAGCGCCAAGGAGATGAACGATTCGGCGTTCCAAGGCCGGCTGGCTCACAAGGTTCCGATGGGAAGGGTTGGAAAATCTTCCGAAATCGCCGGCGCGGCGGTTTTTCTGGCCTCGGACGCCTCCAGCTACGTCACCGGAACCCAGATCGTCATCGACGGCGGCTGGACCGCCTGGTGAGGTTCGGCCATTTGACTCTTTTGGCCGTTGGGCGTATCAATATCTCGTAGCTTTAGCGGAATTGAAGGCGAATTTTCCCCGTTCAAACGAAAAATTGACCAATATGAGCGACAACACCGTCCTTTCCATCAACGAACGTGCCGCAGCGGAGTTCTTCAAACGCGGCAATGAAGCCGAAGGCCAGGGTTTGCATGAGCGGGCCGTGGATTTTTACGAGCGCACGCTGAACGAAAACCCCGATCACGAACAGGCCTGTTTTCGGCTGGCGGTGCTGTATGACCGGCAGGCGGATGATGCCAAGGCGATCGAGCTGTACGAACGGATCTGCACCAGCTCGCCGGTTCCGATCAATGCCTTGATGAACCTGGCGATCCTGTACGAGGACAACAACCATTACGAGGAGGCGTATCGCTGCCTCGACGCGGTGTTGCGGTCCGATCCGAATCATCCTCGCGCCCGGCTGTACATGAAGGATGTCGAGTCGGCCCGTTCGATGTATTTTGATGAGGACTCCGACCGCCGCGGCGATCGGCGCAACGCGGTTCTGGATGTGCCGCTGAGCGATTACGAACTGTCCGTCCGTTCGCGCAACTGCTTGAAGAAAATGAACTTGCGAACGTTGGGCGATTTGCTCCGCACGACGGAGCAGGAGTTGTTGGGATACAAGAATTTTGGCGAAACCAGCCTCAGCGAGGTCAAGGCGCTGCTGGCCAGCAAGGGTTTGCGTCTGGGTCAGGCCGCCGAAGCCAAGGAAGGCGGTTCGGAGCAATCCGCGCCGGAGGTCGATGACACCCCGCCGGAAATTCTTGGCAAAAACGTGGCCGATCTGGAATTGTCCGTCCGCAGCCGCAAGGCGTTGCAACGCCTGAACATCAACACCATCGCTGAACTGACCTCCCGCACCGAAGATGAGCTGCTGGGATGCAAGAATTTCGGCCAGACCAGCCTGAATGAAATCAAACAGCAACTGAGCACGCTCGGCATCGGGCTTCGGAAGCTGGAAGAATAGTGCGGCCCGGCCCGCCACGGATGGGTTGGCCGAATTTTGAGGCATCGGAGGCCATGGCTCGATTCATTTTGCGAGCGTTATTTCCGCTGCTGCTGCTTGTTCCCCTGGCATGCAGTCGTGAAAACCCCGCCATATTGAGCAACGCGGCGGGGGTGCCGCTGGTGCGGGTGCGGTTGCTGCAATCCCAGGAGAGCGTCACCGTCGCCGCCAGCCAGCCGCCCACTGTTCGCACCAGCGCGGACAAAACCCCACGGCCGCTGCAATTTCCCAATTCTCCCGTATCGGTGTCGTTTGGGCCGGCCGGCTGGCGCATCGGCTCGATCACGCTTGGCCCGGGCGTACTGTTCATTCAACCGGCGGGCGATGGATCGGTGGCGGTGAACGGCCAGCGATATCGCGGCCAATACCGATTTGTGCCGGTGGCGGCCGACCGTTTTGACGTCATCAACGACGTGGACGTTGAAAGCTACCTGATGAGCGTCGTTTCCAAGGAAATGCTGCGGTTGTGGAACATCGAATCCTATCGCGCCCAGGCCATCGCCGCCCGGACTTATGCCTTGTACGAAGCCAGGACCACGCCGGCCGGGCGGGAATGGGATGTATACGACGACCAGCGATCGCAGGTCTATGGCGGCATCGGCGCTGAAACCGATAAATCGATCAACGCCGTGCAATCCACCCGCAGCATCGTTCTGGCCTATGGGCCGGCCGGACAGGAACGCATCTTCAAAGCCTATTTTTCCTCCTGCTGCGGCGGCATCGGCCAGTCGGCGTACGATGCGTTCGGCGATCCATGGTCCGAACCGTTGTCCGAGCAAAACCACGGCACGCTGTGTTCGGCATCGCCGGCGTTCAACTGGGGGCCGCTGGCCATCGCCAAGGATGAATTGACCCGCCGGATCCGCTCGTGGGGCGCCCGCAAAAATCGGGCGGAGAAGGACATGGCGTTGCTGGCGAACATCGAAATCCAGGCCAGAAACCGGCTTGGAAGGCCGGTGAGATTTGTTCTGAGCGACATCCGGGGCGCCCGCTACAGCCTTTCGGGCGAAGAGACTCGCACCGCCATCAACAGCGACGCCGGAAGCGGGCCGGTGCTTTATTCCAGCTTCTTTCGCACCATCAACGAGCCGGGGGCCATTCGGTTTGTCGATGGTCACGGCCGTGGTCATGGGGTGGGGATGTGTCAGTGGTGTGCCCAGGCGATGGCCGAACGCGGGTACAAGGCCAGCCAGATCGTGCTCTGGTCATATCCACGCAGCAAGCTCGTCAAGGCGTATTAAACAACTGGAATGGCCGGGGATTATTCCGCGGCGGAACGAATCAGGTTGTCACGATTCGTGGCGTGATGGATCGTTTCCAGCCGGCGGATGACTTCGGACATTTCCTGCGGGCGTTTGGACGGGATGGTGCGCACGCAATCCATCACCAGGTTCGACAGATTTTCCGGAACTTTGGGATTGATTGACCGCGGCGAGGACATCTGGCCATCGACCAGGAAGCTGTTTTCCGTCTTTTTGAGCGTGAACAGCGTCGGCAACTTCTGGCCGGTCAATGACCAGTACATCGTCGCGCCGAGGTTGAAGATGTCCGTTCGGACCGTCACCGGCTGGCATTTGACCTGTTCGGGGGCGATGTAGTCGGGCGTTCCCTGGATGCGCTGTTTGGCCGTGCCGATCTTGCAGGCCTGGCCGAGGTCGATCACTTTGACCTGGCCGGAGTGGTTGATCAGGATGTTGTTGGGCTTCAGATCGCAATGCACGAACCCAAGCCCATGCAGCGAATCCAGCGCCTGCGCGGTCTGGATGAAGCACGACACCATGCCCAGCATGTCCGCCGGCAGGTTCATGTCCAGCGGCATCCCATCGACCAGTTCCATGACGACGATCGCTTCGGTGATCTTGCGCAACAACATCCGTTCGACCTTGTAATCAAACGATCGCCGCAAACCGCTGTGGTTGACCTGCTTGCCAACCTCGTATTCGGATTCCAGTTGCGAGATAAACCGTACATCCCGATCGGTCTTGCGCAGGACGTGCTTGATCGCAAGGATTTGTTTGGTGTTCGGATCGGTGCCGGCGTAAATGGTGCTGCCCGCGCCGGTGCCGATGTGCTCGATGATGTCATAGCCAAACAGCGACCGTGGCAGATCCACGCTCGCGGAGACCAGAGAAGAACCATTTGGCCAAAGACTCATGTTCGCGTTAATCCAAAATAAAAAGCCGTCCTGGCCGCCCCTCATCGGCGGCTTGGCGGGAAAGACATTACTCTCTCCGTATAATAATACGGAAAGTCCACTGTATTATTGAATGGGAGGAAAATTTTGCCGCTTTGGCCCCTGGCCACATTCAAGCGGGGGAAGATACGACTGATCTGACACCTGCGCCGTTTGGCGCAGGTCCGATAATCGTCGTAAATTCAATCCAATCAATTACTTACGCCAGGCCTTCTCCTTGAAGTCCGCCAGGGTTTGTTTCAGTTGGGTTTCGATTTCGGCCGTCAGTTCCTTCTTTTCGGCCAAAGCTTTTCGCAGGCCGGCGGCGCTGGTTTCGATGTATTTCAGCAGTTCGGTCTGGAATTGCTGAACGCGGTTGATGGCGACATCGTCCAGATAGCCCTGCGTGCCGGCGTAGATGACGATGACTTCAAGCTCCATCGGCATGGGTTTGAATTGTGGCTGTTTCAGCAGTTCCACCAGTCGGGCGCCCCGGTCCAACTGCTTCTGGGTGGCTTTGTCCAGTTCGGTTCCGAGCTGGGCGAAGGCTTCCAGTTCGCGATAGGTGGCCAGGTCCAATCGGAGCGAGCCGGCGACTTTTTTCATCGCCTTGCTCTGGGCGTTGCCGCCGACGCGGCTGACCGAGATGCCGACGTTGATGGCCGGCCGCACGCCCGCGAAGAACAGGTCAGGTTCGAGATAAATCTGGCCGTCGGTGATGCTGATGACGTTGGTCGGGATGTAGGCCGACACTTCGCCTTCCTGGGTTTCGATGATCGGCAGGGCGGTGAGCGAACCGCCCCCTTTGTCGGCCGACAGTTTGACGGCGCGTTCCAACAGACGGCTGTGCAAATAGAAGACGTCGCCCGGATAGGCCTCGCGACCTGGGGGACGACGCAGCAGCAGCGACAACTGGCGATAGGAGGCCGCCTGCTTGGAAAGGTCGTCGTAGACGCACAGGGTGTGCTGGCCTTTCCACATGAAATATTCGGCCATGGCGCAACCGGCGTACGGCGCGATGTATTGCAGCGGGGCGGGGTCGGCGGCGCTGGCGACGACGACGGTGGTGTATTCCATGGCGCCGTGCTGGCGGAGGATTTCAACCACGCCGGCCACGGATGATTCCTTCTGGCCGACGGCGACGTAGAAGCACTTAACGCCGGTTCCCTTCTGGTTGAGGATCGCATCGAGGGCGATGGTGGTTTTGCCGGTTTTGCGGTCGCCGATGATCAGTTCGCGCTGGCCCCGGCCGATGGGGATCATCGAGTCAATGGCCTTGATGCCGGTTTGAAGGGGTTCCTTGACCGGCTGGCGTTCGGCGATGCCGGGGGCGACGATGTCGAGCTTGCGGGTTTCGGCGCTGGCGATGGCGGGGCCGCCGTCCAGCGGCTGGCCGAGGGGGTTGACCACGCGGCCGATGACCGCGTCGCCGACGGGCACTTCGAGCAGGCGGCCGGTCGATTTGACCTGGTCGCCTTCCTTGATTTCCAGGTAATTGCCGAAGATGACCGCGCCGATGGAGTCTTCCTCAAGGTTGAAGACCTGCCCCATGGTTCCGTTCTCGAATTCGAGCAATTCGCCGGCCATGGCGTTGCGCAGGCCGTAAATTCGGGCGATGCCGTCGCCGACTTCGATGACCGTTCCGACTTCGCTGACTTGCAGCTTCTGCTCAAAATCCGCGATTTCGCGACGAAGAACGCTTGTGATTTCCGCTACGTTGATGGCCATGATCCGATTTCTCCGGTTTCGTTAATTTGTTCCGTTGGTTGGGTTGGTTCCGTAATCAATTATGGGTTGGGCCGATGACTTAAAAGTTGTTGCCGCATCGATTGCAACTGGGATCGCACCGAGGCGTCGATCAACTGGTCGCCGACGCGAACGACCAGCCCGCCGATGATCGATTCATCCACGTACTGATGAACCACCGCTTCCTTGCGCAACGCCTTGCCGACGCGCTGGCGGACTTCCTCCAGCTCGTTGGCCGGCAGTTTTTGGGCCACGGTGACATCCACCTCGATCCGGCCCATCTGGTCGTTGAGCAGGTCCTCGTACGCGTCCGCGATTTCGCCGAGCAGTTTCAGCGAGCCGCGGTTGTTGAGCACCCGCAGAAAATTCCAGATCAGCGGCGACACGTTGCCGGAAAACACTCTTTCCAGGAGGGCCGTGCGCTCGGAGGAACCGATCGCCGGGTCGGACAGGATCGTCTTGAAGGACGGGTTGGACTCGACGATCTCCTGCAACTGGCTCAATTCCTGCGCCATCGGCTCCGCCTGCTGGCGTTCGTTGGCCAGGTCAAGCAGCGTTTTCGCATACGCCACGGTCGCCGCGGAAAAATGCTGGGAAGCGTTCATAGTTTCATCGCCGACAAGAACCGAATTTCAAATCGTTCATCGTGTCCGCTGGACGGGTCAGTTCATCCCCGGTTCAGCGTTTGCAATTGCTCCAGGCTGCTTCGCACCAGTTCGCGCTGGTCGTCCGCGTTCAGGTTTCGGCGGAGGATTTTTTCGGCCACGCTGGTGGCCAGGCCGGCCGCCTGTTCGTAAATCTCGGAGATGGCGTTGTTCTTGGCCGCCTCGATGTCGCGGTTGGCCCGCTCCTTGATCTCCTCGGCTTCCTGCTGGGCGTGGGTGCGGATGGTGGCCGCCACGCGCTCGCCGTCGGCGGTCGCCTGGTTGATCATCTGGCGGACTTTTTCCTGGGCGGCGTTCAATTGCTGGGTGTAATCCCGCAACGTTGATTCGGCCTTGGCGCGGGCTTCTTCGGCGTCGGCGATGTCCTTGCGGATGCGCTCTTCGCGTTTTTTCAGACCCGCCAGAACGTTCTTCCATGCCGTGGGATAAAGCACCACCAGCAGCACGACGAAGATGATGACCACCCACAGCGCCTGCATGTAGGTTTCGGAGGAGGTCATGTTGGGCAGCACATCCGGTTTTTCGTGGCCGCCGTGGGCTTCTTCGGCCACCTGATGGACTTCGGCGGCGTGCGGGTCGGCCGCCAGCGCCGGGCGGTTCATCGCCGCCGCGGCCATCACGATCGCCATCGCCAGGAACAGTCGATTGAGCATCTGGTAAATCCTCTTCATGAATAAAAGAGCCAAATCGCGGCTCAAGACCCGCGGCGGGCTGTTCACCCGCCGTGAGCCGAAAATTAAAACGCTCCGATCTTTCCGCCCAACTGCAGGCAGATGACCAGCGCGAAGAAGGTGAACCCTTCGATCAGCGCCGCGGCGATGATCATGTTGGTGCCGATTCGGCCGCCGGCTTCGGGCTGGCGGGCGATGCCTTCCATCGCCTGGCCGGCCAGGTGGCCGATGCCCTTGGCGCCGCCGATGACGGTCAGCCCGGCGCCGAGACCGGCGGCGAGCATTCCCAGGCCCTTGTCGGCGAACAGAACGGTCTGCGTGGCTTGCGCCAGCATGGACAACATGGACATTTCAGACTCCTCCCGGACTCTTACGTCCGGCTTGTGCATCGAGTCGCCGGACGGCGGTCGATGCGGATGAATGGTTTGCCGATCTTAAATTAAAGTACCCCGGCGTCGGCTGCTCATGGGTGAAAGTTCGTTCACAGTTTCAAGTTTCAAATCATCCAGTTTTTAGATCAATGCTCCGGCGCCACGGCGCTGGCGATGAACAACGTCACCAGGAAGACAAAGATATACGCCTGTAAAAACGCCACGAAAACTTCGAGCATGCGGATCAGAAGGCTCAGGATCGTCACCGGCGCCCCGATCCCGATCTGTGCCGCCACGCTCGCCGTCACCGGGATCAGCAGGATCAGCGCCGCCAGCACGATGTGCCCGGCGATCATGTTGGCGAAAAGACGAATCATCAACGCGAACGGCTTGATGATCGCCCCGATCAATTCCAAGACCAGCAGCAACAACCAGATCAACACGTCCGGCGCCCACATGATTTTGGACTGTCCTGGCTGCGGCTTGAACGGGTGGGGCGCGAAATTCCAGAAGTACAGCGGGATGGCAAGCAGCGCCGCCGCCGCCGGATTCATGCCTTTGCCGTGTGCCCCGTGATCGTCCGCGTGCCGCAGCGGCTCGCGACCACCGTGGCGCAGGTGTTCATCGTCGTGGTAATGGTGGGTGGGGTCTCCCAGGGCCTTGAATTCCTGCGGCACGTCAGCCGGCAGCGCATCGCCGCGAACGTGTTCCAGGTCGTGGGCGGCCTCGTGGGGGGGCCGGCCGTTGCTGGTGTGTTCCTCGTGATGGGCGTGATGGCCGTAGGTTCCATGGATCAACGACTGGGCCACCTGGATGATGCCGTTGATATGAATGAAGATAAACGCACAGGCCGCCAGCGCTCCGGTGGTGATCGGCGTTCCGGTCGCCGTGCCGCCCAGATGCGACGGTTTGCCCGTGATCAGGGTGATGATTTCATCGAACGGGATCTGCCCCAGCAGGTTGCTGAACAGGATGAAGAAAAACAGCGTCCACAAAAAGGGAACGAACCGGTCCGTATGCTCCTTGAGCGCCGGCCGGAACACTTCCACCCGCAGAAATTCAAGGATCGATTCAAAAAAGTTTCGCGACCCCTTGGGCGCATCGCTGTAGGCCCGTCGAAACAGCAACGGAAAGACCAGCAGCATCAGCACCGCCGTCACCAGCGCCATCAGCATCTGGTTGGTCATCGGAAAAGGCCCGATGTTCCAGTGCAGCGAGTGCGGCAGGACGTGTTCAAGGGGATCCGCGGCGGCGATCAGTCTCAGCATAGGAAATTCTCTACGATTTCATGGCGGGGGGCGTGACCGGTGCGGACCTGACCGCACGAACGTACGCCACAACCACCACCATCAGCGTCACCCAGTAAAACAACATCAACCAATAGATAAACGAACCTGCCAACGGAAACCGGCCCATGATCGCGACCGCAGCCATGCCGATTCCCACCAGCAACTGCACCGTCGTGCCCGCCAGTCCGGCCTGCGAAATCGTCGCCTGCGATCCATGTCGTGCCAGCAACAGCGGCACCAGGGCCAATTCCCCGCTGATCAAGCCGATCCCGCCGCTGACCAGCACTTCACGCACAGGCAGCGGCCACCCGGCCATCGAACAGATCGCCCAGGCGATCAATCCGATCCCCGCCACCACCAGCGGAACCGCCAGCCAGCCACGCATCTCAATCCTTGTTCATCCGGATCGCTTCGCGAATCAACAGATACATTCCGCCGGCCAAGCCGATCATGGCCCCGATCACCATTCCCCAGGACCACTGATACCGCTTGTCCAGCCACCAGCCGACCAATGAGCCAAGGCCCACGCCGACCGCCACTTCCAGCCCCATGCCCAAGTACCGGCCCAGGTTGGGCTCGTTGTTGTCAGGCATGATGGACCTGCCGATCCATTACTTCGTGCAATTTTGCACAAACTCGGCGATAAAAACATCCGCCAGATACTGCTCCAGCGGATTAAAGGCCACCAAGGTAGTCATCAATACTCATCCCGTCAAGTTTGATTCCTTCTCGTTCGATTGCGTTTCAGGGCAATCGCATGTGGATAGGTGAAGCCCTCCTTTCCCCTCCCCCGGTACTCCGGGGGAGGGTAGGGTGGGGGTTTTCCCAGAGCATCACCCGCGCGATCCCCCTCCCCAACCCTCCCCCGGAGT
>JADYZN010000065.1 GCA_020853095.1 Phycisphaerales bacterium | reverse complement strand
GGGGGTTTGGTGTTGTCACGGCGGGGCGGTAAGCCGAATTCTGTTTTCCGCGTGAACCTGAAAAGGGCCGCGCGGAAGGCGGTCATTTCTCTGGGATTTCGATTGCTCGAAACCTCAAGCGACCTACCCGCGGATGATGGCGCAACGGGCCGTTGCGCGGAGACCCGAAGGTCTCCTCTCCGCATATTTGGTCTTGCTGCCGGTGGGGTTTGCCTTGCCGTCGATGTCGCCATCGGCGCGGTGCGCTCTTACCGCACCATTTCACCCTTGCCGCGCCGAGGCGCGGCGGTATTTTTTCTGTTGCACTTTCCGTCGGTTTGGGCGAACCGGCCAGCCGGTTCGCTTGCTCCGCCTTGACGTTATCAAGCACCGTGCCCTGGGCAGTTCGGACTTTCCTCACCGGGGGAAAACCCCGGCGCGACCGCCGCGCCCGCCGTGAACAGCCAATTATACGATGAAATCGGGGCAGATGCCCGATGTGATTGGAATTTATTTGGCCCGCAGGCTTTCCAGATATCGTCCCTGTCGGCCCTGGTCGCGTTTGCGCAGGAACTGCACCAGCCGTTGAACATGCGGGTTGGGCGGGATGTTGCCGTTGCCGGCGGCCAGTTCGGCCATGGCCACCGAAAAGGGTTTGTCGCGATAAAAAAGTTCCCGACAGGCCTCATCCAGCGCCTCGATGTCCGCATCGGAAAATCCGGCCCGTTTCAACCCCACCGAATTCAACCCGCGCACCTGATCGGCCCCATCCACCTTCAAAAACGGCGGCACATCGTGATGAATCCGCGAATACGCTCCGAGGTAGGCGAAATCGCCAACGGTCACAAAATGATGAATCCCCACCCCGCCCATGATCGCCACCGAATCGCCGATGACGACGTGTCCGGCCACCATGACGTTGTTGGCCAGGATGCAGTTGGACCCCAATTGCACGTCGTGGCCCAGGTGCGCGTTGACCATCAGGAGATTGCCGTTGCCCACCCGTGTCACGCCGCCCCCTTTTTCGGTGCCGGTGTGGATCGTCACCGCCTCGCGGATGATGTTGTCGTTGCCCACCTCCAGCCGGGTGGGAGCGCCTTTGTATTTTTTGTCCTGCGGCGCATCGCCGATGACGCAGTTGGGATGAAACAGATTGCCGCTGCCGATGGTGGTCACACCCCGCAACGTGACGTTGTTGATCAGCCGGCAACCGGCGCCCACCGTCACCTGTGGGCCAATCACGCAAAACGGCCCGACTTCCACGTCGTCGGCCAGTTTGGCCTGCGAATCAATCACGGCATGGGGCGATATCTTTGGCATGGTTCTAATTGGACCGTTATTTTATACCGGTTCGGCATCCACCAACATAAACTTGATGTCCGCCTCGGCGGCTAACTTCTCTCCCACAAACGCTTTGCATCGAACGTGACCCGTGCGGCTTTTGACGCGCACGGTCAGGGCTTCCAGAATCAATTGATCGCCCGGAACGACCGGATTTCGCATCTTCACCTTATCCATACTGAGCAGGACCGCAAGTTTTCCGGTGTGTTCCAGCTTCTGGCTGAGCAGGATTCCGCCCAGTTGCGCCATCGCCTCGACGATCAACACCCCCGGCATGATCGGCGTGCCGGGATAGTGGCCCTGAAAGAAGATGTCGTTGAAGGTGACGTTTTTGATCCCGATCGCCTTCTGGTCCCCTTCGATCCGCAACACGCGGTCCACCAGCAGCATGGGATAGCGGTGGGGGAGAATCCGCTGGATGCGCCGAATGTCCAGCACGGCATCGCGAGACAACAACGCCTCGCGGTCGGTTTGTTCCTGCTGTTCCAGTAAACGCTTTGCCAGCAAGTGGTTAAGGGAATGTCCGCTTTTATAGGCGATGATTCGTCCGCGGATGGGCCGGCCGACGAGATACAGATCGCCGATCAGGTCCAGAACCTTATGCCGCACGCATTCATCGGCAAACCGAAACGAATTATCAATCGGCCCCTGTGGTGAGATCACCAGCAGTTCCTTGGGGGATAGATGTTGGCCCATTCCCCGGGCGCGCAATTCGCGGGCTTCGTTTTCAAATACAAAGGTCCGGGCCGGGGCCAGTTGGGTGATAAAATCGTCGTTGCCGAGGCGAAAGGCGAAAATCTGCCGGCCGACCGGCGGGGGGGCTTCAAAGTCGTAAATGATTTCCAGACAATCAGTTGGGCCGGGCAACGCGGTCAACGTGGCGTCGTTCTGGTTGACCTGAATGGGGCGTTTGATGACAAGGGGCTGACGGGGAACGCCGAGGGGTTTTAATCCCGCATCCTGGATCGCCTGGACAAACGCCTGCGAGCTGCCATCGCCGCCGGGGATTTCGCCCACCGCGCCGCCGGCGACTTTGACAATGGCGTTGTCCACGCCCAGGCCGGACAGCGCCGCCATGCAATGTTCGATGGTTTCGACGAAGAGCGAGCCATTGCGTAAACAGGTGCGTCGGGGGCGTTTAAGAACGTTGTGTACCAGCGCCGGGATCACAGCGCTGCGGCCATCCTGTTCACGGACAAAGGTGATGCCCGCATCCGCCTCGGCAGGCAACAGGGTCAGTGTCGCCTCTTCGCCGGAGAACAATCCCCGGCCGGTAAAGGAGACTTCACGCGAAATTGTGTTCTGAGGGTCCGACACCACAACACCACGAATTGACCATGCCGCCAAGCCGTACAAAACCGGACTTCCCATGCCCGGAAATGGTGATTATAGCCAAAACCAGGCGGTGGATACAGGGTTCGCAGGGTGGACCAATACTCGCCAAAAAAGTTAAAAATCGTGGTCGTCCGATAAACGCATGAATTTGACATGGAGTGGATTGCATTTTATTCTGATGGGTCTCTGCCAAGTTGGCAGGATATAGTGCGACGGGCCGAAGATTTTGAGTCGGCCGACCTCAGTTGAAAGGATGCGAGATTGGCCGTGGCCAAATCCCTCTCCAAGAAGACGGGCCGGGCTGTCAAGGCGGGCAAAACCGTTCGATCCAAGCCGGCAGCCAAGCGCGCCCCCGCCCCGCCCGCGCGGGACAAAGGCAAGCGTCGGGAGCCGGTTCGACAGGAAGCCGTACGCCGGCCCATCCGTGTTGAGGCAACGCGCAAGGAGGCCGTTGTGAAAAAGAAATCCGAGACGAAGGCCGCTCCGACCAATCTTCCATCGCCGACGGCGACGCCCGTCAAGGCGCGGAAAAATCAGGCGGGGTTGAACGCGCGGGAGCTGGAACATTTCCGCGAGATGCTGCTGGCCCGCCGGCGCGACCTGGTGGGGGACATGAGTTCGATGGAGCGCGAGGCTTTGCGAACCGGCGGCACCACCAATTTGTCGAACCTGCCGATGCACATGGCCGACATGGGCACGGACAATTACGAGCAGGAATTCACGCTGGGGCTGGTTGAAAAAGACCGGATGATGCTGCGTGAGATCAATTCCGCGCTGGCGAAGATTCAGGCCGGGACGTATGGAATCTGTGAAGGGACCGGAAACCCGATATCCAAAGCCCGTCTCGAAGCCCAGCCGTGGGCGCGGTTTTCCATTGAATACGCGCGCAAGGTCGAACGCGGCGAGATTCGGAGTTAAAATTAAAACTCGTTTTCATGGAGGATGATGTCACATGGCGAAAGTTCGCAAGGCCGTCATCACGGCCGCGGGCCGGGGCACCCGGCAATATCCAGCCAGCACGGCCGTCCAGAAGGAGATGTTTCCGCTGGTTGACCGGGATGGTCTGACCAAGCCCGTCATCCAGATCATCGGCGAAGAGGCCATCGACAGCGGGATCGAACAGATCTGCATCATCACCCAGCCGGGCGAGGAAAAACATTACCGCGATTATTTCCGCCGGCTGGACGACCAGATGGTCAAGAGTTTTCGCGGCAAGGACTGGGCGATCCTGGAATCGGAGAAGCTCGGATCGTTTGGCGAACGCCTGCATTTCGCGGAACAGAGTTCGCCCGAAGGGTTTGGCCATGCCGTCTATCAGGCGAAGAAATTCGTCGGCGACGAGCCGTTTTTGCTGCTGTTGGGGGATCACGTTTACATCAGCGACATCAAAGACCGGTGCGCCGCGCAACTGATCCGGGTCTATGAGCAGTACCTGTGCGACGCCGTCAGCGGCGTGCAGCCAACGGTGGAGCGGCTGTTGCATCTGTTCGGAACCATCAAGGGTGAGCCGATCGACGCCGGCCGGGGGATTTTCAAGTCCGAACTGATCATTGAAAAACCATCCATCGAAACCGCCCGCGAGAAGCTGGTCACGCCGGGATTGCCGGCGGGTAATTACCTGGCGCATTTCGGCATGCACGTTTTCGGGCCGCGGATTTTCGATTCGCTGGAATACCTGATCAAGAACAACCTGCGGGAGAAAGGGGAGTTTCAGCTCACCGCCGCGCAGGAACACCTGCGGCAGAACACCAGCAAATACTGGTGCGTCATCACGCAGGGCCAGCGGTATGACACCGGCATTCCCTACGGGCTGATGGAGACGCAACTGGCGCTGGCGCTCAACGGCGTGCATCGCACCGAAATCTGCGAAGCCATTGCCCGCATCCTGGCGATGCAGGTGAAGAACTGATGTGAGCAACCCCCATCCCATCTTTCACGTTTCGTCCAGCCATCAACCCATTTGGCGCGAATTGGGACTCGACGCCGAAGGGATTTTTGCCGATCCGCGCATCGTGCCCTGGAGAACGCTGCCGGATCGGGAGAATTGCACGCTCGACGCCACGCTGGCCGATGGGCGGTCGATCCGCTGGCACATCAAGCGTTATCCGGCCGGACCCGATTCCGGTTCATCCGCGCAACAGGAGGCGATGGGGATCCAGTCGCTGCATCAGGCGGAGATTCCCACGGTGCGCCTGGCGGGATGGGGCTTGTTGGCGGATGGGCGGAGTTTTCTGGCAACCGAAGACCTTGCCGGATATCGGCCGGCCGACAAACTGCTGGAGGGGGGATTTGAATTTGACCGGCTGTTGAATCCCATGGCCGATCTGGCCGCGCGGTTGCACAACGGCGGCCTGCATCATCGCGATTTGTACCTGTGCCATTTTTTTGTCAATCCGGATCATCCGGCCGACATTCGCCTGATCGATCCGGCCCGCGTTCGTCCGCTGCCGGGTTGGCCGTTGCGGCGGCGATGGATCGTCAAGGACCTGGCGCAGCTTTGGTACAGCCTGTCCCAATCGCAAATCCCGCGACAACAGGCGATGGCGCTGTTTGAGCGATATGCGAACACAACCGGCCGATACGCACCGGTGCGGTTGCTGGGTTCCATCTCCCGCAAGGCCGCGCGGATCGCCCGGCACGATGTCAATCTGCGCCGGCGGCAGCCGGGGCGCAACATCAGCATCCCCGGTTGAACCGCGTGAAGATCACGCGCGCGTCGGCGAGGGGAGGCCTTCGAGAATCACACCCGGTTTGGGTTGGTCCTCGACGGTTGCGCTGGACAATTCCGCCTCGATTTGCGACTTGATCTGGTCCATCTTCGGATAGCGGATTTCGCGATAGCCGGTCGCCTCTTCGGGGCATCGCAGCACCTTGAGGGCCTGGGCATAGGCCTGGTCGCTGGTCAGGGCGAGGCGTCCAAGCAGGCCGATGTACCAGTCGCGGAACGCCGTCTCGCGCCGATGCCAGCCGGGCAGTTTGCGCCACCATTTGCAATGTCGCACCAATCGCAACTGCCAGTCGGTGGTGGTCAACCGCAGGCGAACCCGGAACTTGCCAATGTTGAATTCCGGGTTGGTGTGATGCCGGTAGACCAGCTTGTCGCCGTTGGAGACATCGACGTTGTACTTGGCGATGTCCCGCTGCTTTTTCTCGTATCGCGTCAGCAGATAGGAGACGTACGGTTCATCCTTGATCAGCATCACCCTGGCAAGGTTCCAGATCAGCGCGACGGTCGCGGCATAATGGCGATCGGCCGAATCGCGGCGATAGGTGTCCCGCACCATCTCGATGTAACGCTTGGACAGGCGATGGTCCTGATATTGCATCAGGTCGTAAATCCGAAGCGTCAGATCGTACTTGGCTTTTTCGGACAGGTCGCGCATCTGCTTCATCGCCCACTGCACCTGTTTTTCAAAGCGCATCGCCCACGACCGGCCGAACAACCGGCTTTTGCGGAGGATGCGTTCCTTGTTGGTGACCAGTTGTTCCCAGGTTTCGGGCTGGGGTTTGTTGGGCAGGGCGCGGGGGGCCAGGGCCAGTTTTCGGCCGATGTTGAAGGCCTTGAGGTTTTTGCGATGGTCGCGGCGGATGGTGTCCTTGATCGACCAGGCGATGGCGTGCGCGCTGACCGGGATCAGTCCAAGCTGATACGCCACGCCCAGCATCATGATGTTGGCGTATTGTTTGCTGCCCAGCCGCTGTTCGCACAGTTCGGACAGGTTCATCGAAAACGAATGTTCCGGCCGGCAATGTTCCAGCACCAGGTCGCGCAGCGCCTCGGCGTCAAAATCCGCCGTGCCCAGCAACGTGCTGACGGTGGCCTGCTTGTGCGTGTTCAACACCGTGCAGGTTCGTTGCGGCGATGCCACGCGGAACTGTTCGCGCGGGTCGATCGCCCGCAGCGCCTCCAGCACGTCGATGCCCAGGAGCAGGTCCGCCTTGCCGTAGGGGATGTATCCGGTGGTGGCGTGCCGGGTTGATCCATCTTCCGACTCCGAATCGGGATGCGCGAAGGTGATCTGGGCGAAGACGCCGCCGTTGCGGATCGCCAGGCCCTTTTTGTCGGTGAAGATCACCTTGTATCCCTGCTTGTGCCCGGCGCGGACCAGAATGGCCGTCACCACGCCGATGCCCATGCCCCCGACGCCGGACATGTGGATGCGCCACACATCCCCCGGCGCGTTCAATTGATGCACGTGGGTGGGATCGGGCAGTTTGTCGAGCGCCATGTGCGGCAGCTTGTAGCGCCGGCGGCGTTTGCGCACCACCGTCACCTGTTCAAAGCTGGGGCACGGCTTGACGGTCGTGCCGGCCGTGTTGCTGACGCGCACGCGCTCGCAGGCGCCGTCGTTGACGCACCAGGTCAGGTCGGTGTCGATTTTCCGGCCGTAGTCGGTGTCGATCGAGATCAATCCCGGGCAACTGGTCGCCTTGGTGCATTCCAGGCAGTTTTCGCACACCTCCGGCGTGACGTTCATGTGCGTCTTGCGCGGCAGGTATCCGTGTTTTTTGATGATCTTGCGCTCTTCGCGGAAGACCTTGCGATGATAGGTGATCCCGCATTCCTTGTCGGCGATGATGACCTTGACGCCATCGGAGAGGATCGACTTTTCCAAAACGCTCTTGTAGGCGCTGCGCTTTTCCGGCGACAGTTTCACCACGGTCAGCGGGCTGGTTCCCGCCATGCCGCGCACGATCTCGTAGATGTCCTGGATGTAGGAGCGGTTGCCCAGCAGGTCCAGTTCCGTTCCCGGATGTTCCTGGTGGCCGGTCATGGCGGTGGTCTTGTTTTCAAGGATGATGAACGTGATGTCCTGATTGGCCTTGATGGCGTTGGAGATCGCGATCTGCCCGCTGTGGAAAAACGTGCCATCGCCCATGAAGACGATCTGCTTGTTGGTGATGAACGGGTCGATGCCGCTGCCGGTCCCCGCGCCCAGTCCCATGCCGCTGTAGTTGTGCATGAGCTGTTCGGTCGGCGGGAACATCAGCATCGTATAGCAGCCGGTGTCGCCGTGCGCCACCATCTGCACCGGCCCCATGCCGTGATGCCGCAGCATGTAATCCT
>JADYZN010000064.1 GCA_020853095.1 Phycisphaerales bacterium | reverse complement strand
TCCGGGGGAGGGTTGGGGAGGGGGCTCGCGCGGGTGATGCTCTGGGAAAACCCCCACCCTACCCTCCCCCGGAGTACCGGGGGAGGGGAAAGGAGGGCTTCACCGATCCACATGCGATTGCCCTGCACTGCCCACGGCCCCCGCGGCCGGCGGACCTGGAGAACCTTTATGATTCTCCAGGTCCGTAGTCCGTCGTTCACCCCCTCCCCCCCACCACCCACTTACGTCCGCCTTGGACGCCTTAAAACCAGCGCCGTCAACATCAGTCCCAGCAGCGCCGGCACCGCCGGCTCCGGAACCGTATAAACCTCGAACGCCAGGTCCTTGGAATACTGGCTGATTCCAGTCGGGCCATCGATGTTGTCGATGTAGTTGGTCGGCTGCATGTTGAACTGATTCACCTGGATGCCACTGGGTGCGGGATTGGGGTACACATCCACCAGGCCGGTGACGGCATCATCCTGAAAATGCCAGACCGGATCGGTGGCCGGCCCGACGTTGCTCTCGCCCGGCAAGACCAGCGGCGATGCGTAAGGGTCCATGATCGTGTAATCACGATTGTGCCATCCCCATTGCATGGCGGTGTCCTGCGACAACGCGACGATCTTCAGCCAGTACACCGTGTCCTTCTGCTCCGGAAATGGAACGCTCAATTCGGCGTTGTATTGATACAGATGCTCCGGGACGTTGCCATTGATCAACGTTTCCGTGAACGTCCCCGAACCGGTGAACAGCGCCCCGGGCGTGACGATCTGGCTCAGCAGCGGCGTACCCGGCTGGCTGAATCCACCCGGCAGGGCCGGAACATCGCTTTCAAACGTAATCAAAAACTGCTGCACGCCGCTCTGGTTCGGATCGGCGATGTACGAACCCCACCACCTCAGATGCACCACCGGCGATGAGTAATTATCCGCAAAATCATCCGCCATGAACGTGCCCCGATAGAACTGGCCGCTGGGATCAAGCCACGCGGTCGACAGCTCATCATGGCCCTGGTAAATCTGCCCGTAAGCATTGGTATTGTTCATTGGAAGCTGCTGAAATTTCAGCACCTCCCCCGACAGCGGGTCGGCCTGTGCCGCCGGAGCGGTCCACATCGAAGCAACGGCTGCCGATACGGTCAACGCGAACATTGTGCAATTCGATTTCATGACTTTCTCCTAAAATATGAAATGCCCTTGAATCCTGATCCATCGCCGGCGGATACAACCGTCGGCACATGACATATCAATAGGACCATTTGCAACTGTTCTCCCTCCCTTCCATCACGGGAGCATCGCGCGGATGCTCCGGGCCGATGGCCCGTGACAACAGCAGGTGAACCATCCGAACGACCTCGCGGGCGCTGACGCCTCCCGGCAGATAACAATTCGCCCCGGCGGCACGCGCCTGCCGTTCCATGGCCGGATCGTCGTCGCCGGCCACCGCCAGCAACGAAACCTGCCGCCGCCGATGCAATACCGCGATCACCGCCAGCCCCAACTCCTCTTTTCGTATCAATTGCGCCACCACCAGCCTCGGACGGTGGCACAACACCATCATCATCGCCTCGCGAACCGTTCGCGGCCGAACCACCGGCCATCCCTGCCGATCAGCCGACACCCTCAACCCCTCCTCGACCGGGTCGCCAAACCACATCGCCATCACTTGTGTTTTCGTTTCCATGGGTGGCCTGTCCTTTCTTCGCCAGACCCCATAAACGAAAATCATGCCAGCCGATGGCATTTTCAATTCAATGTTCACAACTCTTTGTTCAATCAATCATTACGGCGGAGATGTAAGCTACCTCCCCCACAAACCCCCGTTGAGATCAATGGAATGAAACGTTCCCCCGTGGTGCGCTTTGCGCTCCTACACCATGGGAAGGATCCGCCCCTCCAGGCCATATCGTTCGATTTTGCGCGCCAGCCGATGCCGTTCGATCTCCAGCAGCCGCGCCGCCTCCCGTCGGTTGCCGCCGGTGTGCCGCAGCGCCCGCAGGATCAATTCCCGCTCCGATGCCGCCAGTGAAATAACCGGCAAAATGACCTCCTGCGCCGTCGATGCCTCCTGTTGCCCCATCGGCAGGTCATCGGCGTCGATTTGATCCCCCCGGCAAAAGACAAACGCATGTTCGATCGCGTTGGCCAATTCGCGCACGTTCCCCGGCCAATCGTACCCCTTGAGCCTTTCAATCGCCGCCGGCTTCAGTTTCTTAATCGGCTCCTGATAATCGCTGGCCAGGTCGACCAGGAACATCCCGGCCAGCATCTCGATGTCCTCCGGCCGATGCCGCAATGGCGGCACCTCCAGGATCACCACCCCCAGTCGATAATACAAATCCAGACGGAACCGCCCATCCGCCACCATCTTCCGCAAATCCCGATGTGTCGCCGCCATCACCCGGACATCGACCGGAATCGGCCAGATGCCCCCCAATGGCACCACCGCCCGCTCCTGCAGACAACGCAGCAGCTTCCCCTGCGCCAGCGCATCCAATTCCCCAACCTCATCCAGGAAAATGCTCCCCCCTTCGGCGGCGCGAAAAAATCCAATGGTTGATTGTTGCGCACCGGTAAACGCCCCGCGCTGGTGCCCGAACAACTGCGAATCAAACAAAGAATCATGCAACCCGGTGCAATCGATCGGGATGATCGGCTTGCCCGAACGCCGGCTGCTTCCATGAATCGCCCGCGCCACAAGCTCCTTGCCCGCTCCGGTCTCGCCATGAATCAACACCGTGCAGTTGCGCGATGCCACCATCTCAATCTGCGACCGCAACGTCCGCATCGCCGCGCTGTCCCCCAGCAACATCGGCGCGGCCCGCACCTTCCCCATCAACCCCATCGAACGACCGGACTGAATGCGATCGCCATCGTTTTTCATGGCAGAGATGGATCAACGAAAAGTTGCCGTTGATTATCCCAAATCCCGCCGTCGCAATACAAGAAAAATTATAAATTATTGCTCGATTGACATAAGAGATTGTTTTGACGGATGTTACGCGAGCGATCGCATGAAATCCGCCATTCGTCCGATGGCCAATACCGCCTCCGGCAGCAGCGGCTCGTGCGATTGAAAGACGTGAAACATCCCCGGATAAACCTCCAGCGTGACCTTCACGCCGGCCCGCCGGGCGGCCTCGGCGGCCCGCACGCTGTCATCGCGGATAATCTCGTGTTCCCCAACCTGGATCAAAAGCGGACACACCCCCGTGTAGTCGCCAAATATCGGCGAGATCAATGGATGGCGAACGTCCGCCCCGCCAACATACAGCCGGACAAAATCGCCCAGGCAGTTGGGATGCATGATCGGATCGAGTTCACCCTGGCTGTGAAACGATTCCCCCGTCAACGTCTGATCGGCAAATGGTGAAATCGGGATCGCGCCCAATGGTTGCGGCCGTTTGCGGTCGCGCAACGCCAGCACCATCGCCAGCGTCAAACCCCCGCCGGCCGAATCGCCTGAAATGAACAAAGCCTTCGCCGGTTTTGCGCCGTTGGGTCCGTGGTCACGCAGCCACAAATACGCGCCAATGCAATCTTCCAGCCCGGCCGGAAAGGGATGTTCCGGCGCCAACCGGTAATCCGGCATGAAAACCGCGCATTTCGCCGCCGCCGAAATCCGCGCCGCCATCGCCAGATAAAATCCGGGACACCCCGAAACGTATCCACCCCCATGCAGATACAACAGCCGAAAATCCTCATCGGCCCCCGGCGCGATCACCCATTCACCCGCCAGATCACCGATCTTCGCCGCCAGACACCGCGCGCGGATTTCCGCCGGCGGTTCCCTTCGCGCCGACATGTTCAGCCGCAAATTCGCCAGATCAAACCCGTTGATCCCGAACGGGCCCCCCTCACGCAATCGCTTGAGATATTTCACACCTTCCGCGGACACCATGAGCTTCTCCTGGACAACCAATGAATCGCACTCTCATTGATTATCCAGCATTTTCGATTCCCTTGCCAACTGCATGAAATCGTACTTCACGTATCCGCGATCCGCCGCCGGACGCTCGTGGTCGGCGTTGGCGATGTAGACCACCCCATCCTGCGGCACAAACAGCACATCGTGCAGGTTGCTCTTCATCGCCACCGGCCGGGCCATCAATCCCATCGCCCCGGCCGCATCCAGCTTCCCATACCCCTCCATCACCCGATTTCGCAACGTCTGCAACCGGTCGCTGGCGCTCATCAGCACCGTGTCGGCGATCCCCGGCCCCAGTTCCGGATGGGAAGCCCCTTTTTCGATGAACTCGATCTTCTCCGGCGTCGCCGCCACCCCCACCGCATCTGGAATCTTGCCATCGGAAAAGACGTAATAATACTCGCACGTCCTGGGGCTGCTGCTCCACAGATGCTTCACCTGCTCCAGCGTCGAACACTCCTCCAGCGCCCGCCGCATCAGCGTCGCCATGGGAACTCCATCCCAGTTCCCCTCGCCACGGCCGCCCATCTCACCCAGCGAAACCTGCTGGTCGTTCATCCCCGACACCACGCCCATGAACCCCGCATAACCGGCCGAGATAAACGTGTGCCTGCCCGACGGCGAAACCACAAACGTCACGGCCGCATCCTGCAAACCGATCATCGTCATGTAATCCAGCACCCGTCCGTGGTACAGCTTGCCATCGACGGTCGCCTTCCCCATCACCGCGAACCCGCTGCAATGAAACAATTCCGGAAACACGTTTGCCAGTCGCATCTGCTCGCGGTCCATGCCGGCCGCATCCGCCGCCGCATCCATCTCCGCGATTTCGTCGGCCGGGATGTGTTTCTCCAACCGCCCCCACGCATCACGCAGCGAATCCAAAAACCATCGCCCTTCGTTCAGCGTCGACGCCACCCCGACGATCCCCAGCACCGAATCCCGGCACTTTTTCATCTCGACCGGGATCAACTGCCCCTGCGCCGTTCCAATCTGTTCGGGCGTTCCTCCCAGCAGAATCAACCGTTGATCTTCAACCCATCGCAGCTCCCCGTGCGCCACCTTGGCCGGTTTTCTCGCCGGATTCTTCAACGTCATCGACGGCGCCAGAACCTCCAGCCCGCGCCGAACGCCCCGCACGATCAACGTCTCCATCTCGGTCCGATCCACCTTCTGAATCGAATATCCCTGCGGAATCTCCCCCGGCTGCTCATCCATCCCCAATTCCACCCGCCGAATCTCAACCTTGTCCTGGCCGCGCGACAACAGCAGATGATCCGCATCCGCCTCCAATGCGACCCCCAGCTTCTGACGTTTCGACAGATATTCTCCCGCCAGCAATGAGATCATCGCTTCGCTGTTGCCGCTGAGAAGCTGAAAATAAGGCTGGACCATCGTGTCCGGGCCAATCAACCGGTCCATCAACCCCCCCGGCGCCAGCGTGTCAACCCCGCCCACATCTCCTTCGGCCACGATCGCCGTCCGATGCGCCGGCAACACCAGCACCGTCCGCCCGGCCGTGCGGATCAGACGAAACGGAAACTGGTCCTGCTTCAACTCCACCGCCATCGTCTGCGCATCCCACCGGCGCAGTTGCACCTGCGCTGTTTGCCGGTCGAACTGAACCGTCGCATCCACCCCGAATCGCTCGACCCCGCCCGACAGCAGTTGCGCCCACGGCATCAACTTCCGCGTCAACTCCGCCGTCTCGTCCGCCCTGGCCCGCGACAACCCCGCCATCAACACCGCGGCCAACATCACCAGCCAAATTTTACCAGCTCGCATCATCATCTCCTGATCGTGTTATTTCCCCGCGGGTTGATCGAGCAGATGCCCGCGCAAAAAATCCGCCGTCCGCGCCAACACCGAAGGCAGAAAAATCGCCACCGAATAATGATCCCCCGGCAGCATCAGCAATTCCGCATCCCCATACGCATGGTTCAGTTTCATCGTGCTGTCGGTCGGAAACACCTCATCATCCTTCGCATTGACCATCAGCACCCCCTTGCCCCGAGCCGGCGACGCATACGTCAACGGATCCACCGGCCGCAACATCTCCTTCGTCCACGCCAGATCATGCCCCATCCCGATGATGGCGTTTTTCAATCCCCTGGTCTCCCTGGACCCGTGCCAGATCACCTCCCCAAGGTCTCCCCCGCACAACACCAGCACCGCCGCCGAAAAACGATCATCCATCGAATACGTCAACGATGCGACGATGCTCCCCAGCGAGATCCCCACCAGCCCCACCTTGTCCGGGTCGATACCGCGCTGGCTGACCAGCCATTGCCGCAACCGCCGGACATCCGACACCGCCTGTTCGGTCCCCTGAAAAAACAAACTCAACCCCGTCTTCGGGTCCGCCAGATCCATCGCGTTGTGCGACCGGGCATCTTTCCCCCGATCAAACTGATACGGCATCGGCATCACCACCCCAAGGATCCCCTGGTTGGCCAGATAAAGCGCCACCGCCTTTTCCAGCATCAGATTTCTGCCATTGGCGATCGGCAGCACAATCGCCGCCGCCTTGGATGGTTTTTCCGGCTCAAACCCATAGGCCAGGATGACGTTGTTGGATTCAAACGGCGTATGAATCGCCGAGGGCATCCGCGCTTCCCACGTCGATCGCCCCGCCACCGGCTCGGTTTCCCGCACCGTAACCTGAAAATCAGGCGGCGGATCCACGAAGCGCGTCGTCTGCGCCCCGGCCGGCCCACAGGCCAGCCAAACCACCACCATCAGCCCAAAAACATGCTTCATCACGTCTGGGTCTCCTGATATCCCCGCCGCTGTCTGTGCGATTCAACCCCGTCGGGTTTATTCACCACCTGACCATTCGCATCAATCGATACGCCCACACGATCTTTTCAACGTTGAACCGATGCGCCCATCTCGACCGCCAATCCCCATTAAAATACCGCATCGCAACCTGATATTGTTCATCAAATTGCCCGCGATTCACTTTTCCTGACTTGCTCTGACCATGAATCCGAAACCGCGCCAGCTCCCGCTCCACCCGCACCGGCTCGCAAAGCCGGCCCATCCGCAACCACAAATCATAGTCCATCGTATAGTGCAATTTCTCATCCAACGCCCCGGCCCGACCAACAAACTCTTTTCGCCAGAACACCGCCGGCTGACTGATCATGTTTTCGCGCAAGAGCTTTCGATAACTATACTTACGAAGTGAACGGTTTTTATATCCTGTCACCGCTTCGCGGATTTGCCTCCCTTGTGAATCCACAATCCCGCACTGCCCGACCACCCATTGCACCTCCGGCCGGCCCGCGAACACCCGCGCCACCTCATCCAACGCCCCAGGCTGATACAAATCATCGCTGTTGAGCCAACCGACAATCTCACCCTCCACTTTGGCCAACCCCTTGTTCACCGCGGCCGCCTGCCCCCCATCCGGCTCGCTGGTCCAACTCACGCGGGAATCGTTCACCTCCCGCAGCAACTGGATCGTCCCATCCGTGCTGCCCCCATCCACCACCACCCACTGCAACTCAAAATCGCCCCGCTGGGACAGGATGCTTTGCATCGTTTGCCGCAGGTAGGCGCACTGATTCAGCGATGGCGTGATGATGCTGATCTTCACGGCCCGGCATCTCGTGTTGATGGCCCCCTGGCGGCGGTTGCCGAATGCAACGTCCAGTCCGCCCGATTTTTTCCCTGTTTCACCGTCGCCAATGAAGGCGATAACGTAATCCCATGTTTTTCAATGAGTTGCGACAAATCCATCTCGTCGGCCGCTGGCGGCAAAATAACAAAAAATTGCGCCGGCCATGCTTCGTAAAACGAAAATTCGCGCGCCTCGACGATCCGTCGATGGCTCAGGTACGTCAAAATTCGGCCCATCCGCATCGGTGCAACCACCGGCACTGGGTCCGGAACATCGCTCCGCAACGCATCGGCCAGCTCGCCCACGTGCAAAAACTGCCCATTCTTGTAATGCGCCAAAAACGGCATCCGCCGCTGCTCATACACCATCTCAAAAACCTTGCCGAGATTGGGAAGCACCCACAACGCCAGCAAGACCCCGAATGCCAGCCTCCCCCATGGGCGGGGCAATTTTCGTTCCACCTTGACCATCATCCGCCACCACCCATATGCCAGCAACGGCAACACCGCCAGCAGATATCTGGCCTGCGGCCGGGGAACCACCACGATCATGGCAACCGTGAATGCGACCAGCAATCCCCACAATGGCCGTCGTCTCATCAGCGCAACGCCCGATCCCAACACCACCAACGCCACGATCACATTCAGCCATTTGGCCCCCAGCGACGTGCCAAAGGCAGCATCCGTCACCAACGAACTGAAAAATTTCGGCAGATTCTCCTGAATCGCCAGATGCAAGGTGGGCATCAGCCGGTCGGTGGCGGATTCAACCAGCGACTCCTCATACGCCCCCATCGCCCCCGATCCACTGTGTCGGCGAGGATCAAATCGATAAAACGCCACCACAATCCCGATCGACAGCAATAAAATCACAAGTCGCCCCCATCGCCCCTGGCGTTGCCGCGACACCGCCCAGATCGCGGTCAGCACCACCGCCCCCAGCAACGCCCACATCGCCGGCCGCATCACCACCGCGACCGCCAGGCCCGACACCAATACGATGAGATTCACCCAGACAGGCCAGGCCCGCCGTGACAACCGATCGACCGGATCGGCCTGTCGGCGCAACCCTTCATAGCCGACCAGAAACGCCAATATCCCCATCAAAAACGGCAAATCATTGCGCAGTTCAAACGCATAGCGAAAAACCGTCTCGGTCATCCCCACCATGCAGGTCATCAACACCGCCATCGCCCGACCGGCATGGATCCGGACCAGCCGATACCACAGTCCCAATGACACAAAACCGATCAGCAGCATCACACACTGTGCCGGCCATAAACGATTGGTCCCAAACAACTTAAAGACAATCGCCCAGAGATACGGCAACCCCGGATACGCCACCTGGTTGATCTGCTCGTGATAGGTATAACCCTGCCCTTCGGCCAGGTTTCGTCCGATGGTCAAATAGAGCGCGCTATCCGGTTCCAGCCGCCACTGGCCGTTAAATGCCATCAGGTAAATCAGCGCCATCGCCCCCAGAAACCACCAGCGATAACGGTCATACAAACCCAACAGCCATTCGGACAGTTCGGCCTGATCTGTCGGCGTGTCTTTCAATTGCTCAATCGGCATCCATACACCCGTCGTGGCAGGTCAATATACGCCGAAATTTCCCGCCAAGTAAAAAACCCCGTGACGGCGAGCCACGGGGTTCGGCACTTGCTTCCCTCTACGACTGAAAATCACCGATAGAATTCGATGATCAGGTTCATATTGACCTCGAAAGGAACGTCTTCGGGGTTGGGAAGGGCATTGATTTTCGCGGTCAGTTGCGCCGGGTTCCATTCCAGCCAGTTGGGAACCTGGTGGCCGGCATTTTGTTCCATGTTGTCACGCAGGACTTTGTGGAATTTTTCCTTGAACGTGATGGTTTGCCCCGGCTTGACTTCGTAGCTGGCGATGTCGGTTTTGCGACCATCCACCAGCACGTGGCCGTGGGATACGATCTGTCGGGTGGCCCAGATGGTCCGGCCGACGCCCAGACGCCGAAGGACGTTGTCCAGCCGCAATTCCAGCAACTGCATCATCGCGTTGCCGGTGTTGCCCTTGGACCGCTTGGCCCGGCCCATGGTCAGGCGGAACTGGCGCTCGAGCATACCATAGTGGTATCGCAGCTTTTGTTTTTCGGCCAGGCGAACGCCATATTCGGTGTTGCGCCGGCCGCGATAGCCGTGCATGCCGGGCAGGGAAAGCTCTTTGCCGGTGTGCTTGGGGATGTCGGCGATGGGCACGCCCACTCGCCGGGACAATCTGACTTTGGGGCCGGTGTACCGGGCCATGATCGAATCACCTTTCACGGCCATCCTGTCGATGCAGGTCCGCCGCTCAAAACATGCGAAGCGCCCAAAAAAGATGATGGACGGCTGACTCGCTTTGATCGAGGCAACATGGTTTTGAGGCATGTCACCATCGCCCAAACGCACGGGCAGACACACCCGCTGAACGCTCAGGAAGGGAAACACTATACCGATCTTTCCTGCCGCGACAAGAGCAAGACCTCGATAAAATGATTTGAGCTAGGGCAATCGCATGTGGAGTTTTCTCCCTCTCCCGGTACTCCGGGGGAGGGTTGGGGAGGGGGCTCGCGCGGGTGATGCTCTGGGAAAACCCCCACCCTACCCTCCCCCGGAGTACCGGGGGAGG
>JADYZN010000063.1 GCA_020853095.1 Phycisphaerales bacterium | reverse complement strand
TCCTCCAGGAACGTCGGCACGGGCTGGTGGCCGGGCGATCCATTCCGCCAGGGATGCGGCCGCTTTGCAGACCAGGTTGGACTGGTCGTTGGTGAGATCGGCCTGATCACAGGACAAGGTCAATCCCGGTGGGCGCGCACGCTCGAACATCAAAGTGTCAAAGAGCTCGACGGTGCACATCCACGACAACAGTGGATGAAACCCATCATCCCGCGGTGGACCGACGCGGAGGAACAAATTGATTTTGGCCGGCGCCAGGACTCGCATGTCGCGAGCGTCCCGAACCGCGATTCAAGTGTCAAGGGCCGAAAAGCTATAAATCAACCCGGCACGCATTGAAATGTCCACAAACGACAAGTTGAAATGGTCCTCAACGAACAGGGTGTAGATTAAAAAAAAGGAGGATTGAAGTCAACGAAAAAATGATCAATTTTATGAGAATTGATGGAGAATGATGAATTGGATCGCGGAAGCGGTTCAAGGTTGCGTTGTGGAGGGAGGGGTTGGTGTTTAAGATGCGTGGGCTGACCGCCGGATTGGGGCGGGGCGTTGGGATGGATGCATGGCGGTTAAATTTGAGATATATCGCGGGGGGGAGCGGGTTAAGCACTATGCGCCGGCCGGGGCGGTGGCGATGGGGCCGGAGAGCGTGCCGATCGCGGGGGACATCGTGTTTCGCGACGGGTTGCTGATCGTGGATCGGGGGGATGAGCACGCGATCGGGTTGTCGTTGCTGTGGGACATGGGTGAGGCGGGCGCTTATGCGCTGGAGACGACACGGCTGCGGCATCGGGAACAGCCATATAATTTGAACGTTGAGCTGGCTCGGCTTCGGCTGATGAAGATCGTGCAGAAGCAGGAGGACTGGAATTTATTTGATTTTCCGAAGGCGGAAAAATTCCAACAGTTGTTTCGCCAAGCCCAGGAGTTGTTCGCCGAGGCGCTGGGAAAGCTGGATGAGCCGGCCGAAGCGGCCAAGCTGGCGGATCGCTCGTTGGCATTGTCGCTGGAATTGTCGGAACAATTGTCGATTTTTCATGGCGATCTGCTGCTCAATCGGCGGCGGCAGTCGGGTCAGTTCGCCAGGCATATCGTGGGTTGTCGGGTGGACCCGCGGGTGCAGAATCAGAAATACCGCGACATGCTGACCAGCTCGTTTGATTACGCGGTGCTGCCGATGCCGTGGAAGCAGTTGCAGCCGGAGGAGGAGGTTTTTGAGACCGCGGCGGTGGATGAGTGGATCGAGGCGCTCAATCGACGGCGGATACCGGTGATCGCCGGGCCGTTGATCCGGTTGGACGAGGCGGAAGTGCCGGATTGGATGTTCATCTGGGAGCACGATTTTGAGACGCTGCGCGAGCTGGCGTATGAATACGTGCAGAAGGTGGTGCAGCGCTATCGCAAGGGGGTGTCGGTGTGGAACGTGGCGGCGGGGCTGTGCTGCAACGGGGTGTTTCCGCTGAGTTTTGAGCAGATCATCGAATTGACGCGGTTGCTGGTGTCGCAGGTGAAAAACATGATGCCCGGCGCGCGGACGCTGGTGACGATCAGCGAGCCGTTTGGGGAATACCATGCCAAGGTGGCCAGCAGCGTACCGCCGATGCTGTACGCGGAAATGGTGGCGCAGGCGGGGATCAATTTTGAGGCGTTCGGGCTGGAGATCGAGATGGGGGTTCCGCGACCGGGGATGTTCACGCGGGATTTGTTTCAATTGAGCTGCATGTTGGACAAGTTTTCGACGTTTGGGAGGCCGTTGTTTTTGACGGCCGTCAATGCGCCGGGCAAATCCACGCCCGATCCGGGCGATTTAAGCGAAGGAAAGCTCGATCCGGCGGCGGCGGGGCGGTGGCATCGGGCGTGGGATCCGCAGTTGCAGGCGGAATGGATGGAAGCGGTGTATCGGTTGGCGCTCAGCAAGCCGTACGTCGAGAGCATCGCGTGGACGAACCTGGCGGATTTGAACCAGACGATGCCGGCCGGCGGTTTGCTGGATGACCTGATGCAACCCAAGGCGGCGTTCGCCAAATCACAGGAGTTGAGAGAGCGATTTCATCAGTGGTCGCGCAAGTCGCCGGCGTCGGGGACATAAGATGATGGGGGGAAAACGATGTTGGGCTGGACGCGGCGGCAGCGGCGGGTGTTGGGGGTGGGGTTGCTGGTGCTGCTGGTCGGGTATGGGGCATGGTGGGCGGGGCATCGGCGTTTTATACCGATCCATGAGCGGGGGGATTCGCATGGGATGGATGAATTGGCGGATCGACTGGACGTGAACACGGCCAGCCGGGAGGATCTGGCCGCGCTGCCGGCGCTGGGATTGAGCCGGGCGGGGGTGATTGTGGAATATCGGGAGGAATTTGTACGGCGGCATCCGGGGAGCAAAGCGTTTGAGCGCGCGGAAGATTTGTTGAAGGTGAAGGGGATCGGTGTGGCGATGGTGGAGCAGTTGCGGGCGTATTTGGAATTTCCGGATCCGACGACGGAGCCGATGACAGGGGGAAGATGATATTGGGGGGTCGGCGGGCATATAATGCAATGATGAAGGGTTGATTGGCCGGGAGCGGATGAATGGGTCAGTTTGAGGTGATCAGTGGATTTACCCCGCAGGGTGATCAGCCGCAGGCGATTGATCGGCTGGTGGAGGGGGTGCGTTCGGGCAAAAAGTTTCAGACGTTGATGGGGGTGACCGGTTCGGGCAAGACGTTCACCATGGCGCACATGGTGGCGCGGCTGGGCCGGCCGGCGCTGGTGATATCGCACAACAAGACGCTGGCGGCGCAGCTGTACGAGGAATTCAAGGGGTTGATGCCGAACAATGCGGTGGGGTATTTCGTTTCGTATTACGACTATTACCAGCCCGAGGCGTACATACCGCAGCGGGACATTTACATTGAAAAGGATGCCAGCCGAAACGACGACTTGGACCGTTTGCGGTTGTCGGCCACGAGCAACCTTGTCAGCCGGCAGGATGTGCTGCTGGTGGCGTCGGTGAGTTGTATTTTCGGGCTTGGGTCGCCGGTGGATTACAAGAGTGGCGTGGTGCCGATCCGCAAGGGGGTGGAGTGCGACCGGGATGAGCTGTTGCGGCGGCTGATCGATCTTCAATACAGCCGAAATGACATTGATTTCAAACGCGGGACGTTCCGGGTGAGGGGGGACGTGGTGGAATTGCACCCGGCGCAGGAGGAATTCGCCTATCGGATCGAATTTTTCGGGGATGAAGTGTCGGCGCTGGACGTGATCAACCCGCTCACCGGAGAACGGCTTAAAAGCGAACAGCAGGTGTTTGTCTATCCGGCGGTTCACTACGTCATGCCCGAAGAGCGCGTGGAGGAGGCGGTGCGGTCGATCCGTCAGGAGCTGGATCAGCGCGTGATGCAGTTGCGCGGCGAGGCGAAACTGCTGGAGGCGCAGCGGCTGCTGGCGCGGACGAAATATGACATCGAGATGATCCAGGAGGCGGGGGTGTGTCCGGGGATCGAAAATTACAGCCGGCATCTGGATGGGCGACAGCCGGGAGAAAAGCCGTACACGCTGATTGATTATTTTCCAAAGGATTTCGTGCTGATCATTGATGAATCGCACGTGACGATTCCACAGTTGCGGGCGATGTTCAACGGGGACCGCCAGCGAAAACAGGTGCTGGTGGACCATGGGTTTCGATTGCCAAGCGCCCTGGACAACCGGCCGCTGCGGTTTGAGGAATTTGAGGGGATGTGGAGCCAGGTGATTTTTGTGTCGGCGACGCCGGGCAAATACGAGCTGGAACAGTGCGCCGGGGAGGTGGTGGAGCAGGTCATCCGGCCGACGGGGTTGGTGGACCCGGTCATCGAGGTTCACCCGGCGCAAGGCCAGGTACCGGACCTGCTGGAGCGGATCAAGCAGCGGGTTGAACAGGGAGACCGGGTGCTGGTGACGACGCTGACCAAGCGGCTGGCGGAGGATTTGAGCGCGTACATCCAGGAGGCGGGTTTTCGCGGGCGGTATCTGCACAGCGAGATTCAGACCATCGAACGGGTGGAGATTCTGCGGGAATTGAGGCAGGGAGATTACGATGTGCTGGTGGGGGTGAATCTGTTACGCGAAGGGTTGGACCTTCCGGAAGTGTCGCTGGTGGCGATCCTGGATGCGGACAAGGCGGGGTTTTTGCGATCGGAAACCTCATTGATCCAGATGATCGGCCGGGCGGCGAGAAACGTGAACGCGATGGTGGTGCTGTATGCCGATACGACGACGCCGGCGATGCAGAAGGCGCTGGATGAGAGCGGCCGTCGGCGTGAACTGCAACTGGCGTACAATGCCGAGCATGGCATCACGCCACAGACGGTGCAGAAGGCGATCCGGTCGGGCATCGAAAGCGAAGTGAAAGCCCGGCGGACGGTGCAGGAGGCGATCCATGCCAACGATGAGCAGTTGGACCAGACCGAGCTGATCCGGCTATTGGAAGAGGAGATGCTGGAGGCGGCGCGGAACCTTGAATTTGAACGGGCGGCGCAGTTACGGGACAAGTTAAACGAGATGAAAGGGGCGCCGACGATCCATTCGGGCGGCCAATGGAAACCAGATGGCGGCGGGGATGATCCCTCGGTGCGGTTGTGGCAACCCAAAAGCAAGGGGCGCGGCAAGGGAAAAAGGGCGGCGCGGTAGGTCACAGATAAGAGGCTCTTCATGCAACCAGAAAAATCAAAATTGCAGCAAGAACATGAAGAACAGCTTTCCTGCGATGTGGCCGCGATGCGCCGATCGAGGGAACAAATCGATCAAGGAAAATCGCGGGATGTGGATGAGGTTTTTAATGACATTACCTCACGATTACTGGAGAAAATGAAACAACGGCGCGATCGGCATAATGAAAACTCCATTTGATGGTTCAGTAGGGTCCGCACGGGGTGCGGACCCTACAATCACCATTGAAAAGTTTGCATGAGGTGAGTCATGGAAGGGTTTCCGGCATATTCAGACATTCGTGAATTGATCGAACTGGCCCGGCGCGAGGACATGGGGGGGGATGACGTGACCAGCCGGTTGTTGATACCGGAGGATGCGGTGGCGGTGGGGACGTTGATGCAGAAGGAGGTGGGGATTGTCTGCGGGTTGCCGATCGTGGAGATGATCTGCCGGGCGTACGATGAACGGTTGCGAACCGAGCAGATTCCGGGATTTCACATGGAGATCATCGAGGGGCGGTACAGCGATGCGCGGGCGACGCCTTTGTTGCGGATTCGGGGGCCGGTGCGTTCGCTGTTGTCGGCCGAGCGGGTGATATTGAATTTTATGCAGCGTCTGTCGGGCGTGGCGACGCAGACGCAGCGGTTTGTCCGGCGGGCGCAGGGGACGGGGGCGAAAATCTACGACACGCGAAAGACGATTCCGGGGTTTCGGTTGCTGGATAAATATGCCGTGCGGTGTGGGGGCGGGTTTAATCATCGCATGGGGCTTTATGATGGATTGCTGGTGAAGGACAACCACCTGGCGCCATTGCCGCTCAAGGAACTCGGGCGATTCGTCGCCGATGCGGTGGCCCGCAGCCGGGCCGAATCGCCGGATCGGTTCATCGAGGTTGAGGTGGACACGCTGGAACAGTTGCGCGAGGTGCTGAAAGTCGAGGGCGCCCAGGTGATTCTGTTGGACAACATGGATTGCCCGAAGATGATCCAGGCGGTGCGGATGCGGGATGAATCGGGGAAAAAGGGGAAGGTTCTGCTTGAAGCCAGCGGCGGGGTGACGTTGGAGACGGTTCGGCAGGTGGCCGAAACAGGGGTGGATCGGATCGCGGTGGGGGCGATCACGCATTCAGCGCCGGCGCTGGACATCGGGCTGGAAATTGAATGCTGAATAAACCAGCATCCGACCCCCTCCCTCACCCTCCCCCGGAGTACCGGGAGAGGGGGCATCCCCGCGTTCCGCGAGTGGAATCACACCCACCCTCCCCCGGAGTACCGGGAGAGGGAATAATCCCGTTTGACTCAGGGGAAAATGAATCGTAAGTCACAGGTGGCTGATTCGAGTTGATCTTGAATCGGCCGCGCGAGGATCCCTGTCAAGGGCAAAGTCGTCGAGAGGCGACGCCGGACCGTGAAATCGGGTACGGCTCATCGCAGGTTGGCCGGATGGTCCGGCCGGTGCGGTGATGCGCAAAGCATCTGGTCCGGAAAACGGATCGAGATGTTGCCGAAAGGATGCTCCCGGATCGTCAATCGTCGATTCGGCATTTCTTATCGGTCGTTTGATTCCTCCGCAGGAACCGCCTTCGGTCCGTTTGCGCGTGCAATCGGTGAAATCGGGGCGGTGTTGTTAAGTCCATCGTCGGCGACGCCGATGGATCATTTAGTCTCATGGGCTGGTTCGCATGAACCGGCTCATGGAGAAAGGAGCGGGTTCCCGCGTTGGGAACCGTGCAGATGGAACAGAAGCTGTCGGGTCGTGTGGCTCGATGGTTAGTCAAGGACTTTTCGTTGTGGAGGAATCTATGAAGTCGTATCGCAGTGTAAAGCGTGGTTTCACGCTCGTGGAAATTTTGATCGTGGTGATCATCCTCGGCATTTTGGCCGCGATCGTCATCCCGCAGTTCAGCAACGCCAGCTCGGACGCCCGCAAGAGCAGTGTCGTCAGCCAGTTGCAGACCTTGCGGAGCCAGATTGAGCTGTTCAAGCTTCAGCATGGCGATGTGCCGCCGAAATTGATCAGCACGGGTTGGTCGGAACTGACCGGCACGACGACGTATGGTGGATCGACTTTCGGTCCATACATGCAGACGACCCCCGTCAATCCGTTAGCGCACAGCAGCACCGTTGCAGCGGCCGGCGCTGCCAACGTGGGCTGGGTGTATAACGAGACAACGGGTGCGATCACGGCAACTTCGGATGCCGCGGGCACCGCATTCACGGAATAACGTGTTTGAAATGCGGCTGGCGGAGTCGTCATCCGCCGGCCGGCTTGATGGGGAGGGATCGACGTAGGTTATGTTGTGAAAAGGATTTAAGGGATGAAGCGGTATACAGACATCTCGCGATGGCGAATGGGCCGATCCAAGGGCGGCTTTACGCTGATCGAAATCCTGATCGTTGTCGTGATTCTTGGCATCCTGGCGGCGATCGTGCTGCCGCAGTTTTCCAACGCTTCACAGACGGCCAAGCAGAATACGCTCAAGGATGACCTGCGTTATCTGCGGACGCAGATCATCGTCTATTCGGCGCAGCATCGAGATACGCCGCCTGGATATCCCGGCGGCAGCCGATCCGCCAGCCCGACCGAAACCGATTTTCTGTCGCAGATGACCAACCGAACCAACGAGAGTGGTTCCACCGGCGCATCGGCGGCGACCTATCCGTTTGGGCCATATTTGCAAAAGATGCCGCCGAACCCGATCAACGCCAAAAATTCGATCAAGATCGTGGCCGACAACGCGGCGTTGCCGACGGCCGATGGAACCACCGGCTGGATTTACAAGGCGCAGACCCAGGAAATCATCCCGAACCTCGCCGGCAACGACCAGGACGGGGTTGCGTATGCGTCGTACTGATCGGATTCAAACCCGGCGTCGGGGCGGGTTTACGCTGATTGAAGCGCTGCTGGCGGCGGTGGTATTGTCGGTGGCGGTGGGGGGCGTGGCGATGACCATGAGCGCCGCCCATGGCCAGTCGGCCATGCTGCGGGAAAACACCAAAATGGTGATGCTGGGCCGGCAGTTGATGGAAGAAATCACCGCGTTGCCCTTTGCCGATCCGGACACCGGCCAGGCGAAGCTCGGCCCAAACGAGATGCAGCGGTCCGGGTACGACGACGTGGGCGATTACAACAATTACAGCGACAGCAGTGACGATTTGACGACCGCCGGCGGCGAACCGGCCGCCATGACCGACACGGGGGCGTATCAACGCGACGTGAAGGTTGAATTTCGATCCCAGCCGCAAGGCCCGGCCGACAGCGATGGGAAACTGGCGTTGATCACCGTGACCATCACCGCCCCCAGCGGCCGAACGCTCAAGCTGTCGCGGCTGGTCGCACGGACGACCAATGACAATTATCCATGATGGAAAATCTCGAGCCTTCCGCGGGTTGACGCTGCCTGAATTGATGATCGGCCTGTGCATCATGGCGATTGTCATGGTGGCGCTGGGGGCGTTTGCATCGGCTTTGGCGACCGGATGGCGGCAAAGCGAGTTGATCCAGGATGATTCGATGAGCGCCACGCAGGTCACGCTGCGTCTGCAATCGCTGTTGCGCGATGCGCGGCTGTATGGATTGCTGGTCCCCGGGAGAACACCGGACACGAACGACCCGGCCGCCGTGCTGGGGTTCTGGATGAACGATGGCGATGGGGACTGCCAGATGAAATTGTCGGAGATCGGTCTGCTGGAGCACGACCCGAACGACAAGACCCTGAAGTTTTATCGCGTGGTCTGGCCGGAATCTTATACGGCCGCACAACAACTCGCGGATGACCAGCCTGTCACCTATGCCAATCTGAACGACAACGCGTATTTCTCCACGTTCAAAGCCATGCCATTCGTCTCGTCGGTGGTGCTGGCGCGGGATGTGGCTGGATTGCGGATGGCAAAGCAGGGCGTGGCGTCGCCGGGAATCAGTTACGTGTTGACCTTTGATCGCGATGGCCACCGGGAAGTTTTGGCCGGAACCGCCGCCATTCGTGCTTATAACTACGCGCCGACGACCCAGCCATGAACCATCGCACCCGATCCAACCCGATCATTCACGCACGCCGGCGCGGCATGGCGCTGATCATGGTGCTGCTGGTGATGAGCATCGCCTGTGTCATGGGGATGGGGATGCTTTCCGCCAGCGCGTTGCAGGGTCAGATGGCCATCAGCACGCAGGCGGCGACGCGGGCCGAATATCTGGCCGAATCGGGCGTGAACCTGGCGATGTATTATCTGGAGTATCCCAACGCTTCTCCCAAGGCGTGGAGCGATCCATTCTGGACCGGCGGAAACAACATCAGCCTGGGGGATGGGGTGGATGGATCGGTCAGCATCACAATCGAGAAAGTCTCCACCACGGGTTTTCAGTCCAATTACAAAATTACCGCCAGCGGTAAGGTGTCGCGCGGCGGCCAGAGTTTTTCACGGGTGACGACGGCCAACGTGCAGGTGGATTACGAATTTAAGGTTGAGTCGGCCGCCGCGTTTGCCGGCAGTTATATCCGGTTGCCGGCGCGAACGTCGTTTACCGTCGGCGGCGCCAAGATAAACGGCAACATCGACATGGACCCCGGCGCGCTGCTCACCGGCCCGATTATCGCGTTGGGCGGCAACGTCATGGCGCTGATCAATTTCATTTTACTGGATCCTGCCAAGCCGATGGCGATTCCTTCAGTGGAGAACGGCGGCGTGGACATGGACCGGTATCTGAATTACACCTACAACGGCCGCACCTACCAGGCCGATAACATCACAAGTCAGGTTGTGGGCGGAACCATCACCGGATTGCCGCCGGCGGCCAGTGCCGGCAACCCCGCCCATGTGTACTACTACGATGGCAATCTGACGCTTCAGGCGGCGATCATCACCGGCACGCTGGTCGTGCGAAACGGCCGGCTCAATATCCGGGGTGCGATCCCCAGCACCATCATCCCCAGCATCGGATTATCCAGCAGCCTGCCGGCCCTGATGGTGGACAAGGAAATCAACGTCAGCGGGCTGAATGCCCGATTGCTGGCCACCGGCCTGGTCTGGGCCAACAACGGAGTCACGTTCGGCGGCACCACACTCGGCAGCGGCGTCACCATCACCGGCGCGGCCATCTTCGGATCCAACGCCTTGATCAAAAATTCCACCAGTTTCGGCGGCGTGTCGATCCTCTACACGCCCGCCATGGTCAACGTGACGGATTTCAGCACGGTGGGGGCGGTCCCCCAGCGTATTCGCGTGGTTTCGTGGAATAACACAAAACAGGAGTAAGTCATGAAAATCGGACAATGGATCGGCATTCTTCTGGCGCTTCAGTGCATGATTCTTATCGGACAGTGGACCAGTCCCGCCGGCTATGTCTCCACGGCCGGGGCGCAGGTTCCCGACGCCGGCGCCCAGCGCATCCAGATGATCCAGCAACTAAAGGATCTCAATGGAAAAATGGATGATTTAATTCGATTTTTAGAGGGTGGCAACCTTCAGGTGAAGGCCGCAAAGCCCGATGACAATAAAGGCAAGTGATCCGGACCACGGATGATTCGGGTGCGGATCGCAGCCTCATGGGATCGATCGATATGATGGCAGACCGTTCATCCGCACAACATGGGTTTACGCTGATCGAGATCCTCGTGGTCGTGGTGATCCTGGGGATTGCATCGGCCGTGATATTGCCGTCGATCAGCTCGCGCGACGATCTGAAAGTCGCCGCGGCCGCCCGCATCGTGATGTCGGACCTGATTTATGCCCAGAATCAGGCCATCACCAACCAGAAGTTGTGCTTCATCCAGTTCGACAAGGTGGCCGGCAAGTACACTTTGTATGACGCCATGTCGCCGGCGACGATCCTGCAGCATCCGATCAACCATACGGATTACGTTGAGAAATTCGGCAGTTCCGCCAGCGCGGGTCTGACCGGAATCACGCTGACCGATGCGACATTTGATGGCAAGTTGACGCTGGCGTTCGATGAAATGGGCAGCCCGCGGGTGTACGATTCGGGGACCGGCACCACGTCGGTCCTCTCATCGGGGTCGATCACGCTCACCTGTGGTTCCAATTCCCTGACCCTCTCCATCGAGCCGTATACCGGGGAAATTTCAATTCAATAAGCCATGATTCGACTTACCCGCGCACAACTTCAGCCGATCGGCATCGACATCGGCCAGGACAGCATCAAGATGATGCAACTGGAGACGACCGGCAACACGCTGTCGGTGGTCGCCGCGGCGCGGCAGTCGTTTCCGCCGGAAGTTCGCGACCATTCGGAACTTCGGATGCCGTTGGCGGTTGAGATGATCCGGCAGATGCGACGGCAGAACGATTTTAAGGGCAACAAGGCGGTGCTGGCGCTGCCTCGTCCGATCCTGCACGCCAAAAACCTGCGTCTGCCTCCCATGCCGCCGGCGGATTTGGTCGCGGCCGTACAGTTTGAATCGCGAAATATCTTCCCTTTCGATTCCGATCAGGCACGGATCCACGTCCTGCCGGCCGGGGATGTTCGACAGGGAGCGGACTTGAAACAGGAAGTCATCGTCCTGGCCGCGAGACATGACCAGATCAGTGAATTTCTGGAGCAGGTTCACCATTGCGGGCTGCAAATCGTCTCGCTGGATGCCGAGCCGCTGGCTCTTTATCGCACGATCGACCGCTTCATCCGCCGTCGCGAGGATGAACAGGAAGTTCACGTCCTTGTGGATGTCGGCCGGCAGCGCACCAACGTCCTGATCGGCAAAGGGCGCGAGATCAATTTCATCAAACCGATGGACATCGGCGGACAGCAGCTTCACGATGCCATCGCCCGAAAACTGGGAATTTCCCCGGATGAAGCCGAACCGTTGCGCCGTCGTCAGGCCGAATGTGTTGATGCGGCCGCATCCCGCGATTCGGTTCGCCAGGCGGTGATCGATGCGACCCGTCCGGCCATGGAAGAAATATCCCGCGAAATCTCGATGTGTCTGCGCTATTACTCGGTCACGTTCCGCGGGCATCGTCCCGCCAAAGTTCGACTGACCGGTGGCGAGTCGTGCGATGGGCTGTTGCAGGGCGTGCTGAGCACGGCCTTGACGATCCCCGTCGAGATCGGCCGGCCTTTGTACAGCGTTGACACCCGCCACATGCGCCCCGCCGATCGACGCGGGACGATGTGCGAATGGACGCTGGCCTTTGGTCTTGCCCTTCGGCACACCAGCGGCAGCTTCGCCCCCCGCGATGGCACACCCCGCGATCCCAACGCTCCGCGGCCGGACCTGGCCGTCGCCAGCGCCGAGGTGGTTGACATTGGACGGGAATTGCAGGCCGTTTCGCCGGATGCGCCCAGGGAGCCATCGGCCGCCCAGCGGCGTACGGGCACGCCCGTGACCGTCGGCGGATTGAACGCCTCGACCCTCATGGAGTCCCACCATGCGTGAACTGGAATTCCTGCCCGAGTGGTATCCCCGCATCTTCCGCCGACGGCGGCTGGTGATGTTGCAGGCATGGATGGTCCTGACGTTCGCCCTTGGCCTGGCCGGCTGGTCTTTTCTGTGCGGCCGGAACGTCAAATCCGCCCGCGCGGAACTCTCGACGTTGAAAGGGGATATGTCCAAAACGGACATGGACCTGAAAAAACTGGATCAATTGCTGGAATTGAAACGTCAATGGCGTCTACAAGACCAGGTCATCGCCCGCCTGGGCGTGCACGTGCCATCGGCCCGCCTGATCGCGGCGCTGGAATCGGTGATGCCGCCTGAAATGGCGTTGCTGAATCTTGCGGTGGAAACGGTTGAACAACCCCGCTCGGTGGCCAAGCCCAATGGAAAATCCGAAATCGTCGTCGATCGACAGATCAAAATCCGCATGTTGGGCGTGGCGCCAACGGATGTGGACCTGGCCAACTTCATGACCCGGCTGACGGCCGAGCGGTATTTCGAGCAGGTTTCGATGTCCTATGCCAAGGAGCGGCAGGAACGCGGCCATGTCATGCGGGAATTTGAAGTGGTCTTTGTCGTCAACCTGAACATCGCCGGAGGCAACGCCCAATGAGAACCCTGCAAAGCCAAATCGGTTGGAGCCGCAGGATGCAAATGGTGCTGGCCGGCGCGTTTGTCGTCTTCGGGCTGTTTTTTCTGATTTTTGGGTATCGACCCCAGATGGTCGAGTTGAACGGCCTGCGTACGCACATCGCTGAAAAAAAGCGGGATCTGGATTCGGCCCAGGCCCGTGCCAAGGCGTTGCCCATGGTGATGGCCGAGGTGGCGAGGCTTCAGCAGCGGGTGGAGCGGTTTGACAAAAAACTGCCCAAACAGCAGGACCTTGGGGCATTCATCAAGGACATCACCCAGCTCAGCCAGCAGACGTCGCTGCGTCGGTGGCGAATCGACGCCAAGGCGCCCAAACGCAACGAGCTTTACAGTGAAACGCCGATTCAGATTCATTTTGAAGGGGATTACCGGAGCGCATTTTCGTTTTTGAAACAGGCCGAGCAGATGCAGCGGCTGACGCGGCTGCACAACGTGCAGATTCGGGTGTTGGATTCGCAGCTTGGACAAGTTGAGGTTCAGGCGGCACTGACCATTTATTTCACCGAGGGATGATCCGATGGGTTCATTGGACTTCTACAACCTCAAGGCGTTGATTCGCAAGGAGCCGAAAAAAGCGGCCGCCCTGGTGGTGCTGGTGGTTTTCATGGGCGGGTTATGGGTCTGGCGGCTGGGCGGGACGAGCGTGCCAACCCCGTCGATCGCGTCGGTGGCCCAGGCGGCCGACGTGCCGGCGAGCGTACCTGCCAATGTGGCAGCCGGCGATACGACGATCACCCGGTTTCAGGAATGGGCGCAAAAGCCGGTGGATGATGGGGGGCGTAACCTTTTTGTCATCCGAATGGATTATTACCCCCGGATTCCAGGTTCCGGCGAGTCGGATGGGAGTCTGGTTCAAGGATTCTGGAGCGAGATGGCAAAGTCGGTCAACTCGCAAGCCGATCAAAGAAGAGAGAAGGAAATACTGGTGGAGAACCTCCGGCATCAGGCCGGACAGCTTCGCCTGCAAAGCACCATCATGGGACAGAAGCCAAAGGCCATGGTGAACGGGAAGCTGGTGGAAGAAGGCGACGTCGTCGAAGGATTCCGCGTCCTGAAGATCGGGGCGCGGGGGATCATCGTCGAGCGTGACGGCATCCGCATCGAGGTCCTGATGAAATAAGTTTTGATGCCTCAGTCATGGAACGGCGGAAAAACCGCCACCACGCCGCGGCACCGGCGGATGTTTGAGGAGTTGTATTATGCGCATGAATTCGAAGACGGCGGGGATTCTTTTTGTGGCCGCGGCGTCCGTTTATACGGGTGGGGCAATCACGGCAATCGCGGCGGACGGGGCAACCACGACCGCGCCCAGCCAGAATCAGGTCCAGGTGCGGTCGGTGGAAGAGGCGGTTCCGGTGCAGGTAAACACCGCGCCGACGGGCGCCGGGGAGGGCAAATCGGTCAGCAGCACGGACGTGGCGGTTTCGCCCGCCGGTACGGTGGAGATTCACGTTGACGATGCCAGCCTGGTGCAGGTGTTGCGGATGTTGTCGTTGCAGTCGCAGCGCAACATCATCGCCAGCAAGGAAGTCCACGGCACGGTGACGGCCAATCTGTACGATGTCACGATCAAGGAGGCGCTGGACGCGATTTTGCGGGCCAACGGGTATGCGTATCGTGAGCAGGGGAATTTCATCTACGTCTATTCCGCCAAGGAACTGGCCGAATTGGAAAAATCAGAGCGGAAGATGCAGACGGAGGTGTTCCAACTGTATTACACGCCGGCCGCCAACGCGGTGAACATGATCAAGCCGGTGTTGAGCGCCGAGTCGCAGACGTCGTTCACCACGCCGGCCAGCAGCGGCCTGGAAAGCGGGACCAAGGACCTGGGGGGCAGCTCGCACGCCGGCGAGGACATGCTGGTCATCACGGACTACCCGGACAACCTGGAAAAAGTTCGCAAAATTCTGAAGGAAATCGACCGACGGCCGCAGCAGATCCTGATCGAGGCGACGATTTTGCGCGCCAGTTTGAGCGAGGACAATTCGCTGGGAGTCGATTTCACGGTATTGGGCGGGGTGGATTTCAATGCCTTGTCGGCGGTCAACGAGACCACGACCACGGGCACGGGCCTGAACCAGGCGTTGACCGGATCGATCATGGAATCGGGCAAGGCCGGGGCGATCAACGATCGTGGGTTCGTGGCCGGCCGGGCGGGTGGCGGCGGGTTGAACATCGGCGTGGTGAAGAACAACGTCGGGGTGTTCGTCCAGGCGTTGGAGGGGATCACCGATACGGTGGTGCTGGCCAATCCGAAGGTTTTGGCGCTGAACAAACAAAAGGGAGAGGTGATCGTCGGCCGCAAGGATGGCTATATGACGTCGACGACCACGGAAAGTTCGACCGTGCAGACGGTGGAATTTCTGGAGACCGGTACGCGGCTGGTTTTCCGGCCGTTCATCGGCGATGACGGGTACATTCGCATGGAGATTCATCCGGAAGATTCCAGCGGCGGGCTGGCGGGCGAGGCGAATCTGCCCTTTAAGATCACCACCGAAGTGACCAGCAACGTGATGGTCAAGGATGGCAACACGATCGTCATCGGTGGACTGTTCCGCGAGGACAGCAACACCTCACGCGGGCAGGTTCCGTTTTTGGGCAATCTGCCGCTGGCGGGTGCGCTGTTTCGCAAACAAAGCGATCACACGCTGCGCGAGGAAGTCATTATTCTGCTGACTCCGCACATTGTGAAGGATGATGCGGCCTATTCGAGCCTGTCCGAAGAGGCGCTCAAGGAGGCAGAGACGCTGCGGGTGGGCGTGCGTCAGGGCATGATGCCCTGGGGACGCGAGCGGCTGGCCGAGTCGAGCTATGAATCGGCGGTGGCGGAGATGAAAAAGCCCAACCCCAACCGCCAGCGGGCGTTGTGGCATCTGAATTGCGCCACCAATTTGAATCCGAAATTCGTCGAAGCGATCCACATGAAGGAGATGTTGACCGGTCACCAGGTGACGGCGGTGGACAACTCCCTGATACGGGAATTTGTCACCAAGGCGGTGCTGGCGGATCGGGCGGCGGCTCCGGCGACCCAGCCGGTGCTGGAACAGACGGCTCCGGGTGTCGATGGGCCGACCACGCGAACCGCGAAGGTCGATGCTCCGGCGACGACTCAGCCGGTCGCCTCGACGGACAAGACACCGACGACCCAGCCGGTGGCGATGCAGTCCAAATTCAACCCGTGGGGCGCGTTCTGGCGGTATTTCTCGTCAAAATCCCACCAGGAGCAGGTCGCCGAGCGGCCGGTGGCCAAGCCCAAATCCGCGCCGACGGTCACGGTGGTGAACGAACTGCCGGATCAAACCGACCAGGCGGCGGTGGACCTGAATAAGTGATTCAACCTCGTGGCTGTGGCGGATGGCAGAAATGCCGTCCGCCATGCCACGTTACGACAAGCATCCGAGGTGTTTCGATGTTGAAAGCCAAGCTCTCCATTTTCGCGGCCGCTTTGATCCTGATGACCGGCTGCCAGTCCAATCGCAAATCGCAGAATCAGGCCGCCACCGATCAGTGGAACATGGCCCGAGCCGGCGTGCAATATGGCCTGGCCAAACAACAGTATGAAACCGGAAACTTTGACAAGAGCCGGGAATCGATCCAGATGGGGTTGAAGCTGGAGCCGAACAACCCGGCATTGCGCATTTTGTCCGCGAAGGTGGCCATCGAGCAGGGGCAACTGGAACTGGCGGAAAAGGAACTGGAACGCGCCCGCACCGCGGCCCCATCCAACGCGGAGGCGGATTATCTCAGCGGCGTGGTTTATCAGCGCTGGCAGCGGATTGAAACGGCCTATGACTTTTACACCTCGGCCAGCGAAAAAGCCCCGGCCGAGCTGGCTTACCTGTTGGCGCGGTCGGAAATGCTGGTTGCGATGGATCGCACGCCCGAAGCATTGGCGCTGTTGAAGGACAAGGTGGTCTATTTTGAACACAGCGGGGCGATCCGCGATGCGGCCGGTCAATTGTTGATGCAGCAGGGGCGGTATGCCGAGGCGGCGTCGATGTTGCGCGAGGCGAGCATCCTGTCCGAAGATGACCAGGGAATCCGCGAACGGCTGGGCATGGCGCTGTACTGGGCGAAAGATTATGCCGGGGCGCAGGAGGTGCTGGGCCGGTTGGTGAAACAGGAGGCGATGGCCGATCGGTTTGACCTGATCCTGGCGCTGGGAGAGTGCCAGATGCACACGGGCAGAATGCGCGAGGCGCGGTCGAATTTTGAGCTGGCGGCCAGATTGAAGCCGGAATCGGCGGCCGCCTGGCGGGCGCTGGGGAGATCGGCGCTGGCGGAAAATGATCTGAAACGGGCGGAAATCTCCGTTCGGCGTTCACTGGCGATTGAGGATCAATCCAGCCAGGGATATTTGCTGATGGGGACGGTTCGTCTGCGGCAGGGACGATTGTCCGAGGCGCTGGATGCGTTTCGACAGGCCAATCGGCTGGATGGATCGGACACCGTCAGTTTGTGCATGATCGGCTATACGCTTGAAAAATCGGGCGAAGGGGAGCGGGCGATGGATTATTACAGGCAGGCGTTGAGGATGCGGCCGGGTGATGAGCTGGCGGCCCGTCTGCTGGCGGGCGTGGATGTGGGGCAATAGACCAGCGGGAAGGGTGTCCACCCCGTTTGACTGGTGGGATAGGAGAAAACGGTGCAACGGGGAACGATACTCAATTTGCTTTCGGGGGCGATGTTGGCGGGGGGGGTGTATCTTCTGGCCGGCGTCCTGTATGCCAATCCATCGTTGACGATGTCTCTGAAAGGGGGCGTCTGGGGCGTGATTCTGCTGGCGTTGTCGGCGGGATTGTCGTGGTGGTTGACCTCATCGATGCAAAAAAGCGGCCGCGAATTGCGACGGCAGCTTGAGTGCGTGTCGAACCGCGGTCAATCGCGGGTGGATTGTTCACGGCCGGACCTGCGTCCGGTGGCGAAGGCCATCAACCAGTTGATCGAGGAAGTCGAGCAGACGATCAACGCGGCGAACCTGAAAACCAGGGAACTGCAAATCGAGTTGAAAGTGGCCAACGCCGCCCGGCAACACGCCGAGGCGATCATTTACAGCATTTCGGATGCGGTGCTGGTGACGGATCAATTTGACGAAATGATGCTGGCCAACGACGCGGCGGCGCGGACGTTTGATTTTGATCTCAAGGGGTCGCGCCGGTCGCCGATTGACCGGGTGCTGGGGGACCAGCGGATCGTCGAGATGGTCCGCGACATGCGCCAGAGCGACAGCCGGGGCGGAAGGCGGGTGGTCGAACACGAGTTGCGCACGCCGGCCGGGCCGCGGACGTTCAAGGTGACGCTTTCGACCGTGTCCGACCAGAGCGAATCGGCCTGCGGCGTGGTGGCGGTGCTGCACGACATGACGAGGGAAAAAGAAGTCGCCCAGATGAAAAACGATTTCGTTTCCAACGTCAGCCATGAATTGCGCACGCCGCTGGCCAGCATCCGGGCGTACGTGGAGATGCTGATCGACGGAGAGGCCTCCGATGAGAAGACACGAGACGAGTTTTACGAGGTCATCCAGAACGAGGCGGGGAGACTGGGCCGGCTGATCGACAACATCCTGAACATTTCCCGGATCGAGTCGGGACTGGTGAAGGTCAACAAGCAGCCGTTGAGCCTGATGGTGATCGCCAAGGAGGCGATCGAGGTGATCGCCCCGCAGGCGGCGTTGAAGAACATCCGCATCGAGGAAAAGCTGGGGAGCATGATTTATCAGACCCTGGGGGACAGGGACATGCTGTACCAGGCGATGTTGAACCTGCTGTCCAACGCGGTGAAATATACGCCGGATGGGGGGACTGTAACGGTACAGACGGACGTGGACGTCGCGGGGCGCACGGTATCGGCGAGAATTTCCGATACGGGGGTGGGGATCGGGCCAAAGGACCTGCCTTTTGTGTTCGATAAGTTCTACAGGGCCGAGGCGAACAATCGCATGGCCAAGGGTACCGGATTGGGTTTGTCGCTGGTGAAGCACGTCGTGGAGGTCGTGCACCAGGGGCGAACGATCGCCCAGAGCGAGGTGGGCAAAGGAAGCACGTTCGGGTTTGAGCTGGAGCTGATTGATTGAGTGGGATGATTCGTGGTCGAGATGGGAGAGATGATGAGCGAGAAGACGATACTGGTGGCCGACGATGAGACGCACATTCTTCACGTGGTATCACTGAAGTTGCGCAACGCGGGGTATCGGGTGTTGACGGCGCAGGATGGGATGGAGGCGCTTGAACTGGCGTTGCACGAACGTCCGGACCTGGTGATCACCGACTATCACATGCCGCAGTTGTCCGGCATCGAGCTGTGCCAGAAGCTGAAGGCGGACCCGCTGACCACGGGGATTCCGGCGATCATGCTGACGGCGCGCGGGTATCACCTGGAGCCGCACGACACCGAGCAAAGCGGGATTCTGCGGATGATCAGCAAGCCATTCAGTCCCCGGCAGTTGTTGAGCACGGTGAACGAAGTGTTGCTGAACGCGGCCTGATCGTTTCCGTGCGGGCGAGGGAAGTATGTCATTGCACGAAATAAAACATTCAACGTCGGCGGGTTACGATTCGCAGGAGATATGGCACGGCGTGCTGGAGAACCTGGCGATGCGGATGCGCCCCGGCGGATTGTGCCTGATGATGCTGCGGCCCGATGGGAAGCTTGCCTTCGGCGACGCATCGTCGGGGATGTTCTTTGTGCGCTACGTGATGCCGCTGTTGCAATATGGCGACGAGAGCCGCCAGGCGATGCGTGAGCGGATCGAAAAGTTGTCAACCGGCGCGGGGACGGCGATCTGGCAGATCATGCCGGGGGTGATCCTGTCGGCTTTTCCGTACGTTGAGAAGAGACAGATCGCCGGTGCGGTGGTGTTGGCCGGGAAATCCGAAACGTTTCGCCTGGGGGAAGAGGTGGTGCGGGTGTGCGGCCAGCTTGGGCTTGACGGCATCTGGCTGAATCAACAGGCCGAGGAACTGCCCAGTCACGATGAGGCGTCGATGCAGCGCCAGTCACGGTTGCTGTTGAGCATGATGCGCGACCAGATCCGGCTCAACGGGCTGGAACAGGAGCTGGATTCGCTGTCGGGGCAACTGGCCAACACGTACGAGGAATTGAGCCTGATTTATCAGATCAGCGGCGGGATGAAGGTCAATCGCCAGGCGTCCGATTTCTTCAAGCAGGCGTGCCTGGACGTCATGGAGGTCATGGGCGTGCGCGGGATGGGCGTGGCGCTGCAGGGGAACACCCTGCGGAGGCAGGAGCCGGTCATTTACGGATCGTTGAGCCTGCCGCCGGGAAAGGTGCATCGACTGGCCGACCAGTTGGTGACGAATTTGACCGAACGCAAGTCGGCGCTGCTGATCAATGATCTGGCGGCCGACAAGTCGCTGGCATGGATGGGCGAATACGCGACGCAGATTCTGGCGGTTCCGTTGCAACGGCAGGAACAGGTGCTGGGTTGCCTGTTCGCGCTGGACAAGAACGCCGATGAGTTTGATTCAATGGACAGCAAGCTGCTGAATTCCATCGCCAACGAGTCGGCGATTTATCTCGAAAACTCGATGCTGTTTGAGGATGTACACGACCTTATGATGGGTTTATTACACAGTCTGACCAGCGCCGTGGACGCCAAGGATGCCTATACCTGCGGCCACAGCGAACGTGTGGCGCTGCTGAGCCGGCATCTGGCCCGGCAGATTCAACTGCCCGAGGCGGAGATCGAGCGGATTTACATGGCCGGGCTGCTGCATGACGTGGGCAAGATCGGCGTGCCGGAGAACGTGTTGCAGAAAACCGGCCGGTTGACGGCCGAGGAATTCGAGCAGATGAAGCGCCACCCGCAAATCGGCGCGCGGATTCTGCGCGACATCAAGCAGATCGAGGACATCATCCCCGGCGTGTTGCATCACCATGAACGCTACGACGGTCGCGGCTATCCCGCGGCTTTGGCCGGGGAGCGGATCCCGCTCATGGGGCGGATCATCTGCCTGGCGGATTGTTTTGACGCGATGACCTCCAACCGCACCTATCGCAAGGCGCTGCCGCTGGAGGTGGCGTTGACGGAGATTCGCCGATGCTCCGGGACGCAGTTTGACCCGCGGTTGACCGAGTCGTTTTTACAGGTCGGGGCCGAACGATACCGCGAATTGCTGCGTGAACAGGAGCAGAAAACCAAGACGTTGATGGATCTGCAGGAATCGTTGCGGGCCGCCTAGGAGGCGATATGCCGGTCAAATGCGAGCAATACAATCAGGTGTGCGTGATGGCCGTCACCGGCGATCTGGCGGCGGAAAACAGCATCGCAGCGCGCAAATTGACCGAGGAATACATCGACAAACGGCAGATCGTTGACGTGGTCGTCGATCTTGAAAACGCCGGATTCATCGACAGCGAGGGGCTGGAGTCGTTGTTGTGGATCAAACGAAAATGCGAGGACCTGTTTGGACAGGTCAAGCTGGCGAATCTCGACGAGAATTGCCGCAAGATTCTGGAGATCACCCGGCTGGAACATCGTTTTGAATGCCATCCGGACCTGGCGGCGGCGTTGAAGAACATGCGTTGATGGCCGGCGCGGGGAAAAGACAGATGGGAAGCTTCGTTCAATGATCGCAACCGTCCAGAGAAAACCTTTGGGTCAATTGCTGCTCGACAAGGGCCTCATCAAGCCCGAGCAGCTTGATCGCGCATTGGATGAACAGCGTCGCAGCAACCACCAGAAGCTGCTGGGCGAGGTGCTGGTCGAGATGCGATTCTGCACCGAGGACCAGATCACCGAGGCGCTGGCCCAGGCCTATGGCGTTCCCTACGCCCGCGTCAGCCCGCGCATCGCCGATCCAAAGGTCATCTCCGTATTGCCCAAGGAATTTCTGGAAAAGCACCAGGTGCTGCCGTTGTATCTGGTCGAGGGCGTGCTGACAGTCGCCGTCCCCGAGCCGGCGAACGTCTTTTTGCTCGAGGAAATCGAGCGGCTCAGTGGATACGCCGTGCAGGTGGTCGCCGCCACCGTCCGCGACATCCGGGCCACGCTTCAGACGTATCTGCCGGATGACAAGGTCTTCGTGATTGATGACATCATCGAAGAGGTCAATCCCGAAGAATTCACGCTCATCGAGCAGCCCGTCCAGGACATCGCCAACCTTGAGCAGGCCGCGGGGGATTCGCCGGTCATCAAGCTGGTCAATTACTGCATTTACAGCGCCGTCAAGGAAGGGGCCAGCGACATTCACATTGAACCGGCCGACAGCCACGTTCGCGTGCGTTATCGCATCGATGGACGGCTGACCGAGCGCCTGCGGCCCCCGGTGCAGATGCACGCGGCGGTTTCCTCGCGCATCAAAATCATGGCCGGGCTGGATATTTCCGAACGACGTCTTCCGCAGGATGGCGGCATCCACGTCATGATGGACAAGCGGCCCATCGACCTTCGCGTCTCCACCATGCCCGGAAAGCACGGCGAAAAAGTCGTCATCCGCATCATTGACAACGAGCGTGCCTCGGTCAATCTCGAAAAGCTCGGGTTTGGTTACGACACGCTTAAACAGTTCAAAAAACTGATCTCCCTGCCCAACGGCATCGTGCTGGTCACCGGACCCACCGGCAGCGGCAAGAGCACCACGCTCTATTCGTGTCTGCAGGAGATCAACTCCGATGACATCAACATCTGCACGATCGAAGACCCGGTCGAATATGCCCTGGGCGGCATCAACCAGTTCCAGGTCAACGAAAAAGCGGGGTTCACGTTCGCCTCGGCGCTGCGTTCGCTGCTGCGGCAGGACCCGGACGTCATCATGGTCGGCGAAATCCGCGACGCCGAGACCGCCCGCATCGCCACGCAGGCCGCCCTGACCGGCCACCTGGTCTTTTCCACCTTGCACACCAACGACGCCCCCGGCGCCGTGACGCGGCTTTTCAACATCGGCATCGAACCGTATCTCGTGGGCGCATCACTGTCGGGCATTCTCGCCCAGCGGCTGGTTCGCAAGCTCTGCCAGAACTGCAAGGAGGCGTACGAGCCTTCTTTGAACGAGCGCCGGCAAATGGAAAAATTCGGCGGCAGCGTGGAATCGTTGTATCGCCCCAAGGGATGTCCGCGCTGCCGAAACCTCGGTTACAGCGGCCGGATCGGCATTTATGAATTGCTGGTTCCCGACGATCGGATGATCGACCTGATCAGCCAGGGGGCCACGTTGAACCAGGTCCGCGAGCTGGCCCGCGAGCAGGAGATGAAAACCCTCCGCGCCGACGGCATTGAGAAGGTCAAAACCGGCATCACCACCCTGGAAGAAGTCTACCGCGTCACGGCCTGATACAGGAGCATCCCCATGGCAACCTTCGCATTCACCGCCCGTGATCAGGCCGGCCTTTCCGCCAGTGGAACCCTCATGGCCGATTCGATTGCCGAGGTTTCGCAGAAGCTCCGTGCCGAGGGGAAATACCCGATTTCGGTGCGGCCGGCCGGCGAAATGTCCGCCGCGGCGGCCGGCGCATCCGCCGGGGCCAACATCCGCATCTCGCGCGCGGATGTCATTCAGTTCGCCACCCAACTGGCCGTCATGACCGAGACCGGCGTCACTCTCAGCGAAGCCCTCGAATGCATCGCCGCGCAGAGTGTCAAGCCGCAGGTCAAGGCACTGGTGACGGATGTCAGCGCCCAGGTTCATGGTGGATCCGATTTTTCGGCCGCCCTTGGACGTCATCCCCGCAGTTTTCCGCGGCTTTTCATCGCCCTGATCAAGGCGAGCGAAAAAAGCGGCATGATGTCCAAACTCCTCGTCCGCGCCACCCATTATCTGCGCGATGAGCAGGAGACCCTGCGCAAGGTCAAAGGGGCACTGACCTATCCGGGAATCATGCTGGGGTTCGCCGTTACGACGACGATATTTCTGTTAATCTTTGTCTTGCCGCGATTTACGGCCATTTATGCTTCAAAGGCGGCCGCACTGCCGTTGCCCACGAAGATACTGATGAACCTCAGCAATGGATTGATACACCATTGGATTTTGATCCTGATCACCGCACTCATCAGCGGCACGATCGGTTACCTGTATTTCAACAGCGCACCCGGCCTGCGGGTATGGCATTATTTTCAGCTTCGCATTCCGCTGCTTGGGCCGATGTTCCGCCAGCTTTACCTGGCGCGCGGCCTGCGCATGGTCGGGACCATGGGAAGCGCCGGGGTTAATCTCGTCGATTGTGTCGCCACAGCGCGAGACCTGTGCGGCAACACCTATTTCCGCGAATTGTGGGATGATGTTTCAGCGCAGATCCAGGTGGGCAAGCAGCTTTCCGAACCACTGTTCCAGAGCAATCTCGTCCCCCGTTCGATCTCGCAGATGCTTCACAGCGGCGAAAAAGGGGGAAAACTCTCGCAGGTGATGGAACAGGTCGCCGGCTTCAGCGAAGTTGAACTCAAGGAACGCATCGCCTCGCTGACGCGCTACATCGAACCGATCATGATCATGGTCATGGGCCTGATCATCGGCGGCGTCGCCATGGCGTTGTTGCTGCCGATCTTCACCATCAGCCGGGTGATGGCGAGCTGACCGGTTTGCCAACCAGAATGTTCTCGGTCACGTTTTTTAAGCCCAAACAGGGGAATTCAGGCCCCAAAGTGGCGGAGGGTTGTTACTGCGCGACCACCTGAATCGGCAGCGTCGCTTCGGCCACTCGACTGGCCTGCTGATCCACCAGCGTGACTTTCAGCAGGTATCGCCCGATGGTCAAATTGGCCGGGATGCGGACCATTCGGACCACGAAAAAATCGTGTCGTCGCTGGCGTGAGCGGTCCACGATGGGGGTGGTCTTGTCGCTCCAGACATTCAGCCCGCTTTCGGTGTACAGGACCGATTCCATGGTCAGGCGGGTTTCCCACTGCTTTTGTTCGTTGAACTGCGATGCGAAATTCTCGATCTGGCAATAGATGATCGCCGGATGTTCCCGGCCGGCGGCGAACCGTGCCGGCTCGATCGCATCATAAATTCCAAACCCCTCCACCTTGGTGCATAGCGCGATTGCGCCGATGGTCAGGTCGGTCTGCGTCCGCAATCGGTCCGAAAGGTCCAAAAGCGGCTTGACCTTGCGGCTCAACAGCATGTTGTTGTCCGAACGTAAAGTGCTGCGAAAATTCGACAATCCATCCATCACCGCGCTGACCAGTTCCCGATCCTCCGCCGGCAGGCTCGCCAGCGCGGACAAATCCGGCACCGATTCATTTTGCACGAACCGCAGCAGTTGATAGTCCAGATGGCTGGCCACATCGCGCGGGTTGTCCCGTATTCGCTGCGCCAGTTTTGCCATCAACGCATCGGCCGGGGTGGCGGGAGGAGGGGTGGTCAATTCGCGTGTCTGGGGGACCGCCGCGGGCGAATTGGCATCCGCGCTGCCGGTTGGTGCCGGGGACGACGGCGGCTGCGGTGTCACGGCCGGCTGGTTGGCTTCCGCCGATGGGACAGGGGAGGCGGGGAGGGCAGGGGGGGCCGGAGGGGCCGGTGGAACCTGTGCGGTCGGCGGTGTTTGGCGGGGTTGCGGCGCCGGGGCTGTGGCCGGTGGATTGGCTGGAGATTCAGGCTGCTGCCGTGGCGGGGCAGCATGTTGCTCCATCTGCTGTCTCATCTCCTGGGCATATTTCTCCGTCCGGCGTTTCAACAATTCCGCCGAATGCGGCTCTTCCGGCGGCACATCCTCCGGCGCCTGCGGCGGATGTCGTTGTGGCAAAGGAGTCTGAGATGGCGAAGACAGCAGCGCGGTCGAGGGTTGATCGTGTGTTTTTTCAGAGCTTCCGCATCCGGCCACGATCATCATGGCCGCCACCCCAACAGACAAAAATTGATGTGCGTTCATGTGTCCCATCCTGGGTCTTCCATCACCTGCCCCCGGCATCCATGCCAATCCCCGCCATTTTAATCATACCCCAATGGTTTGATCCCACAAGGCGCAACGGGTTCAACTTTCTTCTTCGCGCCTCATACGGGCGAATGGCGCGTATCCCCGGCACAAAGCCAGCGAATCCTCCGGCATATACTGCGGGTGATCCTTCATCGACCCCAACAGCGATGACATGCTCCACCCCCATCCCGTGTTCTTTCTCAACCCGGACACATCCGCCAGCATCGGCACCGGCCCACCGTCCAACCCCGTTGCCACCCACCATTGATTCGCATTGGCGCTGCGGGTGTACAATCCGCTCTGATCCAGCCTGCGCAACGTCCGTCCCAGCCGTCCAAACAATCGCTGGCGATCTTCCGCCGACAACGCATCCAAATCCATCCGCGCCAGCCACTCTCCGGCCGGACGTTCCACGATCAACAACGCTTCGGCCGTCAATCCCAGCACCTTTCGCCGAACCACCGCCATCGGCCAGAGGGTGGGGATGTCCCGATAAACCAATTCCCATGCCTTGCGCCATGCCCGCCCGCCCCATGGCATTCGCCGGACCAGGACATCCACCACCTGCCCGTCCAATGTCACCTGTCCGCTCAAGGTCTGCGAAAGCTCCTCCAAGGCCGTCAATTTTCCGCCGGCAATTTGATCCAGCAAACCGATCCAACCCTGTTGCCACTGTTCGGCGGTGCATTCCCGGCCGCTCATCGACGACCAGGGTTTGGCGTACTTGAATCGACGAACAAAATTGACCGTCCATTCCCCTTCCTTGAATCGTCCGAAATACCGATTCTCACCCCAAATCCGTCCCAGCGCCTTGTTCCATTCCCTCAGGCTGACCGGATTGTTTTTGGGCGGGTTGCTGTCGGGGTTCCATCGCCGCCACGCCCTCAGCACATCCGTTCTCGTGGCGAATTCCCGAACCGAATGGCCCAGCTTCAGCACATCCTCCTGCTTCATCGGCCCGCGTTCCACGGCATAAGCATCCAGCAAAAACAACTTTCCATCCGACAGCAGGAAATTTCCAAGGTGCAAATCCCGATGTCTTAATCTGGCGATCCCCAGTTGCCGGACGATCTCGATGACCTGACTGGCCAGCGGCCGGTGATCGGTCGCCGCCCGCCCGGCCGATTTGGCCTGATTCAGGTGTTCATCCAACCCCACCGCCGGTTCCAGCGCCTCGGTGATGACCGCATCTCCCCGTTTGCCGCACAGTTCAAACCCCGACAACACGCCCACCGGCCGGGGGGCGGCGATTTTTCCCTTCTGCAACCACTGAAGCCGAAAAAATTCCCGCAGCGCCGGGCTGCCGCGCACCAGCCGTTTAAGCCTCGATCGGGTGCGCGGATAGAACTTGATGAAATATCCCCGCCCGTTGATCTCCATCCGCCAGATCTGCCGGCCGGGCCGATCCTTCACCAATCGGCCGGCGGCGGACAACTCCCTGAGGATGCGTTCCAGCTCAACCATGGTTCACCCCTTCGACCCCGGCGCCAGCACGCTGGCCGACTGCAATCCCTTGGAAACTTCCGGCAAAATTCCCTTCCGCATGTAGATCGGATGAACCAGCTCCCGCATCCGGGGGATCGACAGCGAGAACAATCCGGCCGCGATGATGCACAACGCCCCGGCCAGGATGATCGTGTTCGCCTCCCCCATCCGGCTGGCCAGCATCCCGCACAACAAACTCCCAAAAGGGGCCATCCCGATGACGGACATGCTGTAAAAACTCATCACCCGGCCGCGTTTGTCATCCTCCACCACCGTCTGCAACACGGTGTTGGCGGCCGCCAGATGGACGATCATGCCGAACCCCGCCACGAACATGGTCCCCAGCGCCAGCAGCGCATCGGGCGCCACCCCAAAGGCGATCAGGGCCGCCCCGAACAACATCGCCGCCATCGCCAGCACCTTGCCCAGTCCCACCACCGTCCGCCGGGAGGCCAGATAGAGCGCCCCCAGCAGCGACCCGACCCCCACGGCCGAGTTCAGCCAACCCAGCATCCGCGCCCCGTGTCCGGGCGCGCTGAGTTGATCGGCGAAGATCGGCATCAGCACCTGGTAGGACATGCTCAAAAAGCTGATCGTCCCCACCAGCAGCAGCAGCGCCCGGATCGGTTTGAATCCGAAGGTATAACCAAACCCTTCCTTCAGGTCCTGTATCACCCGCTTGTGTTCCTTGGGCATCGGCCGTGGTTTGACGTGCATCATGAGCAATGCCGCCACCACCCCGATGTAGCTGATGGCGTCAATGAGAAAACACAACCCCTCTCCCACCCCCGCGATCAACAAACCGGCCACGGCCGGCCCCACCAGCCGCGCCCCGTTGAACATCGACGAATTGAGGGCGATGGCGTTGGACAGGTCCTCGGGATCCTCGACCATCTCCACCAGGAACGCCTGTCTGGCCGGAACGTCAAATGAGTTGATCAACCCCTGAAAGACGCTCAGTGCGATCACCTGCGGGATGTTGATCCAATGCCCCAATGCCAGCACTGCCAGCGCCAGGCTTTGCAGCAGCGACAAAATCGCCGTCATGACCAGGATGCGATGGCGATCCCACCGGTCCACCAGCACGCCGGTCAGCGGGGCGAAGACGAACAAGGGAATCAACCCGGAAAAACTGACCACCCCCAGCAGAAACGCCGCCTCGCCGGCGGTGTGGTCGGGCGTCAGACGATAGACCAGCCAACTGGTCGCCACCCGCGTCAGCCAGGTTCCCACCAGCGAGATACCCTGCCCGATGAAAAAGAGCCGGTAGTTGCGATGGCGCAGCGCCCGCAGAATGAAAAACAGCCCGCTGGGCTTGGGGTCGGCGGAAGTTGGTCCCAACGTCGGCGAATCCATGGACCGGCCGATCATAAGGGGGGATGCGCCCCCTGCCTATGGCGCGATGCGCAGAGGGTGATGTCCGATCCGGCCGGTGCGTCTAATCGCCCGATTCGAGGATCGCCATGAAGGCTTCCTGCGGGATGTCCACCGATCCCACCCGCTTCATTCGCTTTTTGCCTTCCTTTTGTTTTTCCAGCAATTTGCGTTTGCGGGTGATGTCGCCGCCGTAACATTTGGCCGTCACGTTCTTGCCGACCGATTTGATCGTCTCGCGGGCGATGATTTTTCCGCCGATCGCCGCCTGCAGCGGAATCTCGAACAGATGGCGGTCGATCTCCTGTTTCAACCGGACCAGCAGCTTTCTTCCGCGGGCCTCGGCGTGATCGCGGTGGACGATCACCGACAGGGCGTCCACCCGGTCGGCGTTGACAAGGATGTCCATCTTGACCAGCTCTCCGGAGCGGAATCCGATGAAGTCGTAATCCATCGTCCCGTAGCCGCGCGTGGCGCTTTTGAGCCGGTCGTAAAAGTCGTAGATCACCTCCGCCAGCGGCATCTCGTAGACCAGGATGACGCGGGTGGCCCCGATGTACTCGGTCTTTTTGTAGACCCCGCGCCGATCCTCGCACAGTTTCATCATCGCCCCCACCCCGTCGGCCGGCAGGATCATGTTCATCAGGATGTACGGCTCGCGGATCTCCAGCACCTGCGTCGGGTTGGGCAGTTCGCTGGGGGCGTCGATGCGGACGATCGATCCATCGGTCAGGGCGATCTCGTAGGTGACGGTCGGGGCGGTCTGCACCACCTCGATGCCGAATTCCCGTTCCAGCCGTTCCTGGATGATCTCCATGTGAAGCAGGCCCAGAAACCCGCAGCGGAAGCCGAACCCCAAGGCATCGGATGATTCGGGTTGAAAGCTGAAACTCGAGTCGTTGAGCTGCAGCCGGTCCATCGCGTCGCGCAGTTCCTCGTATTGGGTTTTGCCGCCGGGATAAAAATCGCAGTAGACCATCTGCTGGATCGGCTTGTAACCCGGCAGCGGCTCGGCGGCCGGGGCCAGGGCGTCGGTCACGGTGTCGCCGATGCGCACGTCGTGCAGGTCCTTGATGGCCGCCACGATGTAACCGACCTCGCCGGTGCCGATGCGTTCCACCTGGCGGGGTCGGGGCATCAGTTTGCCCAGGTCGCTGATCTGGTATTCGCGGTTGGTCCCCATCAGCCGGATTTTCATCCCCTTTTTCAATTCCCCATCCACCACCCGCACGTAGACGATCACGCCGCGGTAGTCGTCGTAGATGCTGTCGAAGATCAGGGCGCGGGCCGGCTGATCGGGCTTGCCTTTGGGGGGCGGCAGTTTGTCGCACAGGGTGGCGATCAGTGGGTCGATCCCCTGGCCGGTCTTGGCCGAGACCAGGATGCACTCTTCGGCCGGGAATCCCAGCACCTGCTCGATCTCCTCGGCCACCTCAACGGTGCGGGCCGAGGGGAGGTCGATCTTGTTGATGACCGGGATGATCTCCAGCCCCGCCTCGATGGCCGCGTAGGCGTTGGCCACGGTCTGCGCCTGCACCCCCTGCGTGGCGTCCACGACCAGGATCGCCCCTTCGCACGCCTGAAGCGCCTTTTGCACCTCGTAATGAAAGTCGACGTGGCCGGGGGTGTCGATGAAATTGAGCATGAATTTTTCCCCGCCATGCTCGTGAAAGACCGTGACGGCCGAGGCCTTGATGGTGATGCCGCGCTCGCGTTCCAGGTCCATGTCATCGAGCATCTGGCTTTGAAATTCGCGTTCGGTGATCGCCCCGGCCCGCATCAGCAGACGATCGGAGAGGGTCGATTTGCCGTGGTCAATGTGGGCGATGATGGAAAAATTGCGGATCGGCATGGGAGTCGGGGCTTTATTCAATGAAGTTTGGCCGGAAACCGGAGGGGATGGAGGATGGCGGCTTTGGATTGCGGGCGGATGCGGGGATGTTGGAGATGGCGGGGTGGAGCCAGATCAGGGGAAGCGGGGGGGTGAGGGGGCCATCGACAATCCAAAATGGGCGATCCAATATCCTTTCTTCCTCCGGCCGGGGCCTGCGGGACAAAAGAGCCATTGTAAACCCGATCGGCCTTCGCACCAAGGAGTTTGGGCGTTTTTTGAGGCGAGTGGGAGCGTCGGGCATTTCATCGGGTGGCGAGGGATTGGAATTGTTTTTGGTATTCACGAGGGGACATTCCCATCACCTGGTGAAATTGCCGGCTGAAATAGTTTGAATCATTAAAACCGTGGTCGAACGCGATTTGCGTGATGTTCTGTCCGTTTTGACGCAGATCCGCCGCCGCGCGGGTGATTCGACGTCGCAGCAGATGTTTAATGGGGCTGGTGCCGGTGGCCTTTTTGAAGGCTCTCAGGAAATTTCGCTTGGACATGTGGGCGATATGAGCCAGATCGTCCAGACTGACAGGTTCGTTTTGGAGTTGTTCGAGATGCGCGATGGCGCCGCCGAGACGGAGCAGCGCATGGGTATCGGGCAATGGGGATTGCTGGTATCGGCGTGACAGATATACCACCAGTTGCATAAAGGTGGATGCGGCGATGGATTGAAACCCCGGTTCACGCCGAATCAGCTCATTGTCGAGTTGATCGATCATGGCAATGGCCGAACTCAGGTCTCGTCCGGAGATGTGAAGCCGATTTCGATATTGTCTGGATTTGCGCCAGTTCGGTTCCAGGGTGAACAGGGCCTGATACCCGGGCAATGAGCTGATGCCCCATTGATTCAGGTTCAATGCATGGGAATCAAACAGGATGTTGATGAGGCATAAATCCTTCATGTCGGTGTAGTTGTGCCATTGGAATTCGGAGATGACAAAGACATCGCCCTCCGACAATTGAAAGGTGGATCGCCCGCTGACGTGCGTGCCCTGTCCGCCGGTGATAACCACCAGTTCCGAGAAGTCGTGCGAATGCGGCGTGATCGGCGGCTGTGGGTCCATGCGAACGATCGCCAGGGGAAAGCGGTCGCGATGGAACAGTTTGTTCTTTCGACTGAGGTCCACCGATGAGGCTCCGATGCGAGTGGTGGCGTTATCATGCTAATAATTGTCTTGTTTGTCAAGGTTGTCTTCAAAAAGGCGTGTAAAGTATTCGGCGTTGAGTTGGCTATTGTGGCCGACTTATGGTCATGTCTCCAGTTGGAGGACTGTCATGAAGAAATCGCATGTCTTTGCGGCGTTATCGTGCATCAGTTGCGCGGGGATGGCTTTTGGTTCGGTGGTGGTGGGTCATGTCGACCTGGCTAAATCCGGGACGATGAGATCGGCGGCAGGTGGATACGATACCACGTCGCCCGCAATGACCGGTGGATATCTGGTTTGGTTCGGCGATTGGTACGGTGGTTTTGATTACGACCTGGGGGTTGTGAAGATTCCGCTTCCCGGTGCGTTGCAACCCACGGATACCATCAACTCCGCCGTCTATACCATTTCACAATACAATTACAGCTCTCCGACCACCGTTTACGTCAAAGTTCAGAGGTACGCCAATGACAACAACACCGGTCTGATGTCGACCGATCACCCCAACAGCGCCACGCTGGTGGATGTGGGGGTTACATCGATTACCAATACCGGCAGCGGCGGGCTGTTTACCATCGATCTCACCAGCGCGGTGGCCGCTGATGTCGCCGCGGGCAAGACGTACACCTCCTACCTGATCAGCGCGGTGGCGGACAGTTCAGGGACGCCCATCACCTCCGGTGGATCGCAAGGGGAGATTTATTACGGCGGCCTGGCCGACCCAAACAGCCCGGCGGGCAACGAGGCATTGACAATTAATTACACACCCGTTCCCGAGCCGGCGGCGCTGTCTCTGCTGGGCCTTGGCGCGTTGGCGATGATTCGCCGGCGGAAGTAGATCATCGGCCGCGGATGGGCACGGATGATCACGGATGATGGTTGGATTTGTGATCATCCGTGTTCCATCGGCGGTTAACGTGTCTCACAGGAGTTCGCCATGAAAAAAACACATCATGGTTTCACCTTGGTGGAATTGCTGGTTGTCATAGGCGTCATAGCGCTTCTTATCAGCATACTGATGCCCTCGTTGAGCAAGGCGCGCCAGCAGGCGAAGATCGTCTCCTGCGCCTCGAACATGCGCCAGGTCGGGCTGGCGATCCTGATGTACGCCAACGACAACAAGGGGAAAATTCCGGCCGGTAATTTCTACAATTATCCGATCGCCAATCGATCCGACCTCAGCCATGACGCCATCGCCGGCAACGCAGGCGACAGCGGGTTCATCGGCTCTGATCTGAAGAAGTATCTCGGAAACAACATGGCCATGTTCCTCTGCCCGGCGAATTCGGTCACTCTTGAGATGCCCGCTGCGACAACCGATCCGGCCGCCCAGGGGATGTCAACCTATGACTGGTATAAGAACGGCGGATTCAACTACTCTCCCGCTCCCAATTATTCGTTTTTCATCTACTATTTTTACTTTGGCAACTATCCATGGGAGGGGACTTATGTTCTGCCGAGCGCGGAATTGGAGTTGCAGCGACAGGGCCGGCTATATCCGACGGGACTGTCCGGGCGCCGGGCCAAGCTCATGCAGGACATGGTGACTGAACCAGGTCCTTATATCGTATATGGGTACAACACCAGCCATAAGTCACCCAACAGTCTGTTCACGGATGGAAGCGTTGTATCCGAATCGGCCCAGGACCTCGAACTGCGGCCGCGACTGCCGGGTTTGACCTTCCGTTGGTAATGGGACGCCGCCGTTGTATGCAATGCAGACCCGGAATCCGGCTCATGATTGCCGGGATGGCGATTGTACGCGAATTGAGATGTGAATGACGCTCTTGCTGGAAAGATTGAGCCGACAATTGAATTGCCCCGGCAGCGAATACAGAGGGCAATTATTCTGGGCATGGAACGGGGATCTTCAACCGGACGAATTGCGCAGGCAGATCCGCATCATGCATCGCATGGGGTTGGGCGGATTTTTCATGCACGCCCGCATGGGATTGCAAACCCAGTATCTGGGAGATGAATGGTTCGAGTGCGTGCGGGCATCGGTTGATGAAGCAAGGCAACTGGGAATGCGGGCATGGGTGTACGATGAGGACCAATTCCCATCCGGTTGCGCGGCCGGCCTCGTGACGGAAAACCCCGAATACCGGATGCGTCGATTGGAGCTTTCCATTTTGGCCGACGATGAGACGGTCACATGGGATGAAGCGGTCGTGGCGGCGTTCAGCGCCGTTCTCCTGAAGGGTCGCGCATCACAGGTTCGACAACTGGCAAAAGGTGAGAACGCCCCGGCCGGCCCCGGGCACAGCCTGCTGGTGTTTCGATGCCGGATCGCGGATGCGGCCGCCAGCGGGACATTCAGGAGACATGACAATAACATCTATGGGTCGTCGACTGTTCCTTATCTGGACACGCTGAACCCCGAGGCGGTCAGGGCCTTTGTCGCATCGACTTATGACCAGTATTTGTTGCGGCACAAGAGTGATTTTGGAAAAACGATACCGGGCATTTTCACGGATGAGCCGTATTTCGGGGAAGTGTTCAGCCCGCACTATAAAAAGGACGATCTGCGAGTCCCTTGGACCGATGCGCTTCCGCGGACGTTCAAGCAACGATATGGATATGACCTGGTCGCGAACCTGGTGGAGTTGTTTTACACGGTTGATGGAAAGGACGTGTCCGCCGTCAGATACGACTTCTATGATTGCCTGACGCACCTGTTCGTCGAATCTTTCGCAAAACAGATCGGCGAATGGTGCGAGCGGGCCGGCGTCGCGTTCACGGGGCACGTCCTGTTCGAGAGCCTCCTGAGCCACCAGGCGCACGCGGTCGGCAGCGCCATGCGGTTTTACGAGCACATGCAACTGCCGGGTATGGATTTGTTGTGCAACGATCGCGAATTCGATTCGGCGATACAAGTAGCATCCGCGGCGCGCCAGTTTGGCCGTCGAAGACGGTTGACCGAGACCTATGGATGCACCGGATGGCAGTTGCCTTTTGAGTCGCACAAGGCGATCGGCGACTGGCAGATGGCGCTGGGGATCAACATGCGCTGTCTGCACCTGGGGTTCTACAGCATGGAGGGGGAGAGCAAACGCGACTATCCCGCTTCCATTTTGCACCAGTCACCCTGGTGGGAATGCTACCCGACCGTTGAAGATTATTTCGCCCGCATCGGCGCGGTCATGACCAGGGGAGAGGAAGTCCGTGATCTTCTGGTCATCAGCCCGGTGGAAAGCGCCTGGGCGATCATGAAACCGCACTGGATGCACGATGCCGCGATTCGAAAGCTCGACCGGTCCATGGTGAGGGTCCGCGACGCCCTGCTGGCCGGCAATATCGGCTTCGACTATGGCGATGAGGATATTATGAGCAGGCATGGCGCGGTGACCGGCACGGCCGGCGAAGCGCGGCTGCAACTTGGCAAGGCAAGCTACACGATGGTACTGCTTCCGCCGATGCTCACGATCCGATCGAGCACCGTGAAACTGCTGGAAGAGTTCGTGCGGGCGGGAGGAAAAGTGGTCGTCGTCGGTGACGCGGCCGCTCATGTCGACGCCAGACCTTCCGATGCCGCCGCCCGGCTGGCCCGGATGTGCGACATCATCCCATTCAACCGCGGCGGGATGGTGCGCGCGGTCGAACGTTGCAGGCGGGTCTCCATCGCCGACAATCGGGGAAGACAAATCGGGCCGGCCCTGCATCTTCTGCGGGAGGATGCGGATGCGTATTACCTGTTCGTCTGCAACTACGGCGCGGAATTCACCGATTCGACGCTCGTGTGGCACAAGAACAAAGGACCTTGTCACGAGCCGTTGTCCGCCGCGCAACGGGATTTCCAGTGCCAGGATGTGAGAATTCGCGTGAACGGCGTTTTCGCCGGCGCCATGGAGGTCGACTGTAGTGACGGCAAACTGTATCGCGCCGACACCGCTTCTGTTTGGGGCGCCCTGGAGATCAGGACATCGCTGGAGAAGAACGGATCCCGGCTGTTCGTACTTCCCAAGCACGATCAACCCCTGAACCTCCCACGCAGGGCCGTCAACGACGTCCTTTCCAGCAGGAAACTTCATCAGCCCGCCTATTCGTATGAGTTGAGCGAACCGAACAATCTGGTGTTGGATTGTCCGGAGTTCCGCATCGATGGCGGCCGATGGAATAAATCAAAAGACGTCCTCCAGGTTGACGACATCATCCGCAAACGGCTGGGGCTTGAGCCGCGCGGATGGCTGATGCGGCAACCCTGGCAGATGAAGGAGAGTACCAACGGCGAAAGCTCCCGATCCATCGAGGTGGAGCTGCGCTATTCGTTTCGCGTCGACCACGTTCCATCAGGTGACTTGCACCTGGCGATGGAACGACCCGATATCCACGCAATCTCGGTCAATGGCCGCGATCTTCCAACGGATGAAAGCGATGGCTGGTGGGTTGACGCAAGCCTGAAAAAAATCCCGATGCCTCCGCGGCTGTTGAAGATCGGAGACAATCAAATCGCGCTGCGATGTCGTTACGATCCGCACCACGGCGGCCTGGAGGCGATTTATCTCCTGGGCGACTTCGCGGTGAAACCCAACGGCCGGCTTGTGTCGATGTGCCGGCTGGCATCGACGCTCACCCTGGGAGACTGGACCGAACAGGGGTTGATGTTTTATTCCGGGTCCGTCAAATACCTCTGCCCGTTGACGCTCAGATGCCAGGAGACGAAGCGTTACATCGTCAACATTCCCGCCCATCAGGGCGTCGCCGTGCGCATCTGGCTCAACGATCAACCGATCCGGGTGGTGGGATGGGCGCCCTGGACGGTGGATATCACCGACCATCTTGACGGCTCAACCGATGCGCACGTACTCGGCGTGGAGATCATCGGACATCGCGGCAATTCACACGGACCATTGCACGCGGATCGGATGGCCACCTTGCGGCAGGGCATCGGACCTTATTCATTCCGAAAGAGTGGAAAAGAATGGAAACAGGAGTATCAGTTGATCCCGTGCGGCCTGATGCAACCCGTTGAACTGACGACGGTGTCTCGCACGCAGGATGACACGGAGGTTCTCGCGGCCGATCCACAGCCCCAGGGTTCAATATGGTTGAATCCGCTGATCGCCCAGGGGCGCCGCATTCGGCCGCAACACAAAAATGAGAAGAAATACCATAAGCGAATTCCCGGCGACCACAAGCCGGTGAACGCAACGCCAAGCCGGTGACGTTCCGGATCCATCCTCAATGACAGGAGACAATCGGATGAACGCTTTCATTGCTCTGATCGTGTTGGCAGCCTTGCCGTTGATGGCCGTTCAAGCCAGCTACGGTTGTGATGACACGTTCACGGTCTGGCAACTGCCCAGCCAGTCGCGCAATCAGATGAACAGCTACGTCATGCAGACAACCGGAGGGAAGGTCATTGTCATCGATGGTGGAAACACCGAGGATGCCGACTACCTCAAGACGTTCCTCAGGGCGCGCGGCAACCACGTGGCGATGTGGTTTATTTCGCACACGCATTACGATCACGTCAATGCGTTGACCGCCATCTTGAAAGATCCGGGCCAACTGAAGATCGACCACATATATGCCTCACTGCTCAGCGACCAGTGGATGAGCAAGTACGGCCTGGCCGAAGAGCAGGAGCCGCAAACCCTGGACAATTTCAAAAAGGCGGCCCAGGCCGCCCACATGGAGATTACGGACCTTGAGCTGGGGCAGGTGCTGAAGCTCGACGGGGTCACGATCGGGATTCTGGGCGTCAGCAACCCTGAAATCGTGGAAAACGGCGTCAACAATTCAAGCGTGGTGATGAGGGTATGGGATCACTACAAGTCGATCCTCTTTCCGGGGGACCTTGGCGTGGAAGGGGGGGAGAAAATTCTGCACGGCCAATACAAGGACCAACTGAAATCCGACTTCGTGCAGATGGCTCATCATGGCCAGAACGGCGTGGACAAGGCGTTCTATCAGGTCGTCGCACCCAGGTATTGCCTGTGGCCCACGCCCCAGTGGCTCTGGGACAACGACATGGGAGGCGGCAAGGGCACCGGCCCATGGGTGACGCAGGAGGTCAAATCCTGGATGGATGAGCTGGGCGTGAAGAAGAATTATTACCAGTTTGACGGTCTGCAGAGGATTCAATGTATTCCACGTCAGTCGGCGGAACCCGGCAAATAAGCGCATCGTATATCTTCATCGACAATGTTTCGTCATGGCGGCGGATCGATCGCAGGACATGGAGTCGCAAGCATGAGAACGTTCACGAGGAGTCTGGTCATGTTGATGATGTTGATGTGCGCCCCGACCATCGCGCTGGGGGATGGGCACGGGGTGAATCTCGCCTCGCTGGATGGATGGGACATCGTCGTGCCGGACAATGCGATTTCCGCCGAGACCTACGCGGCCGAGGAGTTCCGCGATCATTACCGGCTGGCCAGCGGCATCACGCTGCCGATCGTGCAAAAGACCGATCGGGTGGACCGGCACGTCTTCATCGGCGCGGGGGCGTCCATGCGATCCAGCGAGGTGGGTTTCTCCACGGACCAGTTCAAGCCCGAGGAACTGCGCATTGTCATCCGCGACGACAACATCGCGATCGCGGGCGGCCGGCCACGGGGGACGCTCTATGGCGTTTACGCGTTTCTCGAAAATTATCTGGGCGTGCGATTTCTGACGCCCGATCATACCTTCGTGCCGCCGGTGGGACAGGGCCGATTGATCGGCCCGGTGGATTATTCGTACAACCCCCCGCTTATGTTTCGCTACAGCGATGAGGCGGGACCGGAATTCGACCCCGCGTTCTCAACCCGCATCAGGTTCAATGAACATGATTTTGGCGACCCGTATGGCGGGCGGTCGGACGTGACGCTCATGAACCACACCTTCTGCGAGGTGATGCCCACCACCAAATACGGCAAGGAACACCCCGAGTATTACTCCCTGATCGATGGAAAGCGAAAGTCGCAGGTCGAAGTGGAGTGGTATCAGACCCAGTTGTGCCTCACCAACCCGGATGTGCTGCGCATCATCACCGACGATGTGCTCCAGAAATTGCGGGACAATCCCAAACTGAAAAGCATCTCGGTGGGGCAAAACGACAGCCTGATCAATGAAAGCAATTTCTGCCAGTGCCCAAAGTGCCAGGCGATCAACGACCGCGAGGGCACGACCATGGGCTCGGTTCTGGCGTTCGTCAACGCCGTGGCGGACCGGGTCGCACAGGAGTTCCCGGACGTGACGGTCGGCACGCTGGCGTATCATCAGACCCTCCAGCCCCCGCGCACCCTCCGGCCGCGGCCCAACGTCCTGATCCAACTGTGCTCCATCGAGGCGTGCGTGCTTCATCCCCTGTCGGATCCCAACTGCCCGCGGAACGTCAAATTCCAGAAGGTCTTCGCCGCGTGGCGCGGGATCTGCGATAGGATTTCGGTCTGGGATTACAACCTGTCCTTCGGCGACATTCGCATCCCCTGCCCGCGATTTGAGGTCATCGCCCCCAACATCCGTTACCTGGTCTCCAATCACGTCACCGGCGTTTTCATGGAAGGGGTTCCCTACCACACCGCGGCCTTGTCCGAACTGCGGACTTTTGTCACCGCGAAGTTGCTGTGGGATCCGAAACTGGATGCGGATCAACTTGTCGGCGAATTCGTGAAATTGCATTACGGCCCGGCCGCCCCGGCCATTTTCAAGTATCTCAAGTTAATCCAGGACGCCGCCGGCAACCGCCACGCCGACTGCTTTGGCAAGGCCGCCGACTACGGTTCCAATGAATCGGTCGCCCGCGCCGGCCTTGAGGCGTTTGCCCAGGCCCTGCGGTTGGCGGACGACGACGTCATCCGCCACCGGGTTGAAAAGGCGTCGATCTGCGCCTACCGCGCGGCGATCGAGCCGGTCTGGTACGTCGAGGATGAAGCCCAACTGTCCAGTCTCGACGCGCGGACCATCTCCCGGCTCAAACCGCTGGTCGCCCGCTTCTTCGCCCTGTGCGAACAATACGAACCCCCAAAGCCCAACGTCCCCCGATTCGAGGAGGACTATCCGCAATCCAAAGCCCGCCTGGAAAAACTGTTGAATCTGAATTGATCTTTCCCCGTGCTGGCCAAAGAGGGGGGAGTTGGATCAACAAAGGTGAGCCACGGAGACACAAAGAGCACGGAGATCAGATGCGGATGGGGAGAGAGAAATCCAAACAATCAATTTAGATCATTTGATTGTTCTTCTCCGTGATCTCTGTGTCTCCGTGGCTCATTCCTCGCTTCCCCTACGCCGCGATCTTGATGTTCTGTCCCGTCACGGCCGATCCGCCACCCTGAATGTTGGTGGTGATCGGCTCGCTGAACGGGCCGGCCTGCTGTTTCCTGTTGATCCACGCGCAGCGGATCCAGACCTGCTGTCCGGCGGCGACGCTGTCGGCGAAGACGATCTCGTGCTTGGCGCAGGTGGCTGAGCCGACGAATTCCCAGGCGGGAGGGACTTACTCCTCGGCGGGAGAGTCTTACTCCTCGGCGGGAGAGTCTTACTCCTCGGCAAGAGAGTCTTACTCCTTGGCGGGAGCCGCTTATTCCTCGGCAAGAGCGGCTTATTCCTCGGCGGGAGAGTCTTATTCCTCGGGATAAGACCTTCCCGCCTCGGCCGGCGCATCGGATTCCTCTCCCGTCGGGCCGCTTTTCCCGGACGATGGTCTGGCAACTCCGCCAGCGGCGGTTTTATCGGGGGCGTCCTGGCCCCGCGAAGGGAGGTTGGCGTCAAGCCGGAACGATTCGCCACGGATGAAGGTCGATGAACTCCGATGGGCATGGAAATGGGTCAATTCTGTCGTGCCGGAGACACCACATCTCGTGCAAACAATTTTATTTTTCCCCGCATCTTGTGTTGACGGCATCTGGCTGAGTCGGCTTAATGGGGCTGCACATTGGGGTTTCTCACGGGCGGGCATGGATGCGCGGGCCGGGCCGGCAAAGCACGGCCGCACTTCGCCGGGCGGGACACTCCGGAAAGGTTTACTCATGGGAAAAAACCAGCACGTCGTGCCGCGTGATGGCGGCTGGGCCGTTCGCGGCGCGGGCAACGCGCGCGTGACCAGCCAGCACCGCACGCAAAGCGCCGCGGAAACCGCCGCCCGCCGAATCGCGCGCGGCGAATCGTCCGAAGTCGTCATCCACCGCCGCGATGGAACCATCCGCGACAAGGACAGCTATGGGAATGATCCGCATCCGCCGAGGGATCGGAAGCATTGACATCTTGGCAACGCCGCTGTCGGAGCCGACAATCCCCCAGCGAATCCGGGCGAATCGGATGAAGGAGTCTTCATGCGCGTGAAAATCATGCCTTTCGAATGGGAACTTGCGGAAGCTGTTCCATTGGACAATCTGATGGACCACTTACGCCAAAAGGGCGGCGAGAAGGTCGAATTTGGCGATCACGCCCGACGGCTTTATGTCTGTGATCTCGATGATTACTGGGGCGGCATGCTCATGACCATCAAAGATCAGAAGCACCTGCCGCTGGTCGCCGAGAACAACGGAAAGATTGTCATCACGGTTTCGGAATTGGAGAAGGGAACCAGTCCGTTTGAGTTCAACTTCTTTGTGATTGTGAAAAAGACTCGCCGAGGCTTGTATCAACACTACCATCAGTCCTGTAGCGTCGGACAGTTTTCATCCTTGTGCCGTTTGGCCTACGATGAACTTCGACAACAGGGCCTGACTGCGGCAAAGAACAAGCTTGCAACCGGTGCGTCAAAGAAAGAAGTCAAAGCAATTGAGAAAAAGTACCGGCCCAGCTTGAAGTACGTTCCCATCTACCGTCAGGAAACTTTGAATGAGATTCTCAAGGATCTTGACAGAATCAAAAGCTTTGAATTTGACTTTGCAACTCTCACCGTTGATGGAAATGGATTCACGCCTCTGCGGGACGCCGTCAAGAAGGAGTCCCATACCCTGCGTTTCAAGAAAGACTGGAGCGTCGCGAGCATCCGGGATCAACTGGTTTCTATTATTGAATCCAAGAGGTTAACGAAGGGACGCATCGAAGGACGGGATTCCAGCGGGCTGGAACAGGTGGTGCGCCTGACGAACAACCCGGACGTTCTGGCAGAAGCCGACTACGACGACCTTGCGAAGACAATCGAAATTGATCTGGGAAAAATAAAGGAAGCGCACTGCCTTCAAGTGCTGCTCAAGGTTGCCGGGAGCAAGGAAAACCACGCCCGAATGCACAAGCCGTCCCATTCATAGGAGGCTTTCATGCTGGGGCTTCTAAGCCAATTCACCGAGACGATGACGTCGGGAGAATCCTTCTGGGTTCTGTACGACAGGCTTCGGCCTGCTTTGTTTTCCGGCTTCCTCACGGCCAGCGCTTTTCTGTTCGCGATGAAAACTTTCATTGTCGCGACCATGAAGCGAGACGTATACGACACCGATCATTATATAAAGATGATTTCCGAACTCAGGACGATCAAGAACGATCTCCCATACTATGGCCCGCTGTGTAATCTTCGACAGAGGCTGTTCTGCGCCATTCTCTGCTGTTTGATAACGTCTCTCCTTCAAGTCACGGTCGGCCTTGTTCATCACTGGCTCGCTGCGGCCAGTTGTCTCTTCGCGGCGCTGGTTAGCGTTGGGTTCGTACTATGGTCTGTAATAACGGTAAATAAGAACATCGCGGAATGGCTGGATGCCGCGGAGAAAAAAAGAAATGAGGAGGAGGGAAAAAGCCGAGGTGTTTCCCCTGAATAGTATCGCGAGATTGATGGGTTGTTGATAATGATCGAGAGAATCCGCACCGGCGTTCACCTATAGACTTATCACGTTGCGTTCAACCCCACCCACGCTCCCCACCTCCCCGCCCGCGCCGAGGTCGAAATGGATTTTCGGAGGCATCCCCCGGGCATCCGACGGCGCGGGATGTTGCATGGGCGGGGAGCGGCGCGGCGCTGCCCGATGGGACTACAACCCGCCGGCAAACGCCGGGTCCAGAAGCGAGGGCATCAGCTCCTCCAGTTCCTTCGACACGGCGGTTTGGGTGTCGCGGGTGGGGCGTGGCGGGATGCGGGGATTCACGTCGGCCGAGCGATCTCGTTGAGCGCGGGGAGGGTCTTCACGATCTTCATCGTCTCGATGCTTACCCGCACGACACGCCCGATCAAATCGATGATGTAGCGCGGCTGATCGTGCTCTTTGCACCAGTCATTGGGATCGTTGACGATCCCGCTGTCCTTATCGCGCGTCACCTGATACCGCTCCATCACCCACTCGATCGCCGGTTTGCCGTTGACGATGTACTCATACGCATCGAGGGGGATTTTGCTGATTGTGATGTGGCTGTTGTAGATGATCTTCGTCTTGTCCCATTTGGCCCCCGCGGCCTTCTGCGCGGGCGTCGGGCGGGCGAAGGTCATCTTCTGCACCTTGTAGGTTTCTTCCAACCCCAGGTCGAGCTTGTCGTGAATCTCCTCCACCGGCCACGGCTGCACCGTCTCGTAATTCAAATGCCACTTGGCCAGCTCGCGCCCGCTATCCGCGAACGCCTTGAAATCCTTCGCCTCTTTCGTCAGGGGAATCCGCGGCAGCATCTTCTTCAGGTCCGCCGCGAAACGCCTGCGATACTCCGGCGAATGCAGCACGCCATAGACGTAATAGAAAATGTCCTCCTTGCTCACGCCCTTGCCATACGCCGCGCGGAAGGTCTTCAGAATCCCATCCGTAATCGCGTCCCGACGGCGATAGCCGTCGATGATCTCGCCGTCGCTCTTGCCGAGGTCGAGCTTGCCGGATTCTTCGGCGGGTTCGTAGAGGTAGAGTGGGAAGCATTGTCCGTTCGCCTCGAACTGGACATCGGGGACGCAATCGACGACGCACGCCGTCGGCTCTTTGGAGACCCCTTTTCCCGTAAGCGCGATCACGAGGTTGCGAGCACCCGGTACCGGGAAGATGCTCGGCAAGCGATACACCATCTCGTTCAAGTTGCGGTTGAAATACACCCACTGCTTGCAAAATGGTCGATACAGTGAAACCGTGAGCGACTTCTCTTCGAACTCAAGTCGCTTGTATCGTTCCAACTGCTGTTTGAGACCGCGCGCCCAACTGATTTTCTTTGGGTCGCTAGAGACCAAGGAATCGACATCCGGCCGGTCGTTCTTTGATACCCCAGCGCTTGCGGACTCATACCGTTCCGTTTCCTGATTGTAGAAGTCGATCATCCGCGACACGTTCTCGGTTACGCTCAGCCTTTTGAAGTTGAAGACCCATGCGGCGCGAGCAGAGTTGATTCCTTGGCTGTAGCTCTCGAACAAGACTGTCGGCGCTTCGTCGCTCTTGTCCCCCATTGGGAAGAATGCGTCGAACGCCGGGTTGCGCTGGTTGATCCAGTCGTATTCCGCGTTGGGCGTGAGCACCGTCCATTTCTTCGCGGTGTCGATGCCGCCGATGCTGGCGAAGTTGCGGATGATCTTGAGCTTTTCGTTGCGGTCCAGATAGTCGCCGATGTCGTGGTAGCGAAGCGTGGCCGGGGCCTTCCTGGACGGGTTCTTCACCAGTAGCGTGATGGCGATGGGCGCGCGGCTTCCGGAGCCGAAGATTTTCCCGCCTTCCTGTCGGGAAAGTTCGCCGCTAGTCCGCTGATTCCCCCGCAGGTTGAAGACGTAGATGCTGGTGAACTCGTCGGTCAGGCAGGCGCGCAGTCCGTCAAGTGCATTGCCGTCGATGAACGATGCGTTCGTGACAAAGCCAATGACCCCTCGTATATTCCCTTTGCAGGCAAAACGTGCTTCAATGACAGATGCGTCATCGCGGGCATCGGAGCGTAGCGGAGATGCCCGCGATGACGCGGCCGACGGCAGATCGTTGACCCCTGGGTG
>JADYZN010000062.1 GCA_020853095.1 Phycisphaerales bacterium | reverse complement strand
CTCCTGTGTGTTGGAGTCAAGTTGTGCAACCAGCGAAGCTTCGCGACGAAAGAAACAGGTTAACGGGAAGGATGGCAAAGCGCAATCGCAAGATTATGATATGAAAGAACTACTCGCGATTGCCCTGAGGGGTGACACTTCTATTTCGGCTATGGGGTGACATTTCTACTCCGGTACAACACAATGGAGGAGTTCGAGATGATTACTCGATCCGATCATGGTATCGTGAAAGGCAGTTGGCGTACGGCGTTGTTCGGTACGGTCTTCAGTCTGGCGTTGGCGCCCATGGCGCAGGCGGCCTTGATTGGACAATGGACCTTCAACGAAGGAAGCGGGGCCGTTGCCACGGATACCGCCGGCAGCAACAACGGCACGGTGTCGAACGGCGCCAGTTTCGTCGCCAGCGGCCCAGGCAACTACGCGGTGCGTTTTGCCGATGGCAGCGGTTCCGGAACCGGCAATGATTCGGTGGTCATTCCGGATGGCCCCACGTTCACGATGGGGCCGAATTTCTCGATCGAAGCGTGGGTCAAGATGGATTCGACCAGCGGTGTGAATTGGATCTTCGGCACGGAACATTCGTATAGGAGCAGGTATGGACTGGTGGTCGTGGCGGGGAATTATCGCTTTGATGTAGGCACTAATCCGGATGATTGGCCGAACAATGAATTCAACCTTGTCCAAACTACCGCTTCCACGGGAGTGTGGGACCACTTAGTTGGAACGTTCGACGGCGCAACGATCAAGTTGTACAAAAACGGCACCCTCGCCGCCTCAACCCCTTGGGCAGCTCCTCATGGGGTGTACGACACAGCCATGAATCCCGCCGTCGGTCCGTTCTATTATGCCACCGGCAACGTCGATCAGGTGCAGCTCTGGAACGAGACCTTGTCGGATTCTCAGGTTTCGGCTCTATATCAGTCCGGCCCGATCGCGGTGCCGGAACCCGCCTCCGCGGCAGTGGGAGCATCCCTTGCCATGGTCGCTCTATGTTCTCGAAGGCGGCGAATTTAGACGGCCACCGCAGGCAGGTTTGATGATACGATTCTCGCCGGCTCCGGTTCGGTGCTCATTGCACGGACGGGAGCCGGCGAGATCATTATGTGGAAATGGACATGCCAACACGCAACCCCGCCATTGAATATATCAATCCGATCATTCCCGACTTTGAGATGCCGCGGTTCCGAGGCGCTCGATATGAAGCGAAAGTTCCCGATACCCTGGACCTTGCCGAGCGCGCCCATCACGCCATTCATGGCCTGACGGCCTGCGCGGACCGGGATGCCAACTGTGAGATCTACTGGCGGGCATGGTTCGGCTGGCAGCCTCCCACGATGTACCACGATTTCAACGATCGGGTGGAATACAAGTTTTTCGCCCCTTCCATGCTGCTGCGCCAGATGTGCGGATCGGAAGAGGCATTGGACGTCGAATGGCAGCGAATGGCGACGATCCTGCAGATGCGGGGGCCTGACGGGCTGTTGTACTCGCCGACGACCGGCAGGCCGTGGGCGCTCGAGGGGGATGAATTCGGCAATGTCGGTGAGGCCGAGGTGCGAAACGTCGGTCATCACACGATGGACCTTCCGACAAGCGGCCGCGCCTTGGAAGCCGCCGCCGTGTATCACGCGATGACGGGTGATGTTCAATGGGACAATCTCGCCCGGAGGATGGTCCTGGCATTTCATCGAATGGCCATTGATATGGGCGACTACGCCTATTTCGACAAATCGCAATATGGATTGGGCGAAAAACCGAGCAAAGGCCCGCTCCCCCCGCCGCCGGTCAACTTCTATTACATCTGGCTGGGTTCCGGCCTGGCGACGTACTACAGAATGACAGGATGCGAGGAAGCACTCGATCTGTCTTACAAGCTGGCCAGGTTCTACAGCCTGGGCCACAGTGGATTCATTGGTCCCGAAGGTGAGTTTCGCCTGTCGCCAGCGGACGTTGACCCAAACCGGCCCGGCGGCTGCGTGCATTTTCACACGCACACGTTGATGCGCACCCATTTGCTTGAAGCGGCGATCGGTCGCGGCGACAAGGAGATGATTGAGCTGGCGCTGCGCGGCTATCGCTACGGCCGCAATCATCCCGAAAGCGACGCCCTGATGGGATATTTTCCGGAAAACCTGGGGCCGGCCGACGCTCCGTGGATGCGTAAAACCCTGGAGATCTGCGAAGTCGCCGACATGATCTACCTCGCGCTGCGCCAAAGCACCGCCGGTCTGGCCGACTGCTGGGACGATGTGGACCGGTGGGTGCGCAACATGTTCGCCGAAATGCAACTGCTGGAAACCGACTGGGCGTATGATTTCTCGCAAAAACACGGCCGTCCAAGAACGCCCCCCTATAATCCGCAACACATGTCTTTCGACCACGTCCCCGACCGCTGGCGCGGCGCCTGGGGTGGATGGGGTTCCCCCAACGACTGGCAAGGCGACCCGACCAACAGCGTCATGGCCTGCTGCGTCGGCAACGGCGCCACGCAACTCTATCGGGTTTGGCGCGACATGATTCAGTTCGACGCACCCAGAAACCGCCTGTCCATCCATCTGCTTCTAAACCGCGCCTCGACCTGGGCCGACATCGACAGCCATATTCCGTATCGCGGCCAGGTGGACATCCGAATAAAGTGCGACTGCGACATCGCGCTTCGCATTCCCGAATGGGCCATCCCCGCCCAGTGCCGGATGTTCGTGAACCAAACGGCGGCATCGCCCGCATGGGAAAACCGCTACATGGTCATCAAAGGCGTCAAAGAAGGAATGAAGCTGACCTGGCAGTGCCCGATTCACGAGCGCACCGAGTCACACCGGATTGTCGAAAAAGAGTATCGGGTGATCGTGCGGGGCAGCGACATCGTCCACATCGATCCGCCCGGCGTTCACCACCCTCTGTTCAACCGGCCGCACTATCGCAGCGCCGACACGCGCTGGCGAACGGTCAACCGCTTCGTCTCCGATCAGGTCATTGAGCGATATTGAAGCAGCGCGAACCGTCGGACGATTCAGACGCGATGGGATTGCCGAACCACGCGATGTTGGTTCAGTATAATTCGCATTGAGCGATCGTCCCGATGCGAACGCACCACGTTGGCTCGATACGGGTTCATGGCTTGACGGATTTGGCGCCTTCCAGGTCCAGTATCCATTGTTGTGCCCGTGAAAGGGTGGAGAGGCGCCGCCACGATTCGTTGATCGCACCGGCGTAGACCCGGGCGGCTTGCATGGCGTCGCCGGCGTCCAGCGGCGTGGCCGCGACGATTTTTGCGTTCACCACGCCCGGATCAACCGCCAACCCCTGCGCATCCACCGGGTCGATCCAGCTCACCACGGGGCGGCCGGATGTTTTTGCCATGGCCCAGGCCAGTTCGGGCAGGTCGTATTTTTTCAGGATGCCCGGGATGATCAATGCCATGGGCACATCATAAATCCGCGTATGAACCCAATCGTCGTAACTGAAAATGCTGCGAACCGCGACGGCTTCGAGACCGGCGGCGGGATTGGCCGCGACGGCGTGGATCGCCGCGACGCCCAGTTCGCCTTCGCCCCACAGATAGATCAACGCAAACGCCTGCGATTTGTTTCCATCCATCAGGTGTTGCCGCAGCCACCGTGCCGACGCCAGCATGTCTGTCGCACGCGAACCCACCAGGGTGCGGCCGAGACGAAGCTCGTTGCAGGTCAGGAGATGTTCTTCCGATTGACTGGTCCATCCGGCATAAAGGTCCATCGGTGAGGGGGGCTGATCGGGTTTTCGGCGCCAGCGCGTCTCCCCCCAACCCCGCACGTCGATCGCCAGCACGCTGGCGCCCGTGTTGACCGCTTCCCGCAATGGAAAATGGGTGGCGTCAAAAACCGTCTGCTTCCCATCGGGCGATGCGTAGACGTAATGGACTCGCGATGGCGTTCGGGCGGCGGAAGCGGCCCGGATCAACAACGCGGGGACTTGAATGCCCGCCTCCGTCTGGATGAGATATTTCTCAACCACGTAACCATCGCGCGGCGCCGACCCGGAAAACTTCGATTGCGGAACGCCCACATCGCGCGTGTCCGACAGCTTCACGGCATCCTCGATGATCTGTTTCGGGGATGAACCGGCGGCCTGTCTCGCCTTGCCCAGCTCATCCGCCTTTTGGCGGTTGAGATCAAAAAGAGTGAGGCTGTTCAGCGGCGGCGCCGTCACCTGTCCGGCTGGAGTGGTCCAAAGCACCTGGGATTCCTTCAACGGAATGACCCCGCTGGTGTTGACCGGTGGAAACGGCCCGGTCTGCCCGAATGCCTCGTGCAGAAACTTGTAATTGGCCTCGTACATCGGGACCGACCAGCCATGACCGAAATCGACCTCGGCAAGATGGAAATGATCCGCCATGCCCAGCTTGGCGTACAGACCGGACAGGTTTTGGGCCGCCCACCGCGTGCCGGCGATGGGGAAGAAATCCTTGATGTTCCCGCCGATCTGGACGTACCCGCCATGCAGCGCCATGGGAAGGAGCAGGTCCGCTTCCTCCCACGCCTCGCCCGGCCTGGCCGTCGCGAGCTGCACCTGCTCGGCGTCCATGCCAAAACCCTTGACATCCTCCGCCAACAGTTGCCTTCGCGTCACGTATGACACGGGGATGGCGACCTTCAATCTCGGATCAACCGCCGCGACGAAAGTCGTCGTCGTTCCCCCCATCGATGCGCCGGTGCATCCGATGCGGTCCGGGTCCACCTGCGGCAGCGACACCAGAAAATCGATGGCTCGAATGCCATCCCAGGTGATGCATTGCATCAGGCTGTCGCCCGTCAGCCAAAGCTGGGCGCCGATGTAATCATGCTCGTTGGTGGTGGAACTGCCGAAAAACACCTTGGGGTTGAAGACGCCCGCCGCATCTCGGTTTCCGACGATGTTCAGTTTCGTGACCGGATCGAAATATTGCCACCGTTCACCCAGCCCCACCTGGTCGTACGCCACCACCGCGAAGCCCTGGCGAACCAGCCCGATGACGCGATCCTGATACCAGTCCGACTCTTTGCCGGCGGCGGAATGACCCATGGGGGCGATGATTCCGGGGATTTTTTCCTTTGGCAGCGGATCGGGCAGATAGACGTGGGCGGAAACCCAGAAATCCGGCCGGCTCTGGAACAACACCTTGTCAATGGTGTAGCCGTCTTTTTGAAGCCGGCCCGTGTACTTGGCATCCAGGGGACATTTTTCAGGCAGCCCCCCCATCGACTGAATGAAAGCCGCTCGCGCCTTGGTCGCCCATGCCTTGATTTGGTCGGGCGTCTGCAGCGCATCGACCATCCGGTCGCGTTCCTTGTACGCATCCACAATCAGGCGCCGTTGATCGCTCAACAGCATCTGACCCGCCTCGCGCTGGGAGGCTTCGCTGACGTACAGCGTGTCGGCCGGCGTTGCCGCGAGGGCGGAGACCACCGAACTGGCAACCATCACGACAAATGAAATAAAAATCGATCGCATCTTGATGAAGCTCAACGCTCCCTGGCTAAAATACGTTCCCCCACGGATGTCGATGGTCGTGAACCCAGACATCGTCAATTCATTCTGCCGTTGCTGACCCAGAACGGCGGTTGCGGGAAAGTATTGCGGCCTATATTCGGCACCTTGCCTTTTTGAATCGTTTCGGCATGACCGTCAACGAACACAAAGTTCTTGGAACCATTGTGCGGCCATAACTGACCTCTGAACCACTGGGGCGCCGTGCCGGCGCCTTCACCCACGACAAACACCTGATCCGACGCCAACACCGGCGGATACCAATAAAAGCCGGCGTTACTGCCGGTATATTGATCCGTGACATACGAATCCATGAACCAGACCATTGCCGCCGGCGAGCGAATGTCGGTCAGGCGATGCATGGGCCAGCCGCTCGCCGCCACCAACGCTTCGGACTGGTTCCACGGGTTGGATGAACCGTAATAATTGATCGCATAGGTATTGGCAAACCAGAACGACGGCGCTATCCCCTGAAGGGTGGGACAGGTGTATACGGTTGGAATTCCGCTCGTCCACGTCTTCATATTGAGATAGTCGCTGATCGCGCCGTAAT
>JADYZN010000061.1 GCA_020853095.1 Phycisphaerales bacterium | reverse complement strand
GCTTCGTCAATTCTGGCTTCACGGCCGGAATCTCTCATCCCCACAATGATTTGTGCCTGGCGGTCGCGAATGGCCTGTTGCTCAGGGGTGCGAGCAAAAATTCGTTCGTTTCTGGCCGCAATGCTTCGCGGCTGGGGCCCAATGACGCGGGTATCCTCCACGTACTTGATCTTCGCCGCGACCTCGATCTGCTGGCGTGCGGCCTGTTCCTGCGCCGTGCGAACCATTTCCGCAACACGCACCTTGACCGCTTCGGGACTGAATTTAATCCGTGGTTCAAAAACGAACGACTTCTCATTGATAAGTCGAACATCTGCCGCAAGTTTGGCCGATGCACGCTCGGCTTCACGGATGGCCTTGTTCATGGCGCGGGTGATCTGACCTTCCTGAAAATCCATTTCAGGCTTGATCTTGATCACATTGGGTGAACGCGCAATGATGCGCTTCACCTCTTCAAATCCTGGCTTCATGGTGGAGGGGTCCACCGTCACCGGAATTGAAATACCACCCGCGTCTCGAATTGCTCCACTATCCATAAATCACTTCCATTGGGTTCAAAATTTGTTACCACTTCCCCGCCGGGCACGATTCGCCCTTCACGCGGACCTTCAGGCGAACAGCGCACCCGCACAGTTCGCACTTGCGAAGTAATCCGCCAGCCAGCTTGGCATGCTCGCACGCTTTACATAGGTCGATCCGCTTGCTGATCGTCTCACCATCCGCACGGTCGATGCCGGCCACCGCTTTTGCGATCCCGACCACCCCATGCGCCAGTTTGATTGTGGCCGAGGGGGTGTTGAAAAATCCTTTGGGACAATCCCCCTTGTCGGCGTGGTCGGTGATGTCCCGGCCGGACACCGTGCAAGCGCAGGCACCGTGACAGTTGCGCTGGCGATATTCACACTGAAGGCATTTCATGGGTTTGCCACCACCATTAACGAACCACCGTAATTGATTGCCGGGAAAGTCCAGGTTCCAGTTTGGCCGCATGCCGTCACTTCGTTGTCGCATGTCCCCCAGGTGGAGCAATCGAAAAATGCGGCCGTTCTCAGTGAAGGAATGATCGTCCCCCGGAATACCTCAAACGTTTTACCGCCCTCGACGAATATCAGTATGCCGTTGATCGTCCATTTGCCTGAACGCGTGAACGGGGGTATCGCCAAGTCAGTAACCGACAGGCTCGCCGTCAGCGTCAATTTCAACGCCGAAACGCTTAAACAGCCCGAACCGTAGTATCCCACCTCTGACAAATTGAAACTCGAAACGTAGGCACACGAGATATTCCCGTTGTTTCCTACGATGTAATCGCCGTCCAGTGCAAAGTCGGTCTTATACGTCGTCCCCCCATAACTGGTGCAAGTGTTGCAAGCGCTGACGCCAGCAAACGTAAAGGTCAAACTGTCGGGGGTGTCTGCCGAAGATGATCCGCAATATTGGCAATCCAGGTCCGGCCAGCCGCAACAGCAATGATCCCCCGCCCCATCCGACAGCATTTCATTGCCATCATCGTCAAGCCGGACGTTTCCATCGTCATCCAGCAGCCGGTCGCCGTTGACGAATTTCAGCGGGTTGTATCTCCGCCGCTTTCGCCGGCCGCAGTCGCGGCACCGATCCGCAAAGGGTGTCCAAATCACAGTTGCCCCCGATTCAGGACCACGCAGCGCCGCCGCTCGAACGCCACCGACAGCACCAGTTCACCGTTGGCGCTGTAGTAGGCTTGACCTTCCGTTGCCGGCGAACACTTGCCGATTGTGCGGGGAGATTGCGGAGACAGTTCGCGGCCAAGCGTCTCTCCGCTGATCGAAGTCGCGGTATAGGTCCATGACGCACTGGTGTTGCCGCCACCATCTTCCCCGCCGTCTTTTTCGAGAATGACGGCAAACAGGATTCCAGGTTGAATATTATTCATGTGGGGTTCCTCAATTCAGGTTCGGGTTGGATTTTCGTCGGGCTTCACGCTCATAAACGGCCTTGGCCGCTTGGAGCATCATGTGTCCGCTCATGAACAACTCTTCCGCCGCCGCCAGTGCGGACAGTCGCGTCTCGGGGTCGGTGGGACAGGCGGAGTCTTCAATGGCACAAACCAATCTCCCCAACGCCTGCCGGTACGCCTCCCCTTTAACTGCCACGATTTTTTGTAGGTCTATGAATTCCATTTTGTTCCTCATCCAATTTTCACAGATTCACGTCCGAAAAATTCCCGTTCAATCGCGTCTTCCTGTTGCACTGGTGTTACGTGGATACGCGCCCGGTCCACGGGGTTCATCCCAAACTTCCCCAGGTAGCGATACATTTGTTCCATCGCCTTCGTGGCTATGGCCAAATGGGGGGACTGGATCGGGTAGCCGTTGGGGCTGACAACCACAACGCCCGACCTGGCCAGCTCCGCTTCAGCTTCGCACCAGCGGGCATACGCCACGCAATAGAGCGCCAACTGATCCCCGTCGATGCTGGTCAACAATCCCAATGGGTGGAGTTGCTTCACCAGCCGCCGCCATTCCCGCCGGGCGCTGGCGTTAAGGTGGTCAGGCATCTTCGGTATGTCCGCCGGCGGTTGCGGCTCATCGCCGCTTCCACGATCCGTACCGGTCAACCGCTTCAGCGCCATTGGCTTTGGTGGTCGTCCTGTCATAGCTTTCCTTTCATTCAAAACCTCAATCAACCCCCCCACCCGTAGTTTCCGCAGCATTCACGGAAGACTGGCACGCGGTCTTTTGGCCCCCGCTCCATTGGATGTTGACCTGGGCGGAGGGGGTAAAGCATTTAGAACACCTCCTCTTCGCCATCGCTGGCGTTCTGTGCCACGCTGGCGCGTTCTGCCCCTTCGGATGGGTTCTGGCTCATCCCATTGCCTGATCGTTCACCAGCGTTGGACTCTGTGCCTTCCCGGCTAATCAGAACGCACCTGAACCCGCAAACCCTCAGCGCGATCTTCAGCAACTTCCTCATCCGAATGCTTTCCGGCACGTCGCAAGGTTGGGTCTGTAATGTGAGTATCCATCGGGTCATCGCTTCCCCCTTTTCTCCCCATGCCGCCGGCGTCGGGGTCTTATCGCGTCCAAGGTCCGCAGTGCCCTTCCTTCACGTGCGGCTTGCTGGTCCAGGTGGTCCCATTGGCGGTGAATCACTGGCTCTTCATTTGCCAGTGTGGTCCGCGATGGTCCGCGTACCTTTCTATTTCCATCCCCACATGCATAGGAATGAAAATCTTCCGTCGCGTAGAAATGGTTAGGTCCGCGGACCACTGCGGACCAAAGTGCGTTTTTCATCGTTCACCCGCCTTTTTGGCCCGGTCCGCTGCAACCGCCTCAGCCGCCGCCAAAGTTAGGCCGATGCCGTTGTAGGTTGGTACCCGGTTGTCACCGTCGCGCAGCTTGGATGCCGTAATTCCCGGCATTGCGGCTCGCAAATCGCGCCCCAATATCTGGACGGTTCCGGGATGATTTGAGCCTTGCTCGATGCACCAGCAGCACCACGCGGCATATAGGTCGGCTACCGCCACCGACTGGCCCGCCGCCACCCTGCACCAGTCGCGGATGAACGCGCTGATCGGACTGCCCAGGTCGGCCATTTCCTGCCGCAGGTCGTCCGCCGCCGCCGGCTCGGTGAATCGCCCACTGGCCCGCAACCGCATCAAGCCCTTGATCGCCCACGCGGCAATTTGCGGCACCTCGGCTAATAGGCGGTCGGTTAAGCCGATATCTTCGTGGCCCAGAAAAGATTTTTGCAGCGGCAAAATGACAAATCGGTTTGCCACCGCGCTGCTGCTATCGGCGAGTTTGGGGATTTCGTTCGATAACATCATTAGTCGCGCCCGTAATCGCGTGGTCAGCGGCTCGCGGTTCTTGCGGTCGATGGTTAGGGAGTCTTCACCTGAAATGCTCAGCAGGCGCTCGACAACGATTGCCTGATCGGAACGGCCGCTCAATCGCGCATCGCCGATGATTGCGAGTTGTTTTCCGATGAGCGGCCACAGTCCAAAGTTTGTCGCCAGCCCCGCCAGGGTGGGGGCGCAGACATTATCCGCGCCAATGATCCGCGTAATGATCCGCGCGATGGTCCCCTTCCCTGATCGTGGCGGACCCAGAATGAGTAGGATTTTTTGCAGTTTGGTATCGAAGGTCAGCACATAACCGATCCATTCCTGAAGCAAGCGAATCCGCTGCTGATCGGCCTCGAAAATATCTTTGAGGAATTTCAGCCACTCCACTGGTTCGGGCGCATCAGTGATTAAGGGGTAATCCAGCGCGTTGGCCACGAACAGCCGGGGGGTCGGTTCACATACTTTTTGTATGCCCTCTTCGGTGATGGTGAAGACGCCATTGGGCGCGACGATGAGTTGTGAAGGGTCTGGCCCTTCCCCATCAATCCACGCCGGCGCGGACGCCGCCAAGTGGCAAACTGCTTTGAGCGCGTCAATCACCGTGTTTACGTCGCGGTCGCGCGGCTTAAACGGCTCGATAATCTCATTTTCGCCGGCTTGCCGGATGGTCTCCAGTGGCTCCAGGTAGCCGTAAATTTCTTTTCGGATTTGAGCGTTTTCGACCGGCGAATGGCAATTGTTTCGCCAGGCATGAAACTCGTCGCCGCAGAATATCAGCGTCGGCCCGTCATCGTGCATATACCTTGCGGTGCGAAAACCGCGTGCAAGCGGCAGTGGGTTTTTGCGGTCCACCGGCCCGGCCTCCGGCTCATTATCTCCCGCGATGTGTTGTTTTTTCGGCTCTTTCAGCCGGCAACCAAAATCCCCATTGACCATGCCTTTTGCGCTGGCCAGCTTGTGGGTTAGCTCTGATTCACTCCATTGCGGGTCGGCTTTTTCGCCATTGAACCACCTCAGCACCGCCATCGCATCGCCGTCGGCCAGGCCGAATCGCAGGCATTCACACGCCGCCCGCAGCATTGCATCGTGACCACGATTGCCGCTGACTGAATCAGGACATTTGGCCAGGTACGCCATGCACCGATCAACGGCGGATTTGTTGCCAGTCGGTTTGTGTGACGGCCCATGCTTCACATTGCGCGGCGGGATGAGCCGGCGTAGCTGTTCCAGGGGGTAGACCTTATTCATAGTCCACCTCCAGCACTTCGCATGGTGCGGCCGGCTCTTTGTGGTTCATGGTGCCGGGTAGTCGCATGATTCTTGCGGGATCATGCACCTTGTCATCACTGGCCAATAGTGCGATTAAATCGCGTTGAATTTCCCGCCACGCCTCGATATCAAGCGTTGGCTCACTCAATCGCCAGTAGGTATGTAGTCCGTGGCCGCTGGCCACGGTAAGGGTTGGCGCTGGCAATCCCGATGCCCTCACACGTTCAATCGCGTTGCTGATTTCACACTTGTCGAAGTCGGCAAATATGGTCTGTGCCAGAACAATACTCTCGTTTGTGCTGTCGCCTTTTTGTGGTCGGGGATTCACGCCAAAATAGACGTTCTCGCCGCCGTTGTTTGCTTCCAGCAACCGGGGGAGTTTGTCGGCAACATCTTCCAGCCGATACCATTCCTGCCGCCGTGATGGCAGTAGGCGAAACTCGATTATGTCGTCCGGCTTGAACAGCGCCGCCAGAAAATCCAGCGTTGATTGTGTTTGATTTGAACGGTATACTTGCGTCATCCTGATTTCCTTAACCGCCGGGCGAAGGCAAAGCTCCGGCGGTTTTTTATGCGCCTCACAGTCGGCTAATCCATTGATCCAATTCCGCCCGCCTCCACAATTTGCGCCCCCTAAGCTCCACGGGCGCGGGCGCTTGCCCGCTGGACACCAGCCGCGCCCAGGTTCTGGGGGAGACGGCCACATACTGCGCCGCCTCCTCAGCGCCGAAGAGCGCCCGGGGCTGGCCAATGCGATTGAGTGCGGTCACAAAAGACCGCATCAGGACCGATGCCTCTTGCGGTTCCGGTATTGCCAAGTCATGTCCCATGCCGAGAATATGGCATAGGCGGATGGTGCGCATCATTAGCGCACCAAAAAAGGAATGAATTTCCCTAAAAAATCACATTATTTTCATTTGTGGTGCGCTTTGGTGCGCGCAGGCGCACCAGTGTCAATGCGGGTATTTATCCCACATTTCGGACACTCGATTTGATCGAGTGGGAGCGTACCGCGCCAGTTGCAGGTCGGGGACTGGCATCGGCGCATGGTGGTTTTGCGTTGTACTTGCGCGGGTTTTACTTCCCTCTCCTTTTTGCGGTTCCTCCGCCGTTCCGCCTCGGCTCTGGTGGGGACAAGTGTTCCCGCTTTAATCTGCCTTGTGACGTTCTTTAGGTTTAACCCCGCCTCCTCTGCAAACTCTTCGGGAGATAGAAACTCCGCCATCGACTCTATCAATATCCGTAGGTAGGCTGACTCTGAATTAATTTTGTCGTTGATGTCCCAATAGGAGTTCTGGACATCTTCATCATCGGTGTTCAACAATTCCCGCTGCAATCGGACAATCCCGCCCAGGATGGGGAGTATTCGGCTCTTGAACGCCTCCCCCTCCGCCGCCGACTTGTGAACCGTCAACCAGTCGCAAATTTGTTGAAAGAGACTACCCGATGGACCGATCCGCAATACCTCTTCGACCGCTTTGCAGTGTGCTGGGGGCGGGGGGAGTTCGCGCCATTGCGTTATCGCATTGGAGATATGAACAATCGCATCGCGGATGCTGATTTTCTTTTCCACCGTTCACCATCTTTCTGGGTCGGCCCAGGCGACGCCGCCGATGGTGATAAGCGACGCCGCCCAGGCTCGACAGACCGGGTAATTAGTCCGGCCCTTGCCAGTTCATTCTACGCCGGACGGTTCAGCCCGGTTCTACGCTTGGCCTTGCGTCTGCGCGATTTGATCTCTCTGGCGCGTACACCGTCCAGTACGCCCAGCGCCACTTCCTGCAATTGCGCAGCCTCAATCAGAATGGAACGCACGCCGCGCAGAAGATGGAACATGCGGAGCGGCGGCTTCAGGTCCGCCAGGAAGTCCGCCTCTTGCTTCAATCTCAGACATAAGCTCTGTAGCTTTTCCTGATCCCGCTTTCCGAGTGTCGCCCCCAGCTTGCGGTCAATTTCCATCCACAAGTTTAAGCCTTCATGGGGTGTATTGGCCATAATCATAGCGCACCTCCCGTCACTCTCCCCCTTTTGCTGGTTAGGTTGTATCTTTCCAATGCCTCCGCATAGGCCCGCGCATGATCCTCGCGGGCGCGTAGGGCCATGAGTCGGATCATGTCGGCCGGCGTGATACCGTGACGATCCGGCTCCCCCTCCCCATCGCGCTGGATGATCTCTTCCAGCGTCTCTTCATCCACCAACGCCCACCATTCATGTTTGGTTTGCGTGTAACAACTATGAAAAGCCTGTTCCCGATCAACCGGGCCAAGCTGTAGCCAATGATGCAGCGCCACGGCCATGAAAATCCGGGGGTTGGCTCGAGCGCCCACCACCGCTTCAATGGCTTGCATCATGTCGGCGATATGCTGTTCCTGCCCCAGCCCCTTCTTGACGTGATACCACGCTCTAGGGTTGGTGTATCCCTGCGCATTGTCATGGGGGGATGGGGTATGAACATCGCCCCGCTTTGCTTGCCGCTTTGCGCGGCCGTTCTTGGATGCTATCATGGCATCTCCTATGTTGTGGCCTATCCCGGAAGCTCCACCAAGAACAAGCCGGGTAGGCCGCGACTATTTTGATTGCGAATGTAATACCACAGTGGTACAATGACTGTCAACTATGGTCATACAGAATTCCAATGATTTGATCCGCTCGTCCGATCCAACCGATATTCCTCATGTTGTGCTGGATTTGAAAAAGCTCAAAGCGTTGCGGCTACAGCATGGGCTATCCATGGATGATGCGGCACGGGCTGCCGGACTGGCCAGCCGGGGCAGTTGGTATGAAATTGAAAGCGGTCGCAAGGCCAACATCACCCTTGAAACCCTTTACAAAATCGCTCATGCCCTCCAGGTGAACCCCCGCGACTTGCTGAAGTAACGGCTCAGCCCCTACGGAACCGGGCGATTGTCCATTGCTGCCACAGAATCGGCCGCTGGTGCATTTTGGGGTTCTGATTGACTCATGACTCATCCTCCCTGCGGATCGTTGATCCTGTGGCGATTGTGGGGAAAAATATCGTTTCCGGGAGTTCACCCTTTTCCACTGCCTCCACCACTTCGGGGATTGCATCGCGTTGAACGCGGCCGGCGCGGCGGGCTTACTGTCGAAACGCTCGAGCGCGTTGCTCAGGTACTTGGCGTCCACGCGGAAAGACCTTTTGAAATGATCCCGCCCTACCCCCACGATCAATTCGCCACCACATTGTGCGTGCACATATCGGGAATTGGTTCCACCTTCTGTGGCTTGATCTTTTCCAGGTGCTCGACAAATTCCGCTTTCTTGGCATCACGCTTGATCGTCGCGGGACTGACGCCATGCTGTTTGGCTAATATGTCAGCAGTGGCTGGTAAAGGATCAACTTGACCCTTTACCACATACTGGTTTCCTCTTCCGCCAGCTTCAGCGCCTCGCTTCTTCTTCGCCCGGTTGTATCTGCGCCCCCGCAACAGGCTTTGCTGGTCGGGCGTAAGGTTCCGTCGGCCAAGTTGGTTCGCATAATCGCAAGCAGCATCGCGATGGACACGCCGGTGATGTATTAATCGGCCTGCCCAGCGCAAGATTCGCCAGCTTCGCCGCCGTATCTGGCTGTTTCCGGCCAGATACACCCCAACCCCCTACCCCATCAGCAGTTATCGTGCATCATGGCGTATACGCCAAGATGCGCCATCGCACTTCGCTGTTGCCGAACCCCCATAATTGGCCTATGCGGCGTTCCGGCTCTGGACGGCCCTTACACCCTTCCCGGCGGGAAAGACGCACCAGCAGCCAACAATGGCGGACTGTCACCTTCTCGCGCGTGAGGGTCTACAACCCCTCCACCGCCGCCCGCTCGTCGGCTTGCTTGAAATGGACGTAATGCCGCAACGTCGTTTCGATGTTGCTGTGCCTTGCCAGGGTTTGCAGAATCTTGGGATGGATCATCGATTCGGCCAGCCGGGTTATGAAGGTATGCCGCAAGCTGTGAAACACGATCCGCTTTGGATCAACGCCCGCCGTCACGCAGTCCGCCCGCAGTTGCCTTGCCGCCCGCGACCGGGAAGGCATATCGAAGATACGCTCATCGGTGTCTTTCCCGGCGCATAACTCTTTCAGCCCGCTCACAAGGTGGGGGTGAAGAGGGATGGTCTGATCCTTCGATTTGTTTTTCGCATCGTTGGCTTTGACCGTCACCGTTGACTGGTCAAAATTGAAACTTGACGGGCGCATGGAGCAAATTTCGTTGAACCGAAAACCCGTCAACAGAGCAAACCGATAGATGAATTTCCGCTGGGGGTCGATTTCCGCCGCCAGAAATTTGCGGACTTCATCGCTCCCCAGGTGCCGATACTTTCGCTTTTCTGTCCCCACGACCTTGCGTTTGGGGTACTTGTTCAACGGATACCGCCCCAGCGCCCCTTGCTCGCAAAGGTGCCGCAGGAAGGCTTGCACCGATCCAATGCGGCGGTTGATCGTGCGGGGGGTGTCCCCCGACAGGTACAACACCCACCCGTCAACCCGCTCCTTCGTGATGTCACTGGCGTACTTTGCCCCGGTATGGTCGATGCACTTTTGGATATCCGCTTGCGTGTAGGCGATATGGTTCGCTGAACACCCCTTTGCCTGTAGGTGCCGAACATATTCGGCCAGGTGGTCCGCCACCCCCTTAGACCGCTGCGCCTTGGCTTGTTCCTGTTGCGGGTCAACATACCCCTGCCGGATGGCGGTTTTCTCGTTCTCTAGCTTCACCGCCAGCCGTTGCGACTCCCCCTTGTCGGTAAACCCTTTTATCTTTTTCTTGCGGCCGCTGGCGTCGTAGTAGCTGACATACCAATTTTTCCCGATTTTTGATAAGCTGGCCATGGATTGCTCCGGTTGAGTAGAACCAATATAGAACCAAAACCCGAAAGAATCAAAGGTTTTCTTAGGGAATTTGAAAAGGGTTTTAGATTCAGGTTCTAGTGTCCAAAAGACGTGGAGGTTCGACTCCTCTCGGCCGCATCGGGCGATCCGCATTCGGATCGCCTTCTTTTTTGCGCCGGGGGAAGGTTCAATCGCCGGCGGAAACGACCGCGCCATCGTCGAGCCAGCCGATGCGGCATCGCGCTTCGGGGGTGTCGTTGAGGATGCGCTGGAGTTCGATGACATCGCCGATGGGTTGGCCGGCGATGGAGGTGAAAATCCGGCCCTGGCGGGCGCCGGCTTCGACGTTTGCCGGGTTGGGATGAATCGCGATCACCATCACGCCATGGGAAATAGAATTTCCGCTGGAATTTTTCCAATTCGGCGGGACATCGCCCAGCACCATGCCGCGCCAGCGCAATCTCCGGCTTTCGCGGGTGATGGCCACCGAAGGAAGAGGGCGCGATCCGATGGGCAATTCGAGGTCGAATCGCCTGCCATCGCGGCAAAGCCCGATGCGCGCCGGCCGGCCGATGGGAGCGCCATCCACAAACCGAACAAAATCGTCACCGCCCAGAATGGGTGAACCGTTGAATTCGGTGAGGATGTCGCCGTATTGGAGTCGCTCATGGGCGGGCGATTCGGATTCGATATCGTCAATTCGCGCGCCGATGTCGCCCGTCACACCAGCCAGTCGGCGTTCATGGGCGGTTGGGGTGGTCACGCGAATGCCGAGGTAGCCGTAACGAACTTCCTTTCCTTGCCGCAACTGATCGACGATCCGGATCAACGATTCGGTGATGGGCAGGGCAAATCCGATGCCGTTGACGGTTCTTTGCGGCATGACGACCGCGGTGTTGATGCCGATCACCCGCCCTTGCACATCCAGCAATGGGCCGCCGGAATTGCCGGGGTTGATCTGGGCGGTGGTTTGAATGAGGTTGTTGTAAAGGCGGTTTTCGCGATCGGCCAGGTCGGGCAGCGATCGGCCGACCGCGCTGACCACGCCGACACTGAGACACATTTCACCCGACGAGGCCAGCCCGTATGGATTGCCCAGGGCGATCGTCCACTGGCCGCGCCGCGAGGGGATGGCGGCCAGTGAAAAAAAGGGAAGATGATCAGCGGGGATTTTCAAAACCGCCAGGTCGGCGCGCGGGTCCGAACCAATCACCATGGCCGGAAAAACCCGGCCTGAATCGGTGGTGACCCACAATTGCCCGGCCTCCCCCACCACATGCTCGTTGGTCAGGATGTACCCCTCCGGATCGATCACAAACCCCGTGCCGACAAAACGGGTCGAATGTTCCAACATCGAGGCGAGCTTTTGGCCATTCATCTGCCCGCTGCGGATCAGGTCATCGCCGTCCATCTGGTCGTTGATGACGCTGATGGCGACGACGGCGGGAGAAAACTGTCGACCGATGGCTTCAAACTGCCGCTGCAAGCCGGCCAATTCCATTGTGTCCGGCGGGCCGGCGACCGGATCGGCCGAGTCACCCGCGTGGGCACCCGTCAACGTGAGAATGATCGCCAGAACAAATGCGCAGGCATCCCGGCCATGTCCGGCGGTACGAAACAATCCCATTCACAACCCCGATCGATTCAGGTCGTCGGTTCGCCCGACACGCAAGCCGAACAGAACGTCACCACGGCCGAACCGTAAATGGGTTGCCTGAATCCGATCCGCCGCCGCGCCGATGGTGTCATCAGACGCGGCGGCGATCGGACTGTGAGTTATGCTCCAGCTCCCACGGCCTGAGCCTCGGCGGCTTCCTGTGCCCGCTTGGCGCCGGCCAGGCCCTTGCTTTCAAGCACGGCCTGTCGAATTTCATCGGCCAAATCGCGGTTGTCGGCCAAATATTGCTTGGAGTTCTCACGGCCCTGCCCCAGGCGGGTGGTCTTGTAGTTGTACCACGCGCCGCTCTTTTCAACGATGTTGCACAGGGCGGCCAGGTCCAGCAGGTCGCCTTCATAGCTGATGCCGCGGTCGAACATGATGTCGAATTCGGCATCGCGGAACGGCGGCGCGATCTTGTTTTTCACCACGCGGGCGCGGGTGCGGCTGCCGATGGAGACGTCCCCTTCCTTGATGGTCTGTGTGCGGCGAACGTCGATGCGGACCGACGAATAAAACTTGAGCGCCCGCCCGCCGGGGGTGGTTTCAGGGTTGCCGAACATCACGCCGATCTTTTCGCGGATCTGGTTGATGAAAATGACGGTGGTGCGGCTCCTGGCGATGGCGGCGGTGAGCTTTCGCAACGCCTGGCTCATCAGCCGGGCCTGCAGGCCGACGTGGCTGTCTCCCATTTCGCCTTCGATTTCAGCGCGGGGAATCAACGCGGCGACCGAGTCGATCACGATCACGTCCACGGCGTTGGAACGGACGAGCAATTCACAGATTTCCAGGGCTTGCTCGCCGGTGTCGGGTTGGCTGACCAGCAGATCGTCCAACTGAACGCCCAGCCGCTTGGCCCAGGATGGGTCCAGCGCGTGCTCGGCGTCGATGAACGCCGCCACGCCGCCCATCTTTTGGGCGTTTGCGATGATGTGCAGCGTGAGGGTGGTCTTGCCGCTGGATTCAGGGCCGAAAATCTCCAGCACGCGGCCGCGCGGCACGCCGACGCCGCCCAGGGCGATGTCGAGGCTGAGGCTGCCGGTGGGGATGCCATCCACGGTCGCTCTCTGGTCGCCGTCCATTTTCATGACGGCGCCTTTGCCGAACTGTTTTTCGATCTGCTGAACCGCTCGCGACAGGGCCGATTCCCTCGCGGGATCAATCGACACGGTTGCCTTCAGGGGCGCGGAATCCTTCTTCGCGTCCGCCTTTTCGATGGACTTGGCCACGGGAAACTCCTTTTCCGCCGGGTATGTTGATCAGCCGGCGCTATGACGGTGACGAAACGCGGGCGAGCGCGACAACCGCGCACCCCGCTCCTGAACTCGACGGCCGTCACCAACGCCGTCCCTGTTCAGGGTTTGTTCGGGATGATTGTACACCTAACATCGACCGAATGCAAATAAATATTCAGAAAATTTTTCCGCTGGTTTGCAGCTTACAATCCCGCCAATGGAAGATCGGTGGGAAGGCCGAAAATGAAGGTGTCGTCCGTGGGGTCCCATTGGTCGTTGCCATTGGTATCCAGGAAAAATCGTCCATCGCGGAAGACGCCCATCTTGGAATGGCCATCGTGGCCCCAGTCGCCGATCACCGGCCGGTCGGTGGGCAGGCCGAACGCGAAAAAGCGATCTCCGGCGTTCCAAACGCGGTTGCCATTGGCATCGAGGAAAAACAGGCCGCTGCGATAGACCCCCACATCATAAAAGCCATCGCCGTTCCAATCGCCTGACAGGGGGGTGTCGGTGGGCAGGCCGAACGCGAAAGCGACGTCGGTTCCGTTGTCCCAGACGTGGTTGCCGTTGATGTCCAATGAGAAATATCCGCCGCGATGGACGCCGATGTCGTCGATGCCGTCGCGGTTCCAATCGCCGACGATGGCGGTGTCGCCGCTTTGGCCAAAGGCAAAGAAACTGTCACCGGCATCCCAGACGGCGTTGCCGTTGGTGTCCAGAAAGACCAGGCCGTTGCGATAGACGCCGGCTTTGAGCGTTCCATCGCCGTTCCAGTCGCCGACGATGGGCTGGTCGTTGGGCAGGCCGAATACAAAATGCCGGTCGCCGCCATCCCAGACATGGTTGGAATTGATGTCGAAGAAAAAGTGGGCGGCCGAGCCGCGATAGAGGCCGACATCGAAGGAATCGGAGGTGAAATCGAGTTTGACATTGTCCGCGCCGACGTTGATGACGCGGAAGATTTTATGGATCGCGATGTCGGAGGCGACGACGCGATAGGTTCCCGGCGGCAGCGCCAGGCTGTACCCGCCGGCGTCGAGGGAGGTGGTGGAGTATTGGGTTTGTGTATTGAGGTCGGTGGCGGTGATGGTGACGCCGCCGATGCCTTCGCCGGGGGTGTAAAAATCGTCGTTCACGGTGGTGTCGCGATAGACCACGCCGGTGAGGAATGGATTGCCGGTGGAGTCGGCGAAATCCTGCGTGACCATGACGGAGTTGTAGGTGGTGAATCCGCTGGTGAATTCGCCGGTGACGATGCCGGTGCCGACTTCGCGCAGGTTGGGGTCCATCAGGTTCAGACGATGGCCGCGGTCGGGGATGGGGGTGTCAACGAACAGATCGTGGTGAATCTGGTCGATGGTTTGCAGCGTGTCGGGCACCGAGGGGGTCGATCCGGACCAGGCGATATTCTCGGCCGATGCGGCCGGCGGGACAAACACAAACCCCGCATCGCTCATCCGGCTGTACGGTGTGCCATCGCCGATCCCATCGTGATCGAACTGATCGACGTCGAGCATGTGCTGGCTGTGGCCGCGCGCGGCGTCGGTGATATAGGGATTGACCGCCAGCGGTTGCTTGGGGTCGTTGGAGATCGTTCCGGGAGAGAGGCCCTCATTGAGATCGATGCCGAACGAAGCGGCCTCGGCCGTGGGGTTGGCGCGGGCGCGATTGATCAACTCAATGAGATATTGCTCATTTGGCGTTGGTTCGGCGGCGGACAATAGAACGCGGGATTCGAGTGACTCAATCAATTGAGCCGAAGAACGTCTTCTTCTGTGCATCTTCTCCATCCTTGAGACTTTGCCATTATAAGCCGAAAAGGTGGGGTGGGTTCAAGTGGACTCTATTTTGATCGCCAAAATTTTCTTCCCGACGCGGCCTCATGCGGCGGCTCGACCGGACTGAAGCAGCGCCAGGGGCTTGGCGCGGGCCACACTGAACGCGGGCCAGAGGCTGGCCAGCAACGCCACGCCCAGCACCACCGCCGCGCCGATGCCGATGATGTCCCATGGGATGGCGATCGGGGGCAGGAACCCAAGCAGATTCCGCCCGATCCCACGCGCTCCCCAGGTCAATTCAAAACCGCACAGCACACCCATGCCGCAGGCGACCAGCCCCATGAGAAACGCCTCGGCCATCACCAGCCTCAGCAGTTGCCATCGGGTGACGCCGATGCTGCGAAGGATGCCGAATTGCCATCGCCGGGTGCGGATGCCGGCCATCAGGGTGTTGGCAACCCCCAGCGCCGCCAGAACCATGGCACAAAAAGCCATCGTACTGGCCAGGCGAATGATCCGGTTGAAATTCTGTTGGATGTTGTATTTGATCTCACGGACGTCGCCGACGACCAGGCCCAGCGTGCCCAGCTTTTTCTGGATGTTTTCGATCAGTTGTTCCTTTTCGACGTGGTATTCGAGATTGGCGGCGAAGAGGCGGGCATCGGTGACGCCAAAATCATCGCGGGCATCCTTGAGCGTGCCGAAGACCGCGGCGGTGGTGCGCTGGTCGAACTGGCGGCCCATGTCGAATCGGCTGACGATCAGGTCGATCCCCGGCGACCAGACCACGCCGCAGATGGTGTAATCCACCGGCCCGTGCTTCGGGGTGTTCAAGGTGAGCGTGTCCCCCACTTTCAACCCTTTCAACTGGCGATATTCATCGGTGACGATCAGGTGACGGCCTTGTTTAAGCAACCGGGCGGCGTCGGCGGCGTTCCCATCGCGAAAATCCAACTCCATCATCTTCAGTGCCTTGTCCGGGTCCACGCCGAAAAACATCGTGGCGTTGGGGATGGCGTTGGTTCCGCCGATGGAAAAGATCGTCTTCCACAACTCCGGCAAGGCGATGGCGATGGGCATCAGTTCTTCGGGTCGAATGCCGGGGACTTGCGCCAACTCCTTTTGCTGCTGTGGGTTAAGACCGGCGATGCTGAAGATGAAGATGTCGGGAAACCGGTCGGGCAGTTTCCATGCGTTTAGAAGGCTGTTGCTCTGAATCTGCATGACCACCAGGATGGCCAGGCCGACCATCAATGCCGCGCAGGTGGCGGCGGCCCGCCAGATGCCGCCGGTGAGTTGTTGACGCAGCAGCGCGAAACGGATGCCAAACAAGCTGGCGGCCAGCGGGCCGATGAATCGCTCGGCCAGCCAGACCAGCAGGGGCGCGACCAGGAAAAATCCGATCATGATTCCCGGCACACCGGCGAAAAAATGGCCATAAAACTGGGTTTTACGGATGATCCGCTCGGGGTTTTCAACCATGGACTGGCGCACCAGCCAGTCGAGCGGGCCATGAAAAAGGAGCGGATCGATGCCGGCAAAGAGCAATCCGAGCAATGCCGAACGCCAAGGCAACCGGCGACGGGTGGCGGCCGGCGCGGCCAGCGGCGACATCGCGGCCAACGGGTCCACCCGCATCGCCCACCATGCGGGCAAAAAGCTCCCCAGCAACGCCGCGATCATCACGCCGCCGGCGCCCATCACAATGCCCAAAACGTCGATATGCACCCCGGCCGCGAACAGATGATCAAACTGGATCGACAGCAACTTGATCCACGCCCAGCCCAGCGGCGTCCCCAGGACAGCGCCGATCAGAGCCAGGATCAAACCTTCACTGACCACCAGCAGGCCGATTTGCCACTTGAACGCGCCGATGGCGCGCAACATCGCCAGCGTGCGCTGGCGTTCGGCGACCCCCATGGTCAGCGTGGACAGCACGATAAACCCGGCCGCCAGGATGGAGACCGCCCCGCCGAGGTAACTGAGAATGTGCAACACCTCGACGTTGGATTCCATCTGCTCGCGGTTTTCACGCGACAGTCGCAAGCTCAACGATGGGTCGATCTGTTCGAGTTTTTCGCGCCAGCGGGCGGCCCATTGGTTCAGATCGCGGCCGGATTTAAGCGTGATGAGGATCCGCGTGACCTGCGGCGGCTGGCCGGGCAGGGCCAGTTGCTGCATCGTGGCCAGCGGCAGGTAGATCGTCTGCGCCGCCGCCGCCAGGATGGAGGGTTTGTGAACGATTCCGACGACTTTGACGGTTAATTTTTCCCTTGCTCCGGGGATGGAAAACGTTCCACCCAGGCCGACGTTCAGTTTTTCCGCCGCCACCTGGTCGATGACGGCGACATCGCCCCGGTCGGTTTCAAACCAATGTCCCTCGACCATGCGAAGCGATTCCACCTGGGTGTCTTCAGGTCGGCGGACGCCGATAAGCTGTGCCAGGACCGATGAGCCGGGGAGCTGGGTGTCCAATTCGAGGCGGACGATCACCTTGGCGACATCGGGATCGGATTTGAGCTGATCGGAGATCGATTGTGGAACGGTTCCGTGCATCGCGCCCATTCGGGTGATCTGGGCATCGGTGACGCCCATGTAGGTTGCGATGAATTTCTGGGCGGAGGCGTTAAGGGAGGCGTAACCGCTGGTGACGGCCACCACCAGGCTGACGGCGAAGATGATCGCGGCCAACGCCAGCACCATGCGAATTTTTCGGGTGCGAAGGTTGGCGGCGGCGAGTTTGAAGATAGCCATGGCGATTTTGTAGGGTGGGCATCGCCCACCAGCATTTGAGTTGGTGGGCGATACCCACCCTACGACCCTCTCGCTGAATACAGGGAGAGGGAAAAACACCGATCAACTGTGCAACTGCTGGTATCGCATCGCCAGCGACTGGCCGGCATCCTGGCCGTCGAGGGCGAATCGCTGCACGAGGCGGCCATCTTTCAAGATGGCGGCTTCACGGGCAAACGCGGCCACCGCCGGCTCGTGGGTGACCATCACGACGGTTTTATTGTGGACGGCCGACAGGTCGCGGAGCAATTCGCAGACCGAACGGCTGTTGACCGAATCGAGGTTGCCGGTGGGTTCATCGGCCAGAATCACGGCCGCATCGGTGACCAGCGCCCGGCCGATGGCGACGCGCTGCTGTTCGCCGCCGCTGAGGGCGTCGGGGCGATGATTTCGGCGGGCGGTCAGGCCCAGAATCTCCAGCAATTCGCCGGTTCGGCCGCGGATTCGGGCGGCATCCTGTCGCTCCAGCATCAGCGGCAGAGCCATGTTTTCCTCGGCCGTCAGCGTTGGAATCAAGTTGAAGGATTGAAACACCAGCCCGATCTGCCGGCGGCGAAAGAGGGTCAGCTTTCCATCGCTCATCTTCGCGATGTCGATGCCGTTGATGCGGATCGACCCGCTATCGGGGTACGACAGGCCGGCCATCAGATGAAGGAGGGTGCTTTTGCCCGAACCGCTGGCCCCCATGACCGCCAGGAACTGCCCCTGGCCGACATCCAGGGAGATCGAATCCAGCGCGACAACGTCGCGGTCGCCCTGACGAAACCGCTTGGTGACATTCTCCACTACCAGGGGAGCCATTGAATCCTTTCAACTTCAGCGGACGAACTATAGCGGCGTCCGATAAGGGCCTCAAGGCGGCAAAATTGGCGGATCATTGCAACGACGGACCGTTTGCCGATAATCGACCCCCCTGCTGGTGTAAAGTGGGCAACGCCCGGAGTCGGGCTTGTGAGTATTTTCTGAAAGGATCAAGAATCATGCGTCGAGCGAAAATTTCGATCATCGGCGCCGGCAACGTCGGCGCGACCGCCGCCCACTGGGCGGCTTCCAAGGAACTGGGCGACATCGTGCTGGTGGACGTCCCGCAGGTGGATGGGATGCCCCAGGGCAAGGCGTTGGATTTGTACGAAGCCTCGCCGATTGAAGGGTACGATTCCAAAATCATCGGCTCCACCAGCTATGAAGCGACCAAGGATTCGGACGTGGTGATCGTCACCGCCGGCGTCGCCCGCAAGCCGGGCATGAGCCGCGACGACCTGATCAACATCAACACCGGCATCGTCAAGAGCGTCGCCGAGAACGTCGCCAAACACTCGCCCAACGCGGTGATGATCGTCGTCAGCAACCCGCTGGACGCGATGGTCTACGTGGCGTGGAAGGCGTCGGGCTTCCCCACCCAGCGCATTCTCGGCCAGGCCGGCGTGCTGGACACGGCCCGTTATCGCTCGTTCCTGGCCGAGGAAGTCGGCTGCAGCGTGGAGGATGTGCAGGCGCTGCTGCTGGGCGGCCACGGCGACGACATGGTTCCGCTGAAGCGGTACACCTTCGCCGGCGGCATCCCGATCACCCAACTGGTCAAACCCGATCGGCTGGAACAGATCATCCAGCGCGCCCGCGACGGCGGCGCGGAGATCGTCAAATTGCTCAAGACCGGCAGCGCCTATTACGCCCCGGCGGCCGCCACCGTGCAGATGGCCGAGTCGATCATCCGCGACAAGAAACGCATCCTCCCCTGTGCGGCCTATTGCCAAAAGGAATATGGCATCGGCGGATATTTCGTGGGCGTCCCGTGCGTGCTGGGAACCAAGGGCGTGGAGCGCATCATCGAGATCGAACTGGACGACGCCGAACGCAAAATGTTCCAGGCCAGCGTGGACCACGTGAAGGAGCTGGTCAAGAACATCAAAATCTGACCTTCTTCCGACACGATCACAGCTTCACCGAAGGGCACGCCCGCCGTGCCCTTCTTTTTTTGGTCGTTTGGCCGCGGCCCCGCAGTCCCGCCGGGCGGGCAGACCGGTCAATGAACGATCAGATGAAAGGTCAGCTCTTTGGCCACCCGCCGGCCATCGGGCGCGACATATTGCAAGGTCAGCGCCGTCGATCCGGGCGAGACCGCGCGAAAAGTCCAGGTTTCGTGGCCGCCGCCGCCGATCGTTCCGGGCGATTCGGAGGTGTAATCGTTGCGATACAGCCGCACGACCTCCCCATCGGGGGATTGAGCCATCTTCCAGCGATATCCCGTGGTGGGGTTGGATGGAAGCAACAGGTCAAACCGTTCTCCCGCCGATGCGGAGATCGTTTGTCCGGCGTCGTCGGCGGTGTAGACGCCTCCATTGCCGCGCATCAGGGGAGGCTGATCCGAACCGGAGGATGGACCTTTGGATTGGCAGGAGGCCGCCGCCAGGGCCACGAAGCATGTCAACAGGCTCAACGTTCGTAAATGGTTCATGTTCACGATGGTATACTTCCTCACGGCCGATGAAAAATAAAAACCGGCCGGGAATCGCTTCTTGTTCCCGCCGGAAGCATGGGTTAGGCTACTTTCACCGCCCGCGCGGGTGGACGATTGCATGAATCGAAACGCGATCCACAGGAGCAACATCGTGCGAGCAGGCCGTACACGGCGATGGCAGATCATGGGCTTGGTGATGACGGCGATCGCGGCGGCGATCGGCGGTTGCGCGCGGCAACCTTACGTCCTGCCTCTTTCCGAACAGAAAACCATCGACCGCCGGATCGTCGAATATCCCAGCGGCTTTGAACTCAAACCGTACATCGCCAACCTGACCGCCCCCACCGCCATGGCCTTCGACGCCCAGGGGACGATGTTGATCGCCGAAGGGGGCATCGACGGCGGCTCGCCACGCATTTTCGGCATTCGGCACGATGGGGAGCGGTTCGACGTTTATCCCGTCGGCCGGCGCATCCCGCTGGTGCAAACCGGTTTCGTGATATACGGCCCCATCGGCGGCATGGTCGTCGACCAGGGGCGCATCTACGTCTCCCATCGCGATTCCAAGGGACGAGGCGTGATCACCGCGTTCGGATACGATGGTTCGCACACCACCGTGGTCGCCGATCTGCCGGCACAGGGTGAGTTTTCCGTCACCGACATCGCCATCGCACCCAGCGGTCGGCTCTTTTTCGGCGTCGGCGCGGCCACCAATTCCGGCGTCGTCGGCCTCGATGACTGGGCCATGGGATGGGTCGATCGCCATCCCGAATTCTGCGACCAGCCATGGATGGATTTGAAGCTGCTGGGATACCGCTTTGACACCCGCAACCCCCGTGCGGGGCTGTTTGGCGGGGATGACATCGCCGTCACGGCCCCCTTTCAACCTTTTGGCACCAGCAACCAGACCCGCATCCGCCGGGCGCCCAACGAAAAACCATCGGGCGCGATCTATTCGGTCAACCCCGCCGGCGGCGGTCTGAAGGTGGAAGCCCACGGCATCCGCCGCCCGCGCGGGCTGGCGTTCAATGAAGATGGCAATTTGTACATGACCAACAACGGCATGGAATTGCGCGGCACCCGCCCCATCAAGGACGATCCGGATTCACTTCTGAAAGTGGTCAGCGGCACCTGGTATGGATGGCCTGATTTTTCCACCGACCTGTTTCCCATCGGCGATGCGAGATTTCAACCGGGCGCGGATTTGATCATCAAATCCGGCTATCCCGACATCTCCTTCCTGATCGACCACGAAACCAGCGGGCTGATTCGACCCAACCGCAACACGCTGCTACGCGCCACGTTTTCGCCACTTTCCGGCGCCGCCAAGATGGATTTCGCCCCGGCCGACGGCCCCTTCAAGGATTATCACGGCAACGTGATCGTCGCCCTCAGCGGCGACACCGCCCCATTCGCCACCAGCGGCAGAAAACTTCTCTCGCCGGTGGGATTCAAGGTCGTCAGCGTCGACGTTGACGCCCACCTCGTCAAGGATTTCATCCGCAACACCGAGGGCAAACCCGCCAGCCGGCTGGAAGATGATCCGGTCGCCCTCGAACGCCCCATCGACGTCAAGTTCGGCCCGGATGGCGCGTTGTACGTTCTTGATTTCGGCGAATTGTCCATGCGAACCGGCCGGCCCCACATCAAGCCCGGCAGCGGCCGAATCTTCCGACTTGCCCCCATCGCCCCGCAGGATGCGCCAACCACGGCGAATTGAGCCTGGGCTTTTGTGTCTACTGTTCCACCACCAGCGGCGCCGGCGTCGGGTCCAGCGATGGCGGCACGGCTTCGGGCTTGAGGATCGTCGTCCGCAAAATCAGCAGCGCAACGTAAAAATAGATGCACAACCCCGTCACGTCCACCAGTGTCGCCACGAATGGCGCGGAGCTGGTCGCCGGATCAAATCCCAGCTTTCTTAATAAGAACGGCAACATGCTCCCCACCGTCGATCCGAACGCCACCACCCCGATCAGGCTCGCCCAGACCGTCAGGCCCATCATCACCGGATGGCCTTCGTAATTGTGCCACCCCATTTCGTACCAGAGGATGATCCGCACAAACCCGATGACCCCCAGGAAACACCCCAGAACCAGCCCCGAACTCAACTCGCGCAAAAACACCTTCAGCCAGTCTCGCAGTTTCAATTCCTGCAACGCCAGGGAACGGATGATCAACGACGTGGCCTGCGACCCGGAATTGCCCCCGGAGCTGATGATCAGCGGCACGAACAGCGCCACCACCGCCGCCCGCTTGATCTCATCCTCAAAATGCCCCATCGCCGTCGCCGTCAGCATTTCACCCAGAAACAGCGCCGCCAGCCACCCGCCGCGCTTGCGCGCCATCGACCAGAACCCCACCTCCATGTACGGCGCATCCAACGCCTCCATGCCGCCCAGCCGCTGCATCTCGTGCGTCGCCTTCTCCTGGGCGATGTCCAGCACGTCATCCACCGTGATGATCCCCAGCATGTGGCCGGCCGAATCGACCACCGGCAGCGCGACCCGGTCGTACTTTTCAAACGCGGAGACCACGTCATCCACCGGATCGGTCGCCTTCACGCTCACCGTCGGCCGCTCGTCGATGTTGATCACCGGCGTTTGCGGATCGGCCAGCACGATCGAGCCAAGCCGGCTGTCGTCCAGCAGCATCCCGTTTTCATCGACGATGTAGATCACCCCCAGGGTCTCCTTGCCCCGGCCGGTGCGGCGAATCTGCTCGATCGCCTCCTGCGCCGTGACCTGCGGGCGGATCGCCACGTATTCCGGCGTCATGTATCGCCCGGCAGTCCCCTCCGGATATCCCAGGAGCTGCCGCGCCGACTTCAATTCCTCCGGCGACAACGTCTCCAGCAGTTTCCTCGTCACTTCCGCCGGCAGTTCCTCCAGCAACCGCGTGCGGTCATCCGGCGTCATCTCGTTCAGCAGCGACTGGACCTGCGCGCTGGACAATGACACCACCAGCGTTTCCTGGTCGTCCAATGGCAGATATGAAAAAACCTGTGCCGCCTGATCCCGCGGCAGGACGCGAAAGATGATCCCCTTGTCCTCGATCGGCAGGTCGATCAACACCTCGGCGATGTCGGTCGAGTTCAATTCCGAGAACGCTTCGCGCAATTCCTCCCAGTTGCGGCTGCGGATGATCTGCTCAATGTCCGCCTGCAACACCGACCCGATCATGAAGCGCTCCTCTGACGACCTCGATCCATCCTGCCCCTGACCCTCTCACGCCTCATCCCACCCTGCCCCCTCTGGTCTCCCTCAACCTCCCAGTTGATTCTCCAGAAACGCCACCTGTCCCGCCACGTCCGGCTTCCCCTTCACCGCGTTGCCCACCGTCCGCACCGCGTACATCACGGTGGTGTGATCACGCCCTCCGAAATACCCGCCGATCTCCTCCAGCGAATACCGCGTGAACCGCCGCGCCAGGTACATGCACACCTGACGGGGAAAGGCGATGCTCTTGTGCCGTTTGCCGCTTTGAAGGTCGGCCAGACGCACGTTGTAATACTTCGTCACCGCGTCCAGAATCTGCTGGATCGTGATGCGCTTCTGGTCCGGGACCACGCTGTCTCCCAGAGCCGACTTGGCCAGCTCCAGGTCGATCTTCCCCTCCTGCAACATGCTCATCCCCTGCACCTTGATGATCGCCCCTTCCAGTTCGCGCGTGTTGTTCTCCACCCTCGCGGCGATGTAGCACACCACGTCATCCGGCAAGGACAACCCCCGCAATTTCGCCTTTTTCTGCAAAATCGCCATCCGCGTCTCGTAGCACGGTTTTTCGATCCGCGCCACCAACCCGCAGTTGAACCGGCTCACCAGCCGTTCCTCCAGCTCCGGAATTTCGCTTGGCGGACAATCGGCCGACAGGATGATCTGCTTGTGATTCTGATGCAGCGTATTGAACGTGTGAAAAAATTCCTCCTGCGTCCGGTCCCGGCCGGCCAGAAAGTGAATGTCGTCGATCACCAGCATGTCCGCCTGTCGATAACGATAGCGGAACTGGTGCATCTCGCCGGTCTCCACCGCCATCATGAACTGGTTGATGAAACTGTCGCACGACAGATACATGATCCGGGCCGCCGGCTCGCGCTCCAGCACCGTCTGGCACACCGCCTGCAACAGGTGGGTCTTGCCAAGCCCCACCCCCCCATGGATGAACAGCGGGTTATACGCCTTGCCCGGCTTTTCGGCGACCGCCACGCACGCCGCGTGCGGCAATCGGTTGCACGGGCCGGTGACGAAATTCTCAAAAACGTAATCCGGATTCAGCGGCATCGGCTGATCGGTGTCGCCATAAACGCCCCCCTGGGGCAGGTTTTCGCAATGAAAACTCACCGCCACCAGCCGCCCGATCACCGCCTGTGCGGCGGCCGTGAAAGGTTGCTGGCATTGTCCCTGGCAGAAATTGAGTTGCGCCGCGGTCCCCACCCGAACCTGGATGACGCCGTTGGTCAGTTGTCGGGGAACCAGTTGATCAAACCAGACGCGATGCAGCGCGGGGTGCTGTTGTCGCACCGCCTGAAGAATCTGCTTCCAGGCCGTCGGGTCAAACGGCGTATTTTCCGGCGCGCGGCGGGCTGGCGCCTCCCGCGCAACAGGCATGTGGGTCATGGTCATGGCGATCTTCGGTTGTCTACGAAACGTTGGTCTTTACGGCAAACGAGATGGCGCGAAATCGCAATTTTCCCGCGCCACCAGCAACTTGTTCGGCGAATACGATACCTTAACCAGTCCGCTTAGCGAAACCCAAAATGTTCATCACTCTGCGACATTTGAGCACCGACATAACGGCCTGAAACATCATCGGCACGCGGCCGGACGCCGGTTCAAAATACCACCGGCCAAACGATCGATCCCTGATCGCGATTCGAGTGTTTCTCACCCTCCCTGGTGAGGTTCGTACAATGTAGTCGAGTTCTCGGAAATGTCACCTCGTGAATGCGAAAATTTTTTTCTTAATTCTCTTTTTTTCGATCCGGCACCGGCATTCCCAGCTCAGCCATGACCAGCTTCAAGTCGCTCCATACCGCCGCTCGTGTCTCGTGGGTGTAATTACGCAACAGGTAGGCGGGGTGGTACGTCGGCATCACTTTGATCCCCCGCCACGTGTGCCACCGTCCGCGCATCCGTCCCATCGCCTGTTTTGACTGAAGCAGATACTGCGTCGCCGACAACCCCAGCGTCACGATGACCTGTGGACGAACAATCTCCAGTTGCCGTTCCAGATATGGGGTGCAGATGGCCGCCTCATCGGGCGCTGGTGCGCGATTGTCCGGCGGCCGGCATTTCACGATATTGGCGATGTACACCTGTTGGCGTTGCAAACCCATCCCATTGATCATGCGTTCCAACTGCTGACCCGCCCTGCCCACAAATGGCCGGCCGGACAAATCCTCGTTTTCGCCCGGCCCTTCCCCGACAAAAAAAATCCGGGCGTCCGCATCTCCTTCACCAAACACGGTTTGCGTACGATACTGATGCAACCGGCAACGACGGCAGCCGCGCACTTCCTTCTCATCCATCTCCAACAACCGCCGACGTTTTTCCTGTGTCGATAAGACCTCCGCATCAAACGGCTTGTCAATCTCCGGCGGTTTCATCTCCTGAAATTGGCCTTTCGGTTCGGCTTGGTTCGCCATCCGCCGTGCGGTCGTGGCCGCGGGTGGAGGTTTAACTTCCATATCCGCCAATGCTTGCGCAACCGCCGGCCTGCGCCGGGGCTTTGGAACCCCCTTCAACCCCATCGCCCGTTCGCCGCGCAACCACAGCCGCGCCCGCTGCTCGCTTCGTTGATCCTTCATGCCGCAATCGTAAAACACCCCCCAGCGAACGGCAATCGCCTCCTCCATCGACTTGACGCGGTTCGCGCCGGCGATAAGATTTTCGCCTGATGCTCGTTGGTATCCGGGGCCATGGTCTAACGGGATGACGGCTGAATCGCATTCAGCAAATCGGGGTTCGATTCCCCGTGGCTCCAATTCAAAACGCACATATCAGGCTCCTTTGCGCCCCGGCGCGCTGCGCCAGGCGCTGTACGATATTTCCCATCCATCCGGCCATCGAATTGGCAATATATTTGAAATCTGCCTGACCGGCGGCATCAGCATTTTGTGCGCAAGGGAGGTCAGTCTCCCCTTGGCTGGATATTGAGCAGGATGATGCTGGCGCTGGGGAGATGGAGGGTGAAATTTGAGGCATCGAACCGGGGCAAGGGCTGGTCGGTCCAGGTGGCGTTGATGGTCCAGAGGCGCGTGTCCACCCCGCCGTTGAGGGTGCTGAGCGTGGCGGTGGAGGCGTCCAGTCCTCGCAGCGACAGGGTGATGTCCTTGGGGGAATCGTTGTCGAAATTGAGGCCCCAGATGAATATCTGACCGGTTTGGCTGTCGCGGGTGGTGTAAAGGCGCAGGTTGCCGGCATCGTCGATGTGGCTGTTGATCAGCGTATCTCCCAGGCACTGTTCCAGTTTGAGCCACAGTTTGACCGCCGGGCCGGGTTGGGTGGTGACGGTTTGGTCGTTGAGCAGATTGCCCCAGTAATTGGCGGCGGCGACATTCAATTGGGCGAAGGTGAAGATCGATTCGGCAAACCCCAGCGCCTGGTACATGGAGGGGTGATTGTATCGCCAGCTCATGGCGTTCCATTCGGTCAGGATGAATTCCACCGTGTCGGGGTTGCGGCCGGCTTTGATGAACGCCTGCCGTTGCGCCTCGTGTTTTTTGATCTGATTGGGCCGCACGCCGCGCAAAAACGCCTCCATCCTGTCAACCTGTTCGGGTGTGGCATTGGTATGAAAGTCGTGGCCGAGGTTATCGTACGGGTGATAACCCCAGAACTCGACAATCGCCTCGTGGTCATTGAGCAGCGGCATGGCGGTCTCGGCGACGGCGTCGAGCACCCCGGGACCGACCTTGATCGTCGGGTCCACCTTTTTCATGGCGGCGACAATGGTTTTGTATCGGTGGATGTACTCGGCGATGGTCTTGCCCGGCAGGTGCGGGGGCAGTTCCTCGGGGTCCTCGGTGAATTCAACGTCGTTGATGGCGATCTCCGGTTCGTTGCCGATCTCCCAATATTTAATTCGTGGAAGCGTAGACTCATCCGGATCGGGCAGCTTGGATGAGCCGGACCATTTACTCCAGTCGATTTTAGCGAGAATTGCCCGGTCGGCATCGTTTTGCGGGCCGTTGGGGATGATGAAATTGACGTAGCGCACCCATTGACTGGCGAGTTCAACCAATGGTTCCAGCGAGGTGTCGAGATATTTGAAATCGGTGTAGCCAACCCCCGTGCCGGTCCCACGAACGTTGACGGTGATCAGCCCAGCGCATTGGGAATCGCGAAGCGCCCGGAGAAAGTCGATCGTGGGATGGTGGCTGGCGCCGGTGCAGTCCCGCCAGTTGAACGTGTCGGCGAACAGCCCCCCCGCCACGCCGCGGATCAGGGTTTTTGAGGGAAGCTTCAGGGCCTTGGATTGAATGTCGGGCAGGTCCCAGTTGGTGCCGAGGATTTGGCGATGGATGGCGATCCCCTTGACGCCGATGTCGATGACCAGGGGAGCGGAAGATTCGCCGGCCCGTGTCACACCATTGGCCAATGCGAGGAGGGAAACCAACAGGAAAAACAGTGACTTGTTCACGACATCTCCCACGTACAGGTTTTCAATCCCATTTGCCCCTCGTTTGGGGCCGCCGTCCCGAAGCCAACCGGCCGGTTGGCGGGCGGCGGAAGTGTCCATCGCTCAATTGTACGGGAAACGATGCGGGGGGAAACGGTATGGGGATGCGATTTGTGTATTTGAATTCACGGACCAATGCCCTGGAGGGCGTCGCTCCGCGACGCCGCGACCGCCGAATAATCCGGCGGCAGAGGACTGCCGCCCTCCATGAACGATAGATGGCCATCTTGAGTTGGTCGCCTTGTTACAAACGCCTGTACGCCCGGAAGATGCAATGTTATAGTCCCATCGAACCCCGACAGCCGATGGGTCGGGCATGAGGGATCAAGCGTTCTGGCGAGGATAAGGATGTCCAACGACGCCGCGGCGTTGCCGGCCGGGCCGGCGGCCGACGCCAAATCGACAAGTTTCCTGGTCCATGCCAAGCTGGTCGGGCTGCTGACGCTGCTCAGCCGGGTCGTGGGATTGGGCCGCGAGATCGTCGCCAGCCATTTCATCGGCGCGGGTCTGGTCGGATCGGCCTTCAGCATCGCCTGGACCGTGCCCAATCTCTTTCGCAAGCTCTTTGGCGAAGGGGCCTTATCGGCCGGTTTCATTCCCCTGTACGCCCAATCCCTCAAACAAGACTCCACTCAATCCCGACAGTTCGCCGCCGCTGCGGTCAATCTGCTGGTCTGCATCCTGCTGACCATCACCCTCATCGGAGAGGTGGTTTTGGTGGTTCTGCTGGTCATGGTGGATGGCCAGCGGCGCGACCTGGTGTTGGCGATCAAGCTGACCATGGTCATGCTCCCGTACGTTGTGCTGATCTGCGGCAGCGCGTTCCTCAGCGGGGTGTTGCAGGTTCATAAACGATTTGGCCCCCCCGCCGCGGCGCCGGTGGTGTTGAACCTCTGCCACATCACGGTTGTGTTGCTGGGGGCATACTGGCTGGGTTTGAAGGGTAAAACCCACGGCGAACAGGCGGTGGCGTTGCAAACCACCCTGGCCTATTGGCTGGCCGGGACGGTGCTGGTCGCGGGCGTTTTACAGGTGGCGATCCTCGTGCCGGCGCTGCGCGAGGTGGGATTTCGATTCACCTGGGTGCGCAATTTCTGGACCGCCGCCGTCCGGCGGATGATCAAACTCTCCATCCCCGTCGCCATCGGCACGGGCGTGCTGCAACTGTCGGTGCTGATGGACAAGGGGATCAGCGCCCTGCTGATGCAGGGGATCGGCCCTGACGGGCAGCTTGTCACCCATTTTTCACTGTTCGGCCAGATGATTCGGCTGCCCATGGAACTGGGAGCGCCGGCCCGGCTTTATTACGCGCAGATCCTCTACCAGTTTCCTCTTGGAATCTTCGCCATCGCCCTGGCCACGGCCATTTTTCCGGCCCTCAGCGCCGACGCCATGGAAAAAGACCTCAACCGTTTCAAGCAGATCCTGCGGCAGGGAATCGAAGCCTCGATGTGGGAAGGTCTGCCCGCCAGCGTGGGGCTGGTGCTGGTGGCCGAACCGACCGCCCGGCTGCTGTTTCAACATGGACAGATCAGCGCCCACGACGCCGGATTGATTGCCCGATCGGTCATGTTTTACGGCGCGGCCGTCTGGGCTTTCAGCCTGCAACAGATTCTCAGCCGGGCCTATTACGCCCTGCACGATACGGTGACGCCCGTGGTCATGTCCGCCATTACGCTGGCGGTGAATCTGGCCGTGGAATTGCCGCTGGTCTGGACCCCATTGGGCGAGGCCGGCATGGCGGCCGGCACGCTGGTGAGCTTCTCATTGCAGGCTCTGGTGATGCTCTGGCTGCTGAATCGTAAAACCGACGGGCTGGGATTGGGACAGATGATGCCACGGTTGCTGAAGATGCTGCTGGCCACGGGCATCATGGCCATCGCGTGCGTGGCGATTCAACATCTCCCCTTCTATCCCCACGGCCATGGCCGTTGGGCATTGTGCGGCCAACTGGGGATGGTCATCGGCATCGGCGCGGCCGTTTATCTTCTGGCCTGTCAACTTTTAGGCGTCAATCTCGCCGATGAGCTGCTGCCTCGCAGACGACGACGGACGGCGTGATTCTCTGTTTTCAACAACATCTGCACGATCTTTAAGTGTGGCCGGGATAAGGGGTAACACGATATATCCGCCAAGCTGACCCATACCCGTCCGGCCGGCAGTTTCGTTCTTGTTTCACCTGCCTGACAACTCACCACCTGGAAATGATATTGGCGATGGGTCAGCTCGTGTTCCACTTCCCCGATTAGTTGTGGCTTATCTATTTTGATCCCCAATTGGTTGGGCTTCGGTTCATCCCAGGGAAGCGTGATGAACTGCCACATTCCCGCCCATCGTCCTTTGGGCGGGCGTTGTTCGATCAGAAACCGGCCCTCGCGATGGATCGCGAACACCTTTCGTCGATGCAGCGGCCGGGGTGAGCGTTTTCGTGGGGGTGGGATTTGTTCGACCAATCCGGCGGCGAAGGCCCGACAGTGCGACTTCACCGGACAGAGCAGACACTTTGGCGTCCTGGGTGTGCAGACCAGCGCCCCCAGTTCCATCATGGCGGAATTGAAATCGCCGAGTCGTCTGTCGGGAAGGATTTGCCGTGCCTGTTGCCACAACCACGCCTGCATGGTTCGACCACGCGGGTCATCCATCATCGCCTCCAACCGGCAGAGGACGCGGGCGACGTTGCCATCCACGATCGGGGCCGGCCGTTCATAAGCGATGGATGAGATCGCGCCGGCCGTGTATCTGCCGACGCCCGGCAGTTTCAGCAAATCATTCACCTCGACGGGAACCGCGCCGTCAAAATCACTCAAGATCATCCGGGCCGCCGCCTGCAAATTGCGGGCACGCGAGTAATACCCCAGCCCCTGCCATGCCCGAAGCACCTCCTGCGGATCAGCCTGCGCAAGAGACCGAATTGTGGGGAATTGTGCGACAAAACGTCGAAAATAGTCTATGACGGTCGCCACCTGAGTCTGCTGAAGCATGGCCTCGCTGACCAGGACATGATAAGGGTCCAGCCGGATGGACGGCGGCGAACCGGCCGGCAACCGCCAGGGCAATGACCGGCGGTTGCGGTCGTACCATCGGAGCAATTGTCTGGAAAATGAGGTCTGTGGCATTGATTGTGAGAAATATTATAGATTTTGAAGCGTTTATAATTGCCAAGGCATCGCAATGGAATATTTTTGCCATTGGCGCTAGGGAAGCGAGCAGCGTACAACTTGGTTTGATGAACCCAAAGGCACTGTGAGGGCATGGAGGTTATCACCGATGCGACAGCTCACAATCGACGATTACGTCCGCCTGACCCAGGACATTCCTGAGTTGGCGCTTGTGCGCGGCGAAGTGGGGGTCATCCGCAGCACGTGGTTCGCTCCGACCATCGCCTATGAGGTGGAATTCCACCCCGTCGGCCTCGATCACCAGACCCGCGCCCTGCTGCTGGCCGAACAGGTCATCCTGGAAGAAGGCCCGCTGCTGGTCGAACATGTGATCACGACCGAAGAAAGCACTCTGGTCGGCACACCATAAGACCCGGCCCTTCCATGCGAACCATGCGTGCGTGGTGTACTGCTTGCCGTTTCATTTCAAACTGATCTCGAACAGATCGAGATTCAGTCGGCATGGGGTATGCTCATTTTTATGCCAACTGACAACCGTTTTGTCGCGGACGTGATTGACAGAATTCACGGCCGACGATCAACTTGGTGTCATAAGGAGAACACCATGACTGCGCAAACGATTGATCGGATTGTTCCGCTGACTCGCAAAAACATGGGGGGCGTCTGGCCTGCGTTGATTGTGCCTTGGACGGATGAGGATGAGGTGGATGAGGAACGGTTCGCGCGCGAATGCCGTTCTTATGGCGGGACCGGCGTTCGGGGGATTTATACCGGTGGGACGACCGGCGAATTTTACGCGCAGGATGATGCCTCTTTCGCGCAGATCACCCGCATCGCCTGCGAAGAAGGTCACGCGGCCGGCCTGCCGGTGCAAATCGGCTGCACGGCGCTCAGCACGCGAACCGCCCGCCAGCGCATCGCCGTGGCCTTGGAAGCCGGGGCCGATGGCATCCAGATCGCCTATCCGTTCTGGCTGGAATTGAAGCCGGATGAAGCGTTGAGTTTCTTCAAGGAGATCGCCCGCGAGGCCGACGGGACGCCGATCATTTTGTATCACACCTCGCGCGCCAAGCGCAAGCTCTCGCCCGCGGAGATCGGCCAGATCGCCCGCGAAGTGCCCACCCTCATCGGCATGAAAGACACCGGCTGCGACATCGACACGCTCAAGGCGATGCTGAAAGAAGCCCCGGACCTGGCGATTTCCGGCGGCGAGAATTTTTATGAACGGATGCCGGCCGGCGGACGGGGTGGATATTGTTCCATCACCGGCCTGAATACGCGGTTTGTCGTCAAATGTCACAACCTTTGCGAGGCCGGAAAATTCAAAGAGGCTGAGCCGTACAACCGGACCATCATGCGGCTGCTGAACGAGGCTTTGTTGCCGATGGTCAACAACGATGGTTTGTTTGATTCGGCCATTGACCGCGTGCAGCGCATCGTCGGCGGGGGCGACGTGGGATTGCGCTGCCAGGGGCCGTACCGTTCGGCAAGCAGTGAACACGTCCGACGACTCAAGGAGTGGTGCCGGGCCAATGCGCCCGAACTGCTGGCCTGAACTCGCCTTGCGCGATAACCTGCCCGTATAATCATAAAGTAGTGGCCTTGCAATCGGTCCGGTCATGCCGACGATTAAAGGGTTGTTTGACGGCCGAGGTGGATCAGATGTCGCAAATTCCAGGTGAAAGCGGGCCATCGGCTCGGAAGAATGAAGGGATCCCCGAAGGGCTGTGGATGCGCTGCCCTGAATGCGAGGAGATGCTCTTTCGCAAGGCGGTGGAGGAATCGTTGCACGTCTGCCCATCGTGCGATCATCATTTTCGCATCAGCGCCCGCACGCGCATCGAGCAGCTTGTCGATCCGGGGAGTTTTGAGGAACAGTTCGCCGACATCGAACCGGCCGATCCGCTGAAATTCGTGGACAAAAAAGCCTACAAGGACCGCCTGAAGGCCGAACAGACCAAAACCGGCAACCTCGACGCGGTGGTTTGCGGCAAGGGATTCATCAAAGGCCGGCCGATCCTGCTGGCGGTGATGGACCCCACCTTCATGATGGGTTCGATGGGAAGCGTCGTGGGTGAAAAAATCACGCGCACCATCGAGGCCGCGGCGGATCAGAAACTGCCGCTGCTGGTGGTCAGTTGTTCGGGCGGGGCGCGGATGCAGGAATCGACGTTGTCGCTGATGCAGATGGCCAAAACCAGCGCTGCGCTGGCCCGGCTGGACGATGCGGGCGGGTTGTTCATCAGCCTGCTGGCCGACCCGACCACCGGCGGCGTGACGGCCTCCTTTTCGATGCTGGGGGATTTCATCATCGCCGAACCCAAGGCATTGATCGGATTTGCCGGGCCGCGAACGATCTGGAACACGATCAAGGTGGAATTGCCCGAAGGGTTTCAACGCAGCGAATTTCTGGAAGAACACGGATTCGTTGATTTCGTGGTCCACCGCAAGGATTTGCGCAGCGAGATCGCCCGCCTGACGGATTTCTGCACGGCGAAATAATCCGAACCATGCACGCCCTTTGCGCTGACATTAAACATCAGGGCCGCCGGCTTGGTTTCGATCTGGTCGGCATCGCCCCGGCCGACCCCTCCCGCCATCGTGAATACCTTCGCCAATGGCTGGACGATGGCCAGGCGGGGACGATGCAATATCTGCACAACCGCTTCGAGGAACGCACCGATCCGGCCGTCTATTTCCCCGGCGCGCAGAGCATCATCTGCGTCGCCATGAATTATCACGTCCAACTGGCCCCGTCCGCGGAAGATGAATCTCCGCACGGAAAGATCGCCCGATACGCCCTGGGGGAGGATTATCACGAACTGATGAAAAAACGGCTGCACCAGTTGGCCGACTGGTTGCGGGAAAAACATCCCGATGCCAAAACCCGCGCCGCCGTCGATACCGCCCCGGTGATGGAAAAGGAACTGGCCTCCCGCGCCGGCATCGGCTGGGTAGGCAAACACACCTGTGTCATCAACCCGCGCATCGGTTCGTGGATTTTATTGGGCGAAATCCTGACAACGCTGCCGCTGCCGCCCGACCAGCCGGGCGTGGATCGATGCGGGACGTGCCGGCGCTGCATTGACGCCTGCCCCACCGGTGCGATCACCGCCCCCTATCAACTGGATGCCCGGCGGTGCATCTCGTATCTGACCATCGAACGCCGCGAGGAGATTCCATCGGAATTTCAAAAGCCCCTTGGCCCCTGGCTTTTCGGCTGCGACATCTGCCAGGAAGTCTGCCCGTGGAACAACAAAGCGCCGATTTCCGATGATCCGGCCGTGACCCCAAGATTCCCCACCGGCACGATCAATCTGGAGCAACTATTAAGCTGGAAGGATGAGGATTATCGTCAAAACCTTCGCCGCAGCGCCATGAAGCGGGTCAAGCTGCCGATCCTCCAGCGCAACGCCGCCCTCGTGCGGCAAAACATCATGGGATACACTGGTTCGGTATGAAAGAACGCATCCAGAAAGTCCTCGCCGGCGCCGGCGTCGATTCACGCCGAAACATCGAGGAGATGGTCCGCCAGGGGCGAATCAGCGTCAACGGCAAGACCCTGATCGAATTGCCCATCCTGGTCGATCCGGAACGCGACCGCATCGAGATCGACGATCAGCCCATTCGGCTGCGATCGCAAAAAGATGAGAAACGGTATTACATCCTGATGAACAAACCCAAGGGGGTTTATTGCACCAACGTCGCCCAGGGAGAACAAAGACTTGCGATCGACCTGCTGCCGCCCGCTTTTCGCACGCGGGTCTACCCTGTCGGCCGGCTGGATGCCGAATCCAAAGGGTTGCTGTTATTGACCAACGATGGCGACCTGACCAATCGCCTGACACACCCAAAGTTCGGCGTATCAAAGACTTATCGCGCCTTTGTGGATGGATACGTCAATCCCGAATCGTTGCAAACCCTTTCCAAAGGCGTCTGGCTGGCCGACCGGCGCAGCGGCCAGGGTTTTAAAACCGCGCGCAGCCAGATCCGCATCATCAAGCGATCACGCGATAAAAGCCTGCTGGAGATCACGTTGCGCGAAGGGCGCAACCGGCAGGTCCGCCGAATGCTCGCCGGGCTGGGGCACAAGGTGCGGGAATTGACGCGCATCCGATTTGGCCCGCTGACGCTGGATGGATTGAATCCGGGCCAGTCCCGCCTGTTGCTGCCCAAGGAGCTGTCGGCACTTCGCAAGGCGTCCAATCCGCCGGAATCCCCGGTTTCGGCGGCGCCAAATCGCCGTCAAAAGGAAGATTAGCCGATTCTGGCATCCAACGGCGTCTGACGGTACACTCCCCTTTCGCATGTATCGTACTTTTGTCATTCTGCGCCATACGTTTCGCGAGGCCATCGTTGAGCCGATTTATTCGCTGTTGATCGCCCTGGGGGCGGCGATTCTGGTGATCTTCGGCATGTTGCCGTTTTTCACCTTTGGCGAAGACACCACCATGTTCAAATCGGTGGGGTTGGACGTGGTGATGCTGCTGGTGCTGATCGCGACCCTTTTCGCCACCAGCAAATCTATTTTCGACGAAATTGAAGACCGCACGATGCTGACGCTGATGAGCAAGCCCGTGCGCAAATGGGAGGTGTTGCTGGGCAAATACCTGGGGATCATCCTGTCGGCGCTGCTGGCGGTGGCGATCCTGGGGGGGGTTCTGTGCCTGGCGACCTGGTGGCGCATCCCCAGCGACTATCAACTTCGCACCACCACGCTGGATGAACGGGAAATCCGGCAGATCATGGACCTTCGGCACATGCACCTGGCGGGGCTGTTCCCCAGTTTGCTGCTCATCTGGCTGCAAATCAGCGTCCTGGCGGCTATCGGCGTGGCCTTGTCCACACGGGTGTCGCTGGTGGTCAACCTGCCGGTGGTGATCATTCTGTACATCGCCGGGAACCTGACTCGGTTTTTATTCCCTTTGAGCGGCCCGCCGCTGTCCGACAAGCCGGTGGTGGTCCAATGGCTGGCCTACGCCCTGAGCGTGGTTTTGCCCTATCTTGAGGCATTTGATCTGCGGACGTTGACGGTCTATCGCCCCATCGCCCTCTCATCCAACGCCCTGGCGGCCGACATCAATGCCGTGGCGCTGCACACGATCTGGATATACCTGGGCGTGGCGGCGCTGTACGCATTGTGCTACGCCATCTTCGCCCTCAGCGCGGGAATGCTGCTGTTCCAAAACCGCGAACTGGGCGGCGGCGAAGGGTAAACGCTTCTTTACAAAGCAACATCACATAAAAAAGGATGGCCCTGAATGGACCATCCTGTCAATGCTTTGATCCGTCCGGATATGTCGGGCGTGACTTATGCCGGCCGCCGACGGGTCATTCGTTTCCTGAAGATCGGCAACAGTGCCAACCCCGACAGGGCGCTCCATGCCGCCGCGGGCAACGGAATCGCCGAGGGTGGCGGCACTTCCTTCGCTTTCACGCCGACGATGTTGTCGCCGTCATCCGCAAAAGCCCTGAATCGCACGGCCAACGGGGCGTTGATCGTGCCGTTGACGCCATTTTGTGACAGGAAATCCTCGACTTTCACCGCGTCGCCGGCCGCACTGCCGTTGATCGTGACGTTGAAGAAGAAATTCCCCGATTCCAACGGGAAAAACCCGTTGTCCGGATCGCCGCCGCTCATAAAATCCCCGCCCAGCGCCGCTCCGTATTCGTATTGACCAAAGGCCCCCGCGTTGGCGCCGGGTCCATCGGTCAATGCCTGGAAACCACCACCAAGGTCCGGATCCGAATAGGTGGCCACGGCATCGCCGTCGCTGTTGAACACAAACCCGGTCAACGAACCGAGATTGTCCAGGGGTGAATCGTTCTGCAAAAACACCGTCAGCCGGGACAACGCCGAATCATAGGACATGGTCCCTGAAAAAGCGGCCGGTGGCGTGGCATTGGCCGATTCGCCGAGTTCAAACGGCACCGGTTGGGCATACGCCAGCGATGCACCCAGCACCGCGGCGCAAATTGCCGCGCAGTACGTCTTCATTACAAACCTCCCGTACAAAAAAACAGGCGACCCGCTCACCCACTGAGCCAACCGTTGCACAAAAACCGGCCTGCCGCCCGCACCCACTGTATGTGCATGAACAAAAAGCACTTATGGAGACGCCCCTGTCGTCTGATAACCATTCTAACGTTGACGCTCAAATCGATGCAACGTCAAAATCGTTTCAAAACAGGCAACCCCATAAAAAAACAAAGCGAGGGCCGATTGTTCTCGGCCCTCGCGGAAAATCACAGCAGGATCAGCACTTAGGCCATCTTGCGGCGCAGGCCTTTGGCCGAGCCGAAAACGCCAAGCCCGATCAGGCCCGACAGGGCGCTCCACATCGCCGCCGGAAGCGGGATGACGTTGCCCGGGATGGGCTGTTCCTTGAAGACGAAGCGCTTGGATCCATCGGTCGCCGGGGCGCCCAGGATCACCAGCTCACCAGCGCCGGCGCCGATGCCGGGCAGCCAGGTGTCGCCATCGGCCAGCGTGCCGTCGCCCAGCGTGATCACCTGCGGCGAGGACGAAATGCCCGTCGCGCTGATGAATTTGAAGGGCGAGGTGTCAAACGGGTCGCCGCCATTGAAGGTGGCATCCACATCGAACTGGGTGTCGGCCGGAGTTCCGGTCTGCCCATCTTCGATGATGAACTTGAACCCGCTCCAGGCGGTGCCGGTGTCATTGGACACCTGCTCGCTGGTGAAGACGATGTTCGGCTTGGCATCCGACCGGATCTGTTCAAAGTTGATCTCGATCGGGGTAATCAGACCATACTGGTCGGGACCATCGCGGAACCCGGCGACTTTCTGCAAGACCACCGAGTTGGCGTCTTCCGCCAGCACCGTCAGCGTCACGAACGTGCCGCTGGCGTTGTCAAAGGCCGATGACCAGCTTGCTTTCCAGCCGCTGTCACCCAGGACCAGCGAGCCGGCTTGAGCGGTGCTGCTCAGGCCACCCACCGCCATACCTCCAGCCACAACGGCCGAGGCGGCGTACTTGAACCACTTCGAGTTCATCGACGAACCTCCTAAAGACCCATCCACTGGGTCAACAACTCCAAGAGCCGTTGTGTGAGGCACACATTGCGCCAATCATCACATGCATACTTGGCCGCTCCTTGAAATACCCGACCTGGCATAGATCACCCAGCCAGCAAGGACTTCACCCACGGAGCAGACATCATTGTACGCAAGGGTCCGATAAAAGCAAGAGGTTATCAGACTTTTTTGAGGACAATCATTTACGTTATCTGGTTGACATAATTATTCGTAAGTGTAATATATAAAACAGTTTACGGAATAATTTTTTCGATTTTCATCCTCTTTTTTCCGGAGTGAATCATGGCAAAAATCGCGATCCTGGTTGAAAAAATCTATGAGGACCTGGAGCTGCAGTACCCCCGATTGCGTCTTCGGGAGGCCGGCCATCGGGTGGACATTATCGGACCCAAAGCGGGCGAAACCTACATCGGAAAGCATGGATATCCACAGAAGGCGGAAAAAGCCGCAAGGGATGTGCGGGCGGCCGACTATCAATTGATCGTCATCCCAGGCGGCTCATCGCCCGACCACATGCGCCGGGATGAGGGGATGGTTCGGCTGGTTCGCGAGGCGGCGGCGTTGAAAATGCCGATGGCCGCCATCTGTCATGGCCCGTGGATGCTCTGTTCCACCGACGCCCTGCGCGGTCGGCGCTGCACCAGTTACATGTCCATCATCGACGACGTTGTCAACGCGGGCGGCCAATGGGTTGATGAGGAATGTGTCGTGGATGGGCCGATTATCACATCACGCTGCCCGGAGGACCTGCCGGCATTTTCAAATGCGATCCTGCAACTGGTCAACGAAGGCAAGGCACAGGGCACAAAGGGAAAGCCCATCGCCCCGGAATGGGCCAAACCTCGATCACGATGATATGGAGAACAACCCGCGAATTGACTCCATGCGGAGGCACTTCTATGATCCCGCGTCTGCGATATTTATTTGAGGAGCATTTGACATGGCCAGTGCGAACGTGAAGGAATTTACCGATCAGAATTTTGAACAGGAAGTGATCAAATCCACCGAACCGGTGTTGGTGGATTTCTGGGCCGAATGGTGCATGCCCTGCCGGATGCTGGCCCCGACGATCGACAAAATCGCCGATTCGTACACCGGAAAGGTCAAAGTCGGCAAGGTTGACACCGACGCCAACCGCGATATTTCCATCAAATACGGCATCAGCGCGATCCCGACGGTCATTTTGTTCCAACATGGACAGGTGGCGCAGAAATTTGTCGGAATGCGTAGCGAGAAGGATTTTCGCGAGGCGATTGATGCGCTGAAGTGAAGATTTGACAAAGGTTTACAACCAATCAGCCGCCGACCGAAAGGACGGCGGTTTTTTCATGGATGTCGAACCCGGTTTGTCCCATGCAACCATATCAGGCATAGGCGGAGCCTGAACCGCCGCCGCTGGCCGCGCGGGCGGCTTCGCGTTCCCTGGCGATGCGCTGGGCATATCCGCCGGCACGATAGGCGACCAGCGGGTCGGGATCGAGATTGCGGCGTTTGCGCCATTCGGCCAGCAGCGGGCGGACATCGGTGAAGAACGCATCGCGCAGGCACGATTCGGCATCGACGATGTCCATGCGGGACTGGGCATCACGCAGTTTGTCGCGGTCCACCAGGCAGGCTTTGGCGAACATTTCCTGCGCGGTGGTGACGGTCTGGATCATCGCCTCGATCTTGGGTTTGAGGTTGTGGCTCTGGTCCACCATGTAGGCGATCTGCGAGACATCGCTGTTGCGCCATTCGGCCGCAGTGCGAATTTCGTGGAAGATGCGGAAAACCGCGTAGGGGTCGATGCTGCCAAGGGTCAGGTCGTCGTCGGCGTATTTGCGGTCGTTGAAGTGGAAGCCGCCGAGCATCTGTTCATCCAGCAGCCATGCGACGATCTGTTCGATGTTCTGGGATTGATAGTGGTGGCCGCTGTCCACCAGCACCTTGGCGTTTGGGCCGGCTTCGCGGGCGAAGATGTAGGCCATGCCCCAGTCGGCGATGTCGGTGTGATAGAAGGCCGGCTCGAAGGGCTTGTATTCCACCAGCATCGTCATGTCATCCGGCATGGCGTCGTGCCATTGGCGCAACGCCCCGTGCATGCGCTGTTTGCGGGTCACGATGTCATCCTGGCCGGGATAATTGGTCCCATCGGCGAACCAGAGGCTGAGCAATTTGGAGCCAACCGCCTTGGCGATGTGGATCGAGTCGTTGACGTGGCGGTGGGCGTGGGCCTGGGCGCGCTCATCGGGGCTGGCGACCGAGCCGAACTTGTAGACCTGGTCCTGAAACAAATTGGGGTTGATCGCGCCGATCCGCACGCCGTTGCGGGAAGCCACCTGCGCGGTGGCGGTGGCGTCCACGCCCATGGAGAAATCCCACAGCACGTGGACCGCCACGGTGGGACAGCAGCCGGTGTACCGGTGGACGGTTCCCGCATCCGCGAGTTTCTGGTCGATCGTGACGGCGGCGGTCGGTTGCAGAAACTTGCCAAATCGCGTGCCAGTGTCGGCATAGCCCCAGCTTGGGGTCTCGATTTTGAAATCGTCCAGCAGGGAGAACAGTTGATCTTTTTCCATCGCGAATCCTTATTTTATGGGTCGTTGCCAACCGGTCAGTAAGCATAACCACTGAGCTGTCGCAGTGCGACAAATCGTCTCAAGCAACCCCAGCAATGCGGACGATGAGACGATAGCCGAAATGGGAATTTGAAACATGGCCTGGGTGGTGCCTGCAATCGCGGCCGAGTTGTGGAACGTCAGCGTGCAGCACATCATGGACTGCATCCGGGAGGGTCGTGTCCCGTCACGATCCGAAAACGGATTTGTCTTCGTCAACGTCGCCCCGCACAGCGACTCCATCACCCCGCCGCGACTACGCCCTGAAGACCGTCCCCCGACGTTTGTCATGGCCGATCATGAGGAACCGGCTGAAATTGCGCCGGATGATTCGTTGTCGGCCGAGGAACTGGAAGAATTGCGGCAACCGCTGGAAACCGATGAATCGGCCGGCCTGTCGATGGTTCATCATCGCCGTCACGAAGTCTCCCGCCTGCGAACGCCCCCCCGCCGCGTGGCGTGATCGGATCCCCCACTCGACATTTCATTGCCGGATCGCGCATCCAAAAGGTACACTGTCAACATGGTTCTGCGCAACTTGTTGCGGCGTTTGGTCCTGATTGTCGCCTTGGGTTCGGTCTCATTGGCCGGTGTCGGATGCGCCACGGATGCGGCCGTCATCGACCAGGCCAACCAGATGCACGCGGGGCTGGAGCCGGCCGTCATCACCGACCCGCAACTGGCCGGCTATATCCAGGCGATCGGCGGGCGGATCATCGCCACCGCCCGCGAGATGAACCGCCAGAACTACGGCCCGTCCGCCCACCGCGAGGAGGACAGCCAGTGGATGTATTCCAGCGAGATGCAGTTTCATTTCGTCAACAGCAAGACCCTCAACGCCTTCACCACCGGCGGCGAACACATGTACATCTACACCGAGCTGTTCGAGCAGTGCCAAACCGAGGATGAGCTGGCGGCGGTGATGGCTCACGAATATGGCCACGTCTACGGCCGGCACATCCACAAGGCGATGAATCGCCAGTACATCGTTTTGGGCAGCGCGGCGGCGATGGGGTTGGCCGGTTATGCGGCCGGCGGGGACAAACATGGCGAGGAGTATGGAGCCGCGTTTGCCGGGGCGGCCGTGCTGGTGGGCAACATCATCGGCATGGGGTATACGCGCAAGGATGAGGCCCAGGCGGACCAGTTGGGGTTTGATTTTTACGTCCGGGCGGGATGGGACCCGGCCCATTTCGGTGATTTTTTTCAGAGCCTGATCGACAAGGGGATGGACACCACGCCGGAGATGCTCTCGGATCACCCTCCGCTTCGGGACCGCGTGGCGGCCGCGCGGGAACGGGCGCGACAACTTCCGCCGGCCTCCCGCAACTGGCGCCGGCCCAACGTGGCGACGCCCCAGCAATTCGCCGAACTGAAGCGCAGGGCCATCGAGGTGGGCCAGTACATGCCCGATGACAAGAGTCTGGAAAAGGCGCAGGAATTGTTGCAGGCATTGCCCCGAAGCTGCCTGACGCCGGTGGTGCAGCCGGACCAGCAGGAGGCTCAGCAACAGATCATCGACGAATTGCGTCAGATGGAACAAAAGCAGCGCCAAGCCGAGCAGGAGGCCCGCCGAGGCTCCAAAGGCGGTTCCTGATCGTGTTGTGAATTGTAAATGGACTGATCCGACGCCGTGCCTATACTGGGGGCGATGACACCCGATCTGTCCGATCACCCGCAAGCCCGGAGCACCCATCGCAAGCACCGCGCCCGCGAACTGGCGATGCAGGTTCTGTTCTATTGGGATTCGCATGGGGCGGCCGACCAGGATGGGGCGCGCCGGCTGGTGGCGGACGTGGCCGGGTCCGAGTCCATCGCCCATGCGGCCATTGAAATGGCCACGGGCGCATGGGAATCGCGGCCGATGGCCGATCAATGGGTGGAGCGCATCGCCCCGCAGTGGCCCCCGCGCCGGCAGCCGGGGGTGGACCGCAACATCCTTCGGCTGGCGATCTGGGAATTGACTCATCGACCCACCCCGCACAAGGTCGTGGTGGATGAGGCGATCGAGCTGGCCAAGGATTATTCAACCGAGCAGAGCGCGGCCTTCGTCAACGGGGTGATGGACGCGATTTTGAAGGAACACCGCGCCCTGATCGACCCGGCCGCGTTGTCGGATTCCTCCACCGCCGAAGCGCCGGACCCCCAGGATGGATAGATCATGCGATTTTTTTCCAGGACACTCGACAAACTCAAAGGAGCGCTCCGCAAAACCGCTCAGGTTTTGAACACGGATGTGCGAACTCTTTTCGTTCCCGGCCGGCGGATCGACGAGGCGTTTCTCAACGAATTGGAGGAGAAGTTTCTTCTGGCGGACATGGGCGTCGGCAACGTCACCGCGATCGTTGACGCCATTCGCGAGCGGTGGCGGCTGGGCAAAATCCGCAACGCCTCCGAGGCGCAGTCGGTCGTCCGCGAACAGTTGCTGTCCGGATGGACCGATCAGGATCGGGAACTGCGTTTCGCCGCGACCGGCCCCACGGTGCTGCTGGTGGCGGGGATCAACGGCGCCGGCAAGACCACCAGCATCGCCAAGCTGGCGTGGCTGTTGAAAAACCAGATGAACAAGAAGGTGATGCTGTGCGCATCGGACACGTTTCGCGCCGCGGCCGTTGACCAACTGACGATCTGGGCCGGCCGGCTGGGGGTGGAGATCATCAAACATCAGATGGGCAGCGATCCGGCGGCCGTCGCTTACGATGCGTGCGAGGCGGCCAAATCCCGCGGGATGGACGTTCTGATCGTCGATACGGCCGGGCGGCTGCACACGCAGGAACACCTGATGCGTGAACTGACCAAAATCCGCGATGTCGTCGCCAAACGCATCGACGGCGCGCCGCACGAGGTGCTGCTGGTGCTGGATGCCACCACCGGCCAGAACGCCATCGTGCAGGCGAAGATGTTTTCCCGATCCATCGGCATCACCGGGCTGGTGCTCGCCAAGCTGGATGGAACCGCCAAGGGGGGCGTCGTGCTGTCGATCCGCGATCAGCTCAGCATCCCGGTCAAATTCATCGGACTGGGTGAAACGCCGCAGGACATCGAGACGTTCGATCCCACCCGTTTCGTCGCCGCCCTGTTTGGCGATACGGAGGGTGAACCGCAGGCGCAGACGGCCGATTCATCCCGGTGATTGGGTCTTATTTTGGCTCGATGGCGTGGTGATAATCATGCAGGGCGTCGCGCCAGGGACGCATTGGGTGGCCGATGGCGGCTTCGAGGTCGGAGCTGTCCAGAACGCTGAACGCGGGGCGGTGGGCGGCGGCCGGTTTGGATTTTTTCCATTCGGCAGATGATTGCGGGGACAGGTCGGCCGGGATGTGAAATTCTTCCAGAATCGCCCGGGTGAATTCAAACCAACTGACTGCGCCCTGATTGACGGCATGAAACAGGCCGCCGGCGTTTCGGTCGATCAATTCCATCGTGGCGGCCGCCAGATCGCCGGCATAGGTCGGGGATCCGATCTGGTCATTGACCACCTTGAGCGGCTTGCCCGCGCGGGCGGCGGCCAGGATCGTGCGGGGAAAACAAGGCCCATCCTCGCCGTATAGCCATGCCGTGCGCAAGATCAGCCAGCCGGCGGGGTTGGCCCGCTGGAGCAATCGTTCGCCCATGAGTTTGGACCGGCCGTACGCCGACAGGGGGTGGGTCGGATCGGCGGGCCGATACGGTTGAACGGCCGACCCATCAAAGACAAAATCGGTGCTGAAATGGACCAGCTTCGTGCCGTTGCGGGCGGCGTGTTCGGCCAATGAGCCGACCGCGTGGCCATTGATCGCATCGGCCTTTTCCGGTTCCTGTTCACACAAATCGACCTTGGCGTGGGCGGCACAATTGATCAACAGCGTCGGGCGGCGGGCGGCGAACAGGTCGGCCACGGCCGCGGCATCGGTGATGTCGCACTGTTGTCGATCCAATGACGTACACGCGATGCCCCGTGCGGACAGTTTGCGTGCAACCGCCGCGGCCAGCATCCCTTTGCCGCCGACGATCACGGTGCGAGAATAGCGATCGCAATGGCTCATCGACCGGTGTATTGCCGCTGATAATACTTGAGATATTCCCCGCTTTTGATGCCGCGCCACCACGATTCGTGCGTGCGATACCAGTCGATGGTGGTTTGGATCGCCTGCTCGAAGCGGTGTTTGGGTTCCCACCCCAGTTCGTTTTTCATTTTGCTTGCATCAATGGCATAACGGCGGTCGTGGCCGGGCCGGTCTTTGACGTACTGCACCGATTCATCCCAGTTTTTGCCCATCTGAAGAAGCACAACCTCGGTGATTCGCCGATTGGTCAGCTCGTTGTTGCCGCCGATGTTGTACACCTCGCCGAGGTGGCCTTTGTTCAGCACCGTCCAGATGGCGTCGCAGTGGTCTTCAACGTACAGCCAGTCGCGCACGTTCATCCCGTCGCCATACAAAGGCACTTTTTTGCCTTCCATCAAGTTGGTGACGAACAGCGGGATCAGTTTTTCGGGAAAATGATACGGACCATAGTTGTTGCTGCATCGCGTCGTCAGGACCGGCAGGCCGAAGGTGTGAAAATAGGATCGCACCAGGCAATCGCCGGCGGCCTTGGAGGCCGAATAAGGGGAATTGGGCTGCAAGGGCGTCTGCTCGGTGAATTTCACCTCCGGCTGGTCTTCCGGCAGCGTGCCGTACACCTCGTCGGTGCTGACCTGGAGATACTTGTCCACGCCCAGACTCTTGGCCGCATCCAGCAGAACCTGCGTCCCGACGACGTTGGTTTGAACGAACGGCCCGGAACCCATGATCGAACGGTCCACGTGCGATTCGGCCGCGAAATGAACCACTTCGCGAATCTGGTATTCGCGCCAGACCTGATCGATCTGTTTGTCATCGCAGATGTCGGCTTTTACGAAAACCAGTTGTTTGGGATGTTTTTCCAGCAGGTCCTGAAGATTGGCCAGATTTCCGGCGTAGGTCAACTTGTCGAGCGCGACGATGAAAACATCCTCGCCCCGCCCCAGCAGCATGCGGACGAAATTACTGCCGATAAACCCGGCCGCGCCGGTGACCAGAATCCGACGGCTCACGGAGTCTCCTTGTTGGCCCCGTTCTGGGCGATGGCATTGCAGGCTTTGAGGTAAAAGTCGATGTTCTCGCCCGCATCGGCCCAGAAACCGTTGACCGTGTCGGCGGTCATCTCGCCCCGGTCGATGTAGGCGTTGTTGACATCGGTGATTTCCAACTCGTTGCGGGCGGAGGGTTTGAGCGTTTTCACGATCTCGAAGACCTTGGAATCGTAAAAATAGATGCCGATCACGGCCATGTTGCTCTTGGGTTCCTTGGGCTTTTCGACGATGCGAACCACCCGTTCGCCATCCATCTCGGCCACGCCGTAGGCCTTGGGGTTTTCCACTTTGGCCAGCAGGATTTTGGCCCCCTGCCCCTGGTGGCGAAACCGCCGGACGTTTTCGCGGATCGAATATTCGAGGATGTTGTCCCCCAGAATCAGACAGATCGAATCGCCATCGGCAAATCGCTCGGCCAACCCCAGCGCCTGCGCGATGCCGCCGGCCCCATCCTGGTAGGTATAATTGAGGTTCTTGAAGCCGAACTCGTGGCCATTGCCCAGCAGGCGGATAAAATCGCCGCTGTTGTTGCCGCCGGTGACCAACAAGACCTCCTCGATGCCGGCCTTGGCCATGCATTCGAGCGGATAATAGATCATCGGCTTGTCGTAGACCGGCAGCAGATGCTTGTTGGTGACCTTGGTCAACGGAAACAAACGACTGCCGGTCCCACCGGCGAGAATGACACCTTTCATGAATTACCTCATGCGATATATCGGTCCATGCCGCAACGCACTATCGTAGCGAATTTTCAATTCCCAACCAAGGACCGATAATGTCCAATCCACTCGATTACGCACGGCAACTGGAACAACTGCTTCAACACCAGCGGGATTCGGCCCCCGCGGCCGATTCCACCTCGGCGATCCCGGTCGAACGGGGCGCGGTTTTGGCCAGGGTTTTAATGAACCCGGATGTTCGATTTTCCATGCCCAGTGTGTCCGCCGCAAGCCGAATCATCGACCGAAATGGGCACGCCCGTTCGATTTATCGACCGCTGTTGACCTATGCCCTGACGCAGGCGATGGTTCTCAGTCGCCATCAAACTGAAATCTCCCTGGAGATGCCGGAATCGTTCAACTGGCCACCGGAGAGGTTGCCCGCGAATCTGGCCGAGCCGGCGGCCATCGCCTGCTGGAATGCACTGACCTTGTTCATCACCGGACAAGACAGCGCACGGACCCACTTCGATCAACTGGTCGCGCGACAACAACCGGAGGGCAGTTTTCTGTACGCCACACCTTCCGACAGCCCGGACATGCGATGGTATTATGAACTGGTGTTATTGCATGCCCTTTGCAGTTATGCCGCACAGTCCGGCGACAAGGCCGCGGCGACGGCCGTACGGCGAAACGCTCTGTTTCATCTGGAAGAAAGCCAGCCGGACCACGCCACCAATCACCCCTGGGGGTTGTTCGCATTCATCTGGGTGGCCGAGGCACGCCCGCTGGCGGATCAACTGTTGCATACCTTGCAGACGCAGCATCCGGAGGGGATCGGCGGGATCGCGGCCATTTTAGTGGCCGATGCGCTATTGTGCCTGAGATGCCTGGCGGATCGTTTGCCATGAGGTTTTGCTGGTCCAGGTCGATCCATCCGGCCGAAGGCGAAATCGGGGATGTTGCCAGAAATACTGATCGGGATGACGCAACACCGCCGCACCCAGCGCGCTGGTGAATTGTTGCGTATTGGCCGCCACATCGATTTCGTGGTCGCCGGTTTGAATGAGATCAAAGGGTGGATGGATCGTCACAACATGCCGGCCCTTGGCGCCGCGATGGGAGGTCAGCAGGATGACATCGCATCCGATCCGCAGGGCCATGTCGGCCGCGCCGCGAGGGGTGGCGGCCGGAACGCCGAATAAATCGACGAAAACAGGGTTTTGGATGGTGTTCAGGTCGATCGCGATGATGATGCCGCCGCCTTGTTTGAGATGTCGCATGGCGTTGCGAATGCCGTTGGCATCCTTGCCGATGAAGCGCGTGCCGATGCGATGCCGGCAGCGGTTTTGCATCCATCGCATGTAAGGGTTGTCCAGCGGCCGGGAGATGACCAGATTGGGCAGACCGATGCGCCAAAGGGCCGGGGAGAGATATTCAAATTGTCCCAGATGACCAATGACGGCGATGACTCCGCGCCCGCGGGACAGCAGGGATGGGAGATGCTCCCGCCCCATGATGACCAGCCGTTGGTCGATCATTCGAGGAGTCAGGCGAACGGTTTGGCAATACAACAGCACCTGATGCACAAGTGATGATTTGGCAAGGGTTTGCAGTCGGCGGGCATTGAGTCGCCCGCCGTGGGCGATTTGCAGGTTCAGCAGACTCCAGCGTCGGACCTGGGGAAACAGATAATAAATGCAATTTCCCAATGAAGTGGCAATCGCCGGCAGAAGGATTTCAGGAAGAATCGCCCCCAAACCCAGCAATGGCATCGCCAGGGCGGCCTCGGCCAGCCATTGGAGTTCACGAAGCCATCGCCGCGGAATGGTCATTGGGGAATCAGGTTCATCTGCTGCTGGAAGATGCGGTTAAAGACGGGGCAATCGCGGCGGAGCTGGTCGGCCGTGCCGTCGCCCACCAGCCGACCTTGGTCGAGCACCACGATGCGCGGGCAATCGAGAATGGTGGCCAGCCGATGGGCGATGATGAGGGTGGTTCGCCCGCTGAGCCAATGCGAAATTTCGGACCAGAGCCGGGTTTCGGTTTCGGTGTCCAGGGCGCTGGTTGATTCATCAAAGATGACCAGCGCGGGTGAACGGAGAATGACGCGGGCGATGGCCAGGCGGACGCGCTGGCCGCCGGAAAGATCGACGCCGCGCTCGCCGATGCGGGTGTTGAAACCGTGGGGCAGGGATTGGATGAAGGAATCGGCGCAGGCCTGACGGGCGGCGTTTTCAATCACCTCGCGCGATGCGCCCCACGAGCCGTACGCGATGTTTTCGGCGACCGTCCCGCTGAAGATGAAGGGGTCTTGTCCCACCCAGCCGATGTGCCGGCGGAGATCGGCGAGTTTCAGGTCACGGAGGTCGATTCCATCGAACAGGATTCGCCCGGCGGCCGGCTCATAAAAACGCAACGGCAACATGCTCAGTGTCGATTTGCCCGCTCCGCTGGGTCCGACGACCGCCACCGTCTGGCCAGGTTCGATGGTCAGGTTAAAATCGTGCAAAACCGGTTCGTTGGCGCGATAGGAAAATTGAACGGATTGGAAGCAAAGCCGCCCGAGTGGAAAATCGGGCAAAGATCGCGTGCCCAGGTCTTGCTGCTGGGGCCAATCGAGCAATTCGAGCACCCGCCGGCCGCTGGCGAGCGATTGCTGTATTTCATAATGCGTGCGGCTGAGCCGGCGGATGGGGTCGGCCAGAAGTGCGGTGTACAAGGCGAAGGCGATCAGGTCTTCGATGCGCATCCCGCCGGCCGATTGGCCCAGAACCAGCCGGGCGCCATACCCCAGCACCAGCACCACCCCCACCGCCGCCAGGAAACTGATGGTGGATCGGGCGGCGGCCTGTTGGCGGTCGGTGCGGAGGGTTTGATCGAACAGTTGTTCGGATTGGGCGGAAAAACGCCGGTGTTCGTGCTCTTCCCCGCCGAATGCGCGAATCGCGGGCATCGAACCCAGTTGCTCGCTGAGGACGCCGGTCAGGTCGGCCATCTGGTTCTGGGCGGCATGATATCCCCTGCGAACCCGCCGCGAAGTGATCAGGAGCGTCAACACGCCGATGGGGGTCACGGCCAGCAAAACCACCGTCAGTCGGGTGCTGAGATAAAAGAGAAACCCGACCGATCCGATCGCCAGCAGCAAATCTCCGCCAAGGGAAAGCAGGGCATGGTTTAAGAACGTCCGCAGGCGGTTGATGTCGTGGAAACAACGTCCCAGCGCATCGCCGCTGGAGGTGCGGGCGAAATGCGCCACCGGCAATCGCAACAATTTGTCGGCCACCCGCCGGCGCAAGGTTTCCACCAGACGCAACGAGACGTGCGCCAATTGGGATTCGGCCAGATACCAGGCCAAAGAGACCGCCCCCATCAATCCCAGCATCGCCCCCAAAAGCAGGTCAATTCGTCCGATGCGGGCCTCGCGCACGGCATCGGCGAAGAGCCGGCGGGCCAGCCAGGGGATCAGCAGCGTTGCCAAGGAGGCCACAAGGGTCAGCAGGATGATCAAAACCACCCGGCCGCGATACGGCCAGATCATCGCCATCAACCGGCGATAGACCGTAAACGGGCGGTCCTCAGACATGGCCGGCGACCACCTCCACCCCGACCCACGGAGCCGGTTCCGCCGCGATCTCCCCCTGGAGGATGTTCTGCGCCAGATCGGCCGCGCGGATCACCGCCCCGCCGCCGCCGAGGGCATCGCGAACGTCGGCCAGCCCCTGGATCATCGCCTGTCGTCGGGTGGCGTCGCGCAAAAGCGACAATCCTTCGGCCGCCAGCCGCGGGCCGGTCACCTGTCGATTGCACAATTCCGGCACAATCGGGCGGTTCAGGAGGTAATTGGGCAGGGCGAAGTACGAATATCGAACCATGGCCAATCGGATCAACCGATCCAGCAGGTGATGAACGCGGTACATCGCGACCATCGGGACGCCGACGATGGCCGCTTCGAGGGTGGCGGTCCCGGAGCAGGTCAGCAACAGGTCGCAGCGGCTCAACACCGCATGGGATTGGCGATGCACCAGTTCCACCGGCACTTCCCATGTGGGCAGGTGGGCGAGGATGCGTTTGTGCGCGCTGTCGTTGGCCGAGCAGAGGACAAACCGGGCGGCCGACTCGGCTTGCTGAATCAGCCGGGCGGCATCCCGCAACACCGGCAGCAGGTCGATCACCTCGTCGCGCCGGCTGCCTGGAAACAGGCCGATGGTCGGTGGATTGCCGTTTAATTCGTGCGGGCGCGGGCTTGAAGCAAGCAGGTCGAGTGCGGGATGGCCGATCCAACGGACGTTGCCGCCATAATCGCGGTAGGTTTGCGCTTCGCCTTGCGACAGGGCGGCGATGGCGGTGGACTGGCGGGCGATCCGCGCGATTTGCCAGCGGGTCAGACACCAGGCTTCGGGGGGGACGTAATAGAGCGTGGGGATTCCCATCCGGCGGGCCATGGACATGATCCGAAGGTTCTGGCCGGGGTTGTCCACCAGAATGACCAGCGATGGGCGCTGACGGCGGAACAATCGGGCGACCTGTCGATGGGCGCGGATGACGGTGGCGCAGTGACTGATCACCGAACGGCAACTGGAGGCGACCCCCACGCTGCTCATTGGGGTGGTGTCCGTGAGCAGGTGCGCCCCGGCCTCGCGCAGCGCCGAGCCTCCCAAGGCCGTCATGGAGCCAACCGCGCCACGCCGGCGCAATTCGTGCAACAGCGGGGCCGCCAGCATGTCGGAGGAGGTGCTTCCGGTGGAGACAAAAATAGAGGGGAGACGGCCGCTCATGTGCTGCTGGATCGAAGCCGCTCCTGTGATGAATCGCAAGCCCTGCCCCGGCCCGGCGCCGAAGTGGCGACATTCTAAGCAAATCGTGCATCACAACGCCAGCAAACTACTCCTGGAATTCAATTTTATTTCAATGGACATTCGCGGGGTGTGCCTAGCCGATGAATCATCGGGGCGGTACACTTTCCATCAACGATGGTCCATGGCGGACCGGGGAGCAACCAGCATGGTCCTGCACATCCTGCGAGCGCTGTTCATCCTGCTGATTTCCGCGGTGGGATATTTCTTCACGACCCAGCCACGCGATTTCTGGGGCAATGCCACCTGGCTGGCCTTGCCGGTGTCGCTTGTGCTGGGGGTGTTGCTGGTCTGCATCGACATCCTGTCGCCCCGCAAAAAACTGGCGATCTTTTCGGGGACGTTGTTCGGGCTGGTGGTCGGCGTGGCGATCGCGTACGCGCTGAGTTTCGTGGTTCGGCTGCTGGTGGAACAGTGGCAACCCTCCGCGAATCTTCGCAACGACCCCAAGGCGATCGCGCAGTTCATCGCCAACCGGGATGGGATGAGGGAATACATCAACATGCTGGTCGGGGTGATCAGTTGTTACCTGTCCATCAGCTTCATCCTTCAGACCAAGGATGATTTTCGATTTGTCATTCCATACGTTGAATTCAGCAAGCAGACCAAGGGGGCCAGGCCGATGCTGCTGGACACCAGCGTGCTGATCGACGGGAGGATCAACGACGTCGCCGCCACCGGCATCCTTGAAAGCCAACTGATCGTGCCGCGATTCGTGTTGCACGAGTTGCAGGCGGTGGCGGACAGTTCGGACAAGCTCAAGCGCAATCGCGGCCGGCGCGGCCTGGACATGCTGGCGAAATTGCAGGGAACCGAACACGCCGACGTCATCCTGTACGACTCGCACACGCGCGAGGAGTCCACCGAGGTGGATCAACGCCTGGTGGCGCTGGCCAAGGAGCTGAACGGCCGAATCCTGACCAACGATTTCAACCTGAACAAGGTGGCGCAGCTTCGCGGCGTGGACGTGGTGAACATCAACGACCTGGCCAACGCGCTCAAACCCGTGGTTCTGCCGGGCGAACGGATGATGGTTCGGCTGGTCAAGCCGGGAGAGACGCCGGGGCAGGGTGTGGGATACATGGAGGATGGAACGATGGTCGTCGTCGAGCAGGGGCGAAACCATCTGAACGAGGAAGTGGAATTCGTGGTGACCAGCGCCTTGCAGACCTCGGCGGGGAGGATGATCTTCGGACGGATGCCCGATTCTCCGGCGCCGGCCGGGTCAACCGGCGGCGTGAGAAAACCCCGATCAAAACACGATGGCTCGTTTGGCGCTTAAGCCGGTCATTTCCGTGTCGCGGCCACCATCGCATCCACCAGCCCGTCCAGATTAAACGTCCGCGCTTCAACCGTCGGTTCGATTCCCAATTCCTTCAACGTGGCGGTGGTGACCGGGCCGATGCTGGCGATGCGGATGCCGTTCAGCCGCCGGCGACAATCGTCGCCGAGCAGATGGCAGAAATTCCGCGCCGTGGAGCTGCTGGTGAAGGTGATCCAGTGAACCTGGCCCGCATCGAGCGTTTGGATCACCTCCGGCGGCAACGCGGCAGCCAGGCGGGTCTGATAGATCGGCACATCCAGCACTTCGGCGGCCCGTCCCGCCAACAGCTTTTCGCGTAAAATCGGCCGGGCGATGTCGGCCCGTAGCAGCAGGAATCGATTGCCCGCCACTTGGCCGCCGGTCAGCAACTCATCGGCCAGCGCCTCGGCCACAAAACTGCGCGGGCGGCGATCCACCTTCAACGACAATTCCCGCTCAATCGCAGCCGCCGTGGCATCCCCGATGGCGGCCAGTTTCGCCGTGCCGAACTGACGCACATCCCGCCCCAGCTCGCGCAGCCGCCGGCGGGCAAATTCCACGCCGTTGACGCTGGTGAAAACAATCCAGTCAAATTCGCCGGCCCGCAACAACGCCTGATCGACCTCGGCCCAATTCTCCGGCCGGTGCAGTTCGATGGTCGGCGCTTCGAGGACGGCCGCGCCAAGCTCGTCGAGCCGACGGTTCAATTCGCTGGCCTGCCGGCGGGTGCGGGTGATGAGAATGGTCTGGCCAAAGAGCGGGCGGCTTTCAAACCAATTCATCGTTTGGCGCAACGAGACCACCTTTCCGATGATCGTCAGCGCCGGCGGCGTCAACTTCGCCTCGGCCACCTGTCGTGGCAGATCGGCCAGCGTCCCGATGACAGTTTGTTGTTGCGGCAACGTGCCACGCCGGATCGTCGCCGCGGGGGTTTGTCGGTCCATGCCGTGTTCGATCAGCTTTTCGCAGATTCGCGGCAGCGATTTGACGCCCATGTAAAAAGCCAGGCAGGGCAATTTCGCCAGCGTCCCCCAGTCCACATCCGATGAACCGGCCGCCGGATCGCGGTCGCGGGTTTGCGGATCACGATATTCATCCTCTTTTTCGTGGCCGGTGATGAAGGTGAAACTGGAATTGAAATCGCGATGCGTGACGGGAATCCCCGCATACGCCGGAACCGCGATGGCGGCCGTAATGCCGGGAACCACCTCAAATGGCACGCCGGCGGCGCCAAGGGCTTCGCATTCCTCGCCCCCCCGCCCGAAGACGAACGGATCGCCCCCTTTGAGCCTCACCACCCGATGACCGGCTTTGGCCTGCTCAATCAGCAGGGCGTTGATCTGGTCCTGCGTCAGGCTGTGGGAAGCGGCTTTTTTGCCAACGTAAAATAATTTGGCCCGCGGGCAGTGTTCCAGCAATGCCGGATTCACCAGCGCGTCGTACACCACAACCTCGGCGACAGCCAATAATTGCGCCCCGCGCAATGTCAGCAGCGATGGATCGCCCGGGCCGGCCCCCACCAGGTGGACCGTGCCGGGGTTGGATTGCGATTTCACGTGCGCCTCATCATGGAAAGCCGGGTCATGTTTACCGTCTGTGCGGCCGATGAAAGTAATGCACGGCAACATACAAAGCCAGAGCCGCGCAGGAGCGATATCGTATGGTAGCCTTCTTGAAAAACACGCTGAGAATGCCGGCGGAGACCGACGAACGGGGCAGCGAGCGCCGAATTTTTCCGCGAAAGGAATCGCGTGCCCAGGTTGATGGACGCCGGGTGGACCATTCGGTGACCGCCCGACGATTTCCCCATTTGAACCTGGCGCTTCGGGATATTTCGATGGGCGGGTTTTCCGCCCTCAGCCAGCAGCCGCTGGATTGCGGCGAACATCTGGCCGTCAGCTTTCCCGCCGCCGGCGATGGCCAACAATGGGCAGCGTTTGGGCGGGTTCTGCGTTGTCAGCCCAGCAGCGTCGGCTATCGCATCGCGGTCGAGTTCGACCCATTGCCGGCCGCATGATCCTCATGGAAAAACTCCTTTCCGCCGGGCAGAGGCATCCTTTGTCCGGCTTTTTTGTTTGCAAAGGCCAGTCGAACCCACGCCCGCGTGCCCGTACAATGGGGGCGTGATGAGTTCCGCCACGACCCGGCCCAACCCCGTGGATTACGATCCCGACCAGTATCGCATGACGCTGGGGGATCATCTCGAAGAGCTGCGCCGACGGATCATCATCGGGTTGTTCGGATTTCTGGGGGCGCTGGTCGTCTGCTTTATCTTCGGCCAGCGGGTGATCACGTTTTTCTGCAGGCCGCTGGTGGATGCGCTGCATCATCATCACATCGCCCCGCAGATGTACACCACACAGGTGGCCGATGGATTCATGGTTTACATGCAGATCAGCATGATCTGCGCCGCGGCGATCGCCTCGCCGTTGATTTTGCACCAGCTCTGGAAATTCGTCGCGGTGGGTCTCTATCCCAAGGAACGCAAATACATCACCAAATACATCCCGCTGAGCGTGGTCCTGTTGTTGACCGGCATGGCGTTTGTCTACTGGTTCGTGCTGCCGGTGTCGGTGGCGTTTTTCATCGAATTCAATTCGCAGATTCCGCTGAAATACGATGCCCCCGCCGCCCGGGCCGTGGCCACGTCGCAGCCGTCGATGCTCAACGTCCCGCTGATCGGCGGCGATCCGGCTCCGTTGAATGATGGGATGGTCTGGTTCGACACGACGCAGGACCGGTTGAAAATCTATCTCAACCAGCAGGTCCGCACCCTGGCCTTCGGGCCGGACAACCTGTTGACGCCCATGATCACGCTGCCGCAATACATCGACATGGTGGTCGGGATGTTGCTGGCGTTCGGCCTGGCCTTTCAGACGCCGTTGGTGGTGCTGGCGCTGGTGCGGGTGGGGATCGTGGATGTGCCGACGCTGAAACGGCTGCGCAAATACATCTTCTTCATCGCGGCGGTGGTGGCGGCGGTGATCGTGCCGGACGTGGTGACGGGAATGATCGCCCTGATGCTGCCGTTGTACCTGTTGTATGAGTTTGGGATTTTCCTGGCGGTGTGGGGCGACAAAAAACAGCGGTCGATGGAATGATGGGGTTCGGCTTGATTTGCCATCCATGGCCGACCGGCCGGCTAAGTTGAAGACCATTGGCGCAGGTGAATCATCGCATCCCGCACCTTCCCGGCCACAAAATAGAGCGGACGGATTTCCGGCTTGATGAATTGCCGCGAAATGCCCTGTTCGATCATCGACAACAATGGTTGATAAAAGCCGTCGATGTTGAGCAGAACAATCGGCTTGGCGTGTACATCCAACTGGCGGCCGACAATGATCTCAAACACTTCTTCAAGCGTTCCCAATCCGCCCGGCAACGCGACAAACGCATCTCCATGTTGTTCCAGTAGTTCCTTGCGCTGGCGCATGGACGATGTCACGATCAGTTCATGGCATTGATCGTCTGCAATTCCTTTTTTGACAAGTAGTTGCGGAGTTATCCCCGTGACACTGCCGCCGGCGGCGCGGGCGGCGTCCGCCAGTGCGCCCATCGGCCCGATGCGGTTTCCTCCATACACCAGCCGCCATCCCTCGGTGGCAATCGCGTGGCCCAATTCACCGGCCGCCTCAAAAAAAATGCGATCCACCCGCCTGCTGGAGGAGCAATAAACCGTAACGGCATGGATCGGCATGGTTCAATCTCACCTATTGGGCCGATCCCTGCGATGGGGTCGGCTGGGTCGTTGTGCCGGAGCGGTGGCCGGTTCCTTCTTCAATTTTGCGGATCAATTCCTGGTCCTGGGGTTGGGTCGTGGGGATGGTGGTTGGCGGGCGGTCCACCGGCACGGTGTCCGCATCGTTCAGATTCAGCAAGGAAGCGTAGGGATTTTCATCCTTGGTGACGGGGACGATGCTGATCTGCTGAATCACCGGAGGGACGGCCGGCCGGCCGGTCTGCGGATCGGCGATCGGGACGGCCGCCAGGGTATGAATGATGGGCAAGCCATCGACGACCTGCCCGAATGCGGTGTACCGGCCATTGAGGGCGCGGGTTTTGTCGTAATTCAGGCAAATGAAAAACTGGCTGCCGGCGCTGTTGGCGAAATCGGACCGCGGCAGAGCGCCGGCCTGTTCGTTGGGGTCGGTGGCGCGGGCCATGGAGAGGACGCCTTCAAGATGAGGCCGGGAGTTGAATTCGGCGTCGATCTGATAACCCGGCCCGCCCCGTCCATCGCCGCGCGGGTCTCCCCCCTGGATGATGTAATCGGGAACGATCCGATGAAACGTCAGGCCGTCATAAAATCGACGCCGGCCAAGCTGGATGAAATTGCGGACCGTGTGCGGGGCGGCATCGTAATAAAAGGCGACGGTCATCGTCCCCTGCGCGGTCTTCAGGAGGGCAAAGCAAAGGGGATCGACGTGGATGATGGCCGGGCCGGCCGGAGCGCCGGGGCGGTTGTCTTCGCGAACGTCAACCACCAGCGGCGTGCCGACAAAGTGGGTCAGCTTCTGGCCGGGCGGCAGGGCATAAAGAATGTACGTTCCGGGTGTGTTGAGGATCGGGAACGGATCGCGCAGGTCGAATGATTGTTCGGCATTGAACGCCTGCGCGGGCGTGACGCCAAGCGTTTTTCCTGAAAAATCGGTCAACAGCAGCATAACCTGACGCTTGGCCGAAACGGTGATGTCGATGGGTTGCGTGGGGGCGTAATCCATCCTGGCCGGCAGCAGCACCGAAAAAAACATCATCATCACGGGAGTGATTGCCTGGACCATAATTCCTCGAATTTACAAAGGGTTGTTGAATTTCGATTCCTTTGCGGGCAGCGGCGGCGGATATTTCCGGGCGATGATCCGATCGTAACTCCGGTGCATCCGATTGGCCGCATGATCGTGAAATTCCGCCCGACACCGATAACAAACCGTATACCAGCCGGCCGTCAGGTACACAATCAAAACCAACAGCGCCGATCCGGCCAGCACCCACATTCCGGCGACCCTGGTGGCAGGGTTGGAACAAAGCGTTAAAAACGAAATGACCGCGCCGACAACAATCGCAAGAACCAGCAAACGCGGAAGATCCCTGCGAACGAATAACTCCTCGCAGCCGCATTTGGGACATTTTTCGAGTTGTTGCTCAACGGACATCGTTCATTTTCCGTTGGTGGCGTCATCCGGAGCCATCCTGACCGCGACGATGCGCAGCCGCCGGTAATCGGCGATCCAATGGTCATCACGCCACAAAATGGGATTCAGGCGTTGTTCAACGTTGTCCAGCAACGCCTCGCATTGATCGGGTGGCAGCCGATCCAGAACCATGGAGTAAAACATCCGCAACCAGCCGCGCAATCCATCCTTGCCGGATTTCAACGGTGTGGGACGGTCAAACAGCAAGGCCGATCGAACCTCCAAACCCACCTCCTGCAAAACCCCGGCATATTCCGCGATGGAGGGGAAATACTTCGCCTCGGGCATGATCGAATCATCCAGCCGCAGGTGGCGCACCGCCGAATGCAATGCATCGACGATCGCCCTGACGTTGCCGTATCCGCCAAACTCGACCACCAGACGTCCGCCAACCCGCAACGCCCGCGCCATACAACGCGCGGCATCCCGCGGCGGCCTGATCCAATGCAGGGCGGCATTGGAAAAAACCGCATCCACCGGCTGATCCAATGAAAAATTCGTCGCATCTTCCAGCCGAAAATCCAGTTGAGGATTGTTGCGGCGGGCCTCGTCGATCATGTTCCGCGAGGAATCGATGCCGATCACACCGGCCCCGCGCCGGGCGATGGCTTCGGTGAGCTGGCCGGTGCCGCAACCGACATCGAGTATTCTCTGGCCGGGCCTGGGATCGAGCAGATCGACCAGGTCTTCGCCGAATCGCCACACGAAGGAATGGTCGGATTGATACAGACCGGGATTCCAGTCTTGCAGAGGCATGGATTACCTTTTGCCCGTTTTGGTCCGTTGATCCAACACCCATCGCACCAGCGTGCGCACGCCCCAGCCGGTGGCGCCTTTGGCGTACATCGACGTCACCTTGTCCTGATCGGCGACACCGGCGATGTCGAGATGAACCCAGGGGGTTTTGGGTTCATCGGGCAGAAAATAGCTCAAAAACGCGCCCCCCTGCAACGGGTGGCCATCGCGACCGGCGGAATTGACGATGTCGGCGTGGTCGGACTTCATCTGTTCGCGTTGTTCATCGCCCAGGGGCAGACGCCAGATGCGTTCGCCGGAATCCTGCGCGGCACGATGAATCTGGTTGAACAGCTCATCATCGTTGGCCATGGCTCCGGCGATGCTTCGTCCCAGGGCGACGATGACGCCGCCGGTCAGCGTGGCCAGATCGACGACGGCGGCGGGTTTGTACGTTTTGACGCCCCATGCCAGGGCATCCCCCAGGACCAGCCTCCCTTCGGCATCGGTGTTGGTGACTTCAACCGTGACGCCATTGTAGAGCGTGATGATGTCGCCGGGACGATAGGCGCGGCCGCTGATGTGGTTTTCAGCGCTGGCGAGGATGCCGACGACCGGAATCGGAACCTTCAGTCGGGCAACCGCCCACATCAGCCCCAGGACCGCCATGCCACCGCATTTGTCGTAGATCATCTTGCTCATCCGGTCGGCCGGTTTGATGGAGATGCCGCCGGTGTCGAACGTGATGGCTTTGCCGACGACCAACAGAGGCGAACGGGCGGTCGAGGCGGATTTGAGGCGATGTTCCAGAACGATCAGCCGGGGGGGCGATTGGCTGCCCGCGCCGACCGCCAGCAGGCCGCCCATGCCCAATTTTCGCAACTGGCTTTCATCCAGAACCCGGCAGGTCAGATGAGCCTCGCGGGCCAGGGACTGGGCGATTTTGGCCAGTTCGGGCGGATTGACGGCATTGCCCGGCCGGGAGGAGAGGGTTCGGGCGAAATTCTGCGCCTCGGCGAGAATCAAACCCTCGTTCAGGGCATCGCGATGTTTGGCGGCCGACCGACCGACAAGAGTGTAGCGGATGGGGGTGGATTTTTTCTTTTTCGCACTGTTTTTTTTGTGAACGGACCCTTTGAATTCCTCAAATGCAAAGGAACCCAGCCCCAGACCCAACGCCAGCGATTGAACGGCCAGCTCAACGCCCTGGCCGGCGGGCGGCGCATCGGGGTATCCCGGCAACGTGTCGGGCACGGGCGGAACGATGATCTCGACGCCGGCCAGTTCCAGTTTCCCGGCGGCTCGGGCCAGCGCGACGCCCGCCTCACGAAGGCACTCGGCGGAGAATTTTTTAATGTTCCCCAACCCCAGCAGCATCAGCCGGCGGGGATGGCGGGAGTTGCCGTCGATCTCCAGCGACTGGACGGACAGCTCGTTGGATTTTCCCTTGAAGATGCCCATCTCGATCGCCCGCATCACGTGGGGGATGACCCATGCGGGCAACGATGCGATTTCAGGGTCTTTGAGACCCTGTTGTTTGTGGATCAGAACCGCCACCGCATCGGACTTTTCAATCGGCGCGGGGCTGAGGTCAACACGATAATTGGGTGGGTTGAGGATCATTGGATTGAAGTATAGGTACGATGAGAAGTTGTACAAATGGACCCAATGCGTTCTTGCGGGAAAACAATTCATTTCGACAATGGATTCCATGCTGAAATGGACCTGGATGGCGATGGGCGTGGCAATGGGGACGGGCGTGGCATTGGCCCAGCCGGCGGCGCGGGAGCAGCCCTCGACGTTGCCGGCGTTGTCGGATCGACAGGAGGCGGCGTCGGCCGATGGATTGGGGGCGCCGTTTGAAAGCCCGGCAGCGGGGATCGCGTTTCGGCCGCCGGCCGGAGGAAAGCTGATCCGTCGGGCCACCAACGATGACATCGTCAGCTACGTCAACGACGAAAAGAACTGGGTGTTGAAGGTGACGTTGACGACGCTGTCCAAGCCGCTGCCCTTGAAAAATTATCAGGATGAGAACGGCCGCGACCAGTTGGGGATGATGAACCTGACGCTGGAACAGTTCAAACGCATCCAGCCGGGGGCGGAGGTGCTGCGGCAGGATGTCACCCCGCTGACCGATGGGGATGCGGGAATGCTGGTGCTGCGCTATTCGCTGGGGACGACGCGCATGCTCAACCAGCAGGCGATCATTCACGCCTCGGATTACGTCTATTACACCCTCAGTTTCACCACGCCGGCGGCGAAAAACCCGGATGCCGGCGTGGAAGACCCGGCCGAACGCGAGGCGGTGACCATCTTTCGCAAGGTGCTCGACAGCGTAAAGCTTCTGGATCGCACGTCGATCCGGCTGGAGCAGAACGAACGGCTCTATCGCACGCGGGCGCTGTATCTGAACCTGACCGACAAACGCATCCGCGAGGCGCTGGTCCCCGAACAATGGCTGAGGCTGATGCGCGACGGGAAGGACATCGGTTACACCTACATCGTCGAGGAGACCGAAAAACGCGGCCAGCGGGATGGAGTCAAGATCGGCATCCGGTCGCGAACCGTTCCGGAGACGGATCTGCAGGTGGACGCCGAGACGTGGATGTACTGCACGTTCGACCGCGCGCATGGAGACTGGACCAACACGGTCATCTACGACAATCCCCAAAAACCGCAGCCCAAGAAAAAATACACCACCGAGATCGGCATCTCCGACCTGCAAACCAAGCCCGAAGTCGAACGCCCGCTGGAAGGGCAGACCGACGGCAAATCGCAGGTGCGCGAGGTGGAAACCTATACGCTGACGGTCAAGTACATCTCCCGCTCCAGCACCGGCCAGCCGATCAACCGGCAATTGCCGCCATCGTATCTGCCGCAGGCGCTGGGGCAGCTTCTGCCGCGACTGCTGCCGCGCGAGCCGGCCACCTACATGTTTTACACCTACGTCGGCGATCGTCACGAAGTGATGGCGCGCTACGTCGACGTGGAGAGCGAACAGCCGGTGACGCTGGATGGCAGGACGGTGCGGGCGATTCCGATCAAGGACCGCATCGGCCTGGAAGGTTCGCCCACGTATCACTACGTCAGCCCGGATGGAAAATATCTGGGTTCGGAAAACAAGGATTCCAAAATCCTGATCCTGCCGTCGGACGCTGAAACGCTGAAGAAAATCTGGATCAGCCCGACGTTGACGCGGCCGTCCATTCCAACCGATGGCGCGCCGCCGGAACCGGAACCGTCGCGCTAAATGCGATCCGATTCTTCGTTTTGCCGCCCCACCACGGCGATGCCCAGACGGTCGGCCAGTTCCAGCACCCTGGGTTTTTCGAGGATGATCGTCCTGCCCGCCTCCAGGACCAGACACCCCGCGCCGGTGGCGGCGAGTTTTTCAATGGTGGTGTCGCCGACGGTGGGGACGTCCATGCGCATGTCCTGTTTGGCGTTGGCCACCTTGATCAACGTCCATTTGCCGCTGCGGCAATACAGTCCGGCCCGTTCGATCATGGCGTTGGTTCCCTCCACCGCCTCGACCGCCAGGACATCCTTGTCGATCACCGCCAGCGCCTGTCCGATGTCCAGCCGGCCGATGGTGCGGCACAGTTCCCAGCCAAAACGGATGTCCTCCCACTGGGCGGGCGTGGGCTGTCGACGGGTCATGACGCCCACCGTGCTGAGATGATCCGCACAATATCGCGTTGAATCGATCAAGGTGATTCCTTCACGAGCCAGTTCGCCGGCGACCGCTTCCAGCACCGCGTGGTCGCGCTTGTCACGCCTCAACACCGTAAAATAGAGTTTGATCGTCCGCCAGTCCGGCACGTAACGCAAATATCGCCAGCGGCGGTACATCTGCGATTTTCGCACCCGCCCCACCATCACCGCCTCGCGGCAACCGTGACGCGACAGCATCCGCATCCACTGGCCCAGCCTCAACACGCCAACCCATTTGAAGCGGTCGCACTCCGCCTCCAGCATGGGCGTGGCGCTGCCGGACAACGCCGCGCAGATCACCGGTCTTCCGGCCGCCCGGGCGCCGCGCGCCACCAGTAGTGGGAAAACGCCCTCCCCGGCAATCAACCCCAGTGGCTCGGACATGAGGATATCTTACCAATCGCGCATAAAAAATCGCCCCGCTGCGTGGGTGAGGTAGCGGGGCGACAGGAGGGAATTAAATTGAAACCACTTACTTGTTCATGGCCGGCCGGCTGTCCACCGTGCCGTCTTTGTTCATCTTGTTGGCGGGCTTGGGGGCCGCGTGAGAGGAGTCACTGGCCACCGACTGCCCGCGAACGGTGGTCGGGAGAATCAGCACCTCGACCCGGCGATTCTGTGCCCGGCCGGATTCGCTGCCGTTGGACGCCACCGGACGCTGGTCGGCATAACCCACCACGCCCAGCCGGCTGGGAGCCACACGATCATTGACCAGTGCCGCCGCCACAGAGATGGCCCGATGGGCCGACAGATACCAGTTGTCCTTGTGACCCTTGGCCAGCGTCTGCGGGTTGCGCACCGGCTGGTTGTCGGTGTGTCCGGCGACCAGCAGCTCATATTGAGCGGCGGCCGAGGAATTGAGGATCGTGGCGAAACGGGAGATCGCATCCCGCGCCTTGGCGGTCAATTCCGCATCGCCGGTGGCAAAGGTCACGTCGCTCTTGAATTTGACGATGCCGCGGGAGGCGTCGAATTCCACCAAGTCCGGGTTCTGCCGGGCGAACTGGCTCAATTCATTGCTCAGCGCCTCGGGCAGCGCCGCCACGCCGACCGGCCGGTTGAGGGCTTCCTGATACTTGGCGTTGAGTTCGGCCAGACGGGCCTGAAGATCGCCATTCTCCTTTGTGAGGTTCAGGATCATGGCATCTTTGCTGTTGCCGGAATTGGCGATGGCGTCGATCTGCCGCTGCAACGCATCCGCACGCGCGTTGGCGCTGCTGGCTTCCGACTGCGCGGTGGCCAACTGCTCGGCGTACCGATCCCGGTCGAGCTTCAATGCGTTATATTTTTCCTGGGTCACACAACCGCTCAGCAGCAATCCAATCGCCGCCAGCCCGATGATTCGCAACGTTCCGCTCATGCCCAAAGCCTCCATGCTCATGGATAAAACCGACGCATGATGACACACCATATACGTCGAGTACACGTTTCGGGGGGGTTCGACTAAAACCAGACAACCTGACTTGAACCTGCCCCGAGTCCTTTAATGCGTTTTTGACTGCCCGCGCGTTAAAGACGGCATAGTTTGCGCCGTCGTACAAAAAAATCAAGGGGCGGGTCCGATAAATTCGAGAAATTTTGTCTATTTTCGCCCTGATCGACCGATCAACAGGCCGACAATAAAGAAAACGATCGCCAAACCCAGCCCGATGCCACCCAGGAAAAGGACTCCACGGCCCCCTTCGGTCAGGTTGCGGACCACGTCGGGCCAATAGCCGCTGACGGCGGCGGTGGTGACAAACCCGCCGAAAATCAGCACGATCGTCGCGGCCAGCGCCGCCGCCCCGAATGCCGGAGCCATGGGGTCGGCCGCTTCGACGTAAACCGGAGCCGAAATAACCCGCCCGCCCGACGGCGCAGAAAGGCTTCCGAGGCCGGTTCCGGATCGGCCGGCATCGGCCGGGGCGGCCGCGCCACGCCGGGCGCCACCCGATCCGGGGGTGATCTCATCGAGCAATTCCGCACCCAGGCTGGTGTCGTCGCTTTCGCGGGTCAGGTCCAGAAGGCCCGATCCGGAACCGACGCCTTCGAGGTTGATCTGATCCTGCATCGTCGAGGAGATCGACGTCTGGGCCATGGGGTCGGCCCGTTCCACCTCATCAGGCCGAAAGACCGTCACGCCCGTGCCGGTGCGGGCCGGCGAGGGGATTCCCCCCATCGAGCCGGTCATCCCCAGATCGGCCGGCGTGCCGGTGTCATCCTTCATCTGCAAGCCACCCACCGAGCCGCCGGCGTCGGTGTCGCCGAGTGTGATGCTCGTTCCGCTGGCCCCTTTGCTGTCAACCAGGCCGATCGGCGATCCGCTGTCGGATGGGCCTAAATCAACGTGGTCCAGCGAACCGCCGCCGCCCAGTTCATTCCGCAAGGTGTCAACCTGGTCGGCCTTGAACATCAGCCGCGGGCCGTCACGAAATTCACGCAGCTTGCCTTCGCGGGTGTACTGTTTGATTTCTTCTTCGTTTTTACCCAAGGCGGCCTTGGTTTCATCCAGCGTGTAGAACATTTTGGCCATCATGGTGCGGACTCCTTAGTTGGAAGGTTCAAAGGCCGATTATTCCAAATCCTGTCTTTTGGTTCACGGATTGGTGGTCGGAGGCGTACTTTCGCCCCGCAGTGCATTTTGTTCTTTTTCCAGCAACGCCTTCACCTCCTGCGGAGAAGGCTTTTCCGTATTATAGTTCATCAGACGACGGTCGTAACGAAATCCCCGCGCCGCCACCAGTCGCAATTCGCGGTCGCCGCCGGAATATTGATAGACGCACAGCGTCTGTGCATCAACATCCAGCAGAAAGCAGCCCCATGTATTGGATGAGAGCTGCCCCGGCATCACAAAGACACCCGCTCCGCCGGCGATTGGCGGCTGATTCTGGCCATAGGCCGCCTGCAACAGCGATGAATCGCCCCGCCGGGCCAACAACACCACCGCCACCAACGCCAGCAATGCGGCGTTGAGGTATAAAGCGTAGAGGATGGATCGACTTCGGCGTGGTCGCCTCATGGGTCTCTTTGGGTTCGGCGAATCCTTGCGGTTGGTGGACTTTATCGTCACCCTTATGTTACAGGATAAGCCGTTTGGCCTGCAACATTTAGCCGAATAAGTATTCGATGGACCAACCGGCCGCCGAACGTTCGATCCCCACCCCCCAGCCGCCGATCGAATTGCGCACCCAGGTCCTCCGCCCCGGCCCCTGGATTCAACTGGGATACCCCAATGGGTTCGCCTTCAAACGGCTGTCCATCCGGTATCCCCGCCTGCCGGCCGCGTTGCGGGGGCTTCGGATCGTCCATTTATCGGACTTTCATGCCCGCCGGGGGTGGTGGCGGGCGTACGATGAGCTGATCGAACTGGTCAACCAGTCGGCCGATCTGATCCTGTTTACCGGCGACCTGGTGGATGACAAGCGCGACTACCGGCCGGCTTTGCCGACCATTCAACGTCTGCTGTGCGGATTTCGGGCCAGGCTGGGGGTTTATATCATCCTGGGCAACCACGATGGGTCGCTGTTGTCGGCTCATCTGCCGCCGTTGGGAGTTTGTTATATCGACGGGAAATATGTCCGGCTGCCGGTCGGTTCGGATGGGGTTGAATTGATCGGCCTGCCAGGGGTTCATCGGCACGACCTGGACCCCCATTCGCTGATCAACCTGCCCAAACGCCAACCCGACACCCCCCGGTTGATCCTATCCCATTACCCCGACCAGGTGCTTTTGACCCGCAATCTACAACCCGACCTGTATCTGACCGGCCACACCCACGGCGGGCAAATCTGCCTTCCCGGTGGATTGCCGATTCTTCGTCACGATTCATTGCCGGCCCGGCTGTGTACCGGCATCCATCGTTTTGCCGACACCTGGATGGTCGTCAACCGGGGATTCGGGTTTTCCGGCCCGCGGGTGAGGCTCTTCTGTCCGGCGGAGGTCATCCAGATCGTGCTGGAAGATGCGGCGGCAACGTCTACAGATGACGGGCGAAATGCGCCACTTCCGGCTGGGCCGCCCGGCGGTAATCCGCCAGCGTCATCGTGACCGCGCAATCGTGCGTGCCGGCCTGAAACATCACCCGATCATCGGCCATCAACGACTCATCCATCAGCGTTGTCAAACCATACATCCGCCCCACCGGCGGCTCGGCGCCCAGCTCACAATCGCCGAACAGCTCGCGCAATTTCACCTCATCGGCCAACCGCACCTGTCCCGCCTGAAGCTGGCCGCGAAGTTCCTCCATGTCGATGCGATGAGAAGCCGGCAGCGCGCACATGACAAACTCCCCGTCGGCCTCCACCACCACGGGCTTGATCACCGTTCGCCCCGGCATGTGCTCGATCGCCGCCAAATCCTGCGCGGTGTACGCGGTCCCATGCCGGCAGATGCGATAGGTCACCCCCAACTGGTCCAGGTACGATTGCAGGTTCATGATGGACCTCCTGTCGTTGCAATCCACCGGGTAATGTACCGCGCCCGTTGTGATTTCCATATGATAATCTTTGCTTGACGCAGGGACGTTTTGGGCTTGTCGTCCGGCGTCCAACCGGCACAATGCGCCCGATGCGAAGCAGCAGGCTCAAACGCTCCGACTTTGCCCGCCCGGCCGATGTGCTGTCGCGGGATCTGATCGGCAAAATCCTCATCCACCGCACCCCAAACCGCGAATACCGCGCCCGCATTGTCGAGACCGAGGCGTATCTTGGCCCCCCCGACCTGGCCTCGCACGCCTCCAAAGGGTTGACCGGCCGGACCAAAATCCTCTTTGGTACACCCGGATTCGCCTACGTCTACCTGATTTATGGAATGTATGACCTGTTCAACATCGTGGCCGGCCAACCGGGCAGCGGCCAGGCCGTGCTGATCCGTGCCGCCGAACCGATGGATGACTGGCAGGCCGACCTGCGCGGCCCCGGCAAACTGACCCGCGCCATGCACATCACCCGACAACACAACGGCCTGGACCTGACCGGCCGGACGATCTTCCTGATCGACGACCACACCCCCCCGCCGCCGCTGTCGATCACCCCGCGCATCGGCATCGACTATGCCAAACACTGGAAAGACGCCCCCCTGCGATTCTTCGCCACCGACCACCCCGCCGTATCGGGACGAAAAGGAACTCCACGCCCACGCAGGAAACAACATTTGTAGCTCTGTCCCAACCCCATTGGCGTCCCAACTCGCAGCATCAAAGATGTCAGGCCGTTGGTGATCGACTTGAGTAACAGGCCCCATCAGATAGATGGCCAAACTCGACACCAGCCGATCTCGCTCCGCCAATGAAGGGTGGCGGGCCTCCGTCGCCAATTTCCCCAGCAATCACGTCACCGCTGGAGGGATGTCTTCCAAGGCCATCCGTACGCGCAAAACCAGCAAACTATCCCCGTTCCCGTATTGGGACTCAAACGATGAATTTTCATCTCGCAGGGCGCTGCGTCAGCGGCGCGAGGCATGAGCGGAATGACATCCGTCATCGACAGAAAAATCAACGTGACCTATTTTTCTGCCCATTTTTCTGACCCGATGGTTGCGGAAGATGACGGGCGATGAGCTGGTCGGCCAGGCGCCGGGCGATGGCGAAGCTCATCGGGTCGCCGGTGACGCTGCACGTGACGTAGGCGCCTTCGAGGATGAGGCAGAGTTCCTGTGCCATCGAGTCGGGATCGGCGACGCCGGCGCGTTCGGCGAGTTCAAAGACAAGCTCTTCGATCGCGCGTTTGTGCCGCGCCGCCGCCTGGTGAGCGGGGTCGTGGGCCAGAGGGAACTCCATGGCGGCGTTGACGAAGATGCAGCCGTGGAATCCATCCTGAGCGATGACCTGCTGGACGACATCGAGCATCGCGCGAATCTGTCCGTCGGCGGTGCGCCCGCCCCGGTCCTTGATCATCTGACGAAAGCTTGTCTTGAGAAATTGATCCACATCGTCGAGCACCGCGACCATGAGGTCGTCCTTGCAGGCGAAATGCTTGTAAAACGCGGTCTTGCTGATGCCGACATCGTCGAGGATGGCATCGATGCCGACGTTACGGAAGCCGTCGCGGTAGAACCGCTGCCTGGCGGCGTAGACGAGTTGCTGTCGCGTCTGAGTGGGCATCGCAATGGTCCGTTGCTGACTTGGCAGTGTACCAGAAGTCAACCGGCGGTGTACATCAAGTCAACTTGTCCGATGGGACGACGCGGCCAATAGTTACTGCACCCAAACAAGGAGCTATTGCATGAAACGACTCTTCTTCCTGTATGGCGTTGGATGTCACGCTTTGTTTCTGGCCGTCTATGCATGGATGGCGGCGTTCGTCGGGAACTTCGGTTTCGGGCTGATCCCGACGATCGACGGCTCGCGGACGGGTTCGCTCACGTGGGCGGTGGCGATCGACGCGATGCTGATCGCAATCTTCGCGGTGCAGCACTCCGTGATGGCCCGCCCGACGTTTAAGCGATGGTGGACGCGTTTTGTGCCCGCGCCGATCGAGCGAGCCACCTACGTCCTGCTGTCCTGCCTACTCATGATGCTGCTGATGTGGCAGTGGCGTCCGATCGGCGGGGTGGTGTGGGATGTAACGCATCCCTCAGCACGAGCGTCGCTGTATTTGCTTTTTGCCATCGGGTGGGTGGGCGTGCCCGCGGTGTCCCTGCTGATCAACCATTTTGATCTCTTTGGCACCCGGCAGGTCTGGCTGTACCTGCGCGGGAGGTCGTACACGCACCTCCCGCTGCGCGCGCCGCTCGCGTATCGCTACATCCGCCACCCGCTTTATGTGGGATGGATGACCGCGTTCTGGGCGACGCCGACGATGACGCTTACGCACCTGCTCTTCGCGGGGCTGATGACGGTGTACATCCTTGTGGCGATCCCGCTGGAGGAACGAAACCTCATCGAGCACTTCGGTGAGCCATACGCGGCATATCGGAACCGCGTCGGCGCGTTGTTTCCCAAACTGTCTTTTCGGCGGCGCGCGAGGAATATAGCGACGGCAAGGAATATGGAGACGCAGCTAGTTAAATGAATTTACCGGCGGATCACCCTTTGATCCCCAGCAATTTCGCGGCGTTGTTCCAGAAGATGTCTTCCACCTGCGAATCGCTCAGCCCGGCCGACCAGCAGGCCCATTTGAGGCTGCGGAGATGTTCCAGCCCCACCAGCGCGGGGTCGACGCGGGCGTGTCGTTCGCCCCAGACGGGGGTTTGTTCGTACAGCCAGATGAACGAATCCGCCGCCGCCAGCGACCGGCCGCGAAAGTGACTGACAAACCAGTCCGCTCCGTACATCAGTTTGTCGTGGCCGATGATCTTCATGATCGCCACGTGCGCTGCCGCCTCGCAGTTGGCGCTGGTGTCGAAATAGAGGTTGTCCAACCCTTTAAGCCGATGCAGTCCCTCCCAGTTGTGGGCCGGCTGAAACCCGCGCGCTGAATGCGCCAGGATCAGCTTCATGTTCGGATACGTCCGGCAATAGTGGCCAATCCAGTGAATGTTCGACTCATCCGCCACCGCCCGCCGTTTGACCATGTGCAGCGTGATAACCAACCCCTCCTCATGCGCCATCCTGACGATCGGTTCGGGGAGATACGAAGGGATGTCCGCCTCCCAGGTCGGTTTATGGCTGGAATAAACGTGATAACATTTCAACCCGTGCAATCCCAACCGTCGAACCTGCCGGCGAACCTGTTCAGGGTCATCCTCCGGACGAATCAGATATTCACCCCGACACAGCGGCCGGCCCTTGATCTGTTCGGCGACAAATTCCCCTGCCTTGACGGGGTCGGCACTGTTGACTTCGGGAAGGGGTATAAACAATCCCGCGATCTCCCGATCACCATGCAGGTCATGGATGTCGTGGCTATATTCGGCCAAGCCCCCCACCTTCGGCCAACCGTCGAAGGGCCTGACATGATCTTCATGCCACAAATGAGCATGGGCATCGAATATCCGGTCGGGAAGAAAATTCCGCAGTTCCCGATCATAAAATTCACGATCCAGTTGGCTCATATGCGAAAATTGGCCGATTGGCGCAATTCCTTTTCCCAAGGGATGTTATCCGATACGTTATAATACGACCACTACTGTGCGTGCTAACCAGTGTCGGCCGGAATTGTCTAATAGTATCAGAAATGCCCATTTTCGTAAAAGTTTCGCCCCTGACTGGACTTACGATGACATGTCGCGGGTTGCAGTTGCTGTTGGCGGGCCTGATGGCCATGTTTTGCCTGGCGGCCGGGCCGGCCTCCGATGTCGCCCGACGCGACCAGGTGGACGCCGCGCAGGCCAATGCGGTGCAGGCCCTCCACGAGGAGATCGGCCGGATGCCGCTGGCACAGGGTCTGACGGTTCAGGATTTTCTGGATCAAACCTGCTCAAGCGATGAACTGGACAAAACCCTGCACCGCGCCCAACTGGTCGGCGGCCCGCGCTGGCTCGATGAACAGACCTGCCAGGTGAGGCTGGAAATCTCCGGCACGCACGTCGCCAACACCCTGAGTCGAATCGCCACGATTAAAGCCAAAAAATCGCCGGTTTCGTCGGATCAATTGCAATTCATCCTGCGGGATTGGAACAACCGCACCTTCGCCGCAACGGGTTCAAGCACCGGTTCGGCGGCGGTTGAGGATGCCGCGCCGATGGCCGCCATCGACCCCTGGGCGTCGGTCGATGAATCCGCCCGCCGGCAAACGGTGATCCAAGCCCGTGAAAACGCCATCGGTCGCGTGATTGAAAGCATTCGCCCCATCGAATGGTCAACCGGGAAAACCGTCGGCGAGCTGCTGTCGGCCAACGATGGAGCCTTGGAACGGGCGATGGTTGACTATCTGACCGCCCGGCCGGTGACTGCCGTGGTTTTTCAGGATGACATGACCGTGAAATTGACGATGGCCAATCCGGGACCGGAATTTTTTGATGCCTTCCGCGACGCCGCTTCCGCACAGAAAAATCTTCCGCTGCCGGCCGATGAAGAAACCTGGGGCCGGTTGCGGGATCGGATGTTGCAACAGCTCGCGCCGGCCGAGGGTGTCGGCCGGTTGCCCGATGAAAAGGGCATCTCCTCCCATCCGGCCACGATGGTGCTGTCCACCCCGCCGGACTGGGTGGACCGCCAACTCGACGCCGAAGGCAACGCCCAGCCGGCCGGGTCCAAGCTCCGTGCCGCCCGCAACGCCGAAATCGACGCCCGCGCCAAACTCGAAGCGCAGATCGAAAATCTCAAGCTGACCGACCAGCAGACCCTCGAACAGGCCGCCAAGCAAAACCCCCTGATCCGCGATGCGGTGGTGCGGGCGTTGCGTCGGGCCAGAATCTACAAATCCGACTACTTCGCCGATGGCTCGGTGACCGTCCGCATGTCGATGGACCTGCGCGACCTGTGGGAAGAATTGCAGCGCACGCCATAAAACAGCGGGGATTTTAGACTGAGCCTAGTTGTTCGATCTCCATCGGCCGGTTTTCCTTGATCGACCGCCAGACCGCCTCGCCGACCATCACCGCATCGGCCCCCTGTCGGGCATCGGCAAGCAGGCCCAGTTCCTTTGACTGGGGCAGGCGTTCCACAAACAGATCGTATTTCAGCATCGGGTCCGCGCCGCCGTGCCCACCTCCCACCTGGGGCACTTCGAGCACCTGGCGATGGCCGAAGATCGGATAGTAGACGAGGGTCTCATGGCTGTCGGATGGGAAGGGATTTCGGCTCGGCTCGGTGTAATGCCGCGCCTCGATCCGTCCGTGCGTGCCGTTGATCCCCAGCGTATACCCTTCCCATGGCGCCGAAAAATTGGCCGAGTAACTCAGCGATGCGCCGCCCAGATAACACACGACCACTGAATAGGTGTCCTCGATGTCGATCGCCTCATCAAACATGTCAAAGGGAGGATCCTGCGGATATTGAACTTTATAAGGCAGGTTGAACACTTTTTCGTGGGCGATCAGGTGATCATCCTTGGGCTGGTTCTGCCAGGGGGCCGACCAGCGCAACCGATACGGAGACCGCGCGCGCAGCTCGGCGGCGCTCAGTTTGCCCTTGGGTTTGTGCGGGCTGTTGGCGCCGTAATAGTTCAGCGCGCCGTAGGCGAAGACCTGCTTCGGGCGATCATTCACCCACCAGTTGACCAGATCGAAATGATGGCAGCTTTTGGTGATCGACAACCCGCCCGACTTGGCGCGGTCCCGGTTCCACCGGTTGAAATAGCTCGACCCGTGATAGGTGTCGATGTTCCACGTCATTTCGACGTTGGTCACGCGACCGATCTTTCCCTCCATGATCATGCGTTTGATCATCATGTGGGTCTGCGTGTAGCGATAATTAAACGTGACGAACACCCGGCCCTTGCTTTTGGCCTCGGCCTCCAGCACGCGCCGGGCCTGGGCGGCGTCGATGACCATCGGCTTTTCGGAGATCACGTCGATGTCGCGGCCAAGGCCGGTGACGATGCCTTCAACGTGCGTGCCATCCGGACCGGCGACGATCAGCGCATCGGGCCTGGTCTGGTCGATCATCCGGCCGACATCCTCCACGGCGTAATAGGGAAGCCGAACCCCCATGGCATTGTTGAACGCCTCAACGCGCGCGGGGTCGATGTCGCTGACCGCGACCACCTCGGCGTGTTGCGAATAATTGCCATACTCGGGCAACTTGGGGTGGCCGATCATGGGCAGGACGTATTGACCGATCGCACGGTTGCTTAACCCGACAACCGCATATCGACGGCGGGAATGATTTGACATGATGACGAACCAATCTCTGATTAAACAGTGAATTCAAGCACAAATTCCGACCATTTTGGCCGACGGCATGAAAATAGCCACTATCAGAAAAATTTCCATGCCCCGCGATCGTAATTATCACCATTTACTCCAGGCCACCGCTTCCTATACTTTCCACTTCGCGGTTTGCGAGTAACAACTTTTATTTTCAACCGGAGCAAGAAAACATGCCACAACAACCCACCGCCGACATCGGACTGATCGGGCTGGCCGTCATGGGCGAAAACCTGGCCCTCAACATCGCCGACCACGGCTTCAAAGTCGCCGTCTACAACCGCACCACCGAAACGATGCGGAATTTTATCGGGAAAAACCCCAACACCCCCGGCGGCCTGGTCCCCTGCGAAACCATCGAGCAGCTCGTCGGGTCCATCAAACGCCCCCGCAAATTCATCATTCTCGTCAAGGCCGGTCCGGCCGTCGACGCGGTGGTCAAACAACTCATCGACGCCGGCATCGCCACCGATGACATCGTCGTCGATTGCGGCAACAGCCTCTGGACCGACACCATCCGCCGCGAAAAGGAATATGCCGCCAAGTGCAAATTCTTCGGTTCGGGCGTCTCCGGCGGCGAAGTGGGGGCGCGGTTCGGCCCCTCCATGATGCCCGGCGGCGATCCCGATTCGTGGAAACATCTCAAGCCCATCTGGGAAGCCGTCGCCGCCAAGGTGGATGCCAAAACCGGCCGCCCCATCGAAACCGCCCAGCCCGGCAAGCCGGTCGTCGGCGGCGTCCCCTGCACCGCCTATCTCGGCCCCAACGGCGCCGGCCACTACGTCAAGATGATCCACAACGGCATCGAATACATCGACATGCAGCTCATCTGCGAAGCCTATTTCCTCATGAAAAACCTGCTGGGCATGAAAGCCAACGAGCTGGGCGAGGTCTTTCACCAGTGGAACGACGGCGATTTGGATTCGTATCTGATCCAGATCACCGCCGACATCCTCAAACAGCCCGACCCGCTGCACAAAGGCGAATTCCTGGTGGATTACGTCCTGGACACCGCCGGCCAGAAAGGCACCGGCAAATGGACCTCCGTCAACGCGCTGGACATGGGCATCCCCGCCAATTCCATCGCCGAAGCGGTCTTTGCCCGCTGCCTGAGCGCCCTGAAGGATGAGCGCGTCGAGGCCTCCAAGCACCTGGCCGGCCCCAAAACGAACTTTTCCGGCAACCGGCAGGAACTGATTTCCGCCGTGCGCGACGCCCTGTATGGCTCCAAAATCTGCGCCTACGCACAGGGATTTCAACTGATGCGCGAGGCGCAAAAGGAATATAAATGGACGCTGAACTTCGCTGAAATCGCCAGCATCTGGCGCGGCGGCTGCATCATTCGCGCCCGCTTCCTGCAAAAAATCACCGACGCCTACTCCCGCAATCCCAACCTGGTCAACCTGCTGCTGGATCCCTATTTCAACGAGCAGATTCAAAAGGGACAGTCCAACTGGCGGAAGGTCGTCTGCCTTGCGGCCGAGAATGGCCTCGCCGCACCGGCCTTCATGTCCGCCCTGGCTTATTACGATGGTTATCGCGCCGCTCGTCTGCCGGCCAATCTCTTGCAGGCCCAGCGCGACTATTTCGGCGCCCACACCTACGAGCGCACCGATACGCCGCGCGGCAAATTTTTCCACCTGGATTGGCCCGAACCGACGCGCCCCCAACTGACCATCGGCTAACCACCCCGCGCCCCACCAACTGGAGGGCGTCGCTCCACGACGCCCTCCAATTTCCGGGTCGAACAACCATTTGTTCTCGCATCGGTTGGCGATCACAAAAAATATTCGCTCCGCATTGACACCAATCGGACAATTTGATCCAATACCTCCGTTCGATAGGTTTCCCGTCGGCCATATGTTTCGGCCGGCGGGGTGAATAGGGAAGTGTGGTGACCCGGATTGATTTCCGGGAATTCCACCGCGGACGCGCCGCCGTAAAGGATGGCCAGCCAAAGCTGCCAGCGTCCCGTTCAACATGCCACTGTCAGCCTCGCAACGGGGCCGATGGGAAGGCGAACGGGAGGCAATCCCAAGCCGGAAGACCTGCCTGTCGAGTTTCATGTGTGTCCTCGCGAAACGGGACGCCGTGGGCTTGGCTTGTTTCCCTCCTGGACAGCTTCCGCCCCGGATCATCGACCCAACGCGAAGACTGATTTTGTTTTTTAAGGTTCAGGAGGATCGCTCCGCGCGAATCGGAGCAGGGAGTTTTTTCATGTTGGGTCGATCTGTTCTTGTCTGGGCAACGGCCATGTCGGCCGCCCCACTTTGGGCCGCCACCGCGCAATCGGTCGTCAATTATGATTTCGGCGCCGATTCCAATGCCGGCTATCACGATGTCTCCACCGCCACGGGCGAAACCAGCCGGATCACCGGCTCTTGGGGAGACACAACAAGTCTGTCCAATCCCTACGGCAACCCCTGGAGCAGCGCCGACTGGGTGTCCATCGGCAAAGGGGGCCACATCACGCTGCAACTGCAAAATTACGCCCTTCCTCAAGCCGCAGCGCCCGAGTTGAACGTACTGGTCTTCCAGCAACTCAACACCGGCGACAACTCTCCATTTTATGATCGAGAGGCTCGTGTTTCGGTCAGCGAAAACGGCACGGATTGGGTTTCGCTCAATAACAACAACATCATCAGCTTCGACGTCCCCGCCACCGGGTATGTCTTCGATAACGGCATCCCATATGACCCGCAATATATGTCCTACGGCGACATCCTCACCGCCGACCTGGGCGACTACACCCCCTCCGATTACGGCCTTCCGATGCCAGGCACGCTCGGCTCCGGCACGCTGGCCGAAGTCTACGGCAATTCCGGCGGCGGCAACTGGCTGGACATCTCGTCCACCGGCCTGTCCCAAGTCGGCTTCATCCGGTTCGACGTGGATGCCAACGCACCCGCGTATCTCGCCCTGGATGCGGTGTACCTGAACAACGCCGCCATCGGCGCGGCCGTCCCCGAACCGGCCACCTCGCTGGTGCTGGGCGTTTTGGGCCTGCCGCTGTTGCTGCGTCGAAACCGTGTGTGATCGACCACCATCCCGTTCGGCACGGGGGAAACCTCGCGCCGGGCGTTAAACGAAAGCTGTGCCATGTGCCGACCATCACATGAAAAACCGCACGATTTCGACAACCGGGGCTTCAGCCTGGTCGAGCTGCTGGTCATCATCAGCGTGATCGCGCTGTTGATCGCCCTGCTGCTTCCATCGCTGAGCCGTTCACGGCAGGCCGCCCAGCGGGTGGCGTGCCTGAGCAACCTGCGCCAAATGGCCATTGCCGCGCAGGCGTATGTCAACGAGAACAAGGGTTCCTACCCCATCGCGTATTACAGCTCAAACGCGGGTGGAGTCACCTACAACTTTGCCTGGGATCTGACCACCATTTACCGGCCGGCCCAACTCCCGGAGGTGATTCCCGGCTTGTTGTGGGGCCGCGGCGGAACGACGCAGATTCAGCAATGCCCCTCCTACGAAGGCAAGGCCAACTGGCTGAGCGATCCGTACACCGGTTACAACTACAACACCAGCTTCATCGGCCACGGCCAGTGGGAATCCATCGTCTCCCCCGCCAAGGCCGTGCAAATTAAAAACCCCGCGCAAACCGCCCTGTTCGGCGATGGCCAGTATTCCGGCGGCGCCAACAAATTCATGCGCGCCCCCTGGCCCAATCCCGGCGATGCCTCCTATTACGGCCGATGGGGCGGGACACAGGGTTTTCGCCATCTGAACATGACCAACGTCGCCTTTTGCGATGGGCACGCCGAATCACTCAGGGAGCGATTCACCAACAACCAGGATGGCGCATCCCGCATCGCACCGGGAACCGGCTTTCTGTCACAGGACAACCGCCTGTATGGCGCGATGCCCTGATTCAATTTTCAGAATGAACCGCGATCTCGCGCAGTTTGGCCAGCGCGGATTGTTCGATCTGCCGAACGCGCTGGCTGGTCAGGCCCATCCGCCGGCTCATCTGCTCAAACGTGACCGGCTTTTGACGATCCCCCACGCCGAAATGGCTCAATAAAATGTTCCGCTCGCGCTCGTTGAGCACTTTCATAAGCTGATGCAACTGGTCGCGCATCTGCATTCGATGCCCCACGCCCCGCTCGCCCTGGTCGGCCACGTTCGCCATGGCCGACACGTCCACCTGGCCACCCAACCGGCCGGCCCGCATCAAGGGCACGCTGCGCGCAAATCCCTTCATCAGCACCAACGTCGCGTAGGTGCTGAAGCGATATCCACGATGAACGTCAAACGATTCGACCGCCCGCATCAACGTCAGGTTGCCGTCGCTGACCAGCTCCATCAAATCCAAACCCGGCCGCAGATGTTTGCGAGCCACGCTGACCACCAGCCGCAGATTCGCCCGCACGATGGCATTGCGGGTTTCGCTGGCCAGCTTCCATTGTCGTTCCATCCGCTGCAAATCCCGCCCGCGAACAAGCTGCGGATCGGTCCGTCGCCGTACTTGCACGAACTGGAACTTGTGGTAATTGAATTTCAGGAAAAGCCCGCGTTCCCGCGTCGCCGTCAGCAACGGCACGCGGTACAGCTCCTGCAAATAGGCCGGCAAATCCTTCGGCACGCGCAGGGTTTCGCCCTTTTGCGGGTCGGCCAGGCTCTCCTGTCGAACGATGGCCTCAACCGCGTCGGCCGCATCCGCCTGGTGATACAGCGGGTCGTCGATGAATTTCACCTTGCGTCGATTCAGCCTCTCCAGGCGCTGCTCGACCACGATGCGATAGATCGCCGCCTTGGTCCGGCCATACCGGCAGGCCAGTTGCGCCAACGTCGCCCCACGCCGATACGTCCGGGCGATCGACTGCTTGTTCTCAACGCTCAAGACCTCCGGCGCGGAAGGGAAAACCGCCCGCTGCGGGTTCGCCTGATCGTGCCTGCGGATCGTATGCAGGATGGTGATCGGCGAACGGTTGAGCTTTCGACCGATCCGGCGTGCAATTTCATTCACGCAGCAACGGCATTGCGTCGCCAGCCGCCGGGCCTGCCGCAAAATCAACTCGTTTTCTTCCGCATCCACCTGCGAAAAATTCATGCCGCGCGTCACCTGGTCCTGGTGCGTCGCGAAAAACCGCTCGACGCTGCTGACCAGAAACCCCACCCGACGCTTGCCATCGGCAAAAACAAACCGCCTGCCCGGCAATCCCCTTCGACGCCACCGTTGAATGGTCTTGCTGGTGACGTTGAACCGCTCGCCGACCTGCTCGATGGTCAACACCGGCTCGGCGGCCGAGTCCGCCGGCAAATTCAGCGAGTCGCTCAACTGTTCAATCAAAACCCCCAGGTCGTGCTGCAACGCCAGCCCAGTCAACAGGTCCGCCGTCACCTCGTCCTTGGGGTGATAGCCGGTGATGCGATAGACGACAAAACTGTAAGGATACGCCTTGGCCGGATCGAGGTCGTGCAGAAGCTCTTCCGCCGCCGACACCTGCGAAATCCGCCGGGCCGCCGGAGCATACTCCAGTTGCCGGGCCAGTTCCGCCAAGCTGTCGAGGCGATACTTCGACATACCATCTATTATCCCCACGTTTGACCGCTTGTGTCAACTGAAAACCGGCCGATTCACGGATCAGTTGGCTTGACGTTAATCATTCATCGACAAAGGCTTACGACGATCAGGAAATTTTTATCCCGCCCGCCGGGCGATTTTGAAAACCGTAATCTCCGGCCGGCACCAATCCAGCACCCGCTGGCCATACGACAACCCCCGATTGACGTACAAATCCCGTCCTTCAACCCGGTAATGCCCGTGGGTGTAATGCCGATACCGGTGCGGATAAAAACGCTGCCCGAACCGGCTGGTCGCCACCTGACGGCCGTGGGTGTGGCCGCTGAGCATCCATTGCCACGGATACCCCAGCAATTCCCTCACGTTCACCGGATTGTGGTTCAAACAGATGATCGGCAAATTCGGATCCACCTCGGCGAACGCCTCATCGGGGTTGATATGGCCCGACCATTCATCGTCCAACCCCACCAGCGCCAACGGGCGGCTGGCCCCCTCGACCCAGATCATCTGCGACTCATTGCGCAAGACGATCAACCCCCGGTTCCTCAGACATTTTTCCAGATAATCCCCCCGCCGTTGCCCTTCCAGCGAGCCGTTGCGTCCATAAATGCTGTAATCGTGGTTGCCCAGGGTGCAGACCACCCCGCGCGCAGCTTTCAGATGAGCCAGGATCGAGGCGATCCGATGCGCATAACGATATCCGCCGGTGATCAAATCGCCGGTCACGACGATCAAATCGGGCGACAGGTCGTTCACCCAGTGAACGTACTGCATCAGATATCGCTGCCAGACCATCGGACTGTAATGCAGGTCCGAAATCTGGACGATTTTCATCCCTTCAAACGCGGGATCGAGATTCTGCAACGGCATCGGCCGGCGATGAATATCCACCCACCGCCGATTCATCGGCAACGCATGCACCCCCGTCAACCCGACGCGCGACATGGTGGTCCAGATCGCCTTGCGCCAGCGATGTTGCCGGCGCCATTCCGGCTCGGTGAGATAATTGACGATTCCTTCCACCATATTCAATCAATGCCCGATGCGACACCCTGGCCGGCCGGATCATTCCAGCATCGACAATGCACTTCGCATCTCCTGTTGCGCATGGGCATCGCCCTTGCGGCCGGCGGCTTCGATGCCCTGTTGATACGCCTGCCGGGCAGGTTCTTGTTCGCCTTGATTTTCCAAAATCTGCCCCTGCTGGTAATAGGCGTAACAATACAACGGGTCCACCTCGATCACCCGTTGCAGGTATTCCAAGGCGGTTTTCGGTTGTTCTTTTTTCTTGTATTCCATCGCCAATCCATACAACAAAAACGTGTCGTTGGGCGATTTCTGGAGCATGGCCTGTAACTGATGCAGTCGATCTTCACCCATGGTGACGAATTTTAGGCGCTTCAGACCTGTCGTCCACCCAGCCATCGGTTTCGCATGGCGATCACAACAAATGAGATGGCCGACAACAGCACCACCGCCGGCCAGGCGCGATCGGCGTGGCGGTCGATGTATTCCACGTAAATCATGACCGGCAAGGTGCGCCGGCCGGGCGTCGTCCCCAACACCATCACCGTTGCGCCGAATTCACCCAGCGACCGGGCAAACGCCAGCAACACCCCGCTGACAATGCCGCGCCGGGCCAACGGCAGGCTGATGTGCCAGAAGGTGGAGATCGGACCGACACCAAACAACCGGGCCAGGTCCTGCATCTCCGGCTCGATGGATTCAAACGCGGCCTTGGCCGGCAGCAAAAGCAGCGGAAACCCCACCACCGCCGCCGCCACCACCGCCGCTTCCATGCTGAATAAAAACCGATACCCGAACGCCTGATGCAGCCATTGTCCCACCCATCCGCGCGTCCCCATGAGCAAAATCAACAAATAACCCACCACCGTCGGCGGCAACACCAATGGAACCGTCAACACCGCCTCAAGAAGACTTTTTCCCCAGAACCGCCGATGGGCCAGCCAGAACGCCAGCGGAACCGCCACCAGCGCCCCCAGCGCCGTCGCCGCCGTCGCCACCCGTGCCGACAACCACAGGGCCGATACTAAATCATCCATACACAGTTCCGATGGTTGCCCATGTCATTGATCCGCCGGTCGGCTGGTTGGCCCGGCATCGCCAAATCCATGTTTTTGCAGGATTTTCTGTCCATCCGGACCCGCCAGCCATTGAATAAATGTCTCGGCCTGCCCCTTGCGATCGCTGTTTTTCAATGCTCCGGCGGGATATTCGATCGGCGTATGCCACGTTGACAAAGCCACGGCGACCACCCGCACCTGATCCGATGTCATCGCATCGCTTTGATAAACCAGGCCGGCATCCACCTCGCCACGTTCGACATAATCCAGCACCTGACGGACATTGGCGGCATAGACCAGTTTCCCTTTGACCAAATCCATCAAGCCCAGGCTTTTCAGTATTTCCATCGCATACTGCCCCGCCGGAACGGTACGCGGCTCGCCGATGGCGATTCTCGTAACTCTTGAATCTGACAAGGCTTGGAATCCATCCGGCGAGAAATCCGCGTCTTTTGGACAGACCAATACCATGCGATTATGAGCGATGATGGAAATATCCGCGGGCTGAATCAGGCCGATTTTGACCAGGGGTTCCATCTGTTTGGCGGCCGCGGGAATGAAAACATCTGCCGGCGCGCCCTGCTCGATCTGGGCGGCCAACTGTCCGCTGGCGCCCAGATTCAGCACCACGGGAATGTGGGTTTTCGCCTCAAACCCTTTGGCAGCCTCGGTTAATGACTCGCTGAGACTGATGGCCGCAAACACCCGCACCGGCGGTTCGGCCGCTTGGGCAACCGTGCCGGTTCCAATAAAAATGGCCAAAACGACCCCGATGGCGGACACAGGCCCGAAAGGCCAATGCCTCTTATAAAAATATTTTGCTTTCTTTTGCATCGTCGGCATGTTATACCAGAATCTCAGTAAGGTGGCGGGTTAGTAGATCGGCTTGGGAAAGTGTTCAGTGTTTGTGCCCTTCTCCATTCGTTTGCGTCCGCATCCCTCCCGTGTTGGTTGGTATGTCAACCTCTTTCGTATCGGCCCTGAAAGAACCACCTCAAGCAATTGGGCCTGAGTCTACCCATTCATTATAGGAGATTTCTAATGGGTAAGAAGTTGTATGTCGGGAACCTGAGCTATGACGTGACCAGTTCCGATCTGGAACAATTGTTCACGCAGCATGGGTCGGTGCAGTCGGCGCAGATCATCAACGATCGCGAGACCGGCCGCAGCAAAGGGTTCGGATTTGTCGAGATGGCCAATGACAACGAGGCGCAAGCCGCCATCGCTGCCCTCAATGGCCAGCAACATGGCGGTCGAGCGCTGACTGTCAACGAAGCCCGTCCCCGCGAAGAGCGTGGCGGCGGCTTTGGTGGCGGCGGCGGCGGTGGCCGTGGCGGCTTCGGTGGCGGCGGCGGTGGCCGTGGCGGCCGAGGCGGCTTCGGCGGTGGCGGCGGTGGCCGCGACCGTGGCGACCGCGGTGGACGGGATCGGTACTAATCGATCCTGCCAGACCAGGTTTTCTCAAGCCCCCGCCCCACCCGGCGGGGGTTTGTCTTGTTTTGAGCCATCCACATGGACCCACGCACCCTGACCGTCGATCAATTCCAACGACACATCTCCGAACGCTACGAACAGGCCGACCGCGCCCGCGGCACGCCCGGAACGTGGCTACATTTCAGCGAGGAAATCGGAGAACTCGCCCGCGCCCTGGCGCGCGATGACCGGGCAAATCTGGCCGAAGAATTCGCCGACTGCCTGGCATGGCTCTGCACGCTGGCGAACATCAACGACATCGACCTCGCCGGCGCGGTCTGCGACAAATACCTGGGGAAAAAACCGCCGACCGGAGCCAAATAACCCGCGCCGCCTCGCGGAATCGTCACGGTTTTGGCGACATAAATCTCCCTTTGCACTTGACGTCCGTCCCCTCTTGAGTCTCAATAGCCATCGGTCGCAGCCGTAGCTCAGTTGGACAGAGCAGCGGATTTCTAATCCGCCGGTCGCAGGTTCGAATCCTGCCGGCTGCGTTTTGAGTTTTTTTCGAGGATTGGGCGCGTGGGAAGGATGCACGACCTGCAATTGGCGCTGACCAGTGGCATCGGGCCGATCCTCGCCCGTCGGTTGATCACGGCATTGGGGTCGGCCGAGCGTGTCTGCTCGGCATCCATCCACGAATTGCAAATCGCCGAAGGAATCGGTTCCACCCGCGCCCGGGCGATTTCGCAATCCCTGAAGGAAGCCGCCGAAGCGGCCCCCCGTGAATTGGAACGCGCGCAACAGGCCGGCATCGAAATCATCACCCTCGACGACGACCGATACCCTCCTTTGCTGCGGACCATTCCCGATCCGCCGCTGGTGTTGTACCTGCTGGGGAACATCGAGCCGCGCGACCTGCATGCCCTGGCGATCGTCGGTTCGCGGCGATGCTCATACTACGGCCGCGAACAGGCCGAACGATTCGCGGCATTGCTGGCCGGGGCGGGGTTGACGGTGGTTTCGGGCGGCGCCAGGGGCATCGACTCCTCGGCCCATCGCGGCGCCCTGTCTCACCCCCAGGGGCGAACCATCGCGGTGCTGGGATGCGGCGTGGATGTGGTCTATCCGCCGGAAAATACGGCCCTGTTCAAGCTCATCGCCTCCCGCGGCGCGGTCCTCAGCGAATATCCGCTGGGCACGCCACCCTTGCAGGAAAATTTTCCCCGCCGAAACCGCATCGTCTCCGGCATGTCGCGCGGCGTGCTGGTGGTCGAAGCCGATGAACGATCGGGCGCGCTGATCACCGCGCGCCAGTGCATCGACGATCACAACCGCCCGGTCTTCGCCCTGCCCGGCCGGGTGGACAACGCCCTGTCGGCCGGCCCGCACGAGCTGATCCGCCAGGGGGCAGTCCTGACACGCGGATTGGAGGACATTCTTGGCGAGCTTGGCCCGTTGCCCGCGGAATTGGAGGCCGTACTCCCTCCATTGGAAGCGGCTGAACCCACCGAGCCGCCGGCCAACCCACCTCCCGCCGTCTCGGTCAGCCCCGCCGGCAGGCAAATCCTGTCTCAACTGGATGGCCAGACCACATCGGTCGATCAGCTCATCGAACAAACCGGCCTGTCCGCCCAGCAGATTCTTCAGGAATTAACCTACTTGACCCTCAAAGGGCTGGTCCGTCGGGTGGATGGTCAATCCTACGCCCGCACCAGACATTAAGGAGTCGCTTGCAAGTTCGCACCGACATGATCGTCTGCCACGTCGTTCGTCCCGCACCCAATCCGGCTGGGCACGAATTTCTCCAGTTACGTCGATCCGCGGATGATTACCTGGGTGGAACCTGGCAAACCGTGCGCGGCCGGATCGAAGGGACTGAAACCGCCTGGCAGGCCGCCTTGCGCGAACTGCGAGAGGAAAGCGCTCTGATCCCGGCCGAATTGTACAAGCTCAGCACCCTCGAAAGTTTTTATCTGGCTCACGAAGAAGCCATCTGGCACGTTCCCTGCTTCTGCGTGCTGGTTGGACGCGATCAGGAGGTGGTGCTCAATGGCGAGCATGATGCGTTTCGATGGGTTTCAAGGGACAAAATCATGGACGCCGTGATGTGGCCGGGTGAACGCCAGGCACTGGAGGAAATCTTTCGCGAAATTTTGGGAAATGGCCTGTCCAAACCCTTTTTGCGATTACAGATGAAGGGATAGCATTGTAGGGTGGGCAGTGCCCATCGTCCCAACGGTGGGCAGTGCCCACCCTACGATATCGCCCGCTGGGCCGCCACCAACAGACGCAATCGCTCGGCTTGGTCGGGTGGCCGGATGGAACTGGCCTGTGGAATCGGCCGGTGTGATTTTTGTGGCCTGCGAAACAATCGTAGAAATAGAGATCCAATCAACGCCATCGTAGTGATGATTATCGGCCCTTGCCGGCCCGCAGGTTGATTTAATCCCGCAAGTCGCTTTCGCCAATCAACGTAAACCCCTTGCGCATCAACAGTTGTGCCGCCAGGGTTGGATCATCGACATACAACGCCAGCGCCGGCCCGCGCGGATAGGAGAGCAGTGGGTAGACGTAATGGATATTGATCTCGGCCGCCAGCAACGCCGAACAGATGGCGATCAGGGGTTGGCGGGTTCGTTTGGGCAGTTCCAACGCCAGCAGATCGACTTCGGAAAAGGCGAATTCCGCCTCCATCAATACACGCCGGCTGAGGTCCGGATTGGTACAGATGAGCCTGGCCAGTGCCGAGTCGGCCGATTGCTCGATCGACAAGGCGACAATGCGGACCTCCATCTCCTCCAACGTCCGCACCAGCGTCTGAAGCCGACCCACTTTGTTTTCCAGGAATACCGTGAACTGACGGATGCGCACCGGCTCAAAGCCCGCCCCATCTTCCGTCAGCGGCGGCAATACGTCTTGCATGGCCACAGCTTATCCATGATCGAGGATTTTTAGCAAGAAAAAACGCCATTCAGACCCGCCGGCACGAGGTCTCAAGCTCAACTGGGGCGCAAAAAAGAACCCGCCTGATCGCGACAGGCGGGTCCTTGTTTTTGCTTCAGCATTTCATCCGACTTTCATCAGATGAAAATACTGATCGGACTAGTTGTCGTCCGTCGGCAGCAGGACGCTGTCGTTGCCATCTCGCGGAAGACCGCCAGTGGCTCCGGTGGCCAAACCACCCGTACCGGTCGTCGCGGAATAGCCGCTCGAACCGCCGGTGTAGATGTTGTCCTTGTTGGCGCCCACCCGGCAGGTGGACACGAACTCGGCATGGCCGTCACCAAACAGGACGTTCTGGCCGTCCTTGTTGTGGTTGTTGCTGTTGCCCAGCTTCAGGTCGCTGCTGGATGCGGTCGTGGCCAAGGCGGCCGAGACGACGTTATCCGCAGTGGGGGTGGTCCCCGGGTTGATGTCCGCGGCCACGGCAAAGTCCGCCGTCAGGCTGTTGGACCAGCGATAACCACCACCGATGCCGGTCGAATCCGGATAGGGGGCGGCCAAGCTGAAGCTCAGGTTCTTGGCAATCGACGTTGTGGTGGCCGAACCATTGGAGAAGTTGGAGCGATTCTGGGCGGAGTTGCTGCCGCCACCGAAGTCGTCCTTCTCACCGGTGCTGCTGGGGCAGGTGAACACCTCGGAGGTGATGTCCTGGGTCCGCAGCAACAGGAACATGGCGGCCGGCACGTTGTTGGTGCCGACGTTGCCACTGGTCGTGTTAAAGGGGTTGGAGATGTTGTAACCGGTGTTGCTCAGATCAAGAGCACTGCCGGCCGCATAGTACGTCCGCGGATACGCGCCGCGATTTTCGTTGGCGTACAGCAAAAGGGCCTGGCCGATCTGGCGCAGGTTGCTGGCGCACTTCACGCGGTTGGCGGTTTCGCGGGCACGATTCAACGAAGGAAGCAGGATCGAGATCAGCAGCGCGATAATGCCGATGACGACCAGCAATTCGACCAAGGTAAAGCCCTTGGTCCCGTTCTGACGCTTCATAAAGAAGCTCCTTTCAGATGCGTCACGCTCGAGCCTTGCCGGTCGGATCGACGGGAATCGGAATATAGAAATGATTGCCGTTTTCAGCTCCAGGGGAAATACTGTGGGGCTGTGTCGTCGATCGCTTCGCAATGCTCTCGCCTGACAAGTTGTTTCGCCGGCGAACACCGCCGACGATTGGTTCCATGTTGATGACTCTCTATCCGAGTCTCATAAAAAGACACCGGACCATGTCGATTGTTAGTTTAGCTGAAGTGAATCGAATAAATCAAGAAAAATTTGCGCTCTCGACAAATTTTCCTGACGGTACGCAACACACGCTGATGACTCAAGTTATGGGCACATCCGAAATGGCGGTGGCCAGTCCGGGGGAGGATTTTTGTTTTTCCAGCAGCCGTTTAATAACAATTTTGGGTAAAAGCCCCGTCAGTTTGCGAACATCCCCCCCCAGTGCGACGATTTGACGGATCAGGCTGCTGCTGGTCAGCGCATGATGGTCGCTGGTCATGATAAAGACGGTTTCAACCCCCCCCACCGCGCGGTTGGCCATGGCCAGATGAAATTCATAGCGTAAATCCGAAGCATCCCGAATGCCGCGCAGGATGGCGTTGGCATTGACCTGGCGGACAAAATCGACCGTCAGGCCCGAATAGCTTTCGACGCTGACTCCTTCCCATTCCCTGACCAGATCGCGGATGACGTTCACCCGTTCTTCCTGTGAAAAAAGCTCTTTTTTTTCCGGGTTGTTCCCCACCGCCACGATCAGGCGGTCGAACAGCTCGATCCCGCGGTGGATGACATCGAGATGGCCATTGGTGATGGGATCAAACTGGCCTGGGAAGACGGCGGTTCGACAAACGGGCTTTCGCATGGCAAGGCTCCGGTGGAAGTTTCAGATCATATCGGCCGGACGGAGGCGTATCCATGGCTGGTCAAGTTGCCGTCAATGATTACCATCCACGATCAAACATGATACGACGGGAGACAAGCGAACAGGGCGTTGTTTATTATTATTCGCCATTGCTGCGTTTGGCGCGCGTGCCGCACGCATTCAGCACAAGGCAAGGGGGCGTCAGCAAGTCGCCGTTTAATTCGCTAAATCTTGGCAATCCCAATGGTTATGATCAGCAGGACCCGTGGGAAAACATCGTCGCCAATTATCGTCTGTTGCAACAGGCCGCTGGTTGCGACAAACAGCATTTGGTGCGAGTTCATCAGGTGCATGGTTGTTGTGTCGCGCAAGTGCAGCGGGCACAAGAGTTTTCATTCGATTCCCAGGCCGATGGGCTGTTGACCCATGACCCGATGGCGTGTTTGTCGGTGCGGGTGGCGGATTGCGTTCCGGTGTTGTTGGCCAGTGAGGAGGGTCGATGGGTGGCGGCGGTTCATGCCGGATGGCGGGGCGTGGTGATGGGCGTTGTGCCGGCCGCGTTGGAACAACTGGCCAAAGCGGGCGGTGTATCTTCGAGTACGGTTCTTGTCGCGATCGGCCCGTCGATCAGCGTGTCGGCATTTGAGGTGGGGGATGAGGTGGCGCAGGCGTTTGTCGATGCGTTTGGCGAAGAGGCTCCGGTGTTGCGTCGGGAAGGTCACAAGGCCCACGTTGATTTGCGGGCGGGCATCGAAATGCAATTGCATCGTGCGGGCGTGCCGGCCGGCCGGATCGACACCACCGACCGATGCACCTATCGTGATGAGGTGGAATTTTTCTCCCATCGGCGGGACAAAGGCATCACCGGAAGAATGGCGGCGATCATTTCGCCCAATCCGGGTTGAAATGAATGGCTAAAACCTCAACTCAAAAACTGGGTGCGCCAAACGCGACGCCTTCGGCGTGGCCGCTGCTTGTCGTGCTGCTGGCGGCGGTTTTCACCATGGGCCGGGTGGTGAACAACGATTTTCTGTGGTGGGATGACAACGTCAACATTCATCACAACCCGGACATGAATCCGCCGACGTTTCAGAGCGTGATCAAATACTGGTGGACGCCGTCGCAGGCGCTTTATATCCCCATCACGTACAGCATTTGGGGCGTGTTGGCGTGGATGGCGAGGCTTCGCGTGGCGGATGACATGGGGATTCAGCTCAATCCCATGGTGTTTCATGCCGCCAGCGCGCTGGTTCATGCCGCCACGGCGGGGTTGGTGTTCGCGTTGTTGTGCAGGCTGCGAATCAAGCGCACCGCGGCGATGCTGGGGGCGGTGTTGTTCGCGGTTCATCCGGTGCAGGTGGAGACGGTCGCCTGGGCGGCGGGATTGAAAGACCTGCTGTGCGGATTTTTCTCTGTTTTGTCGTTGCTGCTGTTCGTGCGCTATCGGGAAACAGGCGAGCGGAGCAAAGCCGGATGGTTGCTGGTCGGGGCGATCGCGGCATTTGTGCTGGGAATGCTCTCCAAGCCCACGGCCATGGTGACGCCGGCGCTGGCGGGGGTGATCGACCTGTGGTTGTTGCGAACGCCGGTGAAAAAAACGGCGTTGACGTTGTGGCCATGGTTTGTGTTGTCCATCGGGTGCATGGTGCTGACGCGGATCGTTCAACAGGCACAGGTGCTGGGCATCCCATGGCACGAACGGCCGCTGGTGGCGGGGTTTTCGGTGGCGTTTTATCTGTACAAACTGATCTGGCCGACGCACCTGGGGTTTGATTATGGGTGGCTGCCGCAACGTGTGCTGGAATTGCGCTGGATTTGGGTGATCAGCGCGATTCCGGGGTTGCTGGGTGTGACCTTGTGGGTCTTGCGATGGCGGATGCCTTATTTGTGGGTGGGATTTGCCTTGTTTGTGATCGGGATGCTGCCGGTGGCGGGGTTTGTGCCGTTTTTGTTTCAGTTTTATTCAACCGTCGCGGATCATTACCTGTATCTGCCGATGGTGGGCGTGGCGATGTCGGCCGCGTGGCTGGTTTCACGGGTTTCTTCACCGGCATTGGTGGGTGTATGCGCTGTGGTGCTGGGGGTGTTGTCGGTGCGTTCCATCGCGCAGGCGGGATATTGGTACGATGACGTGGCCCTGTGCAATCATACGATCGACATCAGCCCCCGAAGCGCCGCCTCGCACAACAATCTGGGCGTGTTGATGGATCGGCGCGGCAATCTGCTGGAAGCCGCCAAGCACCTGAAAATGTCCATCGATCTGCGGCCGCAATCCAACCTGAGCCGGCAGAATTACGTCTGGGTTTTGGCCCGGTTGAATCGAATTGACGAGGCAATCGCTCAGATCGAGGAGATCATCCGGATCAATCCCACGCTGCCGCCGCCGTTGCGGACCAACATGGTGGATGAGCATTATTTTCTGGCGATGGCGCTGATGAATTTGCATCGGTACGCCGAGGCGATTCCCCATTTTGAGGCAACGCTGCGGCTAAAGCCCGATCATCCGACGGCGGCGGCGGAATTGGAAATCGCGCGGCGAAAACTGGCCGAATCGTCCGCCACGCGCCCCGCATCCACCGCGCCGGCCACCCAACCATAATGATGATTCCCGTGCCACCTCTGCCGTCTGCGTTCGGGATCGCAAATTGGATCGTATCCAACACACGGCGTCCGCCGGGATGCAAGTTGCCAATCCCCACCGGCTGATTTATCGTGAAGCCGTGAAGAAAGTCGTCGCAAAAACCCTGGGCTTGTGCCTGACATTGACGCCATTGCTGGCGTGCGGGTGCATGTTCAATTCCGGCGGCGATGTGGACGCGGTGCAGCCGGTTTCCAACCTGCCGAGGGCGGGGAACGTATACATTCTGCGCGGGTTCATGGGCGTTTTATCGCCCGGATTGGACGATCTGCGGCAACAATGCGAATCGGATGGCGTGCGCGCCCAGGTTTATGAAAACGATCAATGGCGGGAGATCGCCGATCGCCTGATCGCTCGATACCGGCCCGACCCGCGCCCCGAACCGCTGATCCTGATCGGTCATTCCTTCGGCGCGGATGATGCCATCCTGATCTCCCGCCGATTGGCCGAGGCCAGCGTCGAGGTCGATCTGCTGATCACGCTCGATCCGGTTCTGCCCGAAGCGGTTCCCGTCAACGTTCGCCGGACGATCAATTTTTACTGTCCCAACGGCGTCACCGATTTTCTGCCGGTCTTTCGCGGCGTTGACTTGAAAGCCGCCGATCCATCGGTTGCGCTGACCAACGTCGATCTCAATCGCGATGACCCGGCGCTGGCCGAACAGATCAATCATTTTACCATCGGAGAAAACCAGCAAATGCGGTCCGAAGTTCTCAAACTGGTGCTGGATGTCTGTCCGCCCAAGGCCGACTGGCTGTTGATGCCCTCTCATCCCGCGACGAATCCCACGGCCGTCTCCTCGATTCACCCGTGGGCAAATCCATGATCCATTCCTGGCCCGCGCTCATCATCGGATGCCTGCTGCTCGCCTACTGGGCGAGGGTGGTGCGCATGGCATACAAATTTCGCCGTCGCGACAAGATCGAATTGGGCGCCAATTTCATCCCCCCCGAACCGGTCGGCCGTCTGCTTCGGCTGATGTGGATTCCGCTGGTGGTTCTGTGGATCGTTTTCCCGTTGCTGGAGGCGATGCGGGAACGGTTGCCATGGTTGCTGAATCCGATGATTCAATGGCCGGTCATGTCGTGGATCGCGGTTGTCATCGCGGCGGCGGCGTTCGCGGCGACCTGGGTGTGCTGGAAACGCATGGGAAAATCATGGCGGATGGGGATCAACCCGGCCGAAAAAACCCAACTCATCGTCAGCGGTCCTTATTCGTACGTGCGCCATCCCATTTATGGCCTGTCTTCGGCGTTGATGCTGGCGACGCTGGCGGCGGTGTTGTCGCCGATGATGATCCTGGTGGCCCTCGCTCACCTGTCGCTGTTGCAATGGGAGGCCCGGCGCGAGGAGAATCATCTGTCGCGACTTCACGGGCAGGCGTACCGCGATTATGCTGACCGCACGGGGCGATTTATTCCGATCCGCCGGCGGCGGCGGAGCGCGTCGTAAAAGTGATCCATCTTCCGCCGGACATGCAAACCACACGGCTCAACATCTTCCAGCGCGTGGTCCGTCGATGGGACCAGGTGCATCCCTACAACGCCGCGCAGGTTCTTCAAATCGCCGGAACGGCCGACCTGGAATCGGTGCAAAACGCATGGCGACAATCGCTGTTGACGCTGGGGTTGTGCGACGTGGCGCATCCAACCAGCGTGCATCGGGTTTCGCGGGATGTGTCGCTGGAGGATTATTTGTCCGACCAGATCAATCGACATTTTGAATGCGGTTCCGGTTCTTGTGGAACTGTTTCATCATCACCGTCGGAAGCACAAACCGCGTTTCATCCGTTCTTGCTTCAGCAGGCGGGGCATCATTTTCTGGGCGTAATTTATCAGCATTGGGTCGCGGACAGTGTTTCGATTCGGATGCTGCTGGAACAATGGTTCATGCGGCTGCACGACCCGGCGACGGCGCCCGATGCGCCGGTGTGCGATCCGAAGGGTGGATATTGGCATTATTTCGGGCCGCACAAGGTCAACTGGCGATTGCTCGATGGATTGCTGGCGGTGCCGCGATGGTTTGGGCGGCTGCGTCGATGCCGGAAGATCCGCACGTCCGGATCGACCGATTATGACATGCGGTTTGCGCGGTTTGATGCGCCGCCGGGGTGGATTGGCCGATTGCGGCAATTCGCCCGCGATCACGGCATCACCGTCAACGATCTGTTTCTGGCCGCCATCGCCGAGGCGTGTCATCGGCACGTCCCGATGCAGGACAACCGCCGGCGTCAGGATCTGGCGGTGGGAACGATCGTGGACCTGCGTCCGGAAAGCCGCGAGGATTTATCGCGCACGTTCGGTCTGTTCCTGGGGTTCACGACCATCGTGTGCCGACCGGCCGACCTGGCCCATTTTCCACGGCTGGTGCGCACCGTCGCCGGACAGACCCGGCTGCTCAAACGCCGCCACGCCGCGTCGGCGGGGATCGTGTGGCTTTTTGCGGCACAGGTTGCGGGGCGATTTCTGCATCGCGAAAAAACCTTCTCTTTTTATCGCAAGCACATGCCATTGGCGGCCGGAATCTCCAACGTCAATTTGAATCAGACCTGGACCGGCCGGTATCACCCATCGCCTTTGCTGGATTACATTCGCATCTCCCCCACCGGCCCGATGATCCCGCTGGCCTTTACGCCCACGACACTGGGCGACCGCTTTCACCTGGGGCTGAGCTATCGCAGCGCCGTGATCTCCGCTGACCGCGCGGCCGCCGTGGCCAAAACGTTCCTGGACCGGCTCACCAGCCTGATCGAACCGGCAAGCTGAGATTCAGGCTCCCGTGGTCCATTGCCTGCTCACCGGCGGCAGACAGGCACGCTCATCACAGGCCTGATATCGCAACGACAGGGAAACGGGACGGCCGGTTTGTGGCTGATTGAAATCAACCGCGATGGTGATCGAATTTTCATAAACGTCGATGGGATCGGAGGTAAATTCAAACGTCCGCCGAACGCCCGGAGGATATTCGATTTGTCGGACTTGATGGCTTGCCTCCTCCATCACGGTCAGTTCAGTGGCCAGCAGGCCGGCCGAAGGCTCGTGGGCATTGACGTGATAACCGCTGGCGATCTCCATCCGCACCAGCAGACGGGTGGGATCGGCCCAATCGGCCGAAAGGTTGACGATTGTTTCGGCCAGTTGACGGGGCGACGGCGGGCGGTCCGTTGAAGATTCACCGGCCGAAACCATCAGCGGCCCGGTATGACTGACATATTGAAACGCCGCCTGCGCCATCGCGCTCATCGCCTCGGCCTGTTCATCCAATTGGGCGGCAAACGCCTCAAGGATCATCGCCGATTCTCGCACCCGGCCCAGTTGCAGCAACACCATCGCCGCGACGGCATTGCCGCTGGGCAACGGACTGTCCGCGCCGACTTTCTGGCGGACGATCAGGTCGGTCGATGAGGCGCGCGTGAAATACAACCCGCCATCTGTGGCGTTGTCCGCCTGAAACTGATCCAGCATCCGGTTGGCGATGTCCATCGCGTGATGTTTCCAGCGGGCTTGTCCGGTGGCCTGATGCAAAGCCAGCAGGGCCTGTGCGAAAAAGGCGTAATCATCCAGAAAACCATGATGTTTTGGGCGTCCATCGCGGCTGGTGCGATACAGTTCACCTAGCGGGTCGCGATGATGGTCAAGCAAAAATTCCGCCGCCCGGCAGGCGGCCTGGAGATATCGCGGCTCATTGAACACCTGCCCGCCGCGGGCCAGCGCCCTGATCATCAAGGCGTTCCAACTGGTCAGGATTTTGGTGTCCAGCAGCGGTTGTTTGCGCTTCTGGCGGGCGAGATACAGCCGGTGTCGCATGGATGAAAGACGCTGTTCCAGTTCGGCCGTCAGTTCCGCCGGATTGGGCAGATACAAAATGTTCTGGTCCGGCACGCCATCGCCATGATGCGGATCGGCGAAATTCGCCCCGCGATCCACGCCGTAGACGTGATTGAACAGCTTCGCATCGTCCTGGCCCAACACCTGCTCGATCTGCCGGGCCGTCCACAGATACGACTGTCCTTCCATCGCATCGACTTCCGCATCGAACGCGGTATAAAACCCGCCGGCCGGGTCGGTCATTTCACGCAGGACAAAATCAAAAATCCCCCGCGCTACCTGTGCATGGCGTGCTTCGCCGGTCTGCCGGTGCGCCTCGACATAACACCACGCCAGCATCGCGTTGTCGTACAGCATGATCTCAAAATGAGGCACCAGCCAGTGAGCATCGGTGGAATACCGATGAAACCCGCCACCCAGATGATCGCGAATCCCCCCCGCCGCCATCGCATCCAACGTCCGCAACGCCAAATTCACGCCTGGACCACGTTGCACCAGCAACAATTCCAGCAGCGTCTGACGAGGAAATTTGGGTGCGCCGCCAAATCCACCATGCGTTGAATCAAAATCCCCGGTTGATCGGTCGATCCAATCGTTGATCAATTTCGCATCGATTTGAATCGCCCGCCGAGGCCGGGCCGGTTCGGCCAGTTGATGCAACATTCCCTTCAGTTGGTCGGCCGTCCGAACCACATCCCCCCGCCGTTGTTTCCATGCGCCGTCAATTCCCCGCAAGATCGTGACAAACCCCGGCCGGCCGTGCATGTCCGAAGGCGGGAAGTACGTCCCTCCATAAAACGGCCGCAAATCAGGCATCAGAAAGACGCTCATCGGCCAACCGCCATGCCGGGTCAGCAACTGCACGGCCATCATGTAAAGCTGATCCACATCCGGGCGCTCTTCGCGATCCACCTTGATGTTGATAAACCGCCGGTTCATTTCATCGGCGACGGCCTGGTTCTCAAAACTCTGCCGTTCCATGACGTGACACCAGTAACAGGTGCTGTATCCCACGGATAAAAAAATCGGCTTGTCCTGCGCGCGGGCCGCTTCAAATGCTTCCTCCCCCCACGGATACCAATCCACCGGATTGTGCTGATGTTGCAAAAGATAAGGCGAAGATTCCTTCGCCAGACGATTGGTAGGACGATCCGCTGTTTCACTCACATGACACTCCTATCCCATTTGCGATCCTCTGTTCATCTTAGGCCTTTGGGTCCATAATCTCCCCCCCATGATTTCATTTGGCGTGTTGTTTGGCCTTCTGGCCGCGTTTTTCCAGTCATTGGCTTATCTGGCGACTCGGTATTTTGTCGCGGTACGGGATGGGGGCAGCCGGCTGCTGTTGGTCCTGTCGCACATCATTATGGGCGTGGCGTCGCTGGCGGTGCTGCCGTGGATCTGGCCGGCCGACCTGCCTTCGTGGCGTGTGTATGCCGAGCCGCTTTTCTCGGTGTCGGTGTTTTACCTGTTGGGACAGTTGGCGCTGCTGGTGGCCTTGCGATATGCCGATCCATCCCGCATCTCGCCAATGCTGGCGTTCAAGATCGTCATCCTGGCCGGCATGGCCATCCTTCTGCACGGGACGGTGATCTCCCTGTTGCAATGGGGGGCGATCGCATTGTGCCTGGTGGGCGTTGTGATGCTCAATTACGCCGGCGGCGCCAGCCATCCCCGCGCCGTCGTTGCCATCGTGCTGGCGTGCCTGTTGTATTCCTTTTCAGACTGGAACATCGCCCGACTGGTGCATGTCGCATCGCCCCATCCCGACTGGAAGACCTTTACCTGGGCGACGCTGAGCTGCTACGTCCTGTGCGGCCTGATCGCGGCCATGTTTTTACCATGGTATGGGTCGCGAAAACCCAAAGACTGGATCGACGCAGGCCCCTTCGCCGGCATGTGGCTGGCGGCAATGCTCCTGTTATTCGCCTGTATTGGCCTCGAAGGGGTTGTTTATGGCAATATTCTGCAATCGACGCGCGGCATCATTTCCGTGCTTTTAGGGGCGATTCTGGCCGCGACCGGCTTGTTGCATCTTGAAAAGGCACACGGCAACGGCGTCTTTGCCCGCCGGATGATCGCCGCCATTTTCATGCTGGGGGCCGTGGTGCTGTATGGCTGGGAAAAACAACAGCTTGATCAACCCCGGAACCCATCCACAAACAATCAGGCGTCCGTTGGCTATGAATCACCCGCCAAAACGGTTACTCTTATCCGTTCCCCGAGCGCCACGTTGGCCCCGGGTTTTTAACACTCTTGCTATTCAGGAAATTTGCGATGGCTACCTGGGAACTGGTCCCGCGTGATGTGCCGAAGGTTTCGACCAAGTACCGCAAAATCGTCACCTCCATTCCCGCCCCCGGCACGATCCCGATCCTGGAAACACTCCGTCAATACGAACCCCGATCCATGGGCGGCCAGCCCCCCATCGTCTGGGACCACGCCAAGGGGATCGCGGTTTTCGACAAGTTCGGCAACCAATGGCTCGACTGGAGTTCGGGCGTGCTGGTCACCAACGTCGGCCATTGCCACCCGCGCGTCCAAAAAGCCATCCTCGATCAGACCAATCACGGCCTGTTGCACAATTACTGTTTTCCCTCCGAGGTGCGCGCCAACCTGGTGAAGGAACTGGCCGACATCGCGCCGGCCGGATTGAAAAAAGTCTTTCTGCTGACCACCGGCGCCGAGACCACCGAATGCGCCATCAAGCTGGCCCGCACGCAGGGACAGAAGATCGGCGGCAAAAAGAAGATTCACATTGTCACCTTCCTCAACGCATTCCATGGACGCACGCTGGGCGCGCAAATGGCCGGCGGCATCCCTTCGTTGAAGGAATGGATCGTCAACCTCGACCCCGCCATCGTCAACGTGCCGTTCCCCGATGGTTTCCGCAATCCCGACACCAGCTTTGAAGGGTTCCTTAACGCCCTCAAAAAGCAGGAGGTCGCCCCCGACCAGATCGCCGGCGTCATGAGCGAAACCTATCAAGGCGGCAATTCCAGCTTCATGCCGGTGGAATACGCGCAAAAGCTCCGGCGCTGGTGCGATGAACACAAGATCGTGCTGATCTTCGACGAGGTGCAGGCCGGCTTCGGACGTTGCGGGACGATGTTCGGTTTTGAACATTACGGCGTTTCGCCCGATCTGATCTGCTGCGGCAAGGGGATCACCAGCGGCCTGCCGCTGTCGGCCGTCATCGGTCGCAACGACATCATGGACCTGTACCCGCCCGGCTCGATGACCAGCACCCACACCGGCAACCCGGTCGTCGCGGCCAGCGCCATCGCGAACCTGCACGTGATCAAGGATGAAAAACTGGTGGCCAACGCCGCCAAGATGGGCCAGATCATGCAGGCCGAGGCCCGCCGGATCGGCGAAAAATATCCCAAAAACGTCGGAACCGTTCACGGCAGGGGGCTGGTCGCCTCCATGCACATGGTCAAACCCGGCGGAACCGATGCGGATGCGGACACGGCATTCAACATCGTTCGCCGCTGCGTGGAAAAGGGATTGATGCTCTTTTCGCCGGTCGGATTCGGCGGCGCTTCGGTGAAACTCTCGCCGCCGCTGATCATTCAGGAAGAACCCCTTCGCGAAGGAATCAAAGTGCTGGAAGAAGCCTTCGCGGAAATTCTCGGCGGATAATGCTTCTTCCCTCTCCTCTCCCTCTCCCGGTACTCCGGGAGAGGGTTGGGGTGAGGGCTGTAGGGTGGGCATCGCCCACCTCCGCGACATTGGTGGGCGATGCCCACCCTACAATTCACTCTCCCGGAGGGAGAGGGGATAAACAAAACAAGAGGACCCATGGCAATCGACATCACCATCGTCGGCGGCGGCATGATCACCCACGATCAACTGCTTCCCTCCATCTATCACCTGCAACGCCTCGGCGTCGTCGGCAAATTGCAAATCTGCGCCCTCAACGCCGCCCCGCTGCAACAACTGGCCTCATCCGAACCGATCAAAACCGCCTTCCCCAGCCAGAGCTTCATCGCCTCTCCATCGCTGGATGACCAGCCGTCCAAAATGTATCCGGACCTGTTCAAATCCATCATCGAAAAGATGCCCAAGCATCAGATGGTCGTGGTGGCGGTTCCGGATCATTTTCATTACCCGGTCATCAAATTCGCGCTGGAACATGACCAGCACGTTTTAACCGTCAAGCCGCTGGTGCTGACCTATCCTCAGGCGACGGAGATCGAACATCTCGCCCACGAGCGAGGGTTGTTCGTCGGAGTTGAATACCACAAGCGATTCGACCGTCGATCCCTCGAAACGCGCGGCCGATATCGCCAGGGAAAATTCGGCGATTTCCGGTGCGGCGAAGCCAAACTCATCGAGCCGTGGTACTATCGCCACTCCAATTTCCAGAACTGGTTCACCAAGGAAAACACCGACCCCTTCACCTACATCGGCTGCCATTACGTCGATCTGGTCTATTTCATCACCGGCCTCAAGCCCATCGAAGCATCCATTCAAGGCGTCGAAGGCAACTTCCCCAACGGCAAAACCGGCTTCATGTGGTCCGCCGGCCGGGTCACCTTTGAAAACGGCGGCATCCTCTCGGTCATCAACGGCCTGGGTTATCCCGATCTTGGCGGCGGCGGCAACGACCAGGGCATGACGCTCTATTGCGAAGGCAAAGACTCCGGCGGCCTGATCTCCCACAACGATCAGTTCCGCGGCGTCCAGCACGGCTACATCGCCGAAACCGGCGGCAAAAGTTTCAATTACGTCAACCCCGATTACATGCGGCTGGTCCCCTGGGAAGGCGAAGGTCTTAAACCCGTCGGCTATGGCTACGATTCGGTTGAAGCCAGCGTCCGCGCGGCCGTGCGAATCAACGAAGAATCCGCCTCCGCCGGCGCCTCGGCCTTGCAGCGCCGACAGGCGATCCTGAAAGAGATCGACGCCAACGGCATCATCGCCACCCCTTCCAACAGCTCCATCAACGAGCTGGTCATGGAAGCCGGCCGGCTCTCCATTCTCAACCAGGGCCGCCGCGTATTGATCTCCTATGGCCAATCCGCCGGCGTCAAACTGGCGTGATGATCCCGTGTCGGCGATCCTGGAATGTCATCTCCCCGCGGTCGTTCGCGGTGATTTGGTCTCGCCCAGGATCATGCCCAGGATGTCTCCGCCCAATTCACTGAACGCCATCGGCGCGACGTTGGGCTGCTCGATCGTCCCCGTCACCCGCATGGTCGTCAGCGCCCCCTGCAACGCGCCCAGCATCGCATCCATGTCCGCCATGAAAGGCAGGTCGATGTTTTTCAGCAGCCGGGTCGTTCCCACGATCACGTAATCCAGCCCGGCCTGTTTTCCAGACCAGATGTGCGATGAGCTGCCGCTGGCGAAGGCCTCGACGCCGCGATTAAAATAGCGCGCGTTCAACAGCGACAAGGTCTGCCCATCAATCCGAAACGACACCCGACCCTCGCCGCTGGGGGGCTGCGGCCGCAATGCCAGATGCAACGCATTGTACAAATCCGCAAACCCCGGCACGTTCGCCAGATCCGAATCCGTCAGCTTCGCATCCCCCTGGGCGTAAATCTGCCGAAGCTCCATCGGATCGCCCACCGCCGTCATCCTGCCGCTCAATTTGCCCGGCATCGGCTTGGCGGATGATCGGGCGGCATGCACCAGTTGATTCAAATCCAGATCCGAGAAGGACAAGTTGGCCTGTGCCCACACATTCCCTTCCTTGTGACGGCTTGCCCGCGCCCACAGATTGACGGTCCCGCCCCCCACCGACATGTCAAAATGTTCCAGCACCACCCGCCAGGCGCCAGATGGGTTGTCGATCCCCACAAACGCCATGAAATTGGTGTCGCCGATCCGCAGGTCGCGAAAATGCCCTTCGTCGGCCTGAACCACCCCCGTCACCCGCAGCGGTTCCAACGCGCGCGAATCCTCCGATGGCGCGAACTGGATCGTCCCCGAAAACCGCCCATCCAGCGGATCCAGCGCCGGAAACACGTCCGCCACCTGGTCGTTGTCGATCGCGCTCCATCCCACCTGCCCCCGCGAAAGCATCGGCCTGTCGAGGTCCACCGTCGCCTGACCCTGGATCGACCCTCCGAAAATGTCCCCCCCGATCGTCTTCAAATTCACCACCCTGCCCCGCAGGTCCGCATCAAGGGACAGTTTGCCCAGCGGCTTGTCATCCAGTTTCGCCACCGCCGTCAGGCTCAATGGCCCGGTGGCGGTCTGATCCTTCAAATTCAAATCCAGTTTCGTGTCCGACCAGACCTCCAACAGACCCTTTTGCGTTTTCACCGGCCAGGCCGACGCTGACACATCCGCATGGATGTTGTCGATCTCATCGAGCCGAAGATTCGCGCTGGCGATGATCTGACCTTCTTTTTCCCGCAACACCACAGGCCCAACGGTCAATTTTCCATCGTCAATTTGCATCTTCCCCCGCACCGATTGCGAGGCAATTCCCATCGCGTTGACCTGATCGGCCTCAAATTCCCCTTTCATGGTCATGCGATCCGGCTTCAACTGCGGCAGGTCGATGGTCCATGAACCATTCAAATTTCCCTCCGCCGGCCGGTCAATCGCCAACGCCGCCGCCTGTTTCAACGGCAGATCATTCACCGACACCCCCACCCGCAGCGTTTGTTGATCCTCCCGGTATGTTGCATCGAACCGCCACCGGCCATCCAGCAATTTCAACTCGGTGGAATGCACTTCCGCGACCTCGGCATTGATCCCTCCGGTCAATTCCACCGCCACATCGCCGACCGGACGTTGATACACCTCCAGATCGTCGCCATACAATTTCCCCGTTAAATCAATCCGCAAAGGCGAAATCATTCCATTCAAATGAACCTGGCTCCACAATCGCCCCCGCAGCGATTGAATTTGCCGGGCCTCATCGAGCCGCGGAAAATGTTCAACATGCAGGTCCACGTTCAACGGCCTGGGCAAATTCGTGTCGTAATTCCCCTGCGCGGTCACCTGCAACCGCCCCACCTCCAGATACGCCTGCTGAAGGGTGGTCTGCGCCAAATTACCCCATGCGTTGATCGTAAACCGCACATGGGCATCGTTCGCCTGTGGCAACGTCCAGTTGCTCCCATCCGCCCACAACCACCAGGATTGATTCTGTAAATCCATCGCGCCCCGACCTGATATCCGTCCGGGGCTGGGCAGTTCCAACGCATCCAGTCGAACCGACTGCTCATCCATGTGCAGGTCGGCCGTCAAATCATGCAGATCGATCGACTTGGCGCCCTGATATGCCAGCCGGGGAAATTCGACGTGGGCTTTCATCCGCGTCCACCCCTGCCCATGGGCGGACAATTTCATCAGCGCATCCCATTGACCGGATGAAATCTTCCCGCCGCTGTTCAGTGCGATTTCCAGTTTCGGCTGGCCAGGCCAGGGCGTCGTCAAGATGGCCTCCAACGATCCGCTCTGCGACATCGACGAAGGGAAATTGATCTGTTGCCAGATGGCTTTCAGGTTGGCGGATTGATTTTCCAGCCGATATTGGCCATCCAGCCGGGCCGTTCCACCCGACATGGACAGTTGCAATCCATCGAGGTTCACGACGCCCGCCTTGAAACCGGCCGATCCGCCAATGAGTTTGATGTCGGACGACATCGCGCCATCGACGATCAATCCATCCGGCCGAACCATCACCCCTCCATCCGCAACAACCACGGCCACCACCCCATTGGCCGAAACCTGCCGCACATGGGATTCTTCAACCGTCAACCGCCCTTGCACCCCTCCATCGGCCATCCGACCCCGCCAACTCAGCTTTGCCTTGGCCGGTTCGGGCCATTGTTTGATCCATGGGCGCACCCAATCATCGAGCCGTTGCACATCCAACGAAATCTCATGCGACCAATCCCCGCCCATCGCAATTCGGCCGTGTGATTGCAGATGTCCCGGTGCCCCGGCCTCAAATGAATAGAGCAACGGCCCCTGCATCCAACCATGCACCTCGACATCATTGATGGTCGCCTGTTCGCCCGATTGCGGAATGACAACCACTTGTGCCTGGTGAATCATCATCTCGGGCAGTTTTGGCGTGGCATGACTGGTTTTCTGATCCGATGTGCCATTGGCGGGCCGGCCGACAAGCTCGGCAACTTCCTGCAAATTCCATCGCCCTGCGTCGTTTTGTCGCACCCAAAGTTTTGGTTGATCCAATTCAATGGACCCCACCTCAATGTCCCGCCCGAAAATGATCCCGAACACCGAGGTGTGCGAAACTTTGATCTGTTTGATTTCCAGAAAAGATTGATCCGCCAATGGCATTGCCAGTTTGACATCGTTCAGGGTTGTATGTCCGAACCAACCCGTGGATAGGCCGTCAACCTGAATGCGCAAACCCAATTGTCGTTCGGCGATGGGAATCGCCAGGTTTCGCGGCAGATTCGACCAGAAAACAATCTGCACCCCCACAACGACCAGGACGACCAACACCCCAAGTCCAATCAAGATGCGATACAGCCAGCGGCGCATAACTCACGCTATATATTGACGTTAACGAGGCTTCTCGGTCGTCGCGATGTTTCCGTTGGTTCGCGGTCCCAGCCCGAAGAACCAGAAATCCTCCCGCGCGGTGCGGCCGATGTATGGTCCGGAACTGACAATCCATTCGCCGGTGTCGGCCCAATAGGCAACAATCGCCACGTTGGCATACCCATATTGTTTGGTGCTTTTGATGATCGCCAGTTCAGGCGTGGCCATTGGGACCGGCCCGCCGCTCACTCCGCTCGGGATCAAAATGCCCGGTATGCCCAACAGATATTCCTGTCGATCCACCCCCACGCCGCCGCTGCGGACTTCGACGATGATCTGCGATTCTTCGCGTTTGTTCACCAGTCGAACGCCGGTCGCCAGCAGCTTGGCACGCAATTCACCCAGCAGAAACGTCTGTTCGGGTGTCGCCTGCGTGTTGGTTGTAAACAGAAACGTGGTATCGAGATACACCTTGCGATCACGAAGCGCCGCCGCGTTCAAGTGGTCGATGGAACGGGCGACCGCCTCGGACATCAAAAACTGCTCGGTGGCCGTGCGATATGGGTCGGTGACGCGAATGGTGGCGCATCCGCCGCTCATCAGCATCAATAACGCCAACCACCAGCCACGCCTTCGCTTATGATTTGAGCCTGTCAAATTGTCGTTGGCGGTCGTCAATACACCCACTCGCACGGCTCCATTCGGGCTTCAATCGCACCAATGTAATGCAATTCTTACCAAACGAACAATTTGCGAAAAAATACTCTCCTGGAAGGTTGTTTCAAATGCGACCGGAGTGATTTTTCGGCCACCTGCCACAATGGCAACCGACTGGTGTCGATGATGGGGCGATCTGCCAGCATGACAGTTTGAGCAAAATCTTTATCTTTTGATACGCAGCATAACCATATATCAACACAATACTTACGCAATTTGAATCCGATTCGATTCTGGCACTGGATTTGTTATTGTCATGTGCCGGCACAATGCCTGCCGGGGTTTTTATTGGATTTTTGCGATTGAAATTGGATTTGAAAGGAGCTTCTTAGATGGCCGCGAAATTGTTGAGTTTTGATGCCGAGGCGCGCAAGTCGCTTTTGGAAGGTGTGTCCAAGCTGGCGCGGGCGGTCAAAACGACTTTGGGGCCGCGTGGGCGCAACGCGGTCATCGACAAGGGTTGGGGAGCGCCAACGATCACCAAGGATGGGGTGACGGTGGCCGAGGAAGTCGATCTGAAGGACAAGTTTGAAAACATGGGGGCCAAGCTGGTGAAAGAGGCCGCCAGCAAGACCAGTGACGTGGCCGGCGATGGAACGACCACCGCGACCGTCCTGGCCGAGGCGATTGTCCGCGAAGGGTATCGGAATCTGACGGCCGGCGCGGACGCCATGGCGATCGCCCGCGGGATTCGCAAAGGCGTGGATGCGGTCATCGGCAACCTGAAGAAACAGTCCAAGCCGATCAGCGGCAAGGAAGACATCGCCAACGTCGCCTCCATCTCGGCCAACAACGACCGTGAGATCGGCGGGATCATGGCCGATGCGTTTGAGCGCGTCGGCAAGGATGGGGTCATCACCGTCGAAGAAGGCAAAGGCCTTGATACCTACGTGGACGTAGTGGAAGGGATGCAGTTTGACCGCGGGTACATGTCGCCCAATTTCATCACCGATCCGGATGAGATGGTCTGCGAATTGGAAAAGTGCTACATCCTGGTCTTTGAAGACAAGATCAGCGCCGCGACCAAGCTGATTCCGTTGCTGGAGAAGATTCAGAAGGCCAAACGCCCGCTGCTGATCATCGCCGAAGACATCGAAGGCGAAGCGCTGGCGACGCTGGTGGTCAACAAGCTGCGGGGCATTTTGAACGTCGCGGCCGTCAAGGCGCCGGGTTATGGCGATCGTCGCAAGGCGATGCTGGAAGACATTGCCATCCTGACCGGCGGCGAAGCGATCATGAAGGACCTGGGGATCGAACTGGACAAGGTCGAGATCAGCCAGCTTGGTCAGGCCAAGCGCATCCGGATCGACAACGACAACACCACGATCATCGAAGGCGCCGGCGAGAGCAAGGCGATCCAGGGCCGGATCGAACAGATTCGGCGGGAAATCGACGTCACCACCAGCGATTACGATCGCGAAAAATTGCAGGAACGGCTGGCCAAACTGGCCGGCGGCGTGGCGCAAATCAACGTCGGCGCGGCCACCGAGGCGGAATTGAAGGAGAAGAAATCCCGCATTGAAGATGCGCTGCACGCGACCCGCGCCGCCATCCAGGAAGGCGTCGTCGCCGGCGGCGGCGTGGCGCTGATCCGGGCGATGAAGGCGCTCAACGGCGGCGGCAATCTGCACACCGAAGGCGATGAGGCCGCCGGCGTGAAGATCATCCGCCAGGCTTTGACCGCCCCTCTGCGTCAGATCGCCGAAAACGCCGGCACCAGCGGCAGCGTCGTCGTTCGCCAGGTGATGGAAGCCAAGGACAACCAGGGTTACAACGCCCTGACCGGCGAATACGTCGATGTCGTCAAGGCCGGCATCATCACCCCGACCAAGGTCGAGCGCACCGCGCTGCAAAACGCCGCCGAAGTGGCGATCCTGCTGCTGACCACCGATTGCATCATCGTTGAACAACCCAAGAAAGCCGACGACCACGCCGGCCACGGCCACGGCGGTGGCATGGGCGGAATGGGCGGTGGCATGGGCGGCATGGGTGGCATGGGCATGGGTGGCATGGGCGGCATGGACATGATGTGATGAGTTAAGTCATCAAGACTCGATGTGATTTAGGAGATTCGATTTATTTTAGATTGAGGAACAACAAATTATGAAACTCAAACCTTTAGCGGATCGTGTGATTGTCAAGCAGTCGGAAGCCGAGCAGAAGACGGCCAGCGGAATTGTGCTGCCGGATTCGGCCAAGGAGAAGCCCACCAAGGGCAAGGTGATCTCCGTCGGGCCGGGCAAGCTGGACGACAAGGGCAAGCGCATGGAGCTGGGCGTGCGGGCCGGCGATACGGTGTATTACGGCAAGTACAGCGGAACGGACGTGGAAGTGGACGGCGAAAAGTTCGTCATCCTGCGCGAGAGCGACATCCTGGGCGTGCTGGAATAATCCAATCCTCACGCATCACGTTCGATGCATGAAATCAACTAAGAATCGGAGCAATCAATGGCAACCAAGCAGATGAAATTTGATACCGACGCCCGCGCGGAATTATTCGCCGGCATGTCGAAATTGTCGCGGGCGGTCAAGGCGACGCTGGGGCCGCGCGGCCGCAACGTCGTGCTGCAAAAGTCGTTCGGCAGCCCGCGGATCACCAAGGATGGCGTGACGGTGGCCAAGGAGATCGAGCTGCCGCAGCCGTTTGAAAACATGGGCGCCAAGCTGGTCAGCGCGGTGGCGAGCAAGACCGGCGACGTGGCCGGCGACGGCACCACCACGGCCACCGTGCTCGCCGAGGCGATCATGAGCGAAGGCTTGAAATACATCACCTCCGGCGTCAACCCGGTAATGGTGCAGCGCGGCGTGCTCAAGGCGGCGGACGTGGCGGCCGACGCGATCACGGCCTTGTCCAAAAAGGTCAAGGGACGCGAAGATTACAAGCGCATCGCCACCGTCAGCGCCAACGGCGACGAACACATCGGCGACCTGATGGCCGACGCGATGGAAAAAGTCGGCAAGGAAGGCGTCATCACGGTGGACGAGGGCAAGAGCACCGAGTCGGTGCTGGAATACACCGAAGGAATGCAGTTCGACAAGGGATACCTGTCCCCTTATTTCATGACCAACCCCACCACGTTGGAAGCGATCCTTGAAAACTGCCTGATCCTGCTGCACGAAAAGAAAATCAGCAACCTGGCCGAACTGCTGCCGCTTCTGAACAAGGTGGTGACCGGCGGTCGTCCGCTGCTGATCATCGCCGAGGACGTTGATGCCGAGGCCCTGGCGGCCTTGGTGGTCAACAAGCTCCGCGGCGTGCTGAACATCTGCGCCGTCAAGGCCCCCGGCTTTGGCGACCGCCGCAAGGCGATGATGGGCGATCTGGCCACCGTGACCGGCGGAAAGTTCATCAGCGAAGACCTCGGCTTGAAGCTCGAAAACGTCGAGCTGGAAGACCTGGGTTCGGCCAAGCGGGTCGTGGTGGACAAGGACAACACCCTGATCGTGGAAGGGGCCGGCAAGAAGAAGGACATCGAAGGCCGCTCCGACCAGATTCGCCGGCAGATCGAGTCGACCACCAGCGATTACGACCGCGAGAAGCTCCAGGAACGCCTGGCCAAGCTGACCAGCGGCGTGGCCGTCATCAAGGCTGGCGCGATCACCGAGACCGAGATGAAGGAACGCAAGGACCTGATCGACGACGCCCTGCACGCCACCAAGGCGGCGGCGGCCGAGGGAATCGTCCCCGGCGGCGGCGTGGCGTTTTTGCGGGCGATTGAAGCCGTGCAGAATGCCAAGCGTCAGGCCAAAGGCGATGAGAAGATCGGCTTTGACATCGTCGCCGGAGCGCTTCGCGCCCCAACCCGCCAGATCGCCGAAAACGCCGGCGAGGATGGCGAAGTCGTCGTGGCCACGATCCTGGAAAACAAGAACGCCAGCTACGGCTACAACGCCGCCACCGATGAATACGTCGATATGTTCAAGGCGGGCATCATCGACCCGACCAAAGTCGCCCGCACCGCGCTGCTGAACGCCGCCAGCGTCAGCGGCCTGGCGTTGACGACCGAGGTGGTCTTCACCGAGTTGAAGGAAAAGAAAGGCGAAGAAGCCACCGCGGTTGCCGGGGCCGTGAGCTAAAGCAACTTCGCATCATATTCGCCAAATGACACGAAGACACAGAGGGAAAACCCTTGTGTCTTCGCGTCTTTGGTGGTCTGATGGCCGCGGTTATCATTTGAACTTCCAGATGCGGAACCTGAGAGCGTGGAGCGCATGGCGGCGACGAAGCGAGATTATTACGAAATCCTTGGCGTGACGAAGACGGCCGGTTCGGAGGAGATCAAGCGCGCCTATCGGCGGCTGGCGATGAAATATCATCCCGACCGCAACAACGGCGACGGCAAGGGGGAGGCCGAGATCCGCTTCAAGGAATGCGCCGAAGCCTACGAGGTGCTGTCGGATGAGCCTAAGCGACGCCGATACGACCAGTTCGGCCACCAGGGTGTGACCGGCCAGCACGACTTTTCGCACATGGACGTCGGGGACATCTTTTCGATGTTCGACGACATCTTCGGCGGCGCGTTCGGCGGGGCGCGCGGCGGACGGGGCGGGCGGTCGGTGCAGCGCGGGTTCGACCTGGAGACGCAGGTGGAATTGACGCTGGCGGAAGTGGCCGGCGGCGCTGAAAAAACGATCGAATTCGAGCGGCAGGACGCCTGCGAATCGTGCAAAGGATCGGGCGCCAAACCCGGCACCAGCCCCACGGTCTGCGTGCAATGCGGCGGACAGGGCCGCGTCGCCCAACAGGGATTTGGCGGGATGTTCCGCATGGTGACGCCCTGCCCCAACTGCCGCGGCCGCGGCACGGTCATCCGCGACCTGTGCAACACCTGTGGCGGAACCGGGCGGCAATTGCGCAAGCGCGTGGTGACGGTGAAAATCCCCGCCGGCGTACACGAAGGACAGGCGGTGCGGATCGCCGGCGAAGGTGAAGCCGGCGAAAACGGCGCGCCCAGCGGCGACCTGCACTGTTACATCCGCGTGCAACCTCATCCGTTTTTCAGCCGGCACAACAACGACCTGGTGTGCCAGATCCCCATCAGCTTCACGCAGGCGGCACTGGGGGCGAAGATCGAGGTTCCGACCCTCAAAGGCTCCGAAGACCTCGACGTGCCGGCCGGAACGCAGCATGGCGAGGTGTTCAAGCTCAAGGGCAAGGGACTGCCGGATATTCGCTCTTACCGCAATGGCGACGAGCTAGTACAAGTGATGATCGAGGTGCCCAAAAAATTGACCGAACGCCAGCGGCAACTGCTGAAGGAATTCGCGGACATGGAGGATGTGGCCGTGATGCCGCAGCGCAAAGGTTTCATGGACAAGCTCAAACAGATGTTTACAGGCGATGATTGAGCGGATTTGATCAAAGGGGGCATGGCCGGACGATTGTGTAGAAAGCGACGTAAACGACATGGCAAACATACCGATCAACGATGATGACAACGTGGCAAACCCGGACGTGGCGGAATCTTCCGATGCGCGGTCCATGGATGAGATGAGCGGCGTGGGCGAGCTGCGAAAACTTCGCGAAGAACGGGATTCGCTGTTTGAACGGCTGGCGCGGGCGACGGCGGATTATCGCAATTCGCAGCGCCGGCTGGAACAGGACAAGGAACAGGCGGTGCAATACGCCAACGGCTCGCTGATCAAAAGCCTGCTTCCGGTGATCGACAATTTTGAACGGGCGCTGGCGGTCGATCCGGCCAAGACCGATGCGGCCTCCATCCTCAAGGGGATGCAGATCATCCACGACCAGTGGATGGACGTGCTGAAATCCCAGGATGTGGAGGAAGTCGCGCCCGGACCGGGAACGCCGTTCGATCCCACCCGTCACGAGGCGCTGATGCAGCAGCCCAGCGACAAATACGCCGACCCCACCGTGGTGCAACTGCTGCAAAAAGGGTACATGCTGCACGGACGAACGCTTCGGCCGGCGGGCGTGGCCGTCAGTCGGGGGACGTGATCTTTTTTTTGAATCGTAAATCGCGAGATTCACATAACCATATGCCGACCTACGAATACAAGTGCGATGCCTGCGGGGAGCAATTTGAGCGGTTTCAGTCGATCACGGCCGAACCGATCAAAAAATGCCCCAAATGCGGCAAACGAAAGGTTAAACGGCTGCTGGGGACCGGCGCGGGGTTGATCTTCAAAGGCAGCGGTTTTTACATCACCGACTATCGCTCCGACAGCTATAACAAAAGCGCCAAGGCCGACGGCGGCGGCGATAAATCCACAAGCACGACCGACGCCGGTTCGAGTGCATCCAAATCAGGTGAAAGTGCCACGGCCGGCAAATCCACCCCAAGCACCAAAACCGAATCCAAGCCGGCCTCGTCACCCAAAAGCAAGGCCGATTCCTCAAAATAGACCCATGCACTGCCCGATCTGTAAAACTCCGGTGCAGACACCCTCGGCCGTCGAGGGTAAAAGAAACTGGTTCCCATTCTGCGGCGAACGCTGCAAAATGATTGATCTGGGACGGTGGCTGGGCGAAAAATATCAGATTCCTGTCGAAATTTCGCCGGATGAAAAGCCGTGGTCCGGCACCACTCGGAACCGGACATCCGGCGAAGCGAGTGAATAAAATTTCTTCCAACTGTTTTTGTTTGAACCATTTAGGGTTGGCACTATAATTTGTGCAAGCGCGTTCTGGGCCGGATTGTGCCATTCGGGCGGGTTTGGCCGGGGCGTCGCATGTCCAGGGAAAGGAGCATCAGGGCCATGGCGGATGAACCGCATGTGATCCGGGGTATTGATTGGCGGGAAACGTTCCCCTTCACCAACATCTTCAGAAGCTTCCGCGTCGCGATCCATCCATCCAAAATCCTGCTGGCGCTGGTGGGATTGCTGCTGATTTACATCGGCGGCCGGGTGCTGGATGGGTTGTGGCTGGATCGACATCTGGCGGTGGATGGCGAAATCGCGATCTATCAACAGAGCCTGGATAAGGACAATCCCGGCAAGGCGTTTGAAGAGGCCCGCAAGGCGGCCCGACAGAGAACCGTCGAAACCTACGCCGGCGCCCTGTCAGCGTTGGAAAAATCCGAACTCAAAACCCACACCGATCGCGTAAAGGCGGCTCGTGAGGGGGAATATTTCGGCGAATTGAAGAAATACCTTCTTGACGAGCGTAAGCGGGCCATCGAGGCGGCCAACAAGGCGTTCGCCAACGCCAAGCCCAAAAACGATGAGGAACGGGAACTGGCCAAAAAGAAACACGACCAGTCCATCCGCGAAATCTACGATGAGGCGGCCGACCAATACCGCATGATCGACTCGATTCACGGGCGGGGGCTGTTCATCACCCTCTTTGACTACGAAGTGTCGCAGGTGAACAACGTGATGCAGGGGGTTTACAGCGGCAACTGGCTGGTGAGCGGCGGCGTGGTCACTTCGGTGATCAACTTCTTCACGGTCGGACCCTGCTGGCTGTTGTCGCAGCACCTGCTTTACTTTGTCCTGTTCACGATCTGGTTCCTGATCGTCTGGTCGATTTTTGGCGGGGCGGTCGCACGGATCGCGGCGGTCCACGTGGCGCGGGATGAGAAAATCTCGGTTCGCCAGGCCCTCAAATTCTCCGCAAGCAAGGTGCTGAGCTTTATCTTCGCGCCGATCATCCCGCTGGTGATCATTGTCATTGTCGGCCTGCTGGTGACGGTGGTGGCGCTGCTGGGCAACATCCCGTGGATCGGGCCGATTCTGGTCGGCGTGCCCTTCGCGCTGGCGTTGGCGGCGGGGTTTGTCATGACGTTGGTGCTGATCGGCACGGTGGCGGGGTTTGATCTGATGTACCCCACCATCGCGGTCGAAGGTTCGGATGCGTTTGACGCGATCAGCCGGTCGTTCAGCTACATCTACGCCCGGCCGTGGCGGCTGGTATTTTATACGGCCGTGGCGATCGTGTACGGGGCCTTGACCTACCTGTTTGTGCGGTTGTTCATCTACATGGTCCTGGGGATGACGCACAGTTTCGTGGACCTGGGCATGTTCGCGCAGGCGGCCAGCACGCGCGAGCTGTGGACGACCATGTGGCCCGCCCCATCCAATCTCTGGAAGCTCCCGTATGATCCGACCATGTTGTCGATGAATCTCGGCGAGAGCATCGGCTCATGGTTCGTGGCATTGTGGGTCTATCTGACGATCGCCCTGATCGGGGCGTTCGCCATCAGCTTTTACTTCTCGGCCAACACGATCATCTACTACCTGATGCGCCGGGAGGTGGATGCCACCGAATTGGACGATGTGTACGTGGAACAGTTGGAGGATGACTTCAGCGAAGCCGCTCCGGTGACGGCCGCCCCGGCCGCGACCCCGGCCGCCGCCGACCCCACCCCGCCGCCGGCCCAGCCATCCCCTGTTCCCGACGAGCAAACCCGACCGGATGAACCTTCCAATCCGGCTTGATTTGCGCTGAACAATTGTTCGCAAAGGGATGAACCCACCAAGGTTCATCCCTTTTTTCATTGTGGCCGGGAGTTGGGAAATAACAGTTCCCATCTCCGGGATCGGACACGGCCCGAAGTTGCAAACAATTAACCTGACGACAAATACAACGTGCGCCATGACAACACCGCTCCGTAAGGTTAACCCAACCCCTCAACCGCTCGCCCGTCGCAGGACAGACGACTCTCTTCCGGGAATTAACGAGGGCAACGGACAAAGGCCCAAGTCGCTCGCGTTCATCCTCGACCATGTGAAAGACGAGGACCACGACGGTGCGACCAAATTGACGTAAATCGATTCGGCGCGGTGTTGGTGCGGTGAGCGAGAGCTTCATCCCCTAATTCAACGGTGCTTGAACAAAGGGTGGTAGAACTGATCGCAGAAATCTCCTGGCGTGATGATCTGAAGCGTCTTGGAGCGATCCGTCGCATCGAAGATGATCTTTTCATTGACTTTTAACAGCTTGTCATCGATTGTCAGCAAATGGCGGACTCGCTTCGCCACGCAAGTTGCCGCATGAACGGCATCAGGCGGTTTGATCCCTGTTTCTCTGGCAATATCAGAGGCCAGCAAGGCAATTGGAATGGATAACTCCACTGGCTCAAAATAACTCTGCGAAAGCGCCCGACGGACTTCCGCGATGTCCCACGGCTTCAGTTTCTTCGACGATGCCGCCACCTCCGCATGCACCATCGTTGAGACTAGAAAAGTGAGTTTGTGGTTTTCCGCATCGGTGAAGATGTCGCGGATGGCCGTGCGCTTCGGCGATTTCACGTCGAACAATTCGATCAAGACGCACGAATCGATACCGACAGCGGAAGGTTTCTCATCAGCCATCGCGCAATCTCCTGACGTACTCGACGGGCTTCCCATCGTCGGTCAGTGCAACCTTTGGAAGTTGATCGAACGGAATAACGAATTCTTCAATCGGTTCAATCAAAGATGCCTTGATCGATGTCGGTCGAGAACGCTCTCCATATGCGATTAAGCCTGTGACGGTCACACGCTTGCGGATGGAGCGCATTGCAGCATCGAACAGATGCGGGGCATCGTCAGGTATACGGCAATCAATCGAGTCACCGGTGATGCGGTCACGAATGAGAAATCGAGGATTCTGCCCGCGCCGCGCGGTAATCTGCTCCAAGTATCCACGCAGTTGCCCCATCTGCTGCCGAGCATGTATCATCAACGATGGAGACAACTGTCCAGTCCTTTGACGCGCCATCTTGACAGCACTTTGATTCAAAGTAATTGGCTTCGCGCTGCCGGGCGAAATTTCAACGCTCAAGAAGGCATTGGCAGTCACAAAGTCAATCGAGTCAAGCAACCTCGCTTGCACGCCGAGAAACCCGCTGCGGGGTGACTTGCCCTGCTCAATTGCAGCCATCTTTTTCACGAACGCGACATAGGGCTTTTCAATCTCGGGACCGCAAGAAGCCTCGATCACTAGGGGGCTTGCGAGAGACAACTTCTGAATCATCCAATCTTTCAGATCACCTGCCGCGCCAAGAAGTGTGCGCATTGCGCGAAGGACATCATCCGCAGTGACGCTCTTGGGTCCAGGATCGAGCTTGAATCGGACAGTGCGCATAAGGTTCGTTATCGGTCGTTCAATTATAGCCGCATAAGCTCAAATCCATATGCCCCCTGTGCGCCGTCGGGCACGATGCCATCAAGGGCAGAAGTTTCGATCTGGACGAAATGGACGCCTACCACGTTTCGGCGTGGATGAAAGACACGGGGATTCTTCGGCGAAATACTGCCGGATGCTCTGCGCAACCCATAACAGGGCGATGGGGAATCGATAATGTGCGTATCAATCCCACCCGCCGGCAAATCATCGAAAAGTTATCGGGAATCGGCCGGAGTTGAGAGGCGAACCGGCTTATTCTCCCGACATCACCGCATTGCTTTGTTGTGGATTGTCCCAATTGATGCCTTGCGGGTGCAATCGGCGGTATTGTTCGGCGGCTTGGCGGTTGGAGGACAGGAGGGATTGGAGGTTGTGGATCGTCAGTGGTTGGCCGATGGATTGCACATCCGGGGCATCGGGCAGGCCGGGCAGGTGGTTGATCCGGCGGATGAGGACTTCGCCAAGGGTCGTGCGGAAGTGGCTGGGTTCCCAGTACCAGCGCATCGGCTGGTCGGGCCGGTCGGCCGGGGGGATCGGCTCGGTGGTGTAAGGGTTGTAGGTGAAACAATCCCACAGAATGGGAAGCGGGCCGGCCGATTCATCGGTGGGCAGCTCGGCGGCCAGATCGCTCTTCCATTGTTCCCATTGATCCCACAGGCCGATCGTCCGTAAATGTTCCGTGATGATCGCATGGGCCGGGGCGATGATGGCGTGTAGCTGGATGTTCTGTCGCTGGCACAAACGGGCGACTTGGCCAAATCGGGCCGCAAGCCGGCGGTCGTACACATAATGCCGAAACGGCCCGCCACGGCTCATGCGCTGGAGCGTTTGCAAGAGAAATTGCCGGTGCGTCAGGCCGGCCGGGATGCTCATGTCCAGCTTCAACCCGTGATCGGTGAATTTTGAAGGTTTGCGACGAAAGGCGTTGTCCAGCGCGGAAAACGAACGATCGGTGGAAAATAATGTCAGCCAGTTGTCCTGATGATAGGACAAAAGATTCAATTCGGGATTGAACCGGGACTTGGCGAATTCCTCGTGGCGGGGGGAAGGGAATTGGCTGAACCCGAAAAAGTCGAGCATCAGCACCAGCGTGCGCGGGTGGGCATCGCGGGCGGCAAATTCGGCGGCGTCGGCCAGTTCGCCAAAAAACGCCCCCGGCAGGCCGCTGTTGTAGACCCGCCTACCATCCCACGCGGGCGATTCGGGGTCCATGCCGATCTCGACCCGCGAACTGCCGATCAGGATGACATCCCACGGGCCATGGTGAATCATCTCGGCCTTGATGATCCGGCTGGAGCCGTAATCCTTGTGGGCATCAATCCTCGGCAGGGAAACCAGCCGATAGGCGCGATACGGATCGATCAGCAGATTGAACAATCCCATCCCCAGCAGCGCGGCCGCCACGATCAACAGCCAGATTCGTAAGTATCGTGGAAAACAGGACATAGGTCAGAACCGGTAATAGATGAACTCGCTCACCCGCGACAGTTGGGTGAAGGCGGCCAGCGACATTGCGGCGATCACCGCGGCCCAGATGGGCGTCGGCCGCCAGACCAAGGCGGCGTGCCGTCGAACCTGAGCAAAAGGAGACTTGAATCGGCGAAGATATTCCAATGCCGGCTTGTATCGGGACATCAGTTCCTGGGTATTGGGCAGTAAAAAAACCCCCGCCAGCAGCCCCCCCACCCAAAGCAGGCGATTGTCGTCTTCAAACACCATCGGACGGGCCAGCGAGGCGACATCGGCCATGCCCAACAACAGGGTTTTGGCGGCGTGAAACGTGTCGGCCCGGAAAAAGACCCACGCCACGACCACGGCCACAAACGTCAGCGCGCCCGAAGCCAGCCGGGCCGGTGAAAATCCGGTGGCGACCCCGATGGATCGGTCCGAACCGGCCCCGCGCAGATGTCGCCAGGCGTGGTTGACGATCAGGTACAGCCCGTGCAATGCGCCCCAGACCATGAAAGTCCATGCCGCGCCGTGCCACAGGCCACCCAGGAGCATCGTCACCATGAGATTGACGTAGCGGCGAAGTTTGCCCTTGCGGTTGCCCCCCAGCGGGATGTAGAGGTAGTCGCGCAAAAAGCGGGAGAGGGTGATGTGCCAGCGGCGCCAGAATTCGATGATGTTGAGTGATTTGTAGGGTGAGTCGAAATTCAACGGCAGCCAGATGCCAAAGAGCCGGGCGATGCCGATGGCCATGTCCGAGTAGGCCGAAAAATCAAAATAGATTTGCAGGGTATAGGCCAGCGCCCCCAGCCACGCATCGCCGAACCCGATGGACTGACCGGCGGCGGCCGCCCCGAAGACCGTCGAGGCGTGCGGGGCGATCGCATCCGCCAGGGCCACTTTCTTAAACAGGCCGATCAGAAAAATCGTCCCCCCCACCGTGATGTCGCGCCAATGGACGCGATGCCAGCGGCGGGTGGCGAACTGCGGAACCAGCTCGGCGTGGTGAACGATCGGCCCGGCGATCAGTTGGGGGAAAAACATCACGAACAGGCCGAAATCCAGCAGGTTGTACGCCTCGGCCCTGCCGCGGTAACAGTCAACGAGGTAGGCGATTTTCTGAAACGTGAAAAACGAAATCCCCAGCGGCAGCACGATGTCGAACATCGGCCAGTGCGAACCGGCCAGCGCGTTGACGCTTTGCAGAAAAAAATTGGTGTATTTGAAATAAGCCAGCAGCGCCAGATTGAAACACAGCCCCCCCACCAGGACCGTGCGGCGAAGCAACGGATTGCTCCGCGTCACCAGCAGCCAACCGGCCGCGAAATTCACCAGAATCGCCCCGGACAACAGCGGCACAAACCGCAGCTCGCGCCAGCCGTAATAAAAGAACGAACAGAAAACCAGCCACGCGATCTGCCCCCGCCGCCAGTTCAACCGGCCCATGAGCAAATATCCCACCACGGTCAGCGGCAGAAAGATGAAGATGAATTCGCGCGAGTTAAAGAGCATGATGCCCCGGGCCACCTGATCTCATAGGTCATGGATGGCCGCGGGCATCTTAGAGAAAGCTGAACCATGTGCAATTCGCGGATGGCAACCCGTCCGGCGACATGAAGGCCGAGCGGGCCGTTGAATTTAATGGAATTTCCTGATGTGTTCCTCGATCAGTTTCAGAAGGCGGGTATAATCGATCGGTTTGCGAACGTACAGGATGTCCTGATGTTCTTGTCGCAAAAGATCGATCCGTTCGCGGCTGGTGGCGGTCACCAGGACCGGCGTGATCTGGGGAACGAACCGTCGAAGCCATTGAATGAATTCCAGGCCGTTCATGCCGGGAAGATCCAGGTCGATCAAAGCCAGGCCCGGGTATTGGCCTTGGGCCAGAAGATCAAGCGCCTCCTCGGCGGATGCGGCGGGCATCGGACGATAGCCGCTGTCATCCAGCAGCGCCACCAGCGCCCTGCGGGAGATCGGTTCATCTTCGACCACAAGGACCGGAATTTTCGCCGGTTGCGGCTGGGGAGGATCGAAGATGGTTGACGTGGAGACCAACTGCATCGTACAAGAGGTCGCAAATTCGATGCCAATTTTTCCATCAATCGCCAAAAGCGGCATCCCATGCCCATGATGAGTCTCATCGTGAAATACGGTACGATGGGCCACCGGCAATCTGATGATCACCAGGACAGGTTGTACCGGCCGGGCGTCAAATTTGTCGCACGTCACAGCCATGAATTTTCGTAGTCAAAACCACAGGCTGATTCATTATGTCTCAATCGAAAAAGTCATCCGGCATGTCGTGGCGTTCGCGACATCGATCGGCTGCGCATCAACAGGCCCATGCCTTGCCGGCTGACCTGCCGGCGGTGGTGGCCGATGATCCGCTGGTGCCGGCCGGGCCGCCACAGCTCATCGACACGCCCACAGCGCTGGCCGGGTTGATCGACCATCTTTCCGGGGTGGATTGTTTTGGTTACGACAGCGAATTCATCGGCGAATTGACCTACATTCCAAAATTGTGCCTGATCCAGGTGGCATCGGCTCAGCGCGTGGCGTTGATCGATCCGTTGGCCGGATTGGATTTGACGCCCTTCTGGCAATTGTTGTGCGATGAAAAGATCGAAAAAATCGTCCACGCCGGCCAGCAGGACCTGGAACCGGTGGTCCGTCTTCATCATGGTCAGCCGGCCAACGTGTTCGACACGCAGATCGCGGCCGGTTTTGTGGGGATCGGATATCCGGTGGCCTTGTCCAAACTGGTCAAGGAACTGTCGGGGGTCAAACTGGGCAAAGGGCTGACCTTCAGCCATTGGGACCAGCGGCCCTTGTCGACGATGCAACTGCATTACGCGGCGGAGGATGTTCGGTATCTGCCGGCGATGCGGCGGGAATTGGGTCAAAAGTTGCAGGTTGGCGAGCGGGCCGAATGGGCCAGGCAGGAATGTCAGGCCATGACGCAGGTTCGGCTCTACCAGTTTGACCCGGAAACGCAGGTGGGCCGATTGCGCGGGTCAACATCCCTGTCGGCACAGGGGCTGGCAATCGCGCGGGAACTGCTCATCTGGCGGGATGCGGTGGCCAGAAACCAGGATGTGCCGCCGCGATCGCTGGTGCGGGATGAGGTGCTGGTGGACCTGGCCAAAACCCCGATCAAAACGGTCGAAAAGCTCAATCGCGTGCGCGGGTTGCCCCGGCCGGTGGAGGAGGCCCATGGGGGAGCGATCGTCGAGGCGATCAACCGCGCCTGCGCGTTGCCACCCGACCAGTTGCCGACCGTGAAACAGCATGAGGAACGCCCGGTGGAGAAATTCCGGGCCGATGGGCTTTGGGCACTGGTGCAATGTCTGTCGGCGGGGTTGGGGATCGACCCGGCGCTGGTCAGCAGCCGCCAGGAGACGGGCGAATTGTACCGTGCATTGGCCAACGGAGGCGCTGACAACCTGGATCTGCGGTTGCTGCGAAGCTGGCGGCGGTCGGCCGTCGGCCAGACCGTTCTGAACATGGTCCAACAGGAGATGCGGGCGGAATTTTATTTCGATGAACGGGGTTTGCAGACCCATTCCCCATCCAAAAACCCCCGCTCCACCCCGCCTGAATAAAGGGGTAAAACCGGCCTGTCGGATTGAATCGCCTTCCTGAGCGTGATATCTTAAAGCCGGTGCTTGGCCGGGAGGGCCATGCCTCAATCGCCTCATCGGGAAAGGATTCCCAATGCTTCTGCACGAGCTACTGCGGCAACTCGATTCCAGACTTTCCTTCGATTCGATTCCCAACATCCCCATCACCGCGATTGTTGATGATTCCCGGCGGGTGATCCCCGGATCGTTGTTTATCGCCCGCCCCGGCACGAAGACCGATGGGGCGCGGTTTGTCGCCGATGCCGCCACCCGCGGCGCGGCGGCGATCCTGACACAAAACCGGATCGACGGTTGTGATCTGCCGCAGATTTTGATTCAGGACGCCGCATCGGCCACGCCATTGCTCGCCCATGCGTTTTTTGGCCAACCCACCCAAAAGGTCAGGATCCTTGGCGTCACCGGCACCAACGGCAAAACCACCACGACCTATCTGGTCCGTCACCTGCTGTCCAAAATCGGCCGGCGCTGTGGCCTGATCGGGACGGTTGAGATCGACGATGGGAAGACGACCGCCGAGGCGGCCATGACCACGCCCGGCGCGATCGAGCTGGCCGGATTATTGGCCACCATGCGCGACAACGGCTGCCAGAGCTGTGCCATGGAGGTTTCCAGCCACGCGCTGCACCAGCATCGCACCGCCGGCATTGAATTCGCGGCGGCCGCCTTCACCAACCTGACGGGCGACCACCTGGATTATCACAAGACCATGGACGCCTACGCGGACGCCAAGGCGATGCTGTTCGAGGGGTTGAACGATCAGGCGATCGCGGTGGTCAATGCGGAGGACCCACACGCCTCCCGCATGGTCCGCGACACGTCGGGGCGGATCATTCGCTTCGGATTGAACCAGAAGGCCGATTACCAGGCCCGCGACATCGCCGTGACCGCGCAGGGAAGCCATTTTGTGCTGGTGACGCCCGATGGCCAGGCCAACGTGCAAATGCAACTGATCGGCCGGCACAACATCGAAAACGCCCTGACGGCGGCCGCATTGGTCGGCGAGACGTTCGGGTTATCGGTACATCAGATCGCCGCGGGTTTGAAAGATGCGCAGGGAGCGCCCGGGCGGTTGCAGGCGGTGCGTTCCGGGCAGCCGTTCGCCGTGCTGGTGGACTACGCCCATACGGACGATGCGTTGAAAAACGTCCTGTCGGCATTACGGTCGCTGGCACACGGCAAGCTCCGCGTTCTGTTCGGATGCGGCGGCGACCGGGACCGGACCAAACGTCCGCGAATGGCTCGCACCGCGGTCAAATTCGCTGACCTGGTCATCATCACCAGCGACAATCCAAGGACCGAGAATCCGCAGGGGATCATTGATGAAATTCTTGCGGGCATCCCTGCCGATAAATCAACGTCGGTGGTGGTTGAGCCGGATCGCCGGCGCGCCATCGAATTGGCATTGATGGACGCCCAGGCCGGCGACATCATCCTGCTGGCGGGAAAAGGTCACGAAAATTACCAGATTATCGGAACTGAAAAGCGCCATTTTGATGATGTCGAGGAAGCGAACCGCGTTTTGAACGACCGATTGACGGTGCAAAGGTAAAGTGCGGATCATCCCACGGGGAGCCGCCGCTGGATTATGAAGCCGCTGTCATTACACCAAATTCGCAAAGCCATTGGTGGCAAGGCCTTAACGCCGATCCCGGCGACGGTTCCGCCGATCGCGGCGATTTGCACCGACACGCGGCGGCTGGAAAAAGGGTGTTTGTTTGTCGCGTTGAAGGGGGACAAGTTCGACGCCCATCGTTTTTTGCGAGATGCCGCGGGCGCCGGGGCGATCGCGGCGCTGGTGGATCACCAGCCGGCCGAGACGTTGCCCAACGTCCACCTGATTCACGTTCCCGACACGCGGGTTGCCCTGGGGAAACTCGCCCGGTACGTCCGCCAGCAGATGATCAGCAAGGTCATCGCGGTCGGCGGGTCCAACGGCAAGACGAGCACCAAGAATCTGATCGACGCGGCGTTGCGTGGAAAACTGCGCGGGTCGATCTCTCCCAAGAGCTTTAACAATGACATCGGCGTGCCGTTGACCATTTTTCCGGCCGATCCTTCGCAGGATTATCTGGTGCTGGAGATGGGGACCAATCACCATGGCGAGATCAAGGTTCTCAGCGACATGGCGTTGCCGGACATCGCGGTGATCACCAACTGCACGGCAGAGCACCTGGAAGGATTGGACGATCTGGCCGGCGTGCGTCGGGAGGAATCCAGCATCATCAGCGGCCTGAACAGGAAGGGGTTGCTGGTCGTCAACGGGGACGATGATGAATTGTTGACGCTGGTTCAGCCTTATTCGGGCAAACGGATCACCTTCGGATTCAGACAGACCAACGACCTGTTCGCCACCGAAATTCAATGCGATGAAAAAGGGGTGAGTTTTCTGCTGAACAACAACCCCCGCCGGCGGATCTTCATCCCGATCCTGGGCAAACACACCGCCGCCAACGCCCTGGCCGCCATTGCCGTCGCCCGGCGAATGGGGTTGAACGAAGATTCGATCATCGAGAGCCTGGCGCAGGCGAACGGCCCGGAGATGAGGCTGCAACTTCAGCACCTCGGCCAGTTGACGCTGTTGAACGATGCGTACAACGCCAACCCCGCGTCGATGCGGGCGGCGCTGGAGACGCTCTGTTCGTTGCCGGCCGCATCCCGCCGAATCGCCGTGCTGGGGGACATGCGGGAGCTGGGCCAGTCTTCCGAACGGTTTCACCGCGAGATGGGGGAATTTGTCGCGACCTGTCCGCTGGATCGGCTGCTGTGCGTGGGGCCGCTGTCGGCCTTGATCGCGAAGGTGGCGCGGGAATCGGGGATGAACGCGGAGGCGATCTCCCACCACGCCGACTCGACGGCCGCCGCCAAGGCATTGTCGGCCATCATCCAGCCCAATGACACGATCCTGCTCAAAGGCTCGCGTGCGATCCATCTGGAAGAGATCGCGCCGGTCCTGGAATCCGCTTCGCAGACCGCGCGGCCAACCCGCCGTCGAACCGCATCATGATTTACATGCTCGTCAACCACTACTGGGAGTGGATACAGGTCCACAACCTGCGGTTTTTGCGCGTGTTTATGTTTCCCTCCTTCCAGGCCACCATCTCGGTGCTGCTGAGTTTTTTTCTGTGCATCCTGTTCGGCCCGCGCATCATCGGCTGGCTGCGGCAACAAAAGATCGGCGATCTGCCGGAATTCGACCAGGCCGAGATCAACAAGTTGATGGAGGGGAAAAAAGGAACCCCCACCATGGGGGGCATCCTCATCATCGCCTCCATCGCCATCACCACGCTACTGATGGCCGACCTGCGCAACTTTTACGTGCAGATGGCCCTCTTGTGCCTATTGTGGCTGGGGGCGGTCGGAGCCACCGACGACTGGTTGAAACTGACCGCCGGCCGCCGCCAGGGTTCGCGGCAGGGGCTGACCACGCTTGAAAAACTCCTGTTTCAAGTCGGCCTGGGGGTGGTGCTTTGTTATTTCACGTTTCAATATCACCAGAACATCCCGGCCGCCAACCGCTTTTATTTCCCGTTTTTCAAGAACGTTTTCATCCCGCTGGGACTGACCGGATTTGTCATCCTCGGCACGCTGGTGATGACCGGTTCATCCAACGCCGTCAATTTGACCGATGGCCTGGACGGACTGGCCTCCGGTTGCACGGCCATCGTCTCCTTTGCGTTTCTGGTCCTGGCCCTGATCGTCGGCACGGACGATCTGGCCGGAACCTTGCTGCTGACCTACATCCAGGCTTCCGACCAGATGGCGGTTCTGGCCGGGGCGATGACCGGCGCCTCGTTGGGGTTTCTCTGGTACAACTGCAACCCGGCCAAAGTCTTCATGGGGGACACCGGTTCGCTGGCACTGGGCGGCCTGCTGGGATACATCGCCATCGTCACCCGCCAGGAATTGATGCTCTTCATGGTCGGCGGCATCTTCGTCATCGAAGCCCTGTCGGTCATCCTGCAGGTGGGCTATTTCAAATACACCCGCCGCCGATATGGCGAAGGACGACGAATCTTCCTGATGTCCCCCCTGCACCACCATTTCCAGCGCAAGGGATGGACCGAAAACCAAGTCGTCGTGCGATTCTGGCTCCTCACCGCCATGCTGGCGGCCATGGCGCTGGCGACGGTGAAATTGAGATAATCAACAAACGTTTGCTGGGTATCTCGTCTTTGCAACGATGTCGGGAACGACAACCGGAAACGAATCGATCCGTACAGTTATCGCACGACATCACATTGCGATCTCATCCAACAGGCCCGTCGAAAAGCTTCAGATTGCTCAAGACATCTTGAATTGTCCGGAAGTGAGCATCATACGACCACAGCATGAAGTCATTGTCGATGGCGATTGTCGCCAACAACACATCCTGAAAAGGCATGGGCAGACCTTTTATCCGCAAAGCGGCCAGATGATTCCCCAAGTGATCCCAAGTGGACTGTAGCAATGGAACCTGATTAAACACATCCATCGCATCGCAGAGGCTTTTGGCATCCTCCGGAGTCCGCGCACCATGCAGAATTTCCGCGCGGGTCACTCCACAAATACCGCAATCCGTTGAGGCGAACACTTCCCGAATCGCGGGGGATGCCGACCGGAGATAGCTGACCAGGACCGAGGTATCGACCAGGATCATGCAACGCTCCGCCGACGCAAATCCTCTATCGCTTCGTAATCCAGGTCGATCTTGCCGGCCAACCGGTCCAATGCGGAAAGGTCCCGCCGCGGGAGGGGAGTGGGTTCTTCAATCACAATGATTCGGACATGCTTGCCCACCAACGCCGCCGCTTCGGGCAGATGGATCGTATCTGAGCGTAGATGTTTGCGGATCGAAACCGCCATGTCCACATTATACCATGTGAAATCTGATGGAATGCATAATAAATCTGGATCACCATTTCAAGAATTTAAGCTGGATCGAACTATTCTGGCGGCCATCACGGCATCGACAATCAAGCCACAATAAGCAAGATTTTGAAAATCAGCCCAGCCGGGCTTTATGCGGATAATTTTCTAACCGTGGCAGATTTTTCTTTCCTTTTCTTCCTCGACAAATAAAATGGCTCCCACCCGCCGGGGATGTTTTGGCAAATCGGCGGCACATCAGGTTGGAGGAATATCATGGTTCGGCACGTTTTTTTTGGGGCGGTGTTGGTTTGTTGTCCTTTGTCGGCAATGGCTGCTTCCCAACCATTTCATTGGTATGGCGACGTCAGTGGGACCTGGAACTCATCAAACAACGGCAATACCAACTGGTCTTTGCGTCCGGACGCCAATCAGAACACCAGCAACCTGCCGGATGACGATGATTTGGTGACCTTCAGTACCGTCGGCGCAACACACCCGACTGTGACCATCAGCAGCAGCACCACCATCGACAGTCTCGCCTTCAATGGCAATGCCGCCAATTCCTACACAATCAAAGGAAGCACCAGCGCCAGAACAATCACCCTCAACGCGGCCGGCGGAACGGGGTTGACCGTTGAATCGGCAAGCGGCCAACACACCATCAGCGTCAACCTGACCCTTGCCGCCGATCAGGTGTTTGAAATTCAAACCCCGGGCACACCTGAGTCCAACACGCTGCTCATCTCCGGCAAGATCAGCGGATCGGGCCGAAAATTGACCAAGACCGGCGGCGGCACGCTGGAACTGACCGGCGGTCTGAATGACTATTCCGGCGGAACCACCCTCAGCGCCGGCGTGCTGCGGATCAACAACCCCGTCAACACATCGGCCACCGGCAGCGGGGCGGTTCTGGTCGATCCACTGGGAACCCTCGGCGGCAACGGCCATCTCACCGGCGCGATCGACCTTCATGGAACCCTCGCCCCCGGCTCCAGCATCGGCACGTTGCACACCGGCGACCAGAACTGGTTTGCCGGCGGCAACTATCAATTTGAAATCAACGCCCCCGCCGGCACGCCGGGAACCAACTGGGATTTGCTGGCAATCAACGGCACGCTGAATCTGGCCTCGGCCGCAGGTTTCAGCGTCGATTTGCTGTCGATCGACGGCTCCAACCAGCCGGCCGCCCTGGTGGGTTTTGACAACACGATCTCCCAATCCTGGGTCATCGCCCAGACACAGGGCATCACAAACTATACCCCCGGCGCGCTGTCGGTGGATGCGAGCGGATTCGCCAATGACCTCGATGGCGGCACGTTTGACATCGGCGTGGATGGCAACGATCTGCTGCTTCAATTCACCCCCTACACGTCAATCCCCGAACCGGCCGGCCTGCTCCTGATCGCGGGCGTTTTTATCGTGTTGCGACGGCGGCGATGCCATGGGACAGGCCTTTGATAGTGGAAAACCCCCATCATGGGATATTCAGCGAAGACATACATCTCATTTCGGTGTTTACAGGGGGGGATTTTGCAATGCGCCATCCAGGACTTGAACCTGGAACCCGCTGATTAAGAGTCTCAAGAACACGCATACCCGCTGATTGACGGTTATTGATAATCGTAGATATTTCATGGGAAAAATTGACAAAAGGTAGCACTGTGCTACTATAGGGATTGATGGGAATTGATGCACGCGGTAGCACCTGGGTAGCACCGGAGTTTTCGTTAAAGATTGATGAAAAGTCAGCGGGGCGCGATTTTGTCTGAATATTCGATGATTCTGGTGCTACCGGAAAACATAGAGGTAAAATATGCCAGAACCAATGATGCGAATTTCGGGGGAAAAGAAAAAATCATTACCCCGAAGGTTTAATTTCACCGTCCAGCAGCTTCGGGGATTGAAGGTGCCGGCGGGGAAGGATCGGCTATGGGTCTTCGATACCCGCGTCCCCCGGCTGGCGTACATGATCACCAGAACCGGCGCAACGTCGTTCTACTGGTACGGCAAGGTGAACGGCCGGCCGCAGCGGTATCGCCTGGGGGATGGAACGCTGAGTATTGAACAGGCTCGCAAGCTGGCGGCGGGGGTGTTGGGGAAGGTGGCACAGGGTGCCGATCCGCAAGCCGACCGCCGCAAAGTCAGAGCGGAAATGAGCTTCGGGGAGCTTTTCGGCTGGTATATTGAACAACACGCCAAGGCGCACAAGAGAACGTGGGAAGACGATCAGGCGCAATATGACCGGCACCTGTCCGACTTAGGCTCGCGTCGGTTCACCAGCATTACCCGCGCCGATGTATCGAGCCTTCACGCCAAGGTGGGGAAGTCCGCGCCGTTTGCCGCTAATCGCGTCCTGGCACTGGTGAGCACCGTTTTCAACAAGGCGCGGCTGTTGGGGTATGACGGTCCCAACCCCGCCGAAGGGGTGCCGCGATTCAGGGAAGGCCAGCGGGAAAGATTCTTACAGGCCGATGAATTACCCCGGTTTTTTGAAGCATTGAAAACCGTCGATCAGGACTGGCAGGATTTTTTCACGCTGGCACTGTTGACCGGCGCACGGCGGAGCAATCTTCAGACAATGGAATGGGGGGAGGTGAATTTCAACACCGCGCTATGGACGATCAACCCCGCCAAGATGAAGGCCGGCAGGACGATGATCATTCCCCTGGTGCCTGAAGCCTTGGACATTCTGAAGCGGCGGTATGCCGAACGCACCGCACCCCCGGAAGGTAGACCCGCCTACGTCTTTCCAAGCTATGGGAAGAGCGGCCATATCGAAGAGCCGAAAATGGCGTGGAAGCGGGTGTGTGACGCGGCCGGACTGGCGGACCTGAGATTGCACGATCTCCGCAGGACGCTGGGAAGCTGGCAGGCCGCGACGGGTGCAAGCCTTCCGGTTATCGGAAAGAGCCTTGGCCATTCTCAGGCGCAGACCACACAAATTTACGCGAGATTGAATACAGACCCGGTGCGCCAGTCCATCGGCACCGCCGTTGAAGCGATGATGAAGGTGTCCAAGCAAAAGTAGGATGGTGATGTATGGCCACATTTAAGCAACTGATTCAAACCGTCCGCCGGCAGTTTGAAGCTTTGCCAATATTCGGCACCGACATCGGCGAAATACCCATGTTTGGATGGCCATTTGAACAAATCGAAGAGTTGGCGAAAAAAGCGAAGGAATTGGGATATGACTCACCACCGTTTCTCGCGCGCGAGCCTTTGGGGGAAAACCCCGAAGAGCTTGAATGGTCCGGGTATATTCTCACCTTCCCGACTGGTCCAGCGCTTGTGAGGCGATTTGAAATTGTGCGAAGCGCCGGGGACGTTGTGCGATTCCCCTACAGCCAAAAAGACAAGGATACAATCGTGGCGGCACTGACGGCGTGGGAGGGGGTTGAGGCGGAGGACGACGGCGACACCCTGTCTTGCGCCGAGGCGGCAAAACGCGCCGACGTAACGGAGCGGACAATCCGCCGTGCGGTGAAACAGAAGACGCTCAAGAAACAACCAAACGGAACATTCCGCATGCAGGACGTTGATCAGTACATAAAGCAGCACAGCAGGCCGCAAAAGAAGCGGATGCTGACACAAGAGCAAATCGAAAAACGCAAGCGGGAAGCACAAAGGAAGAAGATGCGGGAAATATATAGATAATCTGCGTCCGTTTTGTGACCGTTTTGCGTCCGAAAAGTTTGGAATTGCATTTTACCCCGGTATTTCCGGGGTTTTTTATTGGTGTTAAGCGGACAGCTTTGCGGACACTGGCGAAATGCTTGCATATTCGCCGGCATGGATAAACCAATCACCTTATTGACCGAGCGGCAGGCGGCGGAAGTCCTGTCGGTTGCGCCGCAAACCCTTGCGGTCTGGCGGTGCGCCCATCGGCACGATCTCCCGTACATCAAGGTCGGCGCGTCGGTCCGATACCGGCTGAGCGACCTGGAGCAGTGGCTGGAAGAGCGGACGGTTTGCACGAAGTAAACATGAAAAAACCCGCCGGCATGGTGGAGCCGACGGGTTCGAGGATGCAACGATGAATGTATTGTATACAACAAACAAAGAAAATACAACCAGCAAGCCGGATTTAATCTGGAAGCTGCTGGCCTACGCACTGGACCCATCGGCGAGCCTTCCCGAGGCCGAGAACGCCGCGCGCCGCATGGTGGGGGTGGCGAGGCGCAGCGGCACCACAATCAACGACCTGCGGAACGCTTTGGCCGCACCCAACACAGACCCAACACCCCCGGCGGCGGAGGTTGTCCTAAACTTCGGCAAGCATGCGGGGCGGACATTGGGCGACATCGCCCGGAATGATCCGGCCTATGTTGAATGGCTGGCCGAGAACTACAGCAAAGAATGGTTGCGGAATGCGGCGTCGATTGTGCTGGACTGGATCAGCGGCGAGGGGGTGGCGGCGTGAACCTAAACATCGAAAACATTCCCGAGCAGTTGCGACAATACAATCAGTGGGTGCCGTGGCGCTATGAACAAAGGCCGGGCGAAAAAAAGCCGCGCAAGATGCCAAAACTTTGGAACTCCAAAGGCTACGCATCAGTGAGCGACCCCAACACCTGGACCACCCTCGAAAATGCCATCCGCAGCGCCACGGTGCGGGGGTACGATGGTGTCGCGTTTGTTTTCACAGACGATGATCCGTACACCTTTTTCGACCTGGACAAGTCTATAAACGAAGACGGCATACTCACCCCTGAGGCGCAGGCCGTTGTCGATCTATTTCAAACCTACACCGAAATCAGCCCCAGTGGCCGGGGAGTCAAGGGGGTTGTAGAGGGCACATTCACCGGCACGGGGATAAATGCCGGATGGGCCGAGCTATATACACGCCGGCGGATGTTCTGTCTCACCGGCAAACACCTGGCCGGCACGCCAAAAACCATCGTCAAGAATCAGGCGGCGATTGATGAGCTATACCGTCGATTGCGTGGAAGCGACGAAAAGCCAACCCCCCGAACGCCGGTTGACCCGGATATTTTCGCCAGCATCCCGCAAGAGGTGCGGGCCGAGCGCTGCTGGGAATGCTTGAAAAAACTCCCTGATGCGATCAGTGGAGAGGGCGGGCACAACCGGACATTTCAAGCGGCGTGCGAATGCTATCGGCACGCACTGGACGATGAGACGGCGCGTGAAGTGTTGCTGCGGTTCAACGCCGAAAAAACCGGCGGCGAACAATGGACCGACGATGAGCTGCGCCACAAGCTGGAGGATGCGAGGAAAGAAGTAGAAAAAGCCGGAGAGTTTGGTTGCCGACTACTGGCTAAGGTGGTCAACCGCCGCGATCCGTTGCCGATCTCGCGACGATACCGAAAAGAGTTACACCACCACGCGGAACACCCGACGCTGATATTTTCTGCCGATGACTTTCACAGCTTTGGTGGAGTGAGCTATTCATCCCTTGAACCCGCCGCACTACGCCAGCAGTTGTATGCCTTCCTAGAACCCCTGGAAACGATCCGCCAAAAAGGCGACCTGTCTGAAATTGTTCCATTCCGACCGACCGGCCGCGATGTGGATACCGTGATTGATGCACTGAAGGCGGTTTGCTATTCGCCCGTCTCTGCGCCGGCATGGATCGGGGAAGATGCCGAGCGGATGCCAGATCCCGCACAACTCATTCTCGCCCCTAATGGGGTTTGGAGCATCGGCGATAATGGGGCGGAGAAGATTTGCGACCCCACCCCGCGATTATTTGCGGTTAACGCGCTGGATTATCCCCTTATCCCCGATGCGGCGGAGCCGAAAGAATGGTTGAAATTCTCCGACGAAATATTCGAAGGCGATCAGCAGCAGATTGATTTGCTCCAAGAATGGATCGGCTACGTTCTAACCGCTGATACCCGACTGCAAAAAATCCTGCTGTGCATCGGTCCGCCGCGATCCGGCAAAGGGACGATCGCGCGAATCATTACGCGGATCATCGGAGCGGATAACGTCTGCGCTCCAACCCTGGCGGGGCTGGCGACGAACTTTGGTTTGTGGCCGCTCATTGGGAAGATGCTGGCCATCATTGGCGATGCGCGGCTGAGCGGGCGCACCGATCAGGCCATCGTGATTGAGCGGCTTTTGAGTATCAGCGGGGAAGACTCATTAACTATCGACCGAAAAAATCAGTCGCCCCTGACCCAGCGGTTGCTAACCCGGTTGATGATCCTGTCAAACGAACTCCCCAAGCTGGCCGACGCCAGCAGTGCAATTGCCAACCGATTTTTAATCCTGTCTCTCAAAAAATCATTCCTGGGCGATGAGGATATAGGGCTGACCGACAGACTATTGTCTGAGGTGCCACAGATTGCGGCGTGGGCGATTCAGGGGTTGATCCGGTTGCGGGAGCAAGGGCGATTCACCGAACCGGCGGCGGCCGATGAGCTACGCCGGGAAATGACCGACCTGGGCAGCCCGATCAGCGCCTTTATCCGCGACTGGTGCCGTGTTGCGCCTGGGCAGGAAGTGCTGGCGGCGGACCTGTTCGGGGCGTGGAACTGCTGGTGCGACGAACAAGGCAATAGCCACCCTGGCACGGTGCAGACCTTTGGCCGCGATCTTCGGGCGGCATTGCCGAACGTGAAATCCACCCAGCCTCGCCAAAACAATGACACCCGCGCCCGAGTCTATCTGGGCATCGGCCTAACCCCCGCCGCCACTGAAACCCTGAGCGTTGAGCGTGCGAAGCGGACCGAACGCGACAACCGCCGCCGATCTCGTGAGGAGGTGTACGCATGAAAACCACCCCCTGGCACGCAGTGGCACGCGTGAAAATCCATTGCACGCGTAACAAAGGTAAAGAGTTTTCCCCCGCCCCACACACATGCACATGTGAAAAGTGTAATAGAAAAGAACGCGTGCCATCGCGTGCCAACGTGGCGGACGTACGGGAAGCGGCCGACAACCCTTCCCGCCAATGGGACCACCTGGACCAGCAAGCCGCACGTGAAGGAAGGGCACTGCGGACCTTGGACGCGCTAAGACCCCGACGCCGGCGGCATGGGGAGCGCAAAGGGGGCAAGCGATGACCCGTTGGGTACTCACACTACAGACCCAACCATCCCCCGTGCCGGAAAGCATCCGGCTGAGGAAGTTGCTGAAGATCGCACTGAGGGTTTGCGGGTTCAGGTGCGTTCTGATTAGCCGGGAAGGCACAGAATCCAACGCTGGCGAACGATCAGGCGATGGGATGACCAAAGACCCCTCCGAAGGGCCAGGACGCGCCAGTTTGGCACAGAACGCCGGCGATGAAGAAGAGGAGGTGTTTTGACCCCACTGGGTAGGTCAACATCCATTAGCGCGGGGGCCAAAAGACCGTGCGTCAGGCAAGCGTGAATGTGAACGATTCTGGAACTTTTTTCTTTAGGAGCAAAATTATGAAAGGACGCAAGCCATTGAGCAACAATTTGAAAAGCCTTACGGGTAGTCGGCGGCGTCGGAGCTTGCCGGCGGGTGTTCCCGGTGCGCCGGATCATCCTGAAGGGCTGGGGGCGGCGGGCAAGAGTGAATGGGATCGACTGGTGTCGGTGATGGCCGATGCCGGAACCCTCAGTCCGAAGTACCGCTCGGTGATGATTGCGGCGGCGCATTGCGTGGATGCGATTGAGCGATGCCGGGCGGACATTGACGCCAACGGGACCAGCTACCGCGCGGGCGGGCTGATTAAACGCAACCCCGCACTGGCCGAAATGCGAAGCTGGCTGAGCCTTCAGGTGCGGTGCTTGGAATCGTTGGGGCTGACCCCCAGCAGCAACCAGCGGGTGCAAAGCGAAGGCGAACCCATGGTTGACGATGCGGAGCGGGAGTTTTTTGGAGACGAACCTTTGAAACTGACTGGAGCATAAGCATGGAATTTGAAGAGTTGCAAAAGACGGCGGCGGCCAAAGGCGCGGAATATCGGGGCGCGCTCGAGAGACTGATCTTGGCCATCAACGGTAGTGAATGTCCCACCGATCCAAAGGTCCGCTCCGCGGCATTGATGGCGGCGGACGAAATGATGAAGACCGGCAGCGTGATGATCCAATCGGGACGCGCCATCGTGGCGCGTGAATCCCGACAGACCCCCAACATGAACTAAGGATCAATCGTGAAATTAGAGAATCGTCTTAAATGTGTCCTGGCGAGTCGGAAGGTATTCGCGGAAGAAATGGTCAATCTGATGCGGGAAATCGCGGAAACGCCTCCCGATCCGGCGGTGAAGGATATCGCGCTGCAGGCGGCGGAGACTTTGATTGAAGCTGGCGTGGCGCAGATTGAGTGTGGCCGTGTCATCCTGGCGCACGAAGGAAAGATCATCGAGCGAACGCCACCGGACCTGAACTAACAACGCGATTAATTGTAATTACGATTGTTGAAGAAGCATCGGAACAAATGGCAAGCTGAAGCGTATAATATTTGAGAGCACGTCAGGCAACCACTCCGGGTCGATGGCGTTCAAGCGGATGGAGGCAACTCCGAGCCGATGGACGCCGAGCGAATGGGGTACGGCAGACAGCCAGCGACGACAGCAGGCAACCCATCGGGTTCACTTATGGCACCGTGCCGAGAAGTGAATCGGATTGGTCCCAGCCAGCGCTGAAAAACTCCCAATAGAAAACGAGGTTATCTATGCAACTCGAATTAAACGAGTTTGAGCGCCAATTGAAGGCGCTCCAGAAGATGCCGGCGGGAGAGTTTCGCAACGAAATGTTGGCGCAACTCAAAAACGCCAGTGTGTATGAGCTTGACGGTAAACGGCGCGTGCCGGTGACGGTCAAGGTCATGGCAAGTGAAGCGCCGGATGTTCCGGCGGTCGACCAAGCCGAAATTGAAAAATACGTCCTGAAAAAACTCGATGACATTAGAAAAGCGAACCCCTTGCCGGGGAACCCGCTGGGAGCCATGCCAACTATGAACAATTACACCCCGACCGGTCAGCGAACGAAGGTTTTTTCCAGCGACCATCTCGCCAAGAACTTTGGCCAGTGGGTTGCGGGTCTGCGACCCAAAGGAATGAGTGAAGGGACCAACAGCGCCGGCGGCGCTTTAGTTCCCGACGAATTCCTTCCGGAACTGATTGACCAGGTGAACAAATTCGGCGTGGCGCGGCGCTATGCACGGGTTTACCAGATGAACAGCGACACGCTCACCATTCCGCGTGTAACTGGACGAACGCGAGCCTACTACGTCGGCGAAGGTTCAAACGGCACGGAGTCGACGCCGAGCTTCGATAACGTGATGCTCGTTGCGAAAAAGTTGATGGTGTTAAGCATCGGCACCAATGAACTACTGGCAGATGCACGCGACGGCGGCGGTATCGCCTTGGCGGACTGGTTGACGATGGATGCCGGACGATCCATCGCTTACGAAGAAGACCTGGCCGCGTTCATTGGCGATGGCACTTCCACCTACGGCGGACACCGTGGGGTGGTGACGCTGTTGGGTAGCACCTGGCCGGATACCGGCAACAGCAGCGCGGGTATCCAGATTGCCACCGGCAATGCGTGGAGCGAGATCACCCTGAGTGACATCACGTCCATGATGGGAAAACTTCCCGCGTGGGCGCGGGATCAGGCGAAGTTTTACTGCTCGAGCGCCTTTGCCGATTCGGTACTGTTGAAAATCCTGAAGAGCGCCGGCGGCGTCACTTCGATGGAACTGAGCACCGGAGCCTTGCCGAACTTTCTGGGATCGGAAGTCGTGAGGACGGAGGTTTTGCCAACGTCCGCCAGCAATTCAAGTATTCCGCTGATTTTCGGCAACTTGCCGCAAACGATTGCCTTTGGCGACCGTAAGCAGGTGAATATCGAGATTGCGACCACCGGCACGGTTGGATCGGTGAATCTGTTCACAAGCGATTCATGGGCCGCACGAACCACTTCCCGGTATACCGTGGTGACACACAACGTCGGGAATGGTTCATCCACCGCCGGCGGCGTGGTCGGCCTGAGAATGGCGGCGGCGTAATCTGCAGCGCCTACCGGGAGTGGCGTCGTAACCACCGGAAGTTTGATGTTTTCATGGTACCGCACCGGGTAACTCTGGTGCGGTGTTTTTATTCCGAAGGCGTCAAGTTAAAATAAACTTGTCCCCTTCGCGTTTTGCCTTCCAAAAGTATTCAAATTTCCCTGATTTTTCCGAAGGCGACAAGTGGACAAGTAGGGGTATGGCTGTCACCTGGACTTGTCACCTACTTGTCACCTTGTTTTGGGGGTTTGGATTGCTTATCGAAATATTCCCGCAAGGCTGTTTCGATGATGTCCGAACGGGTGCGCCCAGCTTGTGTGGCGAAGGTGTCGAGCCTTGCCAGTAATTCAGCGGGAAGGGTCGATTCAAGGCGTTTACGGTTGAGCCTGGGACGCGGCATATCTTCAGGATAGTACCCGTAAAAAATAATAGCAATCCATCTTGATATATGCCGGATAATAACCGTATACTATCCGGCATGTCCGCTATCCCGCCGCTGGCCGTGTTGGCTGGCTGGTGGGGTGGCAAAGGGAGATAGCTATGACCTTGTCAACAGTAGTGATGGAGGAGCTTGAATGTTGGGATTGCGGTATTCGGTTCGCCGTGCCGAAAAGGTGGATAAGGAATAAGGAGGACGAAACGATCCACTGTCCCAACGGACACGAGGTTGCATATTATTGGAATGAGAGCGAGGAGACATTACTGAAAAAAATCGAAAAGCTACAAGCCGAAAATAAAGACCTGAAAGAGCGGCTGTTTAAGGCGCTGCACATGGCCGAGCAAGCCGAGGGACACATGGAGGCGGCGAAAGAATCTACGCCGGCGATACCGCCAGAGAAACCGCAACACGGGAAGGAAAAGCGAATCTGTCCGGTGTGCCGGAAGGAATACCGACTGTATGGTTCATTCCTGAAGCACATCAAGCATTCACACCCCGACAAAGACTTCAGGCAACTGGCAGAGGCCGCAGACCAAGGGCCGAATAAACGATAGGTCGCTTGACCACTCGATTCACCGGCGGCAACCCCGCCGGTTTTCTTTTGGGGTAGCACCGGGGTAGCACCAGCGATTCAGTCGTTCATAAGTATTGCGCCATCAAGGACTTGAACCTTGAACCCGCTGATTAAGAGTCAGCTGCTCTGCCAATTGAGCTAATGGCGCTGGAAGATCGGAAAAATCGTATTCCTCAGCGATGCAATGTCAAGCGACGGCCGGCCGATTACAGCAGCGGTTGCGCGGGCCGTTGGGGCGTTGGTTCTTCCGCGGGTTGGGCGGATTTGTAATTCAACCTCGACACCACCGAATTCCAGTCAAACCACTGCACCTGCAGATTCTGCCGCAATTCCGTTCGCAACTGCCCTTCCACCGACAGTTCCACGAAAAAGTTGCTCTGTTCGGGCCAATCGGCTTTGACCGAATCCAACTGCACCACCAGCGCCTTGCCCGCCTGCGGCAGTTCCACCAGTTTGCGGGGGTGTTCAACCCCGCGTGCGGCGTCCACCAGCAGTTTGAACACCTCATCCAGAAACGCGGCCTTGACCGGCCCGCTGATCGGATAATTTTCGATCGGATCCATCGCCCGATTGCGAAATTCGCCGGTCTGGATCACGTTTCGGCCGGCGGCCGTGGCGGCGCTTTGCAAACCACCGGCCTGGTTGGCCGACTGCAACAGTTGCTCGGCCGCCTGTTTGGCCAGTCGATATCCTTCCATCTGATGCAGGTCCGCGACGATTTTTTCCCTGACTTCGCTCTTGTCGGCCGGCCGATGAGATGGCTGCGCGGCCGTGAGTCGAAACACGTACGCATCGCCCGATGGATCGTGCAAAACCGGTGACGGCTCCAGAAGCTGCAGCAACTCCGAAGACTTTTGTCGATCCTGTGGCGCGAACGCCGCCGCTTTCTGCAGGGCATAGGTCAGAAAATTCGCCTTGCCATCGGACGCCGTGCCGATGCCCGGCAGCGCCGCCAGGTCCGTCTGGGCCAGATAATCATCCGACTTCTGCGTGATCTGCGGCAGCACGCCGAATTCCTTTTGAATCTGCCCGGCCAGTTGCTGCAAATACTCAAAGCTCGGATACGGCGCGCCCACCGATGATTCGGCCGCCTCCTTGCCCGACTGGCTCTTGTTGTAATTCAGCCAATCCGCACCCAGCGTGCCGGCGATCCGATCAACGATGCGTTTTTGCAGCTTTTCGGTCTGTTCGGTCGCCATCTTCCGGCGGATTTCATCGAACACCTCGTCAAACGGCCGGGTCGTCGGGCCGGTGGTCGGGGCGATCGGAGCCGAGCCGGCCCCCAGCGTCAACGGCTCGGTGGTCGGCTTTGTCGCCGGCTGGGTCGTGGCGAACTCCCCCTCGTGCTCCATGTAATACTTGTACGCATCCTTCTTCCACGTGTACTGATCGTGCGACTGCTCGACCGCCTGACGCACCGCCGCGACCGGCACCGCGATATATTGCAGCTTCACGCGATCGGGATATCGATACCCAAAACCAAACGGGTCCGTCCGCGCATCCACCCGGCCGGCCGGAACGTCCCCATATTTGGCGAACTGTTCATCCACCTGCTGGGTCGTCGGCGCGGCGATCTTGTCGGCGAACTCTCCGGCCACGTACTCCACCAGCTCCACCTTGATCGACTGGTATTGTTCGGCCAGCGTGTAATTTTGCAGCGGTTGGCTGATCTTGATCGTCGCGGCGATTCGCTCAAAGGCGTTCTCGATCATGAGAAAATCATTCACCGCCCGCACCAGCCTCGGATCGTTCGGGTCCAGCCGGTCCAGAGAAATCACCTGGTTCTGGATGGTGTTGCCCAACTGGTCCTTGCTGACCTGCACGCCCATTTTCCGAGCCTCGCGCAGCAGCAGCACAAACATTTCCGGGTGGTCGCGCAGTTGCTGCGGGGCCGTCGGCGACAGCCTCGCCAGCAGCGGGATCGGCTGATCCTGCCGCAGATAGGTGTAGCAGCGCGAAAGCAGGTCCAGCTCCATCCGCGCTTCCTGCGATTCGCGGGCGCGGATTTGTTCATCCCCGATGTATCCCACCACCGGATCGCCCGGCCCGCCGCCGGTAAACGTGCTGGGCAGAATAAAGACGATCATCAACCCCACGCCCAGAAAGGCCATCAGCTTTTTCTGGTTTTTCTGCATCAACTTGTACATGTCGTTCCTTGCAAGTCGTTTTGACGGCCCTGGCTCAGGATGGGCCGGCCGCCTTCAATTGTTCCAGCCGCGCCCTGGCTTTGGCGGCGGCGGGATCGGTGTTGTACTGTGCAATCACGTTCTGGTAAATCCGCATCGCCGATTGCGGCTCCTTGAGCCGTTCCAGGATCAGCCCGGTCATATACAGCGAATCGGCCACCTGTGGCAGGTCGGGCAGCTCCTTAAAATGCGCCACCACCCGCATGTACGCCAGCGCGGCCTCCTTCAGTGCGGCCGGGTCGTTGGACTTGTCCGCCAATCCATACCTGGCCCTGGCCAGACAATGCAGGGCATCCGCCTGCTGCCTTGGCTGCGTGAACAACCCACGGTTGGGTTCAATCTGGTCGATGGCCTTCTGAAAATCCCCCTGGTCCAGCGCCACGTGCGCCAATCCAAGCCGCAATTCGGCCGCCGTCTGGGCGGCATCACCCGCCTGGCCCGCATCCGACACGGATTCGATCTCACCCAGCCGCCGAACGATCTCGGTGATGGCCGCATCATCCTTGCGCAACCGCTGAATTTCCAGCAACAACAGCAGCAACGGCTGCCGTCGGGCGTCGTTGATCGCAGGATCTTTCAGCGCGGCCTCCAGTTGATCGACCGCCACCGACAAATAAGCCGATTTCGCATCCGGCAGGGCCGGTTTGTATGCCCCGGCCGATTGCGGGTCTTTTTTGACCAGTTCGATGTATCCGGCCACGGCCGCGTCAAAACGCCCGCAACGCCGGGCCGAATCGACCAATCGGGGCAGTGACCAGTCCACGATCCACAGATTGGTCCGCCGATCCGCGATGGCTTTCTGATAATTTTCGGCGGCCGTCTCCCATTCGCCCGTGACAAACGCCACTTCGGCCGCGTTGAACGCCGGTTCATCCCTGGCCTGAATGCGCGATATTTTTGAAACCGCGATCGGTTCGCCCGAACGCCCCCCGATTTCATAATAAACCATCCCTCCTTTGACCTCGCGCACCGTGACGTTGGGCCGTTCCAGTGTTCCGGTGAAGATCGAATCACCCCGCGCCACCCCCAGCGGCCCCGCCAGCCAAACCGCCCACAAAGCGCACAAAATGATCCCGATCCGCTTCATCCGATCCGAGTGTATCGCCCTCCATTTCCCCCGGCAACACGCCTATTGCTCGCGAATCTCAACTCCCGCATCGCGCAACGCCTGATGCACCTGGGCGATATGCTGGGCATCGCGGGTGTGCATGATGCAGGTCACGGAGACAAAACCGACATCCGGCGGGGCGAAATTGCGGTCATGGCTGACCTCCTTGATGTTCGCCCCCGTCGCGGCGATGACGTTCAACAACCCGGCCAGGCCGCCGGGACGGTCCTTGATCAGGGCGTGGACACGGCACAGGCGACCTTCCTTGGCCAATCCGCGCTCAATCACGCCGGCGATCATCGTCACGTCGATGTTGCCGCCGGACAGCAACAGAACGACCTTTTTCCCCTTGAGATCCAAACTCGGATGCATCGCCCCGGCCAGCGACACCGCGCCCGCCCCCTCCACCGCCATCTTTTCCAATTCCAGCAGCCGCAACACCGACCGCGCGATTTCGGCCTCATCCACCATCACCAGTTGATCCATGACCTTGCGGATCAGATCAAAACACAGCCGCCCCACCCGCGCCACCGCCAACCCATCCGCCAGCGTCGGCCGGGCGTCGATGCCGGTCACCTCACCCTTGCGCAAAGAAACCTCCAGCGTGGGGGCGTTTTCGGCCTCCACCCCGATCACCCGCACCCGCGGCCGAAGCGCCTTGATCGCCGTCCCCACCCCCGCCAGCAACCCGCCGCCACCCACCGGCACGATCACCGCATCCACATCCGGCACATCCTCGATGATCTCCAACCCGCAGGTCCCCTGTCCGGCGATGATGTCCGCATCGTCAAACCCGGGCACGAACAACAACCCGCGCTCCTGCGCCTTTTGCCTGGCGATGGCTTGCGCCTGATCAAAGCTATCCGCATCCAGCAACACCGTCGCGCCAAATTCCCGGCAGTTGCGCACCTTCACCAACGGCGCCCAGCGCGGCATGACCACCGTGACCGGAATCCCCAACTCCTGCCCGTGATACGCCAACCCCAGCGCGTGATTGCCCGCCGACGCCGCGATCACGCCGGCTTTGCGCTGCGATTCCGACAGCAGCATCAATTTGTTGCGCGCCCCGCGCTCCTTGAAGCTGCCGGTCATTTGCAGATGATCCAGCTTGCAATAAATCTCGCATCCGCACAGCCGGCTGAGCGACAGCGAATACGGACAGGGGCTGTGATAAATCGCCGGCGAGATCCGCTCCCGCGCGGCCTGAATCTGCTCCAGTGTCACGGACATGCTTTCTCCGATTCAACTTTCACAACGGCCTGGCCCATGAAAAAAGGCACCCGCCAGGTTGGGCGGATGCCTTTTATTTGATCAACAAATCGCCCGACGTTACTTGATCAAGCCCTCTTTGCGGGCCATCAGGAGCATCAGGTCGATGACGCGGTTGGAATAACCCCATTCGTTGTCATACCACGCGACGATCTTGAAGAAATTGGCGTTCAGTTCGATCCCCGCGCCGGCGTCGAAGATGCTCGAACGCGGATCGTGGATGAAATCGCTGGAGACCACGTCCTCGTCGGTGTACCCAAGGATGTCCTTGAGCTCTCCCTCGGCGGCCTTTTTCATCGCCGCGCAGATTTCCTTGTAGCTGGTCGATTTGACCGTCTTGAACGTCAGGTCAACCACGGAAACATCCGCCGTCGGCACGCGGAAGGACATGCCCGTCAGTTTCCCTTTCAATTCCGGCAGCACCAGCGTCACCGCCTTGGCCGCGCCGGTCGAGGCGGGAATGATGTTCTGCGGAGCGCCGCGACCGCCGCGCCAGTCCTTTTTGCTCGGACCATCCACCGTCGGCTGCGTGGCCGTCATGGCGTGGACGGTGGTCATCAACCCTTCGGCCAGGCCGAACGTGTCGTTGATCACCTTGGCGACCGGAGCCAGGCAGTTGGTGGTGCAGGAGGCATTGGAAACCACCGTGTCCTTGGACGGGTCATATTTGTTATGGTTCACGCCCATCAAAAACGTCGGCACTTTTTCAGGGTCCTTGGTCGGGGCGGAGATGACCACGCGCTTGGCGCCGGCTTTCAGATGGTTGGATGCGCCCGCGAAATCGGTGAACAATCCGGTCGATTCAACCACGTATTGCGCCCCAAGCTGGCCCCACGGCAGTTCGGCCGGGTTTTTCACCGAAACGCACTTGACGAACTTGCCGTTGACGACAATCCCAGCCTCGCGCGCCTCCACCGTCCCCTTGAATCGCCCGTGGGTGGAATCGTGTTTCAGCAGATACGCGAGGTTGTCCGGCGGAACCAGGTCGTTGACGCCGACAAATTCGATGTTCGGGTTGTCCGCACCGGCCCGGAAAACCAGGCGGCCGATCCGTCCAAATCCGTTAATCGCGACTTTAATGGCCATGATGTTTATTCCTTTCAGGAAACATCCCCCGTTCCTTTCAGCCGTCATGATCGTTACGACTGATACATGCGCACGATATGAGCCGTATTCTGCGCTGTCAAGAACCAAACTAAACGGCCTCGATCACGAAGGCTCAATTGCAACAGCGTGGGCATGGAGTATGATCGTCAATGGAGAGTGCGGCGTCCGCCGTGAAGTTCGCGGCGATTGAAAATGCGCCATTTTCTGGGGCTGGTTTTGGCAGTTGGCAGGTGGGATGTCCCCGGTGAGCTTGCCAGTTTCACGACCGATCGGACGCGCCTTGATCGTGGGCAGTCCATCGTGCCGATCCCAACCGCTGCTGACCTTGCAGCGGCACGGGTACCATTGCGCCCAGGTGGATGACCCCTATGCGGCCATGGCCGAGCTGTGTCGCCGCCCGCTGGTTTATCGAGCCTTGATTTTGTCCCTCCAAAGTCTCTATCGCGAGGAATTGCCGCTGGTGGCGGCCATCAAACGCCGTTTCCCGTACGTGGAAATCTGGCTGACGCAAACCGATGGCCGTCAAGCCGCCCTCGCCGAGGCGATGCGCCAGGGAGCCGATGGATTGCTCGACGAGGAAGGATTGCACCGCACCGCCACCGGCGCCCCGAATTCCGAACCGGCCGCCCCAAACCGATCCGAAACAACCCCAACCCCGGCCGTGGAAGCCGAATCGCCTGATTTGACCGACGATCCGCCCCTGGGCGAGCCAATTTTAAGTGCCGAAGAATTGCGTGCCTTGTTACAGGAACAACCCAGCCTGCCCCCAACCGGCAGCCATGAAAGCTGATGGGTATGCTTCGAGCCAGCGAAAACATCCTCCTGATCGGCGACGGCCAGCGTGAGCTGCTCGCCGCGCTCAATCAGGCCATGCCCCAGGCGCGAATCACCGAGGTCGCCACCGTTTTCGACGGCATCGCGGAACTGGCGGCCCATTCCTACTCCGCAGTCCTGGCGTCGGCCGAACCCATCGAACGCCGGCCTGAAGCGGCGATCAAAACCCTGCGTCAAATGGCCGGCGAAGGCCGGTTGCTGCTGTTTGGCCATCCAACCCTCGAACCCTTGTCGCGCAAAATGCTCCAGTTCGGGTGCGATGATTATCTGCTGACTCCCATCAACCCGGCCGAATTACAGCAGATTTTTGGTCAGCCCCCCCTTCGGCTGGCGAACGACACCACCACGGATGAGCCTGCCGGGGCCGCATCGGATGATCTCTTGCCCGTCACCCCCCCCGCCCGTCTGGCCAAGCTGGCCACGCTCCCCCTGGCCGAAACGCTTCTGGATGCACTGCTGCATCACCCCGCTGACGCTTTGGCGACGGCGGTACAGCAGATCAATTCATTCATCAACCCTCCCATGCGGCTGAGCCTGCTGCCAAGCCACGCCCCCCCCGACCAACCCGAAGAAGGCATGGTGAGCCTGTCCCATGATGTGCGCGCCAACAATGAACCGGCCGGCACGTTGCGTTTCCTGATGCCTCGCGATGAGGATGAATCCACCGCACGACATTTTCTGGGCCAACTGGCCCATCTGCTGGGCAAGGCGGCTTCGCTTCAGGAACGTCATGGCCGTTTACAGAAACTTGCGATCACCGACGACCTGACCGGCCTGTACAATGGCCGTTATTTCAAGCATTTTCTGACGCGAATCCTTGAAAAAGCGAAGGTCTTGCGATTCCCAGTCACGTTGCTGCTGTTCGATATTGATAATTTCAAACAATACAACGACCAGTACGGCCACGGCGTCGGGGATGAAATCCTTCGTCAGACGGCCGCGCTAATGCGCCGATGCGTGCGCGATCACGACCTGGTGGCCCGCATTTCCGGGGATGAATTCGCGGTTGTCTTCTGGGAAAAAGATGGCCCCCGCCAGCCTCAAGGCCCCAATCCCGGCACTCCGGGCCGCCCCCCGCAGACCCCATTGCAGATATTTGACCGATTCCAGAAATTGATCGCCGGCCAGAATTTCACCTTTCTTGGGCCTGCGGGACAGGGAACCCTCACCATCAGCGCCGGCCTGGCGGTGTTCCCCTATGATGCCTCCAACCCGTGTGACCTGATCAACGCGGCCGACAAAGCCCTGATGTTCGGCGCCAAACAAGCCGGCAAAAATTCCATTATGCTCGTGGGTGGAACCCCTCCTGACAATCAACTGCCGCAAGAATAATTAAAAACGGACGACCCGAAGGCCGTCCGTTTACATAAATCACTATGTAACAAAGATTTACACGTTAATCGCGGAAATTTTCACTTCGACCTGTTTTTGACGGTGGCCGATTTTCTTGTGAAAACCCTTGCGACGGCGGTATTTCTGGATGTCGATCTTGGGGCCTTTGACATCTCGCAACACCTGTGCGCTGACCGATGCGCCGGCGACGACCGGGGCGCCGATCCGAGGTTGGCCTTCGCCCCCCACCAGCAGCACGCGATCGAAGGTAATCGTCTCCTGACCCTCCGCCGACGACCGCTCAATGCGAATCGTGTCCCCGCTGGTCACCTTGTATTGCCGACCCCCATCTTCAATGATCGCGTACATAATTACTCCAAAATCAAAAGAGCGGAGCATTTTGCCGGATTTCCCGGCCATGTCAAGTTGCAATGGAATCGATTTTTCGGCACTGCACACAATACCATTCGCCTCGCCTTGGATTTTGAGCGTGGGTTTGTACACTGTCGGACCTTCATAATTTTGAATCTAAGGGCGAATCGACCATGATCAACTACATTGTTCCGCAGAAGATTCATCACGATCTGGTGGCCGCGGCGTATCGGCATCGGGGATATACGGCCGACGAGGCACAGGCGGCGGCACGGTTCAGCGAATTGACGGCCTGGCACGGGATCAAGACGCACAACGCGATCAAGGCACTGCATCTGGATGAGTTGTTCGGCTCCAAAGCCGGCGGGTGCGTGCCGGGGGCGAAGATGGAAAAGCTGCCCGCCAAATATCCGGCCGTGCAGCGTTGGAACGCCAACCGCAAGCTAGGACAGGCCGTCGGTTTTGAGGCGATGCAGGCGGCGATGGACCTGGCGGATCAATATGGCGTGGGGATCGTCGCGGTGGACAATGCGTTTCATTACCTGTGGGGCGGCGGGTACGTCATCGACGCGGCCAAAAAAGGATACATCGCCTACACCTGCTGCACGGCCGCGCTGGCCGAGGTGGTTCCGTTCGGCGGTAAATTCCCGACATTGGGGACCAACCCGCACTCATGGGGTTTCCCAACGCAGGACCTGATCGGGTTTCCGATCTGCATCGACTGGGCCACCAGCACGGTGGCGATGGGCCGGGTGCAACAGTTCATCCGCGAAGGCAAACAACTGCCTGCCGGTTGCGGCGTCGATGAAAACGGCAACGAGACCAGCGACCCCAACAAGGTCAAGGCGCTTCTTCCATTCGGCCAGCACAAGGGATATGGCCTGTCGTTGATCGATGAATTGGTCGCCGCGTACATCGGCGGTTCGCTGCCGACATTGCGCAGCCGCTGGGGCACCGGGCCGAAGGATGAGAAACACACGCCCAACTTTTTCTTCCAGTGCATCCGCCCCGATGCACTCGATTGCGGCGATTTCGCCCAAGGTCGGAAGCAATCGGAAAACGTCAAGGCGGTCATTGCCGACATCCTCGCCCACGGCAACGACAAGGCGATGCTCCCCGGCCAACTGGAAGCCAACGCCGCCGCCCTAAGCCAGAAACACGGCGGCCTGATCTTCACACAGGCCGAAATCGACGCCTTGAGCCACATCGCCACCGAAGCGGGATTCAAGTTTGATTCAACTTCGCTGAAAAAGGTGGAAATATAATCGGATTTCAGGCTGGATTGGCAATTGGAACTCACCTGCCATCGACGCACGAACCCGCTTCGACGCTCTTCATGCATTGAGGAAAGCATCGACTTCAATCCCCGCTTCGCGGAGGATGGCGTGAAGCGTTCCCTCCTTCATATCGCCCGGATGATGGGGCAGGGTGATTTTCCGGCCCGTGTTCAATTGGCGCCAAATCTCATGGCTACCGGTTCCGGAGCGATCAAAAACAAACCCAAAAGTACGCAATTTTTTAACAACTTCTCGATACTTGAACCCGCTCAGGCGACCCATGTTATCTCACGCCGACGGGCACCAGTAGATCCACAGGCTTGTTTCCTACCAAAGCGGCAAGCGCGGGGGGGACAGGATCGCCATGCTCGATGCAGGATTCGAGAATTTTCCGGGCCAGTCCTTGTGCGATCTCAACCGCCTCGGTCACCGTCCTGCCTTCGGCCACCAAGCCTTGAATATCCGGACTGGTGGCCAAAAACCCACCCTCCGTCAATGGTTCAACACGCAACCGAATGGCTGATTCTTGCATAGAACCTCCCGTTGAATCTTCCACCTGTCATTCTATCCCTATTAGATGAAAAAGTGAACGCAATTCGCGGATTGTCCATTGCACGGACACCCGCCTCGACCTGCGGCGGGACTCAGTTCCCCTGTGTGACCCGCGTCGTCGGGATCATCGGCAATGGAAGCTCATTCGACGAGGTACCGATGCGGACGCTGGGCACCACCGACATGCCGGGGGCGAGAAGGCTCAGGGTTTGCGGCGGCTCGTCGAAGATGATTTTGACCGGGATGCGCTGGACGACTTTGACGTAGTTGCCGGTGGCGTTTTCGGGGGGCAGAAGGCTGAAACGCGAGCCGGTGCCGGCCTGGATGCTGTCAACGTGGCCGTGAAATTCACGGTTTGGATAGGCATCCACCCGGATCGTGACCGGTTGTCCCTGGCGCATGCGGGTGAGCTGGGTTTCCTTGAAATTGGCCACCACCCAGACCTCGGGGGTGACGATGGCCGAGATGGGCTGGCCGACCGACAGATATTGGCCCGGTTGCACGTTTTTCCGGGCAATTCGGCCGGCGGACGGGGCGATGATCGTGGTGTATGACAAATCCAGCCGGGTCAGATCGGCCGCGGATCTGGCCTGATCGACATCGGCCTGTGCCTGGCGAACCATGGCCTGTGCCGCGTCGATCTGCTGCTGAACGGTATCGGCGGCCGCCAGGGCGCCGCGGGCTTGCGAGACGCGGGCCTGGGCTTCACGGATTTGAGATTCGGCGGCGGCCACGCGCTTTTGCGCCGCCGTTTTTTGCGCCTCGGCCGACTCGGCGGCGGCGCGGGCGATGTCCAGTTGTTGCTGCGACACCACGCGCGGATCGAGCGCTTCGTATCGTTTCAAATCGGCCTGCCGGCGGGTCGATTCCGCCTCGGCGGCGATCACATCCGCCTGGGCCGACGCCTGCTGCGACTGGGCGGAATGCACCATCGCATCGGCCTGAACGACGGCCGCCCTGGCCTGTTCCAACGCGGCCTGGCTGTTCGCCTTGGTCAACGTCAACTTCGTTTGCGCCACGTCCAGCCGCGCCTCGGCGGCTTTGAGATTGGACTGGGCCTGCTCATGCCTGACGATGAAATCGGCCGGGTCGATCCGCACCAGTTGCTGGCCGGCTTCCACCGTCTGGTTGTCGTTGATCAATACCTCTTTCACCAGCCCCGCCACCCTGGAGCCGACGGGAATCACGTTCCCTTCGATGAACGCATCATCGGTTTCTTCGAACTGCCTGGCGTGCAGCCAATACAACACCCCGCCGGCCACCAGCAGCACGAGGATCACCCCCGCGATGGCGATGACCAGCGGATGCTGAAACAACCGCCGGCGGCCGGTCGATGGATCGGAAGTCAAATTTGTGTCGGTGGTTGAAGTCGTGGTCATTGATTCGCTCAAAAACATTTAACGTGTCGCCGCGGCCTGCCCGGTCGGCGTTTGCGTTCTGACCGGTTCCACATCCCACCCGCCGCCCAGCGCTTTATACAACCCCACCAGCGACGTGGTGAGCATCTGGTCGCTTTGCGCCAATTCCCACTGTGATTGATACAGTGACCGCTGGGCATCCAGAATGGTCATGAAATCAGTCAGACCCTGGCGATAGAGCTGCCGGGCCATCTCAACCGACTGCTGGTTGGCCTCCGCCGCATCGTTCAGCGAGCGGTGGCGGGATTGTTCGGTGGCATAGGCCACCAGCGCATCATGGACTTCCTCCAGCGCCCGCAGGACCGTTTGTTCGTATTGAACCAGTGCCTGTTCCTGTTGCGCGCCGCGAACATCCACCACCGCGCGCAACCGCCCAAAATCCAGGATCGGCCAACTGATCGACGGGCCGACGTTGAAGCCGCGGCTGCGCCAATCAAAAATCGCCCGTGGTTCCTCGCTTTGCATCACGAATGAACCGGTCAGCGAAAATCGCGGGTACAGGTCGGCCGTCGCGGCGCCGATGCGGGCGGTGGCGGCGGCCAGCCGGCTTTCGGCCCGTCGAATGTCCGGCCGTCGGCGCAGCAGGTCCACCGGCAGGCCGATGGAAACCTGCGCCGGCGGAACCGGTATGGGGGCGGGCTTCACCAGGAGATCCGCCAGCGCTTCGGGTTGTTTACCGACCAGGACGGCCAGACGATGGATGGTCTGCCATTGAACGCGCTCCAACGCCGGGATTTGCGCCTCGGTGGTGGAGACCAGCGCCCGGGCGCGCGACACATCGAGCTGGGTGCCGATGCCATTGCGGACCTGATTGCGCGTCAAATCGAGGGTTTGGCGTTGAACCAGCAGATTCTGGCGGGCGATGTCCAGTTGGCGCTGCGCCCCGCGCAACTCAACGTAATTTCGAGCCACCTCGGCCATCAGGCTCAACAAAACCGCCCGATGGTCTTCAACCGCCGCCGACAGATCGGCGCCGGCCGCTTCGACGGTTCGACGAACCCCGCCAAAAACGTCCAGTTCCCACGAGGCGTCAAACCCCGCCTGATACAAATCAAATTCCCATGGGAAACCCGGAAGGTCAAAGGCGTTGAAGGGGGCGGCGTTCTGGCTGTTTCGGATGCGCGAATATCCGCCCCTGGCATCGAACGCGGGAAATTGCCCCGCCCCGGCGGCCGCCCGGCGGGCGCGGGCCTCGCGCACACGGGCCTCGGCCAGTCGACCGTCCAGCCCATCACGAACCGCCTGTTCGATGAGATCGTCCAGCAGCGGATCGTTCAGCGTGGTCCACCATTGTGCCAGTCGGGCGGGCTGGGTGGTGACGCCGGATGGCTGCGTGGCCGCCCGCGCTTGCGAATAGCCATAATCCGCCTCCAGCCCCAGGTCCGGCCGATGATAATCCGGCCCCACCGCGCAGCCCCCAACCAGCACGATCAGGGCCATCGTCGCAAACAACGGGATATGTTTGAATATCCGCACGCCACGCCACCATACGGCGCGCGGCAATCCGCCGCCAAGGGGAATTGTCGTGGCCGCCGTGATTACAGGATGAACACCACCGCCGCCACGACGCTGGTCCAGATGCCGGTTTTGTCCCCTTCGGCGGTCTGGACGTAGGCGCGGGTTTTGACGATCTCGCCGCTCATCTGATACTGCTGTTCGCGTTCGTTCCAGGCTTTTTCCGGATCGAACGGAATTCCAAGGGTCGTCGCCAGCATGGTGGCGGCGAGGTCTTCGCACAGGTCTTCGGTGCGTTTTTCGGCCATGCCGTAGCCGTGGTGTTCGGCGATGTAGCCGTGGGCGTGGTTTTTGGGGATCGCCAGGCCGATGCCGGCGCAGATCAGGCGGTTGGGTTCATCGGTGGCCGCCTCGGCCAGCACGCAGAAAGTCACCTGCCCCGGCAGAAGCTTGGGCTGGCCTTCCTTCATGGGAACGATCTTGCAACTGGTGGGATAGATCGAGGAGACGCGCACGATGTTCTGCTTTTCAATGCCCGCATCCCGCAAGGCCAGCTCGAAACTCATGAGCTTTTGCGCGTGCCGGCCAACGCCCTTGGTGAAAAAACATTCCTTGGGCATGAAGTCGCTGCTGCTGTTCATTTGATTTTCCAACTCCTGACAGAAGACCGTTCACCAGAACACAAAGGGGCGGATTATAGCTTGAACTTTGGCGACGAAAAGGATTGTTGCACTGTTTGCGCCAGTTTTCCAACCGGATCAGATCGTCCCGTTCCAGTCGGGGGGCAGCAGGAGGACCGGGATGCGGGTGTTTTTGATCAATTCGACCGGCACGTTGCCGGCCAGCAGGCGTGCGAAGACGTTTTTTCCGGTCAAACCGAGGACGATCAGCGTCACTTCCCGTTCGATGGCGGTATTGAGGATGGCCCGGGCGATGTCGTCGCTGAACATCAAAAGGGTCTGGACCGCCACGTTGCGTTCGGCCAGCTTGTCACGCAGCAGGCTGATGGCCGATTCACCGTCGGCCTGTTCCTGTTCGCGCATCTGACCGGCACTGGGGCGGGAAACGTGAACCACCAGCACCTCGGCCGACAGGCGGGATGCCAGATCGGCCAGCGGCGCCACCACTTTCTGTGCCGCCCACGGGCTGCTGACGGCGAGAAGAATCCGACTCATAACTTCATCCTTCATCCGCCTCCCTGCGGGATTTTATCAAATTCTGCTTTATGTAGAGCAACGATCCAGCTCGAACCAGCCGGATCGTTCCATCATTGATTGTAGCCGCCGCAGGGCCTTGCCACGGTGGCTGACACGGTTTTTTTCATCCGGTTCCAGCTCGGCCGAGGTTCGATCCAGGCCGGCGACCATGAACAGTGGATCATACCCGAAACCGTTCTCGCCGCGAGGTTTATGAATAATCCGCCCTTCCACCGTGTCACGGGCGGTCAGAACAATGTTTCCATCCGGGTCGGCCAGCGCCAAGACACAAACAAACCTCGCGGCACGGCGATCGTCCGGAATTTTTTGTAACTGCTGTAATAACAAGCGGTTATTGTCGTCGTCCCCTTTTCCCGCATTGTGCGATTCGGCCCATCGGGCGCTGATGACGCCTGGTTTGCCATCGAGGGCATCGACTTCCAGGCCGCTGTCATCGGCCAGGGTCCAGAGGTTGGTCATGCGGGCGTATTGTTCGGCTTTCAGGCAGGCGTTTTCGCGAAAAGTGACGCCGGTTTCTTCGACCGTGGCGGGGTTTGGGATGGATGACAGGTCGGTCCAGTCGATCTCATGGCCAAGCATCCGGGCCAACTCACGGGCTTTGCCGGCGTTTCCGGTGGCAATCAGCAGTTTTGGCACATCATCTCCCGATGGAACGAAGTTTTCCGGGCGAAGATTGCGCCGGAGGGGATGGGGGAGCGGGCGTGTTGGGGGTTTGTTGCGCCGGCGGCACGGCCGGGGTCTGTGGTGGCGATGTCAACGGCGAATGGGAGGCATGAGGGATCTGCACGATAAACGATGGATCGTACACCTCCCGCTGCACGCCGGTGTTGGGGTCCTGAATTTTTCGCATCATCTGGGCGCCGTTGAGATAGTGATAAGGATATTTTTTCATCACTTCCATCAACGTGGGGTCGAGCACCTCGATTTTGGGGGCGATGGTGCGGACGGTGTTGCCTTCCTTGTCTTCAATTTCAGTGGGAAGGCCCGGCATGGCGTGATCGAGCACCAGGACCGGATCATTGGGGTTGGCATCCGGCGGAGCGGGCATGGTTCTGCGGACGGCCTCGGCCGGCCAGGTGCCGATGCAGACCGAACTGACGGTCGGGCCGTGATAGTAAAAAGCGGGAATGCCTTGTTTTCGAGCTTCACGAACCGAATCGACGGCCGCCTGTTTGCGGTCGGGGCTGTCCTTGTAGGCGGCGATCTGCAACGTCCAGACGGCGCTGGACGGCGTGTTGGCCAGATTCCATTCCGGCGGGCCGGCCGGATCGGGGGTTTGCAGGGGAACAAAGACCGCCTGTGCGAAGGGATGCTCGCCGACCTGGTCTTTCAAGGCGACGATGGTCTGGCGGTCGCGTTGGGCACGAGTGGTCTCGGCGGTGTCGCCCGGGTCGTCGATGGTGCGATAAAAACCGTAATAGAGCGTGCTGTCCTGCTCGCCATGAAGGACGTACCAGTCGGGCAACTTGGTGCTTTTGAGGAGGATGGATTTGATCTGGTTGGCGCGAATCACATGATCCGCACCGGTGACGCGCTGACAAAAGAGCGTCCACTGGGCATTGGCGGGGATGTTCAGCGGAATGGTGGCCTGTGCATCCGCGGGCGTACCCTGTGCTGCGGTTCCTGTGGGACCGGCCGGCTGCGAAGCACATCCGATCATTCCCGCCAGTACGAACGCCAATATCGCATAGCGTACGAATTTCATTGAACTTAATCCTCCCATAACGATCGGGAAGTTTACCCCATTGCGGCAGTATATGCGCTGGCGATGGTAAGATGAACGGCATGATGCAAATACCTTCATGGCTGGTGTATGCGGTGTTATCCGCGGTGGCGGCGTCGCTGGTGGGCATTTTTGGAAAGATTGGCATGGCCCAGGTCGATTCGACGCTGGCGACGGGAATTCGCAGCATCATCATGACGTTGTTTCTGATGGCGGTCTGCGGCATGGCGGGCGTTTGGTCGAAGATACACACCGTGAGCGGTCGCAGTTTGTTGATGATCGTGTTGTCCGGGCTGGCGGGGGCGATCTCGTGGTTGTTTTATTTTCGGGCGATCCAGCTTGGGCCGGTTTCGCAGGTCGCCCCCATCGACAAATTGAGCATGCCGCTGACGGTCATCCTGGCGATCCTGCTGCTGCGCGAGCGGCCCGGAATGTGGAATATGGTGGGCGTGGCGATGATCGTGGCGGGCGCTTATCTGGCATCATTGCCGGCCCGAACGTGATGCTTTTCAATGGCGTCCGCGACAAGGACGATCACTTTGACGCACAGCCACCCGACAAAGGCCGCGGCGATCACGTCGCTGGTGAAATGGGCGTTTTCAAGGATGCGTTCAAGGCCGACCACGGCCGCCAGGGCATAAAACAGGAGGGTCCATCGGGGCCAGAGGACCGACAAGGCCGCGGCCGTGGCGAAGGCCAGGGCGGCGTGGCCGGAGGGAAAAGAGACATCCTGATGGTTGAACAGCCCCATCGGGCCATCGTTGAAGAAATTCCAGCCGGGGGATTCGCCGGGGCGCAAGGGACGGGTTCGGCCGAAAACCCATTTGAACAGTGAATTGACGCCGCTGAAAATGCCCGCCAGACAGACAAAACCGGCCGCCTTCCAACGGTCGCGGTGGAGGATCAACACCAACGCGGCGACGGCCAGGGTGAATCGAAAATCGCCGGGCCATTTGATGACTTTGACCCAACTGTCCTCACGGCTTAATGGGCCGTTCTGATATTCAATGGAATGCCGGGGGATGGCCGGACGGTGGTCGTAAACCCAGTTGGCGACCGGCCAATCCACCGTGAATGCCGCCGACAACAACACGGCCCAGATCAACCAGGGCAGCCACGCCCGGCGTGCGATGGCCGGCGTGGGTTCAAGGGAGGGAGCGAGATCAGCGGGGTGTTGTTTCATCAATACATCGTGCCGGTGGTCGGTCGGGTCAGGCCTTTGAAGCCTCGACAACGCCAGATGAGGAATCGTTGGACTTCATAACCTCGACGCATGATCACTTCATCGGGCTGGGCTTCAACCGAATCAAAAGCGGCGGCCAGTTGTTTGCGCATGTACCCGACATAGATGGCGTCTTTGCCCAGCAGGGCCGTGTTTTTCGGGTCCAGCGACCGGTCGGGCCACATGTCATATTGGCACAGGCGGCCGGGGGAGACCTCGAAATAGCTGCTGGCGTAATAGGTTTTGGGCTGGCCGGGGGAATAAAAGGCCAGCTCGGCGGTGGTTTGATAATCCTCCCCCATGAGGAATGCGCCGGGATTCAACGTTCGCAGTTCCAGGCCGATTCGTTGACCCAATTCCTGCCAACCACGCAACTTGGCGGTCGGATCGATCTGGCGGGCGGTCATCGGTTTTTTTCGTCCCAGTTTGGACATCACCTTGTCGATGGTCGGCAGATAGGGGTACAGGGCGGACATGTCATGGACCAGCGGCATCATGACCAACGCGCCAATCGCCGCCGCGATCAGATTGCCGCGCCACCACCATTTCCAGTGGGCGCGGTTTCCAAGACGAAAGGAGAGGAAATAGGCCGACAGGATCATCAACGTGAAATAGGCCGGCGCGGGCCAGTTGGGTTGGACTTTGGAACGAAAGCTGTCGGCGAAAACGATGGCGAAAATGCTCAGGCCGATGGCGACAAGATACCGCATGGCCCGACGGTTCGGGTCGGCATTGGCCGAGCGTCCAAAGGCGTACCAGACCGCGGCCGTCATGATGATCGCGATGGGCAGCCCAAGGATGGCAACCTGCCCGCCGAGAAATTCAAACGGGTTGTTGATCGCAAACCCTGTTCCTGTCTGATGTTGCACGTGATACAGCGAACTCCACCCATGTCGGGCGTTCCAGATCACCACGGGGGTGGTGAAGGCCAGCGCGATGAGAATCATCACCCATGGCCAGATGGTGCGCAACCAGCGGCGGCTGTCCCGATCCCAGAGGAAGAACGCCGCAAAACCGACCAGCCATAAAAACATGCCATATTTGGCCAGAAACCCGATGCCGAGGATGACACCCAGGGCGATCCATGCCCAGCGGCTGCGGTCAAAGAAAATTTTGGCGGCAAAGCAGGTGGCCAGCGCCCAGCAGAAGAAAAAGGGCGGATCGATGGTCATCAGGATGCTGCCGGCGATGAAGACCGGCACGCAATGGCTTAAAAGCGCTGCGCCAAGGGCCAGCCGGTCGCTGGCAAAGAGTTTGACGATCAGCCAATAACTGCAAATCGCCGTCCCAATGGCCAACAGCAGCGCGGGGTAACGCACCGCCGGCATGGAATTGCCAAACATCGCGGTGCTGGCGCGGATGATGTAGGCCACCAGCGGGCCTTTGGAGTAATAGCTGATTTCCAATTGCCGCGACCAATCCCAGTATTGGGCCTCATCGCCCGCCAGGTCCAGCGGGCAGTCGTGGTGAAGGTAATTCAGATGACCCCACGCCCCCCACAGCAGGAGCAACATGAAGATCACGCGGCAGCGCCAAGGCGTCAGCCAGCGCCACAGCCCCCCGCCTCCCTGTTGAGGCAGAGGCGATTCAACGGTCGATGCAACATCATTTAACACCCGTGCAATGTAGCGAAAACGGGCTTCATCGCCACCTTGCTCGACACATCATATTGGCTTTGGTATCGTCCGATCCAATTCATTCCCACATAGCGTAGGAGCCATCCAGATGAGTTCGGTTGAGAATCTTGACCATTCGATTGTCTACACCAATCCCATCCCGACATTGCGCAGCAGACATGCTTTTTTCCCTGGCATGGAGCGGTTGCCCAATGGGGACCTGATCGCGATGTTTCCGATCGGCGAGGCGTTTGAATCGGCCGACCAGCAGGTCCACCTGACCCGATCCACCGATCAGGGAAAGACCTGGAGCAAGGCCCAACTGATTCATCCCCAGGTGACCAAAGGGCTCGGATCGCTCAAACCGGTCCGGCTGAAGGATGGATCGCTGGTGGCCATCGGATATGTCTTTTATCACCCCGACCCGGAGACGCTGGCCAACCCGCAGACCGGCGGATTGCCGGCGGGGGAAAACCTCATCACCACCTCGAGCGACCAGGGGAAAACCTGGACCAAACCCGAACGGCTGGTTCATAACCGCAAGGAAGTACTGGAGTTATCGGGGCCGGCGATTCAGATTCAAAACGGCGATCTGCTGGCGTTGGGTTATCCGATGCTGCCTTGGGATGGCCAGCGTCCATCGGGGATCGTTGGCGTGTTGCTTCGCAGCAAGGATGGCGGAAAAAGCTGGGATGATCGGTCGCTCTATTTCAATCACCCGCCGGTCAGTCCGCTGGAAGCCCGTTTGTGTCAATTGAGCGATGGCCGGATCGTGGCGATCGTCTGGGCATTGGATGAATCCAGCGGCAAATGCCACCCCAACCTCGTGGTGGTCTCCAGCGACAACGGGAATACATGGAGCGATCCGATCGATACCGGCATGGAGGCGCAGGCGTCGAACGTGCTGGCGTTGGAGGATGGGAAGCTGCTGAGCATCCACGCCCATCGGCAAAGCGAACCAACCGGTATTTTCGTCCGTCACGTCGATTTTTCGGGCAATCGCTGGAAGGTGCTGGCCGAGGCTCCGTTGTGGAATCGCGCCGCGGCATTGCAGGTGAAAGGGTTTGCGGACATGGGGGCGAACCTGAAATTTGGTCAGCCTTCGCTGCTGAGCCTTGGAAACAACGAATTTCTGGCTTACCACTGGGCGATTGAGAACGGGCAGGGGAAAATCCTGGCCCATCGGTTGCGGTTAAAGCCATAATGCCGGCCGACATCGCCGGAACGAGGGTCGCCCGGCTTGGAGCCTATGCCGGCCAGGCTCCGGCTAAGAATCTATCTCAGAACCTAATAAGCCTGCGATGGGCCTTTTGTGGCCCACCCGATGGGCGACACGCTTTTCGGCCCCATCCGGCGGCGCTCCTCCTCAACGACTCTATCCATGGAGTCGCCTCGTCGTCGCTACCAGGCTGGGGCCGAAAATCGTGTCGTCGCAGGCTCATTAGGTTCTGAGATAGATTCTAAGTTACGCCCGACAAAATGCCGATAAACTGTATTGAGAGGCCTCGCCAGCTTCGGGTGCGGCATGGATTATCTAAGTCCCATCACCGGGTCGATTTTGCAGGGGCCGACCGCCTCGCAGCAACAGTCGGCCGATAAAACCAGCCAGCTTCGTCGCCAGAGGCGGATGCAGCGCAACATCGCGGTGCAGGATGAGCAGTTGGAATACCAGGTGGAGAGCGCCGAGGAATTGTCGGCCATCCGAGAGGAACGAAACTCGGACCACCCGCACCACCGGCCCCCTACGCACCAACCCACTTCGGATGATTCCGATGAGCCGCACATTGATCTGACGGCGTGATCGGACTTATCTCCGCGTGAAATGATACAAAAAGACCGCCGCCGCCACCGAGACATTCAATGAATCGGTGCCCAGCCCCATTGGAATGGTGAGGGATTGATCGGCCTGTTCGATCCAGCGGGCCTCCAGCCCCTGCGCTTCGTTGCCGAACATCAGGATGGATCGATCCGGTGGTTTGACATCGGACAACCGGATGGCATTTTCATCCAGCACCGTTGCGAAAATCCGCATCGCGTGTTCTTCTCGCAATCGTTTCAAATCGGCGGCCAGATCATCGCTGTGGTGGATCGGCAGCCGAAACACCGTCCCCATCGAGACGCGGATGGACTGTCGAAAAAACGGATCGCAACTGCGCGGGCCGAGGATCATGGCCGATGCGCCGAAGGCGGCGCTGATGCGGATCATCGCGCCGAGGTTTTCGGTGTTGGCGATTTCCGGGCAGACCACCACCATCGCCGGATTGGGGGGTGGAGGGATCAACCGGTTCAACGGAAGCGGCGGTTTGCGCCGGCCGCAGGCGATGACGCCGGAATGAAATCGGTAGCCGATCACCTGGTGGATCAGATCGTCGCCCAGGATGTAGAGCGGAACATCGTCCGGGATGTTTGAGGCGAAGGCATCGACCCGGCGTGTAGACAGCAGAACCGACTCGGTGGGAAAATCGCTGTCTAAAAGCCGCCGGACCAGGTTGGGGCCTTCGGCGATGAAGCGTTGGCCGTCGCGGGCCAGCTCGCGCTCCTTGAGCTTCCGGTAGGGATCAAGGCGTGGGTCGGTCAGCGAATCGAGATACTGGATCATTCGTTGCGTTGCCGGATGGCCTGATGGGCGATGTCGCGGCGAAAGTGCATCCCGTCAAAGTGGATTTTTTCCATGGCCTGATAGGCCCGGCGGCGTGCGTCGATGATGGTGTCGCCCAGGGCCGTGACGGACAACACCCGGCCGCCATCGGTGAGCAGTTGCCGGCCGTCCATGCGGGTTCCGCTGTGAAACACCTTGACCTCCTTCATCGCGTCGGCGTCGGCGATGCCGGTGATGGGCAGGCCGGTGGGGTAGGAACCGGGGTACCCCTTGCTGGTGGCGACAACGCACAATGCGGGGCGCGGGTCCCACTGGAGCTGGACCTGATCCAGTTTGTCATCCGCCACGGCCAGCATGACCTCCAGAAGATCGCTTTTGAGCCGCATCATCAGGGGCTGGGTTTCGGGGTCGCCAAACCGGCAGTTGAATTCGAGGACTTTGGGGCCGTTGGCCGTCAGCATCAAACCTGCATACAGAACGCCGCGATATTCGATGTTGTCGCGGGCCAGGCCATCAATGATGGGGACGAGGATGTCCCGTTCAACCTGTTGCAGCAGCGGCTCGGTGATGACCGGCGTGGGGGAATACGCGCCCATCCCGCCGGTCATGGGGCCGCTGTCCCCTTCGTCTACGGGTTTGTGATCCTGACTGGGTTCCATGAGGTAGATCGATTTGCCGGAGATGAAGGCGAGGATCGAGCATTCCGGGCCGGTGAGCAGTTCTTCGATGACGATGCGCGCCCCGGCGTCCGCGAACGCTTTTTTGCGCATGATGGTGTCGATGGCATCCAGCGCGTCGGCGGTGCGATAGCAGACGCTGACGCCTTTGCCCTTGGCCAGTCCGGCCGCCTTGATGACGACCGGTTCATCTCGCACGCGGACGTATTCGGCGGCGGCATCCGGATCGGTGAAGGAACGCGCCTCGGCCGTGGGAATGGCCTGCTGGCGCATCAGCTCCTTGGCGAACCATTTGTCCGCCTCGAGCTGGGCGGCCTGCCGCGTCGGGCCGAAGACCTTGACGCCCATCGCCGTGACGCGGTCGGCCAAACCGGCCGCCAGCGGGTCTTCGGGGCCGATGACCACCAGTTCGATCCGGTTGTCGCGGATGAATTTCTCGATGGCCGGAAAGTCCATCACCGACAGAGGGACGTTGTCCGCCACCTGGGCGGTTCCGGGGTTGCCGGGAAGGGCGTATAAGGCGGTGACACGCGGCGAGTCGGCCAGTTTCCAGGCCAGGGCGTGTTCGCGTCCGCCGCTGCCGATCAACAAAACTTTCATGGGCTTATTCCACTGCAAATCGAATCGTTCATGGGTAATCGCATGGGTAATCGAAGGTGGAGTTTAATCATGGCGGCGGGCATGACAAGTTGAAAGGCATTCAATTGCCTCCGGCCGGCCATTTGTTATCCTTTGGGTCTCTATGAAACAAAAAGTAGCGCTGATCACCGGCATCACCGGCCAGGATGGTTCCTATCTCGCTGAACTGCTTTTGAGCAAAGGGTATCGCGTCATCGGCCTGTGGCGCAAAAGCACCGCCATCCGGCCGCAAAACTGCGGCCATCTGATCGGCAGCATCGAATTCGTCTACGGCGACCTGATCGACAGCGCCTCGCTGGTCGAAGTCATCGTCAAATACCAGCCCGATGAGATTTACAACCTGGGGGCGCAATCCTATCCGGGCGAATCGTGGCGGCTGCCCATTCACACCGCCGAGATCACCGGGCTGGGGGCGCATCGCCTTTTTGAGGCCGTCAAACAGGTCAAGAAGGACACCCGCATCTACCAGGCTTCCTCATCCGAAATGTACGGCAAAGTCCGGCAGATCCCGCAGGATGAAAACACCCCGTTCGAGCCGATCAACCCGTACGCGGCCGCCAAGCTGTACGCCCACTCCATCGCTCGCATCTTCCGCGAAAGTTTCAACCTGTTTATCTCCTGCGGCATCCTGTTCAACCATGAAAGCCCCCGCCGCGGCGCTCATTTCATCACCCAGAAAGCCGCCTACGGGGCGGCCTGCGCCAAGCTGGGCATCCGCAATTCGCCGGCCATGAACGAAGAAGGGGAGCCGATCGTCAAGGATGGCAAAATGGCGGTGGGCAATCTTGAGGCCAAACGGGATTGGGGTTTCGCCGGCGATTACGTCGAGGCGATGTGGATGATGATGCAGCAGGAGAAGCCCGATGATTTTGTCATCGCCACGGGCAAGACCTGGACCATCCGGCAGCTCTGCCAGACCGCGTATTCGTACGTCGGGCTGGATTGGGAAAAATACGTCCAGGTGGACCCGCGCTTCGTCCGCCCCACCGAAACCGGCCCGCTGGTGGGCAATGCCGACAAGGCCCACCGGGTTCTCGGGTGGCAACCCAAAACCAGCTTTGAACAACTCGTCGCCATGATGGTGGACACGCACCTGGCCAAATTGCGGTGATTCGACCAATCACCGTCGATTTATCCCCCCAGTCGATCCATCGCCCCCTGGTCGACCAGCGAACCAAAGACCTTTTCCACGACCTGATCCTTCTGGTCGATGGATGCCTGTGCCGAGGCCCGTATCACCGGCGCAACGCCTCCACGCCCCCCCACCGCCGCCCGCAGGGTGTATTGCCCGTTGGCCAGCCGCGCCCACGCCGCGATCGGGGAATAACAATCCCCGTTGAGCCTTCGCACCAGCTCCCGCTCCAGCGACACGCACGCCGCGGTGGTGGGATCATTCAGCGCCGACAAAGCACCCAGGGTGGATCGATCGGTTGAACGGCACTGGACCGCCAGCGCCCCCTGTCCCGCCGCCGGTAAAAACGTCTCCGCCTCCAGCGGCGTCATGTCGGCCTCATCAAACAAACCGCTGCGCCGCAATCCCGCCATCGCCAGCACGATCGCACGATACTCGCCGGTGCGCACCTTGTTCAGCCGGGTGTCCACGTTCCCGCGGATCGGTTGGACATCCAGGTCCGGCCGGATCGACAACGCCTGACAGCGACGCCGGGTGCTGCCGGTTCCCACCTTCGCCCCATGGGGCAGATCCTCGATCCGTTTGATCCCCGGACACACCAGCACATCCCGCACATCCTCACGCTGTGGGACCGCCGCCATCGTCAATTCCGCCTGATCCACCAGCGGCATCGTCACCGGCACATCCTTGTACGAATGCACCGCGCAATCGATCTCGTCCGCCAGCAACGCCTGTTCCAGTTCCTTGATGAACAGCCCCTTTCCCCCCATCTCGTGCAACGGCCGGTCGGCGATGGCATCCCCGCTGGTCTTGAAAATCCGCACCTCCACCCGCAGCCCGCGATGCGCTTTTTCCAGCGCATCGGCCACCTGCTGGCTTTGCATCCGCGACAACAAACTGCCGCGCGCCCCCAGTCGAATTGTGGTTTGTTTTTTCACCGCCATAAAACGCCGATCCGCCCGATTATACCGGCCCCGACCGTTGCTCCATACCACCCGCTGGCATCCTTTGCGAACGTTCCGTGTCCGGTAAATCTCCGCAGGGCGCTTGTTCCCCGGCGGGATTGGGCATACGATGGGTCTTTTACAATCGTCATTGACGATTTCTGGAGAGATGGACCGTGGCCAAACAAGAGCCTATTGAGATCGAGGCGACCGTGACCACCGCGCTGCCCAACGCGATGTTCAAACTGCGTCTCGACAATTCAGACCGGGAAATCCTGGGCATCGTCTCGGGCAAAATGCGAAAGCATTTCATCCGCATCCTCCCCGGCGACCGCGTCAAGGTTGAACTCTCCCCCTACGACCTGACCAAGGGCCGGATCGTCTTCCGCCAGAAATAATCGCGTCAACGCGATCACGACCGACTACTTCATCATCTGTTCCAGCGTTGGCCCGATTTGCCGCGCCCAGATTTCATACCCCTTTTGGCTCAAGTGCAGAAAATCCGGCATGATGTCCGGAGAGATCGTGCCATCGTCGCTGACAAAATGGGCGCCGATGTCGAGAAATCGCACCATTTGTCCATCGGCCAGCTTGGCCAGTTGTTCGTTGACCTGTTTCACTTTTTCCCTGAGCGCATCGGGATGCTGCTGCCGCGGGAAAATGGCCAGCAGCAGGATTTTCGCATCGGGCTGTTTTTCCCGCACGGTCCGAACGATCGTGCCCACCCCCTGCACGATGTCATCGGCCGGCGCACCCATGTTGTTGGTTCCGATCATCAGCACGACGACCCTGGGGTGATATCCCTCCAGCTCTCCATGAAGCATCCGCCACAGGACGTGCTGGGTTCCATCGCCGCTGATGCCGAAATTGGCCGGGTCATATCGGCCGAACGCCTCGTTCCAGACATCCGGAACGGCCCGCCAGCCATCGGTGATCGAATCGCCGAAGAAGGCCACACCGATGGGTCCTTCCGAAATACGTTGAAGAAATTGTTCGTGGCGAGCCACATCCTTGGGGGCTGGAATCGCCGTCGCCGGCCGGGTCGTTGGCGCGGCCACCTCGGCACGAATCGCCGATCCACCCGCCAGCGCGCACGCAACGACAAACAGTCCAATCCATCGACGCATGACAACCTCTTTTAGTTAATGAGAAGGCGTTTCAGTCCGCCTGAAGACGAACGGCGAGCCGCCGGGGGCCTGCGGATCATAATCCACGGTGATCCCCTCCAGAAACGGCACGTGTTCACTGTTGATCACCAGCTTGATCGGGCCGGCCTGGGTCACGATGTCCTTCTCCTGATCCACCTTGTCGGTGAAATCCAGGATGTATCCGCGCATCGCACCCTGGTCGTCGAGTTTGACGCCGATCCGCAGATAAAACTTGTTCGGATCGAGCTTGCGTTCCAACATCACCTGGTGCAACACATTGATCGCACGCGGCGTGATTTTCAACGATCGCGATTGTCCCGAAGGTTGCGTCGCGGGCGACTCGGCCGGCCCGGTCGTCGCCGACGGCACTGTCGTCGCGGCCGGCTCGGTTTGACCCCACGCCACCGCCCCGCACAGCAAGATTCCGACACCCAACACCATCCATCGACCCATTGTCGCTCCTGTAAAAGTCATGATCCAGAACGAACAATATGACATACACCATCGTCAACGCCAAGGAGTCGACCCCATTTTGCGTAATTCCAAGCGATAGCGGGCTTGCCGACGGTTCAAGATTGGGATACTCTTGAAAATCCAGTGGATGATCGAATCCTCGGCCATCCACCTCCGGGGCGTGGCGCAGTTTGGTTTAGCGCGCTTGACTGGGGGTCAAGAGGTCGCAGGTTCGAATCCTGTCGCCCCGATTTATCTGGATTGAAGGCCGTTCCGATAGTTCTCGGAGCGACGCCTCGCATCCGGACCGAATCGGGCCTATCGCGAGGCCGCGGGGTTTTTAGACAGAGCCTGGATCGCATCATAGGATGTGCGCTGAATGGTGTTGACCATGGCCCAGAAGTTTTCCAGCGGAGTGTCGAGCTGGATGTTGTGCGTCGGGCCGATAATCAGCCCGCCGTCGCGTCCGAGCGTTTGCAGCCGCGTGCGGACTTCGGCCCGCACATCCTCCGGCGTTCCGAAGGGAAGCGTGCCCTGCTCGTCGATGCTGCCCCAGAAACACAGCTTGTCGCCAAACTGGCTCTTGAGGGCGGCGGGATCCATGCTGGCGGGCTGAACCGGGTTGAGAACGTCCAGGCCTATTTCGATCAGCTCGGGGATGATGGGCAGGATGTTGCCGTCCGAGTGATAGGCCACTTTCACCTCCGGGTTGATCGCCTTCAGTTCGGCGATAAAGCTCGCCATGCGCGGCTTGAGGAACCGCCGCCAGTGCGCCGGCGAAATCAGCATCGCGTGCTGCGCACCGACATCGTCGCCCGTCCAGACCATGTCGCATCCCATCTCGACCAGTCGTTTGGCGGCGGTCAGGTGGTAGCGGAAGGGAATGTCCAGGATCGCATCGGCCAGGTCCGGGTCGGTGGCGAAGTCCATCATCAACTGACTCAGCCCGCGCAGCGCCCAGGCGGCCTCGAATATGGTGGTTACCGTGACGCCGACGATCCAGTATTCATCCTTGAAGTCGCGGATCACGCGCTCGGACTGGGCATATAGCTCGGGACGGGCGGGATCGGGCGGCCGATACGATGAAATCGCGTCGTCGTCGGCCAGCGGATGGAATGTCATCTCGGTGTAGTGGCCCGTGCCAAAGGGCGTGTTGTAAGGCTGGCTGGCCCAGTGGACACCCCACTCATCCACATACGAGTCCCCCTCATGGTAGTAGGAGTTGGCCCACCCGACCGAGGTCAGCAGCATGTCATCGCCGAGGGCCCGCTCCAGTTCGTACGTGTTGCCTCCGCCGTGCGGGTTGTGGATGCCATGCCCCGCAAGCCCCATATCACCCCGCAGGCGCTGGGCGAATTCCGGGGTGTAGCTGATTTGCATCGGGCAGCGGTCCGGGCGCTGGTGGTGCAGGGCGGTCAGAATGCGATCTCGCGGTTTCATAAGGGTTCCCCAGGTTCACCTGATCACACACCCCAGGCCTTGCGTGCTTCGGCCATGCGCATCCGCAGCGCCGCGGGATCGGCGAGCAAGGCTGAAGAATCCCGCAACTGGCCGAATGTCTCCGAGGGGTATTCCAGCACATCATGTCCAAATTTCACTTTCATGGTGTTTACCTCGAATCGACGACCTCAATCCTCGAATAGAACGTCCACATGCGCAAATCCATTGAAGCACAGGCAGATGTCGGCCGCGCCGCCGACGGAATCGACAACCGCCCTCTTTTCATCCTCATTGCATCGCACGCGGGCCGTGAAGTCCCGCCGCGGCATGTCAACGCGAATCACCATCCTTCGCTCCGGAACGTCCTTGATGAAGTTGTTCACGTCGATGGAGACCCCGCCCTTGTGTCTCCGCGCCACCATGATCGTCAGGGGCGGCATGACCCCCGACAGGCCAACCGGACCCATCGTCACGCAATAGGCATCATCCTTCGGTTCGTTCTCATGCCTGTTGATGACATATACGGCGGAACCGATCTGCATCATCCATGCGGTTCCCTCACCTTCGGCCGTGAAATCCTTGGCGGCCAGGAATTCCTCCATCGCCTCGCGCGTTTTGAAATCGCCCGAACCGATCACCGTCTTGCCCGGCGGCAAGGCGTCAAGCCCGGCGTATTTCGAGAAGATGGGGATCCAGCCGAACCGCGAAGTCTTGGGAATCAGGTCGCTGCCGTCGGTAATGCCATATGTGGTCGGGTACAGATGCCCCATGTAGAAATGCTTTTGAGGCACCGGCATGGACCAGAACGCGGGCAAAGTGTCGAGGTCGTCATACAGGCCGCTGGCCCAGCTCATCCGCCGGAACATTTCAGGGTTGAACACCGGCGTCACATCATCCGGAAGCCAGCGGGTCTGATAGACCAGTTTGGTTTTTTCCAACACCTGCCGGCGCGATGGAATGGCGTCCTTTTGCAGAATTAATCGCAGCGTCGGGGCGACGACCTTCTTAAAGGTGTCGCTCAAATCCCACTTCCGCGGCAGAGGCGTCTTCTTCAGCTTTCCGATGTCCGGATCCCACCCGGCTTCATCGGATTCGCCAAATTTGCCGCGGTAATTCCAGAACCAACCTTCGGTCCCCTCGAAGAAATAGGCTCCGGCCCCCGCCGTGGCGCCCAGGGTCGCCATCAGACCCCACAACACATCCGGGGCGGCGGACTCGGCCCCGGACATAAACTGACCCTCCCACACCTTCCGGTATCCGGCCTCAAACCAGTACCACCCCGCCTGCGGATTGACGCCCCAGCGGTTGACCAGGCCGGATGCCCACAGGCCAAAGGGCATGCCTTGATCGGCATATTCACATTTGGCGCCATTGGTTTCCCAAAAGGGCAAAAACGTGTCGGGATGCCGGCGGATCAGATCGATGAATTCTTCATCCAGCAGGAGAATCTGCCACAAATTGGCATGATCCCAAAGGCTGACGACCCGGTTGTATTTGGCCGCCAGCCGGATGGCGTCCATCAAGTACTGCCGCTCCTCGGCGAAGAAGCCGGCCTCTCCGGCCAGTTCGCCGATGTGGACGCCGCGAAGGTATTGATGCCGCTGGAACATCGTCTCCAGCTCGTCCAGGGGAACTTCCGCCCCCTCGTGCCACTCGCGGCTGTTCCGATCGTAGGCCATGCGGACGTACGGGTGAATGGGAATGGCATGGGCATCGGACAATTCGAGAATTTCCTGCCGCACGGCCTTTCGGCTCAACAGATCGGCTCCAAAGCTCAAAAACCCCTCCGGCGGACCGACGAAAAACGGAAGCAGGCGGCTGTGGGGTTTGAGATCGTCGGGAATGAGTTCCCAGCCCGCACAAACATCTTCGCAAAGACCCATCCCGATCCTCGGCCTCAACCTCGTCGGGAATGTAGGCGTAATACGAAAAACCGATCCAGGGCTGCCGCTGCAAATCATCCATGGGTTTGTTCCTCAATCGTCCGATGTCGTTACGGCTGGGTCGAAGGCTGATCCAGATAGAATGTCTTCAGATCCTCCGCCCGCAGATCCCGCGCCGTCCCCTTCCGCAGGTGCTCCATGATCGTCTGGAACGCGGGCGAGATGTATGCCTTGCCTGTTTTGGAGTCCAGATAGGCGAAGTCCATGTTCTCATAGACGATCATCCCATCAATCGTTCGGCTGCGCCACACCCAACACAACCGCTCCACGATCTGGTCCACATCGCCTTGCGACAGTTTTTTCAGGGGCGCATCCCTGGAATCGGAGTTCATCAGCCACCATGTTTGAAGACGGGCGTTGGCCCACACCGGCATTCTTCGGGCGTGGGCCAGGGCGATCACTTCCCTGGCCATCTTGGTCCCGCTGCCGGCATAGTATCCCCACGGCCAGGGAATCAGCTTCAGTTCCACCGAGTCGCATAATTTCTCCTCGATCCATCGCTTCCACTGCCACTGGATGGTCACCGGCACGTTATTCAGCCTCCAATAGGGCATGGCATCTCCCATGAGCTGATTGATGGACAGTTGCAGCTTCACGTGATGCTTTTGCGTTAGTTCCCGCGCTTCGCGGACGAATTGTGTGTAGGCATCCCCCTGAAGCGCCCGCCATTTGTCGCGGTCGAACGGCTGGGTCAGAATGTCCACGCCGTATTTCTTCCTGTATGCCTCGACGACCGGTGGATCGAAACCATACTCATACGGTTCGGTGTACCACGAGCTGTGATTGTCCACGCGCAGGGTGATGCCATCAACGCCATCATCAATCAGGCTTTTAATCTGCCGCAGCCAATAGGCGCGCACCTGCGGATACATGGGCTGCAGGGTGTTCATGTACTGCTGTTTTCCGCGAACGCCGGCGATGTAGCCGCCACCGGGGGCGTCGAGAGCGCGCTGCGGATCATTATTGGATTCCTGAACGATTCCAAACCAGTAGGCCGTCGTTTGCGGGGTGGTTCCGAAGGTTGGACTCAATGCGTATTCGGATGGAACGCCCCAGTGGCCGGTCCGGAAAAGCCAAAGGACAGCCAAATACTGGTCGATGGCATTACGATCCATCACCCCTCGATCCGAGGTTGACGGCAGCGGCCTTCCCTTGCCGTCGCGCAATTCCATGAGCCGGCTGCAGGCGTTGTTAAAATCCTCTTTACCCTCCTTGCCAAACGTGGTGCGTATGGCGAAGTATTTATAGGCAGGATCAATCTTCAACCCCGACAACGTGAGCACGCGCGCCGGCTTGCCATCCCGCTGTTCCACGGCGTTGGTGAAGCTGATCGGCCCGTCGTACGGCTCAAAGGCCCCATTTTCCTGACCGATGAACAGTTCAATGTGCTTGCGGTCCAGACGGGTGGGCGCATCATCCTCCTTCACCAGCTTGATGATCGCCACCGGCGTACCCAACCGCGCATCGACCGGACGACGTTCAATCCGCATTTCCGGGTGTTCTTGAAGAAACGAGGCAAATCGTCCCATCCGCCCGGTGAGGGTGGGCATCAACGGCACATCCGGCGGCAATTTCACCGTCAGGGGGAGTTCCTCACCCACGCAACCCGTTTCAAACGGCTTGAACAGGGCGTAAAACTTCATGCCGTTGCGATGGGCCGCGGCCGCGATATAGCGCATGCCGTCACGTGGCTGGACGTCCGAAAAATTCAAATCGGTCAAAAACTGCTCATTGTCGGTGACCCAGTTGACCTGATCGAATCCGAGTTTGGCCAACTCCTCCATCAAGCTGTCGATACTCGATCCTTTGAGGAGGGATTTGGCCCGCCACAGGTCATCCGTGGCATCGATCGTCACCGCCAGCGGCTTGTCGATCTTCGCTTCGGCCGGATACGGGTCGATAATCTCCGGCCAAGGCCCGGCGTGCGCGATGGAGGCTCCCACCAGGACCAGCCCGGCCGCCAATGCGATCAAAAACTTCATGTTCGTGTTCCTCGCAGTGGCGATTGCGTGAGGTCCGCACGGGGTGCGTACCCTACGAATACCTCGGTCGCTTCATCAAGAGCGCCGACCCGCCCAGCATCGCCAGCGCCAACGCCGTCGGTTCGGGCACAGCCTGCACGCTGAACGTCGTCAGCAGCACCTTGTTGGGCAACAGCGCCGGGTCGAGCACGGCGCCATTGAACCCGCTTTCATCATAAAACATCCCGACGAGATTCGGTTCCAGTTCCACAAGCGTGGTGTACCCGGAGCCAACGCCCGAATACATTGGGACTTCCTGCCAGTAATCTCCGGTCCCGGACATATCGACCATGATGAAAACGCCCGGCCGCCCCGATGACGCAACCAGCGCCCCATTCTGCAAGCGGATCACATCGGGATCGACGCCATAATCGGCCACCTGCACGGGCGAGGACCAGGTCGAGCCGCCATCGGTGGACTTGGCCTGCATCAGTGGGCCGCTTTGCGTGTTGTCCGTGCGCAGCAACGCCAGAAGACTGCCATCGGCGAGTTTTACGATGCTGGGTTCGTTATATCCCTCTCCCGTGGGACCGTTGCCCGTGCCGATGGTGGAAAGATAGGACCAGGTTTGGCCCTGATCCGAGGACCCGATGGCGTAAACTCTGGATACGCTCGGGTCGGCGCTGTCACTGCCATAGGTGGATGCAACCCAATTGCCATTGTCCAGCGTCACCAGCGACCGATGGGCGATCATTCCACCGGTTGCAAATGGGAAAGTCACCGAGGAGAGCGTTTGCGTGGGAGTTGCCGTGGATGAGTTCCACTTGTATGTCATGAGGCCCCACTGGGTATGGGCGCTTGCATCGGCGTCATAGCGGTTCACCATTGCCGCCCCGCCTCCGGGCAGGTTGGTGGAACTGCCGGTGGGCAGGATGGCCGTGGGGGGCGGCGTCTGCCATGTCAGGCCATTGTCGTGGGAAATCCGTACCGCACTTGTCTCATCCACCTGATGTTGCCCGACGGAATGTGACAGGGAGATCGTGCCGTCGGTGAAGCGGTGGGCGAAGGTGAAATTCATATCCTTGGCGTTGGTATCGACGACGGAGGTCTTGAGGATATTGACTTGCCCGCCCGTCAAAGGAATGGCCATGTCATTGTTCGTCCAGCGAAGGGAGGCGATGTTGGCCGAGCCGGTGACGGAAGAGGAGCCGTCGCCGAATGACATCGCGTTGATGGAACTGCCGCTGGGAATCGTTCCGCCGCTGAATGCCAGCGTGGGGGTTGTGCTGCCGTCCAGATAGAGCCTGGCGTCGGCCAATCGCGTATTGATGGCCAGACGCGCATCGTGCCATGTTTGGCCAAGGGTCTTGAATTTGAAGCTGCTGCCGCCGCTGGGATTGAGATATCCGATTCCCAGTTGCCCGAATGTGAGATTGTAGCTGTGGTTGGTTTCGCCGTTGGCCGCCTGCAAGGCGGTGAGCGGGCGGGCAATGCCCAGTGACAACTGTGGACTGGTTAGCGAGGACCCCGTGAGCTGAAACCGGAAATCCACCGTTATCAGATCCGAGTTGGTTCCACTTCCCGTGCCCGAATCCAGCAGATAATTGGCGAACTTCGCCTGACCCGACGTGGCGGTATTGTCCAGACTCAACATCCACTGGCCGGAGCCGCCCTCCTGCTGGACCGTCGCATTGGAGGCCGTGTATCCGTTGGAGGTCCAGAGCGGGGCGGCCATCGTGCCCGGTTGTTGATCGGGGGAAAGCTGGCTCGAGGCGTTGTACGCCGATTGATACCCGGCCGATGGTGTCAGATACGCCTGGGCATGGGTTGTCGTTGCCTGCGCGAGGCAGAGCAAACAACCGGCGGCAATGGAAAATCGGTGCGCGGACTTCATGAGCATCTCCTCCGAACAACAGTTGGAAATTCAGCCCCCGCCCGAACCCTCCCCCGGACTCCTGTACAGCCCGGGGAGGGTGGGCCAAGTATCACGCCACCCCGCGGCGGCGCTTCATCATCAGCAGCGAGCCTCCCAGGGTCAGCAGACCCATGGAGGCCGGTTCAGGAACAGCGGCGAATTCGTTGTTGGTCCAACGGAAATAGCTCACCTCCGCCTTGCCCAACACTTGACCCATACCGTCACCAAACCATGTCTGGTTATACAAACCAGGATAGATCGTGCCGGTAACAGTGGCCATGGGGGTGGAACTGTCATCAAGGTATAAATTCGCCGTATTCGCGGCCACATCGATCAAGAATCGTGCATTATGCCAGTTGGTGCCGAGATTGACGGGAAAAGCTGTGTACGTGAGTGCATCCAGGACTTCGGTGCGACGAAAACTCAGGTTGAACGAGTGCGTCGTCGTGTTGCCGACATCGCCGGGGCGATCGACCGAAAAGGCCCATTGCTGTTCGGTGGAGATGCCATCCAGCAGGCGGAATCGAAAATCCAGCGTGACGTTGTCCGAATAGGAACCGGCGCCGGCACCGGTGTTCAGTTTGTACATCGGCCCTCCGATGGTGGTGTTATCCAGCAGCAGCGTCTGTTCACCATCCGTAACAACCGTGGAATAGAAGGCGCCAACAGGATTGCCGTCCTGGTATCCAGAACCGCCCCACGCCGGTGTTGCATCATATGGTGTATTGCCGCTGCTGGCCTCGTAATCCACTTGCCAGCCGCCGCCGGGCGCCAACCATGCCGCGTTCGCTGTCGAAACAACACTCGTCAGTGCCAATGAGGCAGCGACACAAAAGATCATATGTTTTGCGTTCATATCAAACCTCCAGAAATGAAAACTATTGGCAACCCTCCCCCGGATGACCGGGGGGAGGGGAGACCAGGAATCAGACCGTCCCACGGCGACGCCTCATCAGCAGCATCGAGCCACCCAAGGCCAGCAGCCCCATCGAAACCGGTTCCGGCACCGCGGCCAGTTCGCTGTTGGTCCAACGGAAGTTGCTTACCTCCGCCTTGCCCAACACCACGTCGCTCTGGGCGTCACCGAACCATACGAAGTTGTACAAGCCGCCGTAGACCGTGCCGGAAATACTGACGGCGGCGGTGGAACTGCCGTCGAGATACAGCTTGCCCGTATTGGCAGCCACATCGACCAAAAAGCGTGCATCATGCCAGCCCGTGCCAATCGCGACAGTTGTAAGTCTGCCCGGATCGGTCCTGTTGCTGTCCTCGACGTATCCAAGTCCAAAATTCAGGGCGAACGAGTGCGTTGTCGTGTTGCCGACGTCGCCGGGACGGTTGACCGCAAAGCCCCAGCCGGCCGTGGTTAGAGTTGAATCCGGCAGGCGAAACCGAAAATCCAAAGTGACCTTGTCCCCATACGTTCCCGCCCCGGGGCTGCTTGTCATTTTGTAATTCGGCCCGCCGGAGGTGCTGTTATCCAGAAGCAGCGTCTTTTCGCTGGTGATTGAATCCGTGACAACCGCGGAATACCAGCCGCTGTTGGGATCACTGTGCTGGTAAGCGACATTGGTAAAACCGACCGACGGATCATCCGGCGTTACGCCACTGCTGGCCTCGTAATTCACTTGCCAGCCGCCGCTGGGAGCCATCCACGCCGCCTGCACGGTCGAAACAGCCCCGGCCAGCGCCATTCCGCCGACCACCGAACAAATCAGAACCTTCGCATTCATAACGACCTCCAAAAAAGGGATATGTTGAACCGCCACGCGACGGGCCATGCTTTGTCATGACTGATTTAGAATGCGGAATCCGGGTTTCTCCACCACATGGTTTCGTTGGATCCGCCCGTCTTGAGTGTGTCATACATCAGGCTCTCAACATGGCCATCCACGAACTGGCAGTTGACCATGCCCCGATGCCGCAACGTATCGAAATTATTGCCCCAGATGTCGTACCCCGCCGGGTTGTACATGTTGGGAATGGAGATGACGACGGAGCCGATTTTCCACCACGGATAATCCGCGAATTCGATGGTGTGGGCGGATTGTCGAACCTGGTTGCGCTTGAACCAGATGTATTGGTTGCCATTCCATCCAAGGGAGTTGTTCACGTTATAGCTGACATAACGAGCGCCGTATTTTTCCAGATCATCGGGGTCGGTCATGTCGGGCCACCCCAATGGATTAACTCCCGCGCCATAGGCGGTATTGCCGCCCATCGTCACGTCGCTTGGACAAATCATGACTTTGATCATCGGTCCGGGATAGGGCGGCCAGGCGTACTTGGGAGCGCCGCCGTGCAGATAGGGATACAGCAGGGTGACGGGATAGTCCGTGATGGCACATACAAAAGAGTTCTGATAGTCCTGTGCATACAGATGTGCCGCCAGGCCGATTTGCTTCAGGTTGGAAAGGCACGCCACGTTCTTGGCCTACTCCCTGGCCTTGTTTAATGCCGGCAGCAATATCGAGATCAACAGGGCGATAATTCCGATGACCACAAGGAGTTCCACCAACGTGAACGCCATTGGACTGGCGTCTGTCGGCCTCGTCCGGCCTGGTATTTCCGTTACGGTTACAGGCTTAACATTCATGAGCGTCTCCAAAAATGCCCATCGGACTTGAATCGCGGGCGAACCGGCCCCCGCTATGAATTCTGTCTACTCAATCCGCGGCCTCCCAGCGGGAGGTCGACGCTTCATCGCCCAGCGCCACAGACATGTCGACCCGCGTCACCGCAGGCTCCTCCACTTCATCGAAATACCTCATTATCGTCGCCTTGCTGCGCGATATGTGGTCGCTCATCCATCGCCTGGCGCGCTCGTCATCATGCGCTTGGAGCGCCCGAAGAATTCGCACGTGTGCCGCCCAGCTCCAGAACAATGTGCTGAACCGCATTGTGGCGGGCATCGGGAAGGTGCGACGGCAGAGGTTGGTGATCAGTCCGTAATCCTCCACCAGCCGCTCCACCTGAGCGTTCCCCGATGCGCGTAACAGAATCATGTGAAAGGATTCGTCGGCCAAATTGAACCGTTTGATCGCCTCCGGTGGGAAATCCGCCTGCTTATGGGTGCGCAGTTTATGGCACACCTGCCGCATCCGATCACACAAAATCTGCAACTCCTCCAGTTGCGCAGGTCCCATGCGTGCCGCGGCCCGCGCGGCCGCGTAACCCTCCAGCAGCTCACGAAGCTCCAATAATTCCCACAGTTCCTGCCTCGTGAACTTTTTGACGAATGTGCCCACATTGGGGACATGCTCGACAAACCCCTGCGTGCCCAACCGATTGAGCGCTTCACGCACCGGCGTGCGGCTGATTCCGATCTCCCTGGCCAACGCCTCCTCAGACAGGTGCGACCCCATCATCAACTCTCCGGCCGCCATCTTGCGGCGGATGTGGGCATAGGCTCGATGACGATTGCTCAACACTGCCATGCACACACTGTATACAATCAATGCAAACTTGTCAAGAAAAATTTTTTTATCAACTGGGTGGCGGATTCAATATCCTGCAAAAGCGAACCCGATACTCCGTTGCGCTGAGGCCGAAATGGAGACGGAATTGACGTGCGAAATGGTTGGGATCGGGCCACCCTACTTTTTGCCCAACTTGATTGATGGGCAGGTCGGTTTTCAGGAGCAGGGAGGCGGCCCATTCAACACGTTGGCGGCGCAGGTATTCCATGGGGGGCAGGCCGGTATGGGACTTGAAGGTACGGACCAGGTAAGAGCGCTCTAGGCAGACTCGACTGGCCAATTCTTCCAAGGTCCAAGGCTGGGCCGGAGATTGGTCGAGGATTTGGAGCACCTCCGTGACGGCGCGATGCGGCGTGGGGATTGAAGCGGAAGGGGCGATCTGTCCGGAGGCCCGGCCCAGTTCGCCCAATATAAGCAGCAGTCGTGCGATCTGGTCGGAGCGGGCCACGACGCCTTCGGCTTTTTGCATTGCGGTGAACTGGCGGCGGCAATAGGTCAGGCCGGTCGATGGAAGTTGCAGGGTGATGATCCCGCCGGCGCCCTGACCGGCCGCCGCGGGGCCGAGGAGCGGGCTCAGCAGGGGATCGGCTTGGACCCATCGCAGTTCCCTGCCCATCAGCTCCTGACCAAAGCCGCACACAAAAACGCGCAGATTCCGGCAATCGCGGTAGGCATGCCAGGCGCCCGGACGCAGCAGGAATGCCTGTCCCCTGCGAAGAGGCGAGTAACCTTGGATGGTCCAATGCGTTCCAACACCTCCCTCGATCACTTGAATTTCATAATAGTCATGGTCATGGGGGTTGTCGTTGCCGGAGATGTCGGCCTGACGGATCATCACCGGAGCATCATCGGAGGCGAACAACGCTCGGCGACGATAGTGGGTGGGAGCTGAACGCGCCATGAACACCACGAATAGTGCTTGGAAATATAAAAGTCAATTTTGTGCTATTAAAAAGCGCATACCGGGCTAACACCCCATGTGCTGCCATGCACATAATTCTCCCGGTGTTGAAGAGACTTGTTCAAACCAAAGGAACCATCATGGCGGCCCAAACGCAATCAGGCGGAGCGAACAATATTTCACAACAGACGATTGACGCCTATCGGCGTGATGGATTTGTCCGCGTCAGCGGGATGATCTCCAAAGAAGAAGCGGAAAAATATCGCCAGGCCGCCGTCGCGGCCGCCGCGGCCAACAAGAGTCTGACGGTGGGTGATATCTTCACCCAGCATGTCAACATCTGGCGAAGTGATCCGGTGATGCGAAGTCTGACGCTTCACCCCAACGTGACCGCCGCCGTCCGGAAACTGGCCGGCGTGCCGCTGCGGCTGTGGCATGACCAGATTCTCATCAAGAAGCCGCACAACAATACGCCCACGGAGTTCCACCAGGATCAGCCTTATTGGCCACACGCCAATTCGACACATCCGATCTCCATCTGGATCGCGCTGTGCGACGTGCCGCCGGAGCGCGGGTGCATGACGTTCATTCCGGGATTTCAGCATCGCGACGATTTGGCGCCGCAGAACCTGGGCGACGCCAACAGTCTCTTTGACATGTGCCCGGAAATGCAATGGGCCCCGCGCGTCACGTTGCCCGTGCGGGCCGGGGATTGCACCTTCCATCACGGACGCTGCCCCCACCAGGCCAACGCCAACAGCACCGACCAGGCGCGCGTGGCCCATGCGGTCATCTTCATTGACGCCTGCACGACGTACAACGGCGCCAAGCATGTCGTCACGGATCCGCTCGGGTTGAAAGCCGGCGCCGTGCTGGAAGATGAATTGTTTCCTGTCGTGGGTGAATGAGGCGATCGTGCCAGTGAATTGCCTTGTTTTTGGGCCTCAGGAGAATGGCAACATGACCTCCCTGGACTGTTCAATCCGCGACCGCATCAGCGCCTGTTGGATGGGCAAGAGCGTCGGCGGCACGCTTGGTCTGCCCTTTGAGGGAGCCATCGAACCGCTGGATGTGTGGTTTTACACGCCCCTTCCAACGGCCATGCTCCCCAACGACGACCTGGATCTGCAGGTGGTCTGGGCGTGCATCCTGCGCGACATGCCCGATCCGCGCGTTGATCGTCATGAATTGGCGCGGGCATGGGAACGGCACGTTGAATTTCCCTTTGACGAGTACGCCGTCGCCAAGCGGAACATGCGCCTGGGCCTGCAACCGCCGCAAACGGGTTCTTATGACAACTGGTTTGCCGGCGGAATGGGGGCGGCCATTCGCAGCGAATTGTGGGCGTGCCTCGCGCCGGGCAACCCGCAGCGGGCGGCCGCGTACGCCTACGAGGACGCCTGCGTCGATCACGCCGGTGAAGGCGTCTGGTCGGCCATGTTCCTGGCAGCGCTTCAGAGCATGGCGTTTGTGGAATCCGATCCGGACAAACTTCTGGATCGGGCGCTTGAGCAGATTCCATCCGGTTGCCTGATTCATCAGGCGGTGAGCAATACCCGCTGGTGGTCCGACGGCTCGAACGATTGGCTGCGCATCAGATCGAGAATCCTCCAGCAGTACGATCACGAGAATTTCACCGACGTCACGGCCAATATCGCGTTCACCATCATGGCCTGGCTTCTGGCGCCGGATGACTTTGGACGGGCGGTCTGCATCGCCAACAACTGCGGGCGGGACACTGATTGCACGGCCGCCACCGTGGGCGCGCTCATGGGGATCATCAACCCCACGTGCATCCCGGATAAGTGGGCCGCGCCCCTGGGCAATCGGCTGGTTTTGAGCAGGGAAATCGTCCATCTGAACAATCCTCCAAAAACACTGGATGAATTGACGGACTTGGTGATGGCTTTGCGGCAAAAGATGGGGCCTCATCAGCCGCCGGCCGATCTCCGCGGGGCGACTGACCCCAAGGATCTGTTCATTCCAGCGCGGCTTGCCTTCGTCCATGAACTGCCCGCCGACCACGAAACCATCGCGCGGTTGCCCGATAGCGCTTGGTCGAACGTGCGTTTTGGCGGCACGATGGCCAGTTTGCCTGCCGGCGCGTTCAGGGATGACGTCGCTTTGCTGCAATTCACGGTGCGATCGGACGAGGCCGACCGGGTTCGCATCATGTTTAATACCGCCCAGCCATGCCGGGTCTGGATCGACGGCCTCCCGGCGTTTGAACGCCAAACCGGCATTGTCTCTCCGTCGCTGCATCGCGTCTCCATGCTGGCCGCCCAGCATAAGGATGTGGATTTGGACGAGGGGGCGCACGTGGTGACGGCCGCCGTCAAGCGGTCCGCGGCCGGGGGGGCGGAATGGGTTTTCGGCGCGGGGAAAGCCGACACCCAGCAGTGGTTCACCCACGACATCTACACCATTAAATAAGCACCGTAGAGAGAAAGCCATGAACACAATGACCCCACGAGAACGTTGGATCGCGCTGTTTAACAACAATCCCGTCGATCGTCTGACCAGTGATTACTGGGGAACACAGGAGATCACCGACAAGGTGAACAAGCACGTGGGCGGCACGGATGAGGCGGCATTGTGCCGGGCGCTGGACATTGACAGCCCGCGGACCGTCTATCCGGAAGAGATCCATATCCGCCACACCCAACCCGGAGAGGATAACTGGGGCGTGCACCGGACCCTGATCGACTACGGCACGGGACATTACATGGAGGCCGACGGTCATCCGCTGGCCAATTTCACCTCCACCCGTGAAATTGAACAATACGACTGGCCGCGGGCCGAGGATTTCGATTACACCACCATGGTTGAATCTCTGCGCAACGACGACGGCCAAAGATTGATCCGGGCCGGAGAGTTCGAACCTTTTTGGCTCTACAACCGGCTCCGCGGGATGGAGCAGGGATTTATGGATTTGCTTGAGAACCATGCCATCGCCGAGTGCATTCTGGAGCAGGTGTTTCATTTTCACTACGAGTACAACCGCAGCATATTCCAGGCGGCGGAGGGAAAAATCGACCTGCTTTACATGGCCGAGGACCTGGGAGGACAGAACGGTCCGCTGTTCAGCCTCGAAACCTACCGGCGCTTTTTCCTGCCCAACCAGAAACGAATGGCGGATCTGGCGCGGGAATACGGCGTTCACGTCTTCTATCACACCGACGGCGCGGCCCGCGACTTCATCCCCGATCTGATTGACGTTGTGGGCATTGATATCCTCAATCCGCTGCAATGGCGATGTCCCGGCATGTCCCTGCCCGAATTGGCGCGGGATTTTGGCCGCCATGTCATCTTCCACGGTGGTGTGGACAACCAGCATACCCTTCCCTTCGGCACACCCGAAGATGTGCGCAACGAGGTCCTGTGGATTCATGACGTGATGAGCAAGCACCACGCCCGCTGGATCTGCGCTCCTTGTCACAAACTGCAATCGGTCACGCCGGTTGAAAACGTCCTGGCGCTTTATCAGACCGTCCACGAGATCAACGACACTAAACATTGAAACGAACCTCGTCAGTCTTGTGGAGCGGGGATCCCCTCATGGGATATGCGAAGCGCGTTATCCGATGGCAGGACGATTTTCACGCCGCACGCCGATTACAACACACCATAGTTCATCAATGTTACAGCCATATCCATGGGGACAAATTAAATTCCGAGGCTACGTGGGCGGGCGAATCGATGCTGTCATCGCCAACCGCATCATGCGTCAGGATATCGCCCCGCTGGTCGATCCGTTTATCAAACGGGAAGATGACCGCCAGTGGCGCGGGGAATTCTGGGGTAAATGGTTTCTCTCCCTGGTTGACGCATGGAACTACACGCAAAACCCGCCGATCAAGAAAAAGCTGGAGGAGGCCCTGGATGCGCTGCTCAAGACGCAGGATGAGCGCGGACTCATCACCGCCAACCGCCAGCGGCCGGGTCACTGGGGCATCTGGGACATATGGGGCCGCCGCTATACCCTTTCCGCCCTGCTGTCCTGGCATCAGTCATCACACGACGAGCGGGCGCTGCAAGCAGCGCGCCGATTGGCCGATTACACGATTGACGAGTTGAACCGGCACAAAACCTCCGTCGTCCAGACCGGATTGTTTCAGGGCCTGCCTTCCAGCACCATCATCGAGCCGCTGGTCGATCTTTACCGGCACACGCGGGAGGATCGCTATCTTGAATTTGCCCAAAGCATCGTGGTGGATTGGAACCAATTCGACGGTCCGCGCCTGATCGACAAGGCCCTGGAGCATGTTCCCGTCGCGGATCGAATCAGCACCATCTTGAACGGCGACAATTGGTTCTCGCGCGAAAATGGAATAAAAGCCTATGAGATGATGGCATGCTATGAAGCCCTGGGCCATCTGTACCGGCAGACCGGGGAGCCGCGGTATCTGGCGGCCATCCGCAACGCCTGGCAATCCATCCGCGACGATGAAATCATGATCGCCGGCTCGGGCACGTCCAGGGAATGCTGGTGTCATGGCCGCCGGCGCCAACTTGAAGACCTGCCCACGGTGATGGAAAGCTGCACCGCCATGCTCTGGATCAAATTGAGCTGGCTGGTGCTGCAATTGACCTGTAATGCGGCCGTGGCCGATGAAATTGAGCGGACGTTTTACAATGCCTACCTGCATTCCATGAAGCCGGACGGTTCCTGGTTCACGCGGCACAATCCGCTGTCGGGCGCACAAGTGCCCGGAGAGAACCAGTGCGGAATGGATCAAAACTGCTGCGTCGCCAACGGGCCAAGGATCATGATGCTCTGGCCGCAAATGTGCATCGTCCGCGGCGAGCAGGGACCGATCATTAATTTTTACGGGCAGTGCCAGGCGAATATCACACTTGCTGACGGCGGCGGTCTGGAGATCTCCATGGAGAGCGATTATCCCCGTTCGGGGGATGTCTTGATCAAAGTCGCGCCGGCAAGACCCCGGCAATTTATCCTGAACCTGAGAATCCCCGCCTGGTGCGACCGCGCCCAGGTATGTGTCAATGGAAAGCCCTGCCAGAACGTACTACCCGGAACCTATCTGGCGATTGATCGCCTCTGGAGCGCGGAGGACCGGATTGAAGCCTCCTTCGGCATGAACGCGCGCGTGATCGAAGCACGGGATCAGGCAGGCATGCCCCACCAGGCCGCCCGCTTCGGGCCTTTGCTTCTTGCAAGGGACAAGCGAATCGACCTGTTGGGTCTGGATCAGCCGGTTCACATCAAAACAACCGGCGAGGGGCAAATTCAAGCCGTGGCTTATTCTCCGGCCGCGCATCCGGACGCCATCATGATGACACTGAAAATTCCCGTAATTGCCGGCGGCGTGGAGACGAGCAACCCATACTGCGATTACGCCTCGGCCGGGAACACCTGGACCCCGGCGTCGGCGTTTTTAGTCTGGGACCACAACCGCCGCCCGGACCGAAGCGTGGAATAACCCCTTTTGCATGCAGATCGGCAGAGGCGACTGAACATCAGGAGAGCTTCCGAATTGTTGCCGCCAGAATCTCCGCCTGGCGTTGGGCCTCACGGATATCCCAGTAGTTGGTCTTGAATTGAAGCAGCCGCGGCTGCACTTGTTCGGCCACGGGACACAGGCCGGGGCGGTAGCACGCGAGATGATCCGGCGAGATGAACCGTTCGCGACCCAGCAGTTTTCTCTCCTGGAACATCGGCTCAAGGTAATTGATTTTCCATGCGGCATAGATGCCGTCTCCACCATTGGCCAGGAAGGCATCACGAAATGTCCGCCAGGCGATGCGCTGCGTGTCCAGGGCGACGACGTAGGTCCACCAGGAGTGAACGCAATTGGCCGGGGTTTTTTGTGGCGTGAGCCACGGGCAACCGGCCACCGCGGCGTGGAGCAGGCCGGCCGCCTCGGTGCGACGACGCACCAGCTCGTCAAGGTTTTCCAACTGTCCCAGCGCCACGGCCGCGCACAACTCCGGCAGCCGGTAGTTCCAGCCCATCGACGCATGGCGGGCGTAATCCGGATCCTGAATGTCGGTTCGCTTGAGTTTGGCCGTCTTCGCCCCCACGCCGCGATAGCCCAGTGTGCAGACCATCCGCACCTTCTCGGCCAGTTCCGCATCGTCCGTGACGACCATGCCCCCCTCGCCGCTGGTCATGTGTTTGGAACTCTGAAAGCTGAAGCTGGCGGCATGGCCGAGGGTTCCGGCCAGCCGCCCGTTGTATTTGCCCAGAAAACATTCGGCGTTGTCTTCGATCACCAGCAGATTGTGCCGGCGGGCGATCTCCATGATCGGATCCATGTCGGGCGAGAGTCCGTACAGCGCGACAGTGATGATGGCGCGCGTTTTTGGCGTGAGGCGCTGGCGGATGGATTGCGGCGAAATCAAGAACGTTTCAGGATCGACATCCGCATAAATCGGCGTGGCGTTGGCCTGCAACACCACGTGCGTCGTGCTGGCCATGGTCAGCGGCGGCACGATCACCTCGTCGCCGGCGCCGATGCCGGCCGCCTCCAGGATGGAATGCATGGTCGCGGTCCCGTTCACATGGGAAATGGCGTAGGCACTGCCGAATTTTTCGGCGAAGGCGGATTCAAGCCGGCGCATCATGGTGGCGCCGGAGGAGGTGCGGAATTCCTCCGCCAGAACCTCGCGCACGTATTTCCACTCATTGCCGAAAAGGCGGTTGTGAGGTTCCTCCCCACTCATCGTGATGGGAAGATCGGTGTTCATCTGTGTGGATTGGGGTTTCATAGGAGTGCAATACTAACATCCACCAATCGCGGGACAAGGGTGCGTGTGAGCTTGAAGCACTGGGCCGCGCCGGGGAAGTCAAGATAATCCTCGTCGAGTTGTCTGGTGCTGGTCAGCGCACGCGCGCAACACCGTATGAGCGACCGGTGCCCGGCGGACCACCGCCAGGTTCCGTGTGTAACATACAATCGACACGGACGATCTTCATGAATTCCATTTTTCGACCAAGCACCAGCGGATATCGGTTTGATCCGTACTTTTTCCTGCGTAATAGACAACCAGTATCCTTCCGTCATCCAACACGCTGGCGGCGGGAAATCCAATCGAATACTGTCCCAATTCCCGCCACGTGTCCTGCATCGATGCCTTGTTCAACGTCTGCGACGGCAGATCCGTGCCATATAGAGTCGTCTCGCTGCCGGCAGGCCAGGTGCGTCCCCCATCGCGGCTCTTTCGTATTTTCAGGGCCGGAGCGCCGGTCCGATCGATATAAACCATCACCACGCCGCCGTCTGGCGTTGAAACCGGCGCTCCAGGTTGTCCGGGCACTTGTGTATCCCACATCTCCGACCAGGTCTTTCCATGGTCAGTGGACGATCGGGCATGAATGTTCAGGTATTTGAAATCGTGATTGTCGTACGCCCAGAACAGATCCAGGATGGTCCCATCAGCAAGCACGCCCGGGCGCTGATCCCAGTAGAACATTCGTCGAGCCGGATCACAGGCGGTAATGACATGCCTTGGCCAGGTCTTTCCACCATCACTGGACAGCAGCAGGACGGAGGAGAATTTCCACGGAGCCGTGTCATGGTAATGCTTGTTGACTTCAAACTGGCACGCCAGATCGCCGTTTGATAGCTGAAGAACAGGACCGGTCACCGGGGTGGGAGCATTGAATGTCGTATTCACTTCGCCGGGCGTGGACCAGGTGCGGCCATCGTCCTGCGAAACCGACAGAAATATCCGGCAGTCCAGCAAACCTTCCGTGTCTTTATTGAACAACGGCCGGGACGAATCGGATTGATCCACCCAGAACAACGAGGCGACCAATTGTTTGGGCGACAGTTCCGACAGAAACGCTCCGCGAAACACGCCATCGACGCGCCCGACCCGATGAGGCGGGAACGGAGAAATCGGACTGGACCAGCTCCGTCCCTGGTCGTCAGACCATGTGACCAGCACCTGCTGCCCGGAAGTGCTCTCTTTCGCGGGTGCGGCTCGAAACGAGCAGACCCAGCGTCCGCTGGACGTTACGCAAAGATGCGGAAATGCGCAGCTTTGCCGATCCCGTTCGCTTTGACCCGAATATATCGTACCGCCGTTCAATACAATCATTGGATGCAATTCTTTCTCGCAACGCTCTGACGACCCTCCATCGATATCGAGTATTCTATGCATCATTTCAGCGAAGCGGTAAAGGTCTTGATCGAACGTCCTGGGATTTCACCAAGCAACATTTTCGTTCCGTTCAACGTCAGATGGACCTCCGTCGCCCGACCGGACATCTCCTGCACACGAACACGAAGACCGCTCGATCTTTCCGGAACGATCGATAATAGTCGAAGACCGTCGCCATGCAGCTCGGCGATCGATCCACCGCGCGGCAACGGCCCGAAACTGGATTCAACGACCAGGATGCGCGGCGGCTGTTCGATCTGATCGGCCATGCGCAGCGTCGCAGAGCGGCTGGATGACAGCGAGAATCGTAATCGGAATTCACCAACGCCAAATGGATCACGCCAGGGGTCCTGGTCGGAATCCGCCGGCAATTCATCCGCATACCGTGTCGCGCGAATCACCGTGGCGTGGAAAAGATTGTCGCGAGTGGAAAATCCATACAAGGAATCGCTGGCAAACCCAACGCCTGGCTGACCATGGCGCCCTTTTATCCAGATCCATCGACCTCCAGGCACCTCGCCACTTGGGCCTCGCACGACCGAGCCTCCGGGAACCTCGTACTCAGCCACGTCGCCGCATGGCAAGATCAGCTTCAAGCGGGCCGATCGCTCATTCCAAATTCCGCCGGCCTCAACTTCCACGTCGCGCTGACCGGCATAAATGCGAAACGACAGGTCGATATGTGATCCGGTGTTTCCCGCCAATCGAACCCACAGCACGCTTCGCAGCGGACCGCTTTCCCGCACCGACACATCACAGACGGTCCAGCGTTCGCGGACCTGATTGACATCGACCGCATTCTTTTCTTCCGCCATGCCGCCCCAGCACCCCCACGGATCATCATAAACAGCGGCGGACAAGCCTGGCTCCGCCAGCCAGGGTTTGCCATCCAACATCAGGGAGACTCCACGATCGCCCCGCCTGGCGCCGACCATCACGTGCTCATTGGCAATCGCAGTATCGTTCTTCGCGATCGCAGGATGTTTCGTTGATTCCGGCCGCTGATGACCTTCGACCCATCCGATTTCGTGGATCGACCACCCCAGGGCGGGAAGTCTGGCCGAAAACAAAACGCGGCGGCGCCAGGGCGCCTGCTCACACACCCGACTGTGCGGCACGATCAACTGAAACGGGATTGATCGACGCTGAGCATCCAATATCCGGATCGGCAACTGGTCAGCCCGATCCCTATATTCAAATACCGGCCGATGGTCGACGCACACCTCCGCCTCGACAAATCGCTCCATTGGATATGGCAGGGAATTCCACAACATGACGGCCGTGCCGCCTGGTTTGTCGTCGTCAAGACCGGGATGCACGGTTGTATCGATTCGTCGAGCCAGTTTCGTGAGCGTTTCAAACTCAACGACGTCCAATTCATGCTCGGCGCCGTGCATGTGATGCCGCTGAAGTTCCAAAGCATCCCGCACGCCGCTGGCAGGCAGAATGTCATGGAAAGCGTTGAACAGAACCGCATCTTCACATCGCCAGAGCCTGGCGGCCTCCTCACCAGACGCAGCGGCTAGAACAACGTTGGATCGCTCTACCGCGTTCCATTTCGCCTGAAGGCGGCGAAAATCCCGCTTGATGTGAAAACCGGAACTGTAGCAACCCCGCAGACAGTAATTCAGTTCGCCTTGATGCGAAGGAACGGCATCCTCACCGAGAATGACGAGTTTGTCGCGAATGGCTTGAAAGAACCGGGTCCAGCCGGAATAGATCACCCGTACGTCGTCGTGTTGCTTGAGCCATGCTTCAATATCGCGCAGATGTCGGCGAGTTGGACCGCCGCCATGATTTCCGACTCCAACCATGCAGGCGGCATCACCGAATCTTTCAAGCAACGGATCGCCATATGCGGCATCGAGCCTCTGATGAACGTCATCACGTTCACATCCATAGGAATGCGAGCTGTCGGCAGGCCGAAAACAGAGCACACGTTGTCCCGCGGCACCGACCCACCAGAATACCGACGACTCCAACCGAACGATGTTCTGATTCGGGCGGCTGAAGGCGAAATTGTCGATGCCCACCTGTTCGAAAATGGCGGGCATTCCCGCGGAGTGACCGAAACAATCCGCGGCCCATCCAACTCTAACATCGATGCCAAAACGGTCTTGAAAGTACTTCTTGCCCCGCACGTACTGCCGGATCATCGTCTCGGTGTCGGGAAGATTATGATCCGGCTGGATGTAGTTTCCCCCCACGACATCCCATCGGCGCGACTCAACAAGACTGCGTATGTCGCTAAACAGATCCGGCGCCCATCGCTCGACTTGCTCGTAAAACCATGCTTCGCCGCGCACGACCGTCAAATCATGACGTTCCTTCATCAGCGCCACGATGCTGCGTGCCGTGTTCAGGGCCTCGTGGACCCCTTCCCGCCAGTCCCATAGCCAGACCGGATCGAGATGCGCGTTGGGAATGATATGGATCGTCTTCATTTTCAGTATTTGCCAGTCAAATTCTCTCAAGTGGCTTGGGCGTATTGGTAAACCACAGCCCGCAATCGACGCGCATCGCATAAATACGAGCGTCAATGAACCTGAAGTCGATGCGGACGCGATCCCTCACCGGCAAATCAGCGAGATTCCTGCCGTGCTTCCACGTCACATTTCCATGGATTTCGTTACCCGTGAGAGGGATGCTGTCTTCAAAGGTGAATCCTGGAAGCGGATTGCGCTGAAAGTCGCTGACCTGCACTTTCACCATGCCGACATTGCCGGCATCGTAGTTTACGGTTAATTCATCGCCCCGAATGGCAAGGGGGCGGGTGGAGAATCGTCCCCAGCCTCGGCTTTCCAGGTAGCAAAAGCCATCATGACGTAGCGTGTGTTTCATCAGTCGATGACCATCATCGGGAAACTGAAAGTTGTCGACGCCGTGACTGGCCAGATATCCTTTGGAATGGAAATTGATCGTGCCGTCATCGCCCACGTCGATGGTCTTGCAGTAAATTCCTCCGGCCCCGTATTCGCCAGGTTCGGCCCTTGGAATCAGCACATGATTGCGATCCGGCCGCCACCAGCTTCGACCGTCATAGGAATAGGCGAGCTTGACTTCGACAGGCCCCAGCCACTTCGACCAGCTCATCGCCGTAAACCCGGACAGATCGTCCTGTACTTCGCCCAGGCTGGTCTGATAGTAACCCACCGCGCCCAACAGATACTCATCTTCATAAACCAGCGGCGACATGCCATACAACTGGATGCACGGCCCATCGGTCTCTTCCGGATGAATAATCACCCGCGGCTTGGTCCAATTCACCAAGTCCGGAGATTCCACCATGGCGATTCGACGGTCGAGATTGTGGCAACGACAGATCACCTGCCAATGCTTCGTGACCGGATTGTAAAAGATGCAGTTGGAGGTGTCGGACCCCATCTCATTGGAAAACCACCGATGATGCATGTCCACCGTCCAGTGGATGCCATCCGGTGAACAGGCGACCAGGCTTCCGCCCCCTTCAATCGCCCCTTCCTTTGTGATGTTGCTGGCAAAGGGCCAGATGGTGCATTTGTATCGTCTTGCGGGGTCCGGATCCCGCCGGTCGTGATACTCCAGTCCATGCCAGCGATCGCCTTTGAGCCCTTTTTCATCATATGGCATGCGATCGCGGGTCAGTGACAGACCCTTGGGAATGTCTCCGATCACCTTCAGCGGCGTGGGCTTGCGTTTCGAGTTCCAGTTTTCGCCGTCCGTGCTGATCACCAGCGTGCCGGCGTCTTCGTAACTCTCCCACGCCTCATAGCAGCGTGTGGCCACGTTGTAGTGCGTTATCCCCGACCTGGACGAATATGGCGCAAACGTTTTCTCGTGCCGCGCGGCCGGAAACACGCGGAATACATCCTGCTTCGAATCGATCAGGTAATCGTCGAGAAACAGAAACAACTTCATGGTTCTACCCAAATCCCTTCGCAGTCAGCTCTTCAAAACCGTGATTTGTTTGTCAACTGTGTGTTGGTCAATTGTCGCCCGGATCGTTTCCAGCGAATCATTCGCATACCGAGGGACTGCGACCCTGACAACCAGGCGGACGCTTGTGCCTGGCGCAAGGTTCTCAAATTGTCCGCCGGATACGAGCTTCCAGTCGGCCGGCAATTCAAGCGATATACTACCGGTTTTCACCTCACTGGTATGATTCCGAATGGTTATGACCAATGTATTAACGCCATTGCTGCGAACCGCATTGACGTGTCCTTCCGGGTGAAGCCCCGGCGGCTGCGCATTCATTCCGGTACGCTTGTCGCGCTCGGCCTGCGCATCAATGGGATCAAGCACAATCACATCGTTGGACGCGGTTGGAATATCATTATCACCTGCGATGTCGTCCAGTCGTATTTCAATCGCGGGGAGTTGGCGAACAAACAAGGTATATTTCCTGTGCGAGCTGCCGACCGCTGCTTCAATGTCGATTCTGGAATCATTCCGGTATTTGTCATTTAGAATAATAGGATGTCGAATGACCTGGCGCGACTTTGAATGAACGGCGACAACGTCATTCTGTCCGTCCGGCCATTTGATCTGAACTTCCTGCGGGGCATCGCCGCCATTTGCCACATGGATCGCCGCTTCGACCTGATCCGCATCAACGGCTTGAATCAGATCATTCTCAAGTCCAATTTCCAGTTTCCGGACCTTCATTTCACGATCGAACACGGCCGCCGCGCCGAGGGTTTTCAGCCGAACATCGGTACCGCCCGGCTGTGTTGAAACAACTTCCTTTGTTTCACGATCATCCGGCCGGATTGCCAGGATGAGCACCTCGCGGGCATCCAGCACAAGGTTCGTCTTCAGCACATTGACATCCAAATCACGTTGAAATACCGCGCCTTCCGGCAATATACGGTAAATGCCCAGTGTCTGGCCCGACGATGTCTGAAGGTATTTGGAAACGTCCACGGAGAAGCTCGCACGCTGCGGCACGCCGCCCATGTTCATGACAACGACACCCAGGGACTTGCCATCGGCGGTTCTCCAGATGCTGCCACGCATGGATGGGAAATCAGCACCATAGCTGGCAATTTTATTGTAGGGCAAGAACACCGTGGCGTTGATTTCTTCAACAGGATCGTCCAATCGCACATCATCGACCAGTTCGCCGTAGACAAGGAATTCCTTTGCGGCCATCCGACAGAGCGCAAGCTCCCTGGCCACATTGCCTTTTTCAGGTTGCTCGACGACCCAGTGCTTCAACCATCCCGGCTGCACTCCCCGCAGAAAAGCCGTGCCTTGCAGGCTGGCAAATGTATCCATGTCGTCTCGCTCGGATTCAAGACAACCAAAGCAGGTCGCATATCCCGAGTAAACCGCCGAGATCAATGGAACGTCATTGGGATGTTGATACAAGTGGCCCGTCAAAAAGCCATTGATGGAATCGATTTGGCGCTCGGCAAACAACTCACTGGTCAGATAGACGCCCCTGGGACCGGTGGCCTGGGCGATGGCATCCAGCATGTTGCGGTAGCCTTGCACCCAGTAGTTTCCACCACCCGTGGGATGACCATGTGTCACGTCATAGCACGGCTTGGCGCGGGTGCCGCCAAGCTGATCCAGATAGATCCCGGATACATCAAAATCATTTACCAATCTCCGGCAGATGTCCGCGACGGTATGCTGCCAGAACGGAGTATAAGGACACATCGCCGTCAACCTCGGCTGATCGGCCGCGCCGGTTGTTTCAGCCAGGATGGTTCCATCCGGATTCTTGACCGCGTAAGGCCGCGCCTTCTCAAAACTCGGCAGATGCGCATTCCAGAGCTGGGCGTTGATGTAAGGCATCACGCCGTATTGATGATCATGAAACCATTTGAATATTTCGCCTGCCCCGTCCCTCGCCGGAAAAAAATCGGGGTAATCCGTGTCAAATTCAATCTTATGCCATACATACCAGTGCAACGGAACCTTCAAGGGCGCAAAGAACGTGTTGAAGTCCGTAATAGCCTGCCGCACCTTCTCGACGGAAGCCCACGAGCCCGGCCAGGCGTTGTCCGCATACCAAAAGCCAATGTTCAGAAAATTGCGAACGGCGGGTTCATCAGCTTCCCGTTTGGCCAGCCATCCTTTGCCGGCCCATTTCTGTCGCAGCGCCCATGAGCGATAAATCTTGGCGGCCTGCCACCAGTCGCCCCGGTAGGCCGATACAATCACCGGGTAAGCGGGAATCTTCGCCGAGCGGGGCACACCCGTATTCTCGGCCATCCTTTCAATCATCACATGCTGATTGTTGGTCAGCTTTAATGTCTTGATGTATCCCTC
>JADYZN010000060.1 GCA_020853095.1 Phycisphaerales bacterium | reverse complement strand
GCGAATGGTTGAAGAACCACACGCCGCAGGGCCGGTTTGGGGAGGCGGTGGAACTGGTGGGCGCGGCCATCTATTTGATTTCGCCGGCGGCGAGTTTCACCAACGGGGAGACGATCATCGTGGATGGGGGATTTTTGGCGCGGGGGGTGTAGACGGAGGCGAATCGTGAGGAGGTGGCCGGATCACGATCAACAGGCCATTGGGGACGAATCGGCACGAACCGGCGGGCGATGGAGGGCGTTGAACAAAAGGCAGGAAACAGGCATTCGATGGCCGTGCAACCTTCCGATTCCTCGATCAGCCCGACACCGGCCCAATCGCCGACGGTGGATGAGTTGCCCGAAGATCGGATGGAGGCGCCGCGGGGCGGGTTTTGGCGGTCCTCGTTCGCGCAGAACGTGCTGCCACTGCTAAGCTCGCTGGCATTGCACCTGGGTTTGATCGTGCTGGTGTGGGCGACCTACGAGGGAATCAAGGTGGCCTACCAGGTGGTGCGCGAGCAGATCATCATTCCGGATGCGACAATCGTGGAGGGGGCGCCGGTGGGGGGCGTGGTCAATCCGGGGCTGGGTGAGGATCCGAATCGATCGGCACAGCAGGATCAATTCGCGGATGTGCCGGCCAACAGCCAGGGGTGGTCAGGCAAACCCTCGGAGACCTTGACGAACAATTTGATGAACGAAGGGGGAAAGCATGGAAACCCGGCCGATTCCATGATCGGGTTGGGCAGCGGCGGCGGTCGAGGCAGGGGCCTGGGAAACGATGCCGGTCTGGGTGATGGGCCGGGGGCCGATGGCGGGCCGATGGCGCCGTTTGGCGTGCCGGGGGGAGGTCAGGGGCTGGGTCCAAAATCGCAATTCATGGGATTGTCGGGGAATGCGACCAAGGTGGCGTTCGTGTGCGATGCATCGGGTTCGATGGTGGACAAGTTTGATGCGTTGCGGATCGAATTGCGGCGGTCGGTGGAGGGATTGAAACCGATCCAGGCGTTTGGTTTGATTTTTTTTCAGGAGCAGGATGCGGCGACGCTGGATGCGAAGCTGGTGATGGCGACGGCGGATCACAAGAAACAGGCGTTCGAGTTTCTGGATCAGATGACGCCGCACGGCGGGACCGAGCCGATTCACGGGCTGAAGATCGCGTTTGACCAGGGGCCGCAGTTGATTTATCTGCTGACGGATGGGGATTTTCCGGACAACCAGAAGGTGATCGACTATATTCGTCAGCGAAACACCGGTGGGAAGGTGAAGATCAACACGATTGCGTTTGTGGGACGGGGTGAGGAATATGAGAAGGTGTTGAAGCAGATTGCGCAGGAGAATCACGGGTCGTTTCGATACGTTTCGGATGGGGATTTGAGGTAAACAAAATCGCTCCGCCACGTTGGTTGGGGCTGGTTGTTTTGGAGTGACATTCATGCGGCGATACGCGACTTCGCGGCTGAGGATCGGTGTGCTGGTGTTTCTGCTGGCGGCGGCATTCGTGGCCGGCGGGCGGGCGCTGGGACAAAGCGAACCGGCGGCCGGTCCGGCCGAATCAACCGGATCGACGGCCGTGCAGACGGGCCAGGAACAGCACCGGACCAATCCGTTCCGGCTGTTGATGCGGCAGGACACGCTGACGGATTTCGTCTTCTGGACGATCGTGATCTGCTCGGTGATCGGGGTGAGCCTGATCATCCAGGGGTTCATCAAGGTGAAGCGGGAGGCGATGATCCCGCAGTCCAGCACCAATCGGATGCGCGAGCTGATCTCGCAGCGGCAATTCAAGGAACTGCTGGATTTCACGGAGACCGATTCGAGCTTTGTCAGCAAGGCGTTGAACCCCGCGCTGAAGCGCGCCCCCCATTTCGCGGCGATGAAGGATGCGATGGAGACGGCCGTCGCCGAACAGACGGCCGAACAGTTCAGGCGGATCGAATACCTGAACATCATCGGCAACCTCGGGCCGCTGCTGGGGTTGCTGGGGACGGTGTTCGGGATGATCGATGCGTTTCAGTCGCTCAGCGCCGCCCAGGGAAACGCCTCGCCGGCGCAGTTGTCGGGGGGCATTTCGCTGGCGCTGACGCATACGATGCTGGGGCTGATGCTGGCGATTCCGTGCCTGGCGGCGTTTGGGGTGTTGCGGACAATGGTGGATCGGCTGACGGTGCAGGGGGCGCTGATCGCCGAGGATCTGCTGCTGATGGTCAAACCGGCCGAGGCAAGGCCGGTCACCGCGCCGGTGATCCCGCCTCGACCGGTGGCAAGCCCGCAACCGGACACGCGACTGGTGGATGGTGGCGCGCCGAAGGTCAATCCATCGCCGCTGCTGTGACTTGAACCATGCGACGACTGCCGATGCCCAACATCCGCGAGGGAGGCGTCAACGTGACGCCGCTGATCGACATCGTGATGTGTCTGATCATCTTTTTCATGCTCGTGGCGAAGATCGGCATCACCACCGGCGCCGAGCCGATGGACCTGCCCGAGACGATCCTGGGGCAGAAGATCGAGGACCTGGGCAACACGCTGACGCTCAACGTGCATCGGGGCCAGGGAAACCAGCCCCGGGTGATGTACCTGCCGAAAAACGAGCGGATCAACCGGGAAATCAAGCTGTCGCAAAATGAAGGGGGAAAGATTCATCATCCGCTGCTGGAGGTGCTCAAGGCGGCCCGGCGGACCAACCCGCGGTTCAAGGTGATCATCCGGGCGCCCAAGGACCTGGGATACGAGTTGATCGAGCCGATCCTGCAGGCGTGCGCCGCGGCGGATTTGAACAACATCAATTTCACCACCGCGCAGGTGATGGAATTGCGGCCGGAATGACAAGGGAATTTCGATGCGTTTCCCCGCTTCACGGAAAATTCATTACGATTCAGGCCCCAACCTGACGCCGCTGGTGGACGTGGTGATGGTGATCCTGATTTTCCTGATGCTGGTGGGAAGTTTCGGGGCCAGCGAACATTTTCTGGTCAGCAATCTGCCGATCAAGCAGACCGGTCCGGGCCGGACGACGCCGCCGGCCGGATGGGTGGCGGACACGACGCTGGAAATTCGAGTCGATCCGCGCGGGGCGGGTTTTGAGGCCGTGGCGGGACGGATTCGCGTCACCGATGCGCGGCAACTGGAGGAACAGTTGAGGCGGATGCTGGAACAGTTTCAACAGGCCGGCACGCCGCCGGACAAGGTGCAGGTGATCATCGGCCCCGGCAAGGTGGTGCGGTACGAGCATCTGATCCGGGTCTACGAATCGGCGTTGAGCGCGGGTTTCACCAAGGTGGCGTTCGCCACCTCCCATTAGAAAGTGGTCGATTGGCGTTGATGAAATCGATTCGATCCCTGTTGGCCGGCGGCTTGATCGCGACCGTCGCGATGAGCGGCCCGGCGGCCGCGCAGAGCCGGCCGGCGGGGTTGGATGCGCTTTTGGAGGATCGGCTGTACGCGGAGCTGGCCAATCGGCAGCTCGATTCGCTGATGGAATTCGCGTTCCAGATTGACAAGGTTCCGGAAAACCGGCGACAGGCGATCCGCACGCTGTCGGCGTTGAACGAGCTGGCCGATCCGCAAAGCCGGTTGACCATTCGCCAGCGGCAGGAACTGGTGAACCGGATCGTCGCTCAGATCCACGTGAGCTTGTCGCAAATCAACGACCCGCGGACGCTCTGGCAGCAGGCGACGATCCTGATCCAGAACGGCGCGGCCCGGCAGGTCAACACGCTGGAATACTGGGGGGAAAACCCGCGCGTGCAGGCATCGTTGCGGCCGATTGTCGAGGCGATCATCGAGATCTTGGACCGCTGCCAGTCGCTGGCGTCGGTGCAGGCGGAACAAATCGCCAACACGATCCGCAGCCCGGACGATCCGGCCGCCAAACAGTACATGGAGATGGACGGCCTGGCGACCATGGCGCGCTACACGCGGCAGATGGTGGCGTACGACCTGGCGCTGTCGATCGACTCGGTCGCCGGCGGCGACCAGCGCCGGCAGATCGCCCGCAAGGCCATCGAAGGGCTGGCGGAGTTCGACAATGCCGACAGCACCGTGCAGGCCCAGGTGCGCAACCGCATCGCCAAGCTGAAACTGGCCGCCGGGGACTATGCGGGGGCCGCGGAGGAGTTTGCCGGCGTCATCAATGGCCAGACCACCCCGCCGCCGACGATTGCCCAGCAGTACGAGGCGCGCTATTTCACGGCCGTCAGCCTGGTGATGGCGGGAAAACTGGACGTGGCCCGGCGGGCGCTGGATGAGCTGCGAACCTGGCAGGAGCAACACATCGACTCCGAAATCGCCTCCGCCCGCCAGGGGGCGCAGGCGGCGGCCGCGATGCTGGAATATCGCCTGTACAGCGCTCAGGCGGAGTCAGCCAAGACCGATGCCGACCGCGCGGCCGCCGATGGGCGGGCGATGGAGGTGCTGTTGAAGCTGGTCGCCCAGCGGCCGGAATTGCGGGGGATTGTCTACGAGCAATTGGTCGGCCGGCTGCCGGAACATCCGGACATGAAACATCTCGATGTGCTGTTGCTGCAGGCGTTGATTCAACGCGGCAACGTCGAGCGGATGAAGGATGAATCGGAGGCGGTGGAGAGGCAAACACTGGAGCGTGCGATCGACGCCGCCCGCGAGCTGGTTCGACGACGAGGGATGGGGGTGGATGCGGAACTGGTGGAACAAGCCGCGTTGCTGGTGGGGTTTTTTCTGGATCGGCTGGACCGCGACGCGGAGGCAGCCGGGGCGTTTCTGGATTTTATTCACGATTTTCCCCACAGCGCGGATTTTGACCGCGTGGCGCTGGACAACGCCCGCGTACTGGTGGGTCAACTGGTGCGGGCCAATCCGGCCGAGCCGGCGAACCTGAAGCTGTACGAGCGGTTTTTGTCGGTGGCGGTGGGACAGTATCAGCAGGCGCAGTTCGCCTTTGAATATGCCCGGTTGTTGCAGAAAGACGGGCGGTTTGATCAGGCGGTCAAGGTTTATCAAATGGTTCCGGCCGACGATCCCCGGCGGATTCGGGCGCTGTTTTTTGAAATGGTGACGCTGAATCAGATGCTCGATGAACAGCGCGGCAGGCAGGCCGCTGCGGATCGCGGCCGGATCGTCGCGGAGATTCAGCGGCTGGCGGAGGAGATTCATCAACTGGCCGCGAAAAATCCATCGCTGCCGGAAAACCGTTCGCTGCTGGCCAAAACCGCCCTGCTGGCGGCCAAGGTGGCCAATCGCGAGCAAAATGACCCCAAACGGGCCTTGGAACTGCTAGCCGGCTTTGAACCGTCCGTGCGCGGGATGGCCGATGAAACCGACCTGCTGGGCGAGGCCCTGTTTCTGCGGGTCGATTCGTACATGGACCTGGGCCAGAACGCCAAGGCCACCGAAGCGCTGGTGGAATTACTCAAAACCCGCGAAGGAGGACAAGGGGCGCGGATCATCTTCGGGCTGTTGCAAAAGCTGGATGATGATCTGGACGAGGCCCGCCGACGCGATGACCGCCCGCAGATGCGGCTGCTGGCGCGGTCGCGGGCGACGCTCAGCGGATATCTGGTACAATGGGCGGCTGACAACCCCGATGAGCGGATCCGCCGATTCACGTATCGTTATCGCGTGTTCGATGCCGATACGAAGCTCCTGTCGGCGCAACTGGAAGAAGAAGCGGCCGCGCGGACCAAGGGATTAAACGAGGCGCTGGCCAAATATCAGGCCCTGCAAACGCCCGATGCGGTGAAGGAATATCAACGGACGATCGCCGGCACGGAGGTGGATGCGAATTATCCCGACCCGGCCGTCACGTTCGGCATCGCAAGGGTCGATTTTGACCTGGCGGATTACAAGGCCGCCCAGCCGTTGTTTGGACGGTTGCTGGCGGACAGGAAGCTGGGAACCGAGCGGAAGCTGGTCGATGGCGAACTGGTGGACAACGACCTGTTTTGGGAGTCCACTTACAAATTGTTTCGCTGCAACGTCGAGCTGGCCAAAGCGGATGGGGGCAATCCGGCGTTGCTGGATGAAACCCGCCGGGCGCTGCGGTTTTTATACGTCAAAAACGGCCCAACCACCGGCGGCCGCAAATGGCACAAGGAATTTGAAGCCCTGCGACAACAGATTGTCCCGGATTTCAAGTTAGAGGAACTCAAAACCACCACGCAACCCATCTCATGAGCAACCCTTCGCATCCAAGTTCACCCCCCCCTGCCGCCGGCCGACTGGTGGAGATCATGGAACGCCTCCCCCCCAGCCCCATCGCCCTCATCGGCGACCTGATGCTGGACCGCTATCTTTACGGCAATGCAGAGCGGCTTTCTCCCGAAGCGCCCGTGCCGGTGCTGCATTTTCAACGGGAGGAGCATCGCGCCGGGGGGGCGGGGTCGGTGGCGGCGGACCTGGCGGCGTTGGGCGCGGCCGTGCGGATGGTCAGCGCCATCGGGCAGGATGACAACGCCCAATTGCTGCGCCAACACCTGCGAACGGCCGGCGTGGATGATTCGGCCATTCTGGGGATTGCCAACCGGCCGACCGTCTGCAAACTTCGACTGGTGGGGCTGGCCCAGCATCGCCATCCCCAGCAGATGATGCGGCTGGATTACGAGGATTGCACCCCCCTGCCGGATGAAACCTACCACCAGTTGCACCGGACTTTGCTTCAATCGCTGGATGGGGCCAAAATCCTTTGCATCGAGGATTACAACAAGGGGCTGCTGTCCGACGATTTTTGCCGGCGGGTGATCGCCGAGGCCCGCTCGCGGAACATCCCCGTGCTGGTGGATCCGGCCGCCATCACCGACTATTCCAAATACGCCCACGCCACCGCCCTCAAACTCAACCGCAGCGAAACACAGAAAGCCACCGGCATCAACATGTCCGACCCGGCCCAATTTGAACAAGGCGCCCGCTGGCTGATCGACCATCTGGACCTGGAGGCGGCCGTGGTGACGTTGGACAAGAGCGGGGCCTACCTGGCGTTGCGGGATGGACCCTCGCACTGGCTCAAGACCCGCCCCCGCCAGGTGTACGATGTCACCGGCGCGGGGGATATGGTGCTGGCGATGCTGGCCGTGGCCCGATCGGCCGGGGCGACCTGGCCGCAGGCGGTGGCGCTGTCCAACATCGCCGGCGGGCTGGAGGTGGAACGTTTCGGCGCGGTGCCGATCCGGCCGGAGGAGATCATCGAGGAGCTGATGAGCGAACTTCAACAGCACCTGGGCAAACAACGCACGATTGACAACCTGCTGGCGGAACTGAACCGCCACCGCGCATCGGGCAAAAAAATCGTCTTCACCAACGGCTGTTTCGACCTGCTGCACCTGGGGCACGTGAAATATTTCCAGTTCGCCAAGGCGCAGGGGGACCTGCTGGTGGTGGGGGTCAACACCGACCGAAGCATCCGCCGGCTCAAGGGGGAATCCCGCCCGATCATCCCCGAAACCGACCGGCTGGCGGTGCTGGAAGAGCTGGAGAGCATCGACTACCTGGTTCCGTTCGACGATGATACGCCGCTGGACTTGATCCATCAGGTGCGGCCGGATGTGCTGGTCAAAGGGGCGGACTATCAAAAGGAGCAGGTGGTGGGTTGGGATTTTGTTGAATCTTGCGGCGGCCGGGTGGCGCTGGCCCCCCTGATCGACGGCCGTAGCACCTCGGCCCTGATCCAGCGGATCCTGCAAGCCCACGCGGGCCGATGACCGACAACGACGGACGGACAACGACAAACGGAGGATGAACCCCCATGAGCTCGATCAAGACCCAGTTGGAACAATCCATCACGGAACTGGCTGATGTTCTGCCGCGGCTGCTGGAGCTTCGGCCGGCGCTGGACCGGCTGGCCGGGGCGATGATGGATTGCTGGCAAAAACGGGGCAAGGTGCTGATGGCCGGCAACGGCGGCAGCGCCGCCGATGCGATGCACTTCGCCGAGGAACTGGTGGTGCGATTTGGCGCCAACCGCAAAGCCCTGGCGGCGATCGCCCTGTGCGACCCAACCGTTCTGACCTGCGCCGGCAACGATTTTGGTTATCAAACCGTCTTCCAAAGACAGGTGGAGGCGCTGGGCAACGCCGGCGACATCCTGATTATCATGAGCAGCAGCGGCAACAGCGAAAACCTGGTCCTGGCGTTGCAAGCCGCGAAAAAACAAGGACTTACAACCGTCGCCTTTCTGGGAAAAACCGGCGGAAAATCCCGCGGCCTGGCCGACATCGAGCTGATCGTCCCCTCCAACGTGACCGCGCGGATCCAGGAATGCCATCAATTGATGTTTCATTCGCTGTGCCAATGGATTGATGAGGTGTTTGCCCCGGATTCCGCTCGCTGACTCCATATGCGCACCACCACCACCACCACCACGCCACCCCCGACGACCACTTCATTGGGCCGGGCGGCCGCGCGCGGGTTTTCCTGGCTGCTGGGCCAGACGCTGGGGACCAAGGCGATCAACACCGTCGCCAACATTGTGCTGGCCTGGCTGCTGGCACGGGAGGATTTTGGGCTGATTGGGCTGGCTTATACGGTGACGACCTTTATCAGCGTCCTGCGCCAGGCGGGATTGCGGGAGATTCTCATCCACCGCAACACCCATTTCAACCGCTGGGCCAACCCGGTCTTCTGGATGAGCTTTTTCCTGGGGACTGCAGCGATGGTTTTGACCTGTGGGGCAATTCCGCTGGCCCAGCGTCTCTATGACGCACCGCAACTGGGTGGCATTCTGGCAATCCTGTCGGTCAACGCGCTGCTCGCCGGGCTGATACCCGTACCACAGGCCAAGCTGTCCAATGATCTGCGCTTCAAGGCGCAGGCGGTGATCATGGTCGCCGCCGCGCTGGCGCAGGCGATCATCGCCTGCCTGCTGGCCTGGGCCGGGTGGGGCGCGTACGCCATCGCTGTGGCGGCGGTAGCGGGGATGGTGATCATCACAGCCCTGTATTGGGTGGCAGCGCCCGTGCGCCTTAAATTCTCGCCTCAGATGCGGCGCTGGCGGTTTCTCGTGGGAGACAGCGCCGCAATGGGGGTCACCGGACTGCTGCTGATCCTCATCTCCCAGGGGGACTACATGGCGCTGGGAATTTTTCACGACACCATCACCACCGGCCTCTATTATTTCGCCTTCAACCTCTCCATACAGACCGTGACGATCTTCACCAACAACCTGGGCAACGTGCTTTTCCCCACGCTGGCCAAATTGCAGGATGAACCGGGGCGTCAGACAGACGCCTTCCTGCGGGCCAGCCGGTTGCTGGCGATGGTGGCGGTTCCGGCCTGCTTTGTTCAGGCGGCGATTGCGGATCCGGTGTTCCGCTTGTTCTTTCCGGCCCGGTGGCATCCGGCCATCCCCGTCATGGAAATTCTCAGCCTCGGCATGGCCTGGTGGGCCGTCGGCTCGCCGGCGCGCTCGCTGATGCAGAGCCAGGGGCGATTCAAGGGGCTGCTGATCCTGAGCATCATCTGCGCGGCCGGTTACATGACGGCGGTGATGTTGACCGCCGCCCTGGGAGGCATGATTGCCGTGGCGATCGCCGAGGCCGTCACCTACAGCCTCATGGGTCCGCTGTATATCCATGCCGGCATTCAACCCGGCGGCCTGGGAAGGGGGGCATGGAAACAGGTTGTCACGGTCTACTGGCCGGCGACCCTGGGGAGTCTGGCCTCGCTGGTTCCCGGCGTGCTGATCGCCCAGGCTCTGCCCGCCATGACCGGGCGGAGCCTCGTACAGATCGGCATCATTCTTGGGTTGGGCGGACCACTGTATCTGTTGATCCTCAAGCGGCTGGCTCCGGCCGACTGTCGAGAGCTGATCCAGCGTATCGGCTCCCTGCTCAAGCGGCGATCTGCCGTGCAGAGGGTCATGGACGCCCCTGCCCACCAAGACTCGTAACTTGAATAGCCGGGCGCGTCAAACCTGCGATGGGCGCCGCCCAGTACGCGCTGGGCGCCATCCCACACGCGCTGCGCGCCAACCCACAGGTCTAGCGCCCGGCGCAGCATGTCTTGCGCATCGCGTAAAAGGTCTTGCGCGCCGCGCAACACGCCTTGCGCATCGCACAGCATGGACGGAAAGCGGCCGGATCGTTGCGGCGTCATGGCAAATCCGCGTTACAGGACAGAATATTCAACAAAATTCTCCCAGCTTCTCAAGTCGCCCTTCTTTTGATTCGACGTATTGAACATGCCCGGTTGGTTTTCACGCCGGATTCTGAATGGTTCGGCGGGCCGGCGGGGCGACTTTTTCCCCTTTGTGGGGAAGGAGAGACCATGTCTGTTCCGTTTCCACCTCAAACCGATTCGGGTTTGAGGGATTTCGCGGCCAATCTGGCCGCCAAGGCCTCCCTCAGCGACGGGCTGTCCCCCGGCCAACAGTTGGAACTGTCGGCGGCCAATTCGGCCTACGCCGCCGCGCTGGCCACGGCCACCGCCCCGGCCACGCGCACCCGGCCGACGATCCTCGCCAAGGATGCGGCCAGGAAAACCCTGCTGAGCGTGGTGCGCAAGGTGGCGCGGATCATCAACGCCAACCCGGCCGTCACCAACGAACGGCGGGCCGAACTGGGCCTGACGGTGCGCAAGACCCCCGCCCCCATTCCGCCCCCCTCGGCGATCCTGACGGTGGATGTGGTGTCGGTCAGCGGATCGACCTTCCGCGTTCGCCTTCACGGCGAGCCGGTCCGCACGGCCAAACCCGACGGCGTGGCCGGGGCGCAGATTTTCAGTTTCACGGGGGAAACCGCCCCGTCGGACCTGACGTTGTGGCGGCAGACCGATCCCACGACGCGCACCGAGGCGTACGTGACCGTGGACGATGCGGCGCCGGGCGCGCTGGTCTGGCTGGTCGCCCGCTGGTTCAACGCCAAGATGGAGTTTGGCCCCCTGTCCGAGCCGGTGTCGGCCCGCGTGCAATGGGCCGTGGGCAACTCCTCGCCCCAGGCCTTGCGCCTGGCCGAGGCGGCGTAAAGACGCCATCGAAGAGGCGATGAACTCCGGGCGGCGGCCTTTTGGAAAAAAAGCCGCCGCCCTTTCGCGTTGCGATGGCGGTCGGAGTAAAGTGATTCGCGTGGCGCAGCTCCCCTGCCGGCGCGGCTGCTCCTGTGGCCTAAATGCCCGTGACAGGCGAGATTCCCATGAATCGTACATCGCTTAGCCCCTCACTGTATCGGCAGGTGATGTCAAAGACGATCGCTGCGATGATAATCTTTCGGATTTCTTCAGGCACATGATCGGGCTAATGCTTGATTCTTGAATTCATTTCAATAAGATTTCCCCGGCTCACTTGCGTTGATCTTCTGCCAACCATGTACAACAGGATGAGGCCGATGGCAAAATACATGGCTTGATCCGAAATATTACCGCGCATGATGGATATACCAAAGAGGAACCCCACAAGGCCTCTGAGGCGTGGATTTGGGATCCACCGCGACATTAACCAGCCAGCAAGGCAAATAAGCACTGGAAATATGAACAGCGAAAGCCAGGAAAAGTTCATAAACATCTCACCGATCACAGTTCCATTTAAACTGAAACCTTGTAATGAGGGTGCATAGAACCTCGCAAGATAGACGCTCGATGATACGGGCTTGTCAGCCCAGACAAAACGGGGTATCCAAAAGACAAAGGGTTTGAGCAGGGTTGCCCCGTATAAAAGATGATGGCGGCCGGGGAAATCTCGCACAACATTCATGGCCGCGGTCAAGTCTGTGGCCTCTGTAATGCTGTAGATATATTCAACAATGATATTTCGCTGAAAGCTGTTTTCCAAGGCGGCCGACCATCCACGTTGAATGTTCGATGCCAGCGATGAGTTCGCGGCATGCATGTATGCCCGCATAATTACATACAGGGTCATGAGCCAGCCAAACGGAATTGAGCCGACGAACAGCATCCCAAGAATTACATACCGCCTGTTGATCCATAGACAGACTGCAAATCCAGATGCAACGTACAACGCAAAAATCCGGTTGCCGGTAGTGAACATTTGGAAGCCGGCCAAAAGCAACATATACATCACAGCGCTTACAAGTGAAATGGTCTTATCAACAAGTGACAATAGGATTGCAATCAGAGCCGCCATCTGCACCGCGAACCTGGCCATGTATAGGATTTGCGCCCATACACCATAGTCGTGCATAAATTCATTGGAAGAATGCGCCCAATGCCCGCCCTGGGCCAGCCCAGAGACATAAAATGCAGTCGCATGCAAAATGATGGCGAGAACAACCAGCAACTGAATCGCGCGATTTGAAATACTTGCATAATACCCATCCGACTCATAGTCATAGACTGACTGAACAGCCGGCAACCTCGGAATCATTACCAGCAAGTCCAATACTCCAATAATGCCTACGCTGCCGAGAACCATGATTGTTTCATAAGGCATTTGCAGCGGATAGATACTCTGTAATCCTCCAATAGTAGGCAGACCAGGCAACGGAACTCCGTAGATGAGCGATGCGCCCAGGGGAAGCATTATGAAATGGAGTAATCCCACCGACACCCCGAGCAACAACCCTACTGCCTTTCGATGAAGTCTCTTGACAATGTTGTGCAGCATTATGAGGAGGACAACAATGAATATAATGTAGATGCCCATTTTACACTTTCATCTTGATCGGTGGTCCATTATTCTGTCTGCTTGCGCTCGATTATGAGAGCCTCATCACACGCGGCCCTCCAATACTCAATCTAAAGGGATGTTCCAATCACAAACTGCTTTTGTCCAAAGGCGAATATCGCTGCCTTCATGAATCCCGGGGCCAGGCGTTGGTGCAGCACGCCCAAGGCGTAAGCTATGCGGGAAAAACTCAGGTAAGAGGGTTCGGCTTCATAGCCGTAAACGCACGGATCAAAGTTGTGTCGTCGCATCGCCCGGCGGATTTTTCCGCGCGTGTTGCAGCGGTAGAGCGTGGGGAACACGTCGATTTCGCTGCGGTCAGGTTGGGCAGTTCTTAAAACATTCCCATGGGCCTTGTTTGGGATCATGCGGGAAATCACGCCGATGTAGCTCCATTTGTTGGGTGTGCGGATGCATAGCCAGCCATTCGGTCGAAGAACGCGGGCGCATTCACTGAAAAAAGAATCAATGTCGGAAATGTGTTCCAGGACCATGTCCGCCACGGCGACATCCACCGAAGCATCATCCACCGGCCATCGGGATGTATTTTCAATCCAGCGAAATTCGTCGAGCAATGCGTTGGTCTGGCCAATGGGATCGACATCAATCCCGATCACCCTGGCACAGCGCCCCTTGAAACTGGTCAATCCCCGGCGGAAGCCGATGGCGTCTCCCGCAAACACGCCCCGACCGCAGCCGATATCCAGCATGATGGACGAGGGCGCCAGGACCGAGGCGACCTGGCTGTAAAACGCGATGGTCCCGTCGATGTGGGTAAATCCGCCGACTCGACTTTCGGGATAATGCCGCTGTTTGGGAGTCATTTTTCTCCTGAAATATTGAGGATCATTTGCACTGTAGCGCCAGGCTGCACCGAACCGCCGCCTCGAACCCATCCACCATGTTTTCCAGCGTAAACTGTTCTGTGACCGTTTGAATCGCTCCGGCCGATATATTTTGGCGCAGAGCCGAATCATCCAGCACGCGCTGCAATGCCGCTGCCAGGGCGTCTATATCACCGTCAGCATAAAGCAGCCCGTTTCCACCATCGCGCAATGCTTCGATCTCCGGATTCTGGGATTCAATACGGTCGCTGGTAACGACCGGTAATCCATATCCAAAGGCATGAAGGATGCTCAGCCCGATATTGGCGGGATAGCAGAACAGGTCTGCACTGAGAAAAAAAGGAGCCAATTTCATTTCGTCGTAAATGGCTCCCATGAAATGAGCCCGATCCGCCAGACCAAGCGATATGCTTAAGGCACGCAGTGGTGCTTCGTCGGGACCCTTGCCGATGAGGACCAGCTTTAAGCGAGGATACCGCGCACGCAGTTGTTCGGCAGCGTGCAGCAGCAGGTCAAGGCGATTGGCAGGATCAAAGCGAGAGACGAACAGGATCACAGGTCCTGAATCCAACCGATTCTCCCGGCGGAACCGGGCCAACTCCTCCGGCCGGTCCAGCCAATGCCGCCGGGCCGCTTGAATGGGCGTCTGGTCCAGGGCGTTCAGGGCGACGAATATCCGCTTGGGATCCCATCCCATCTCGACGAATTGCCGTGCGGCGGTGTGATTGTAGAACAACAACGCCGTGGCCAGCTCGGTCACCTTGCGCCGCGGCCAACTTCGCCAGGCCGATTCGGTCTTGGAATAGCCATGCCCCCAGAGGATGGTCGCCACGCCATTGGCCCTGGCCCGCAATAATGCCGGAATCAGGCTGGCATAGTGCAGGTTCCAGCTTAAGACCAGAACGTCACAGGAGGTTTTAGTCGCATGATCCCATTGGGGTTGATGCCACAACAACGGCCGACCGCCGATCATCCTTTGAGACATCGGTACGGATTGTGCCCGAAACCCTTCGGCCGCGACATTCGGCAACTCCTCTCCCTGGGCATACATCAGTTGAATCTCCAGCCTCGGCCGCCGCGCCAGTTCGGCGAAGACGGGCACGCGATATTTGGGCAAAGCCGGCTGCTGGATCACCACGCGAATGGGATTGGGTGAATGGGATCGTTCCGTCATCGTGAAATCTCCGCGATGAGAAGATACCATTGCGCCATTGAAAGGCCAGTGATATGAAAATAGCCCACGTTATCGCCTCCCTTGACCCCGCCGGCGGCGGGCCGGCGGCCGTGGTGGGTCGGCTGGCCGCCGCGCAGACCGCTCTAGGGCACGAGGTGCGGATTCTCGCCACCGCCTGTCCTGATCGAGCCGCAGCCGTGGAGCAATCCCTGCGGGACATTCCCGGTATCGCGGCCGTGGCGCGCCCGATCCTGCCGCCACATTCCATCCGGTCCGCCCTGGGCGGCTTTCCCCTATCGTGGCGCGACCAGATCACCGGCATGGAGATGCTTCATCTGCACGGCGTCTGGGAGCCCCTGCTGCTGGCCGTGACGCAGGAAGCGCGGCGGCTGGGCATTCCTTATGCGATTGCCCCGCATGGCATGCTCTATCCCTGGAGCATGACTCAAAAACGATGGAAAAAAAAAGTGGCGATGCTGCTGGGGTATCGGAGGATGCTTAACCGCGCCGCCTTCATTCATGTCTTAAATACCGACGAACGCGACGCCACAGCGCTGCAAAAACTTCACGCTCCGTTGCAAATCCTGCCCAATGGTATTTTCACCCATGAGGTAGCAAGCCTTCCGACCGCCTTTGAGTTCCGCAAAGCCCATCCCCAATTGGCTGACCGCCCTTTCATTCTCTTTCTGGCCCGCCTGCATCCCGGCAAGGGTCTGAATCACCTTGCCCAAGCCTTTGCCATCGTCGCTGCCGCACATGAACAGGCGCAATTGGTCGTGGCCGGTCCGGATGGGCAGGCAAAAGAGCCTTTCCAACGGCAGATCGCCGACATGAATCTATCAGATCGGGCCCATCTGATTGGCCCGCTCTACGGCCGCGATAAATTCGCCGCACTGTCGGCCGCCGCCTGCTTCTGCCTGCCCAGCGAGCACGAAACCTTCAGCATGGCCATTACCGAGGCCCTGGCCTGCTCCCTGCCCGTGGTCATCAGCGAAAACTGCCATTTCCCCGAAGTGGCCGAGGTGGGGGCTGGGAAAGTGGTGCCGCTGAACGCCCAGACGATCGCCAACGCCTTGCTGGAAGTATTGAATGATCCCGACGCCGCCAAACGGATGGGCCAGGCAGGTCGCCAACTCGTGTCCGAACGTTTCACCTGGCCGGTCATCGCACGGCAATCCCTTCAGGCATACCATGCCGCGTTGTCACACTGAGATTTTATCAGGAACTTGCGACTCACTCGTCACGGAGCGGCGGATCGTTTACCTAACGATCGTCCATGTCCTCCCTTCATCTTTGCTGATCCGCGTCACCGGCACCGATTCCATCGACACAATCGGTGCGCCGTGAGTTGCTTGTTCATGCCGCTGGGAAACCAATTTAAGATTGCCCGCCGAATCCCACGAAAGATGCTGATACCAGATGGCGTATATATCGCTTTTGGCCTGATCGATCACCGTTACCGGTCCGGTTTGGCCATCGGGGAAAATCGTCCAGTGAACGAGTTGCCATTTGTAATTATCCGCAGTGGATCTTGAGACGACGTGGATCGTGTCATCTGGATCTATCAGCAGATCCGGGTAGGTCTGACCGTGGGCCGGGCGTGTGGGTTGCGGCCCGACGATTTTCGCCGGCCAGAACGCCGCGTCATACTTCGTTTCGGTCAGGATGGTCAGCGGATGGGTGCTCTTGAGCCACTGGATCGGCCCATGATGCGCTCCGAGGATCACATAAAGCGTCCCGTTGCTCCCGATGATGACCTGCGGCGCGGCGTGGTTGTCTCTCGGCCCGCTCTGGGTCAGTTTCGGATTGGCATACCCCAGCGGACGCACGGCCTCCGCCTTCCACGTTTTCAAATCAACCTGGGCAATCCAGCAGGGTGTGCCGATCAAACTCGGCTCATTGCCCATCCAGCAGGCCCACAGTTTGTCGCCGCGCCGTGCCAGCCATCGCCCGTCGCCGGAATGTGGCATGGCATACGGATTGGCCATCGCGGCATCACTCAGCCGCATAATGCGGCCGTCCGGCGCATAGAGTGTCACTAATCCTCTGAAGACAACCATGGCGTATGGGTCAACCGCATCCTGCTCGACGGCTACGCCTGCCCCAGACGGGACGGGAATCTTCCAATATCGATCGCGGATGGAAAGTTGATAGTTGTCATATATCGCCACCGGCGAAAGAGGGATTTCCTTACCATGGCAAAACCGTTGAACCAGGAAACACCCGATGCAAAACAAAATCATAAGATCGCGTTTTATCGTGCATACTTTAATCATTTTAATACCTCTTCCAGCCAGCAGTAGCGAGAAATAAAGACGAAGGTTCGCCAAGGAAGCAAGGAGAACGCAAAGAATGCAATTTTATTTACTCTCTACGTCTTGGGGTGAAATCCTTGCCTCACACCCCCGGCACTTCATCGGGCGATCCTTCCAGTTTTCGGGGTTTGATCGGGCGGGCCGGGGTGCCCACGGCGATGATGTCGGCCGGGAGGTTGCCAAAGGCGCTGGAGCGCGCCCCCAGGAGGCTGCGGGCGCCGATCGTCACGCCGGGGCCGACGAACGCATCGGCCGCGATCCACACATCCTCCTCCAGCACGATCGGCGGCCGCAACAGCGGAAACGACCGCCGCGTGTAGTCATGCGTCCCGGCGCACAGGTGGGCGTACTGGCTGATGACGCAGTGGCGGCCGATGGTGATCCTGCCCAGTGAATAGATGATGGCATGGTCGCCGATGATGGCGTGGTCGCCGACGTACAGATTCCAGGGGATCTCGATCGAGGCCGAAGGGCGTATCCGCACGCCCGCGCCGATTTGGGCGCCAAATCGCCGCAACAGCCATCTACGCCAACCGTACCAGTTGTGAAACGAACGGCGAAAAAGGGTGGCGCGGACGATCATCCACAATACTCGACGAATCTTTTCCATGGTGCTCCAGGGGCTGGATTGATACCTGGCCGGTGCGGACGGGACGGCCGGCGCTGCCGGCTTCGCCGCCGGAGGCGTTGATGGCCGCGGCACACTTTGTCCGTTGTCCCCGGCCGATGTGGCCGTAGTGGCTGGCGGTTCAATCAGTTGATGGTCGGAGGTCATCAACCGCTCGACATCCGCCTGTTGTGTCTCTTTGGCCCGCTGTTTGAGCTCGTACAGCTTCAATCCCGTGAACAATTCATGCGAGGAGATGAACAGGCAAAAACGCAGCCCGGTCATCCCATCCAGAAACCCCAGCTTCAGAAAATACATCCACATAAAACGCCCCATCCATTTGGCCGGCAGGCGGGGGTAAATGTGCGTCCTGAAAAACCTCTTGCGCTCCACGCTGGTGCCGAAGGCGTCCGGCCGGATAAGGTTGGGGCCGCGCAGTTCCTGGGTGAAAAAGAGGGTCTCGGCCTCCAGGGTGGAATAGCGGTTGTGCTTGGCGATGTAATGCTCCAGCCCCCGGCGGTCGTTGTGTTCCAGCAACTGTCTGAGGAACCCCACCGGCCCATCCACAATCATGTGTTCGTGCACCGGCCGGTCCTCGTAGCGCGCTCTGCCCCGCTTGAAAAGCCGCAGGTTCCAACTGGGAAAATAACCGCAATGGCGGATGCGCTTGCCCAGAAACAGCAGGTAACGATTGATGTAAAAACCGCTCTCGGGCACCTGGTCGGCCGGGAGGGCGCACACCCGCTCAATCTCCCGGCGAAGGTCGGGTGTGACCGCCTCATCGGCGTCGAGAATCAGCACCCAGGGGGATTCAAAGGGGAGATGGTCCAATGCCCAGTTCTTCTGGCGGGCGTATCCCTCCCACGGATGCTCGACGACGGTCGCCCCACTTTGGCGGGCGATCTCCAATGTGCGGTCGGTCGATCCGCTGTCGACGACGAACACCCGGCCAACCCATCCCGACACGCTCGCCAGGGCGTGCGGAAGGTTCAGCTCCTCGTTGAACGTCTGGATCAGCACATCGAGCATCATCGCATCTTCCCATGAACCCAGGCCCTTCGCCAGATGTTGGCCATATCCACCGAACATCCGGCCTTGTGCCGCCTACCATTCCCCCCCCGCCGGGGTTATCCTTCAGCGGTTCATCGGTCAAAGCGCCCGATCCGGCAATACAGGCAATCCATGAAAGCAGACATCGACCAACAACTATCGGTGGATTTTAAGGACCGCGAGCAATGGCCCTACCCCAGGGGAACCTACCCGTTGCGTCTGGCATGGCTGATCGTCTGGAAGACGATCTGGCGGCTCTGCTGGAGGAGGATCCCGGGCCTTCGCGGATTGATCCTGCGACTGTTCGGCACCGATGGATCGATCCGCGTCTGGATCGCCGAAAATGTCTGGATCGAAATGCCTTGGCGGCTGTCCATCGGCCCCAATGTCGCCATCGGCCCGCGCGTCCATTTGTACAACCTCGGCGGCATCAGCATCGGCCACCATGTCGTCATCAGCCAGGATGCCTATATCTGCGGCGGCACGCACGACTACACCATGCTGGCCTACCCCCTGATCCGGAAAAAAATCACCATCGGCAACTATGTCTGGATCGCCGCCGGCGCTTTCATCGGCCCCGGCGTCACCATCGGCGATGGCGCGATCATCGGAGCGCGGGCGGTGGTCATGAAGGATGTCGCCCCCTGGACCATCGTCGCCGGCAATCCCGCCAAAGTCATCAAGAAGCGGGAATTAAGCCATCCCCTGCCCAAATCCTCCTGAACGCGTTCCATCATGGCCGACACGACTTCCACAACACCTCGTGATGCCAGACCTTTGCGAATCCTTCATCTGGTGAATTGTTCCGATGCCGGCGGGTTGAGTCGGTACGTTTTTGATCTCTGTTCGGCCATGCACTCGGCCGGCCACGAGGTGAGGGTGGCCGGGTCGCCGGGCGCGTGGCATTGGCTGTTTGAATCCGCGCCATGGCCATGGATCAACGTGCCCACGCAGGGCTGGCTGGCGGGGTTGTGGCGCAGCGCGCATCTGCTGCGCGCCCATCTGGCCCAGCATCCGGTGGATATTATTCATGCCCATTACCGCCGGGCCACGCTGGTCGGCCGGCGGTTGCAGTCGGCAGGGAATCCGCCGTTGCTGTACACGCTGCATCTTTCCCACATCTCGCTGAACTGGCCGCGAAATCTCTTCACCGATTTCGGCGATCACGTGCACGTCGCCTCGGCCGACGCCGCCCGGTGGTTGGAAGGGGCCGTCCGGATGCCGGCCGACCGGATCACGACCATCCCCCACGGCATCGACACCGCCCGTTTCAAGGTGGCCACCGGCGAGGAAAGATCGGCCGCACGGCAGCGTCTGGGCCTCTCCCCCGACGCCCCCGTGGCGGCCTACGTCGGCCGGTTTGACGATCCGAAAAACGAGGATTGGATCCTCGATCTGGCGGCCGCAACACGCGGGGTTTTGCCCGATTTACGGCTCCTCCTGGTCGGCGAAGGACCCCACGAAAACCACCTTCGACAGCGCATCGACCGCGAAAACCTGCGCGACCGCGTGCAACTGGTCCCCCGCTGCGACCCGCTTTCTGTCTACCACGCCATCGACGCCCTGCTGCTCCCTTCCACCCGCGAAGGATATTCACTGGTCTGCGCCGAGGCGATGAGCACCGGCGTGCCGGTCCTGCGGACAAAAACCTCCGGCACCAGCGAATTGATCCTCCAAAACGTGACCGGCCGATCCGTCGAGATCGACCACGATGCCTTCATCCGCGCATCAATCGAATTTTTGTCCAACCGCGATGAATTGCGTCAAATGGGCGCCGCCGCCGCCGATCACATCCGGTCCCATTTCACCTTCGACCAGCAGGTCCAGCGCACCATCGAGTTGTATCGAAAAATGACAACGCCTTCCAGAAAATCATGAATCAACAGGTATATCAATGGCCTTATTGACTCGCATGGTCCTCTTTCCCCTCAAAGTGTATTCCCGCATCGCGCCAACCGAGCGGGGTGGATATCGCCTGGTCCGATTTGCCCGTCAATTCCTGCCCCGCAATCAATGGCAAGGAACCTTCAACGGCGCGCAAGGGCTTTCGTTCAACCTCGATCTGGAGACTTATCCCGACTGCTGCATGGCCGTGGGATTGTATGAGCTGGACACCTGGCGGATCATGCGTCGATTGCTCAGGCCCGGCGATTGGTTTGTCGATTGCGGCGCCAACATCGGCTATTTCACGATGTTGGCCGCCAAACGAGTGGGAAAGGGTGGCCGTGTCGATGCCTTTGAACCCGATCCGGTCAATCGCACAAGGCTCGAAGGACACCTGCGGCAAAATCGCCTTGCAAATCAGGTCACGATTCATCCCCTTGCGGTGTCCAATCAGGCCGGCGAACTGATCCTGTACCATCCCCTGGGCGACAAAACCAACCACGGCATGTCCAGCGCATACCCACAACATTTTCCCCAATCGGAGCAATACACCGTTTCCTCCGTTCGGCTGGATGAACGGTTAAACGGCATCCCCCATCTGATCAAACTGGATGTAGAAGGAGGGGAATGGAATGCGATCGAAGGAATGAAATCCCTGTTGCAATCCCCTGCGCCCCCCCGACTGATTGTTGAACACAACATCGCTTCTTCGTCCGCCGCCGGCCGCGCGCCTGGCGACTTGATGCGGCTTCTGCTGGCTTTACAACCCCGTTATCGAATTTTCTGGATCGGTCGAAGCCTGCACCCGGTTCGATCCGCTGAAGAACTGGATCATTTTCCCCGGCAGGTCAATCTCCTGGTGGAAACCACCGACCGATCGTAGGACATTCTCACCCCTCGCCGGATCATTGATTCCCCATCAATATCCCCCATCCCCGCTCTATCCCCTCCGCGGCCAGTTCATTGCCTTTGGGCCGAAGATGCGTCCCATCGAAATAGACCTCATCCGCTGATGCTTTCGCGTACGCATCGGTTAAATCCAGCATCGCAATACCATTGTCGCCGGCCCATTGTTTCAACTTCACAAAATATTCCGGGTACGGCGACTCCTGCCATTGTTTGCCGGCACAAGGGCTGTACACGATCGCCATCTTCGCGCCCGCGGCCAGACAGATCGACTTCGCTTCCTCCAGTTTGGCCAGCACCTCCTTCACGTCGATTTTCTCATCGCCGGCCGCCGTCGAACCCGCATCATGTGCGGATTTTCGGCCAAACAGCCGCGGCGCCAGATATCGCACCCACAATTCCGACAGCGCACACCAAGGCCGGCGATCCGGATACCCCCCCTCGGCCGTTAAATTGCCCGGATTGAACGGCTGCACAAGATCTCCGGTATTCAAGACAAAAACCACCACATCCGCGCCGAACAACCCGCGAGATTTCAAATATCCCACCTCGTTTCCCACCGCCCACGCCCCCGTGGAGGCATTCATGATCTCCACCGGCCGGCCCAGTTTCTTCGGCAATTCCCTGGCCAAAATCGCCGTGAAAATCCCGCTCTGATCCACGCGGGTCGTCCCATACGTCACCGAATCGCCGACAAACAATATCCGCTCGTGGCCGGGCGTTTTTTCGGCCGGCAAATCAACCGACCGCTGTCCAAAATGATTGATGATGTTCCAGCACCCAAACCGCTTGATCCGCTGATCCGCCACCGGCAGATAACCGCAGGCCGAATCCGTCTGATACAACACCGGATTGCCCAGTCCCGCCCCCCACCTCAATCCCGCCTCGGCCACAACCAGCAGGATCACCGCCAAAACCAGTAATTTCCATCCGAACCGCCGTGGCTTGGCCCCACCACCTGCCGGGATGTTGTCCGTTGTTTCCATAAACGTGGGAATTTACCACAATTCATTCCATCCATCGAAACGATTTTCGCGCAAACAAGAAAGCGAGGGTCGATTGGGTCGACCCTCGCGGGGAAATTCACCTAAAGCCTGGCATCGAGGCCAATCGCCTTGATTTGAATCAGGCGATGGTCCGACGGGCCTTGCGGACGGCGCCCACGGCGCCAAGTCCCAGCAGGCTGCTCAGGCCCATCCAGGCGGCCGCCGGAAGCGGAATCACTTCGCCGCCGGGCAGTTCCTTGAAGACGAACCGCTTGGACCCATCGGTCGCCGGAGCGGCATGGATCACCAGCTCGCCGCCGGCCGGACCCACGCCCGGACGCCAGATTTCGCCATTGGCCAGCACGCCATCGCCCAGGGTGATGATCTGCGGCTGGGAGGTGATCCCGCCGACGCCCACCACCGAGAAGGGCGACACATCGAACGGCGGCACGCTGCCGAACGTCCGCGTGATGTCGAAGCTGGTGTCGGCCGACGTGTCGGTCGTCCCATCTTCGATGATGAACTGGAAGCTGTTCCAGTCCACGCCGCTGGCGTTGGTCACGCTTTCGCTGGTGACCACGATGTTCTTGGCGGCATCCGCCCGCGTCTGCTCGAAATTGATCTCGATCGGGGCAATCAGCCCGTGCTGATCGGGACCATCGGCGAAGACCGCGGTCTTCTGAATCACCACCGTGCTGTCCGTCTCGGCCAGCACCGTCAGCGTCACGTACGTGTAATCGGCGTTGTCAAACGACGACGACCACGACGCCCGCCACCCTGAGTTTCCAAGCACCAGCGAACCGGCCTGGGCATTCGACCCAAACGCCAGCGCGCCCGCCAGAAACCCAACACCCAACAACCCACACTTCAGACTCATAAGAGCCTCCTTAACAACTGCTGCACAACGGAGACATTCGCCGACCCGCGGCACACACCCACTTGCAGCCCGCCGTCTGGCTTTTCACCAAACCGGCCAACATCCTGAAAAACAACCTTGTCCCTCAAATCTGAGGTACAAACAACAACTCGATCCTCCCCCTTCGATCATCCATCCATGGTCAATGGCCGATAAATCCGGCCTTTGTCTTTTCAATCCCTTTCTCGGGGCCTGAACCCAGACGCGGCAAGTACCCGTTTGCCGCCACCCATCGGATCTACACGATCACGCGATCCAAGTTCAACGCGAGTCATTTTATCGGGGCTTGGGCAATCACTCAACGTCCAATATCGCTCGCAACAGGATTTGTTTTTCAAGCGGCAATCAAACCCCCTTTCATCTGGTCACGATCGGCATCAAATCCAACACGAGTTCGATGTAAGATATTATGCTATATGATCTTATAGCAAATATTGCTTTATACCCATGCGGGTATTTGCTCTCAGAACAACGATCCCGGCCGGCAAATTCTGTCATAATCTGCCGTAAATATTTCGTTTTTCCTCATTGACTCGCCTGCTGCGACTCGGCGGCCGAATCCGATGGCAATTTCGGCGTAATCAATGCCTGACCCACCTGTTTCTGGTGGACCGATAACACCGAAATCGCATATTTCCCCATCGACACCCCATCCCCCACCCGCGGCCAGCGCCCCAATTGCTGCACGATGTACCCCCCCACCGTATCCACCCCATCGGCCGACAAATTATCAATCGCCAGCCGGTCGCGCAGCTCATGCAGCGGATACAACCCCGCCACGCGATAATTCTCCCCTTCCTTCACGAAATCGGCCGCCGGCGTGGTGTCAAATTCATCCTCGATCTCCCCCACGATCTCCTCCAGCACATCCTCCATCGTGACGATCCCGACCGTGGAACCATATTCATCCACCACGATCGCCATGTGATTGTGACTGTTTTGAAATTGCCGCAGCAACTTTGAAACCTCCAATAATTCCGGCACGAACGTCACCTCGCGCTTGATCTTCATCAGGTCGATGTCCCCCGATCCGATCACGTGAACCGCCGATCCCGGCAACCCGCTGGCGATCGCCACCGCCTCACCATTGGGAGTCATCTCATCCACGAACTTCAGCCGTCCCGGCGTCAGTTTCAGATGATTGAACAGATCCTTCATGTGAATCAGCCCGATGACGTGATCCAAATCCCCCTCGCACAACGGCAACCGGGTGTTGGCGCTCTTCTGCACGATCCGCAGAATCTCGCCCAACGGCTGATTCACCTTCAAAAAATCCACCGACGGCCGCGGCGTCATGATCTGCCGAACCTTGCGATGCCCGAACTCGAACGCGCTGGTCAACAGCCGGGCGTTGCCCTTGGCGATCGCCCCCTTGCGCACCGCCTCCCCCAGCAACGTCCGCAACTCCTGCTCGGTGTGCGGCAACCCGCCGTGGTGGTCCCCGTGGATGTCCACGCCGCTCAGATGCAGCAATGCATTGCTCGCCGCGTTGAGCAGCCAGATGATCGGATAAAACAGATACGTGAACACCGCCAGCGGAACCGCCACGATCGGCAGCAGTCGATCCGGATAAAGAATCGCCCAGTTCTTGGGCGCAACCTCTCCAACCACCACGTGCAACGACGTGCTGATCGCCAGCGCGATCGCGAATGCGATGGTGTGCAACTGTGTCTCGGGCACCCCAAACCAGTTCAGCGCCGGCCCCACAATCACCGCCACCGCCGGTTCGGTCACAGCGCCCAATCCCAAACTGGCGATCGTGATCCCCAACTGGCAGGTAGACAGATACAGGTCCAGCTTGTGCTTGATCTGCAGCGCCATCCGCGCCAGCAAACTCCCCTTGGCGAGAATCTCCAGCCGCGAGGTCCGCGCCCCCACCGCCGCGAATTCAGCGGCCACGAAAAAACCGTTCAACAGCACCAAACCCAGCGTCGCGAGAATTTTCCAGGCGATATCCACCACCCCACTTTTTACCGCCTGTGCCGATCCGGAACAACCATGCACCCAAAGACCACCCACTGCCCACCAGGGCAATCGCATGTGGAGTTTTCTCCCTCTCCCGGTACTCCGGGGGAGGGTTGGGGAGGGGGCTCGCGCGGGTGATGCTCTGGGAAAACCCCCACCCTACCCTCCCCCGGAGTACCGGGGGAGGG
>JADYZN010000059.1 GCA_020853095.1 Phycisphaerales bacterium | reverse complement strand
CCCTCCCCCGGTACTCCGGGGGAGGGTAGGGTGGGGGTTTTCCCAGAGCATCACCCGCGCGATCCCCCTCCCCAACCCTCCCCCGGAGTACCGGGAGAGGGAGAAAACTCCACATGCGATTGCCCTGGATTGCGTTTGACGGGGGTGGGCTTATGCTGTGGCCATGCTGGATAAGTCATTTGTGAAGTGGTGGATGGGGCGGGTGGAGCCATTCCGGGACGTCGCCCCTGAAAAACTGGCGGCCGAGCGCGAGGCGATGGAACGGCAGCAGGATTACAACCGAAACTATGCCGATTTCATCAATGGCGCGGTCCTGCCGGCGATTGATTCCATCGTGCAGATGATGCGAAAACACAACGTCATCCACCGGGTCAGCACCTGGGGCAACCAGCTTGCCTTGCGGGTTCATCTGGCCTGGCGGTGGGGGGAACTGGTCATCATGCAGGGGCACGAGGATTGCGTCACGTTTGAGCATCACGTCATCACCGAAGGGGAAAAGCGGGGCGATGATTCTTCAGATGACCATTCCCACACGTACGACCTGCGCGATCCGCTGCCAACCACGGTGGCCGAGCAGGAAATCCAGTTTTTCATGAGCCGGCTGGCACAGGACCTGGTGGAGACCGATGAGCCGGAATTGCCTCCTGGCGAGACGGCGTAGGGGTTGTCAGAAAACCGGGCCGCGCAGATCGATCGGGCCGTCGGGCCAGTTGGTTTTGTTGGCCGGCCGGATCATCGTGCCGGCCAGCGGCTTGTAGTCCCATATCTGGTGGGTTGTATCAAAATAGCGCAAGGGGTTGTGTACGGTCCGGTATCCGCTGGAACGATAAACCCGCTCGTCGCCAAAAAGCATCTGAAAATCGCTGTTTTTGTCCCATTGATGCAGCTCGTTCAGCATCAGGCGAACCAGCCCCCGGCCGCGATGGTCCGGGTGGATGCAGACTTCAGCGATGCCGCCGATTTTAAGCTCGCCTTGCGCGCTGCCGATGAATTTCCGATGCAGGCAGACGTGGCCGATCAGTTGGCTCTGATCACGGAGAAGCCAGCGATGGGCGGGGGGTTCAAGGAAATGGCGATGCTCAAGGAATTGCGTTGTGGCGGGAAAACACAGCACCAGCAATTCGCGCAATTCCCGGTCCAATTCCGGCCCGACAAGCGAATCTTCGATCTCCTCGAATCCGATGCCCATGAATTGGCATATATATCCGCAAGACCATGGAGATGACAGCGTTGATTTCGATGGCCCCGGCGGAATTTCATGTCTTGGTCACAACCCTTGAATGCGATAAAATTCCGGGAAAATAGACTGATCCGCGAGGTATTCAAGAAAAGGGAAGGATCAAAATTTGACATTGCCACACCGTGATTTATACTTTCCGCCCTTCTACGGTCCCGGTACGCGCTGCGCTTGAACCGGCCGCGTTTTTGGGCGAGTGGCGGCGTTGGATCGGCTCCGCTATAAACTCGCGGGATGTTGTCGCTGGCATAGCTCAGCGGTAGAGCGCCACCTTGGTAAGGTGGAGGTCCTGGGTTCAAGCCCCAGTGCCAGCTTTGGCGGCACTCCGGCATTTGGCAACCGGCATTGATTTTTGGACGAACCAATCGTCCGGATCCGTGCCCGATGCCTAATGTCGGGTGTCGATGTTTTGTCAGTTTTCGTGGGATGAGCGACAGCTTCGACAACTGTCCCGTCCACCAGGTGGGGCATAAAGCCCCGGTTTAGAACATCTGGAGGTTCCAGGTATGGCAAAGGGTGTATTTGAACGGACCAAACCGCACGTGAACGTCGGCACCATCGGGCACATCGACCATGGCAAGACGACGCTCACGGCAGCGCTCAGCGCCCGCTCGGCGCACAGGTATCCCAACGTGACCGCCAAGGGTTACAAGGACATCGCCAAGGGCGGCACCGAACGTGACGCCACCAAGACGGTGACGATCGCCGCGGCGCACGTGGAATACGAGTCGGAAAAACGGCACTATGCCCACGTGGACTGTCCCGGCCACGCCGACTACATCAAGAACATGATCACCGGCGCGGCCCAGATGGACGGCGCGATCCTGGTGGTGTCGGCCGCGGATGGCCCGATGCCCCAGACCCGCGAGCACATCCTGCTGGCCCGCCAAGTCGGCGTGCCCAAGATCGTCGTCTTTTTGAACAAGATCGACCTCGTGGACGATCCGGAACTGCTGGAACTCGTCGAGATGGAAATCCGCGAGTTGCTCAACAAGTACGAATTCCCCGGCGATGACACCCCGATCATCCGCGGCAGCTCGCTGCCGGCGCTGCAAAACCCCGGCGACGATGCGGCCAACAAGCCCATCGACGAGCTGGTCAAGGCGCTGGATGAATGGGTGCCGATCCCGCAGCGCGAGATCGACAAGCCGTTCCTGATGCCCATCGAAGACGTCTTCTCGATCAAGGGTCGCGGCACGGTCGGCACCGGCCGTATCGAACGCGGCCGGGCCAAGATCGGCGACACCATCGAGATCGTCGGCCTCAAGGCCACGCGCACCTCGGTCGTCACCGGCATCGAGGCGTTCAACAAGACCCTCGACGAAGGACAGGCCGGCGAAAACGTCGGCGTGCTGCTTCGCGGCGTCGAAAAAGAGGAACTGGAACGCGGCCAGGTGCTGGCGGCTCCCAAGAGCATCACCCCGCACAAAAAGTTCCAGGCCGAAGTGTACGTGCTGACCAAGGAAGAAGGCGGCCGGCACACCCCGTTCTTCAACGGCTATCGCCCGCAGTTCTACTTCCGCACCACGGACGTGACCGGTGCGGCCAAGCTGTTGGGCGGGGCCGAAATGGTCATGCCCGGCGACAACGTGACGATGGAAGTCGAGCTTCAATCGCCCATCGCGATGGAAGAAAAGCTGCGATTCGCCGTCCGCGAAGGCGGCAAGACCGTCGGATCGGGCGTCGTCGTGAAGATTCTGGAGTAATTTGAGTCGGCCTCGTCGGCCAGTGGTCCAATCAGCCTTGTCGCTGGTTTGATCGCTGGCCGGCGGCCGGCGAGTTTGGATTGGTGTTGTTATGGCCAAAGACAATCGTGAGATGGCCTGGCTTCAGTGTACTGAAACCGGAGACCTGAATTATCGTACTGAGATTAAGGTCGCCGGCGGCGCTCCGAAAATCGAGCTGAAAAAGTACAGCCCGCGCCTTCGTCGCCATACGGTTCATAAACTCAAGCGCAAGTAACACTTACGCCAGTAGCTCAATTGGCAGAGCGGCCGTCTCCAAAGCGGCAGGTTGGGGGTTCGATTCCCTCCTGGCGTGTATGCGGCTCGGCCGTGATGGATCGGGTTTTTGATGGTTTAAGTTCTGACGGCGAAATGTCCGCCGCCCGGTCGATAGGATGGTTATGGCTCTTGTGACCCGCCAAAATAACGAGAAGCGAGACGAAGCCGAGGATCAGGCGGCGCCGGACTCATCCAACCAGGGACCACCACCTGAAGTGCCGGAGGAGCCGGATCGCGATGAGCAACCGGACAATGAACGTCCGGCCAAGCGGTCGGGCGAGTCCCGTCCCGCACGCCCGCAGCCCCGTCATGGCTTTTTCACCCTATACAAGAGCGGCCAGGGGTATTGGACCCGCATGTGCACCGCCGGCGGGGCGGTCCTGGTGGCCGCGTTGACGGCCCAATTCGTTTACAGCCGGACGGTCGGCCATTTTCCCGGCCAGCGTGGCATGGTTTTCGGCATCGCGGTGGGCGTTTTCGCGGCGTTGTGTCTTTTTTCCTGGTGGATCATCAACAAGCCGGGCAATGCCGATTTCCTGATCGCCACCGATACCGAAATGAAAAAGGTCAACTGGACCAGCCGCGAAGAGCTGATCGGTTCGACCAAGGTGGTGATCCTGTTCATGTTCCTGATCGCCATTATTCTGTTTGTGATCGACATCCTGTTCGGATATATCTTTTATTATGCCGGCGTTTTGCGGGCTGCGCCATTTCATTGATGCGCTTCAACTTTCCCGTGGGGTTAGGACTCAACTGAACCATGCAATTTTTCGTCCTGCGAGTCGCGAGCAACAAGGAAGACCAGGTCCGGGAGAAGTTGGCCCGCAAGGTCAAGATCGAAGGCCTCGAAGAGCACGTCGGCCGAATCCTCGTGCCCACCGAGCGCGTGCGCACCATGAAAGCCGGCGTTCGCAAAGAGAGCGACCGCAAGCTCTACCCCGGTTATGTCTTTGTTGAACTGGAACTGGACAAGGATGGCCGCATCCCCGACAAGGTCTGGTTCATGATCAAGGAGACCGAAGGCGTCGGCGACTTCATCGGCTCCAATGGCAAACCCACCGCCATGACCCCGCGTGACCAGTCCAAGATGCTGGAAGAAGCCGAGCGGCCGGAAGAAGAAGCCTCCCTCAAGACCGAATACAAGAAAGACGACAAGATCAAAGTCACCAACGGCGCGTTCATCAACTTTGAAGGACACGTCGATGAGATCATCCCCGACAAGGGCATGGTCCGCATCATCACCACGATCTTCGGCCGACCCACCCCGCTGGAACTGGAATACTGGCAGATCGAAAAGATGTAAGCCTTTATCCCTGAAGGTTTTCCAGATCAATCCGATCCTGTGGCCGGCTTGACGCCTGCTCGATTTGTCTGATCTTTGTTGGACAAGTCAGGGTGAAAGTTCATTTCGAGAGAGCGGGATTGGGAGCAACAGCCCGTTTTTTGAGGTTTCGACGCCAGAACCGATCCCAGGCTTGGGGGTTTTGGCGGAGCAACTCGAACGAATACTGTTGCAACGCCTCGAATCGCTCCATGCGTTGTTCCGGCGTCAGATTTTTCGCTTCGTTTCGCATCAGGCGATCGCGAACCGCAAGCTGAATCTGTATCTCGTCCATGGGATGAGCAGTATAACCGATTGGCGACAGAGGGCGAGATTCCCGGCGGGCGGCGTTGCCGTTGATGTTTGTGGAGATAAAATGGCCGTGGGGGGATTGATTCAGCAGGTTGATCCCGGAAAGAGTCATGATTCAGATTCTGCAATATTACGGCCGATATCGTGGGTTCCGCGACCGTTTTGGCGGGCTGCCTTCGTGGGCCAGGGTGGTGCTTTTCATCTTCGCGGTTCCTGGAATCGTGATGCTGCTCTTGTCATTGCTGGCTTTTGCTGTTAGTTTACTCGCCCTTTTAATCCTGACCGTGCCGGTTTATCGGCTTTTGGCGGGATTGAGCGGGTCGGCCCGCGATGAATCGCCGGACGATTTTGTGCCGCAACAGCCGGTGACGGTTGTACAGGATGCTCCGCGACGACACGTGGACGTGAAGATCATCGAATAAGTCATTGAGTTAAATCATGGCCAAGAAAGAAATTACGGTTCAGTTCAAGCTTCAGGCTCCCGGCGGCACCGCAACGCCCGCGCCGCCCATCGGGCCGGCTTTGGGTCAGCATGGCGTCAATCCGGGCCAGTTCATCCAGCAGTTCAACGCCGCCAGCGCCCACCTCAAGGGCAAGGTGATCGGCGTACTGGTGACGGTCTACAAGGATCGAACCTTCAGTTTTGAGCTTAAAAGCCCGCCGGCCAGCGTGATGCTCAAGGACGCCGTCAAGGCCGAAAAAGGAAGCGGCGAGCCGAACAAGAACAAGATCGGTAAAGTCACCATGGCCCAGTGCAAGGCCATCGCCAAGGAAAAGGGCAAGGACCTCAACGCATTCAACGAAGACCACGCCGCCCGCATCATCGCCGGCACGGCCCGGTCGATGGGAATTACGGTTGAAGGCTGATTAAATACACAAAAGGCCGAACCACGGGCCGCGACAGTGGGAGCTTCGACGGGAAGCCAAATGTAAATCCCGTCCCAGGAGCGTTTATGGCAGTTGCCACACACGATCAACCCCGTTCCAAGCGGTACAAGGCCGCCGCCAAGAAGGCCGTCACCGATCCGGTTTCGATTGAAAAAGGCATTGAAGTCGTCAAGGGCTTCAATCCGACCAAGTTCGACCAGTCGGTGGAATTGATCTTTTCCCTCGGCATCGATCCCAAGCACGCCGATCAGATGATTCGCGGTTCGTTGTCGCTGCCGCACGGCGTCGGCAAGAGCAAGCGGGTCATCGCATTCTGTCCCGAACATCTCGTTTCCGTCGCCCAGGAAGCCGGCGCGGTGCGGGCCGGTGGACAGGACCTGGTGCAGGCGATCGAGAAGGAAAATTACACCGATTTCGACGTTGCCATCGCCACGCCGGACATGATGCGGTTTGTCGGCCGGCTCGGCAAGGTGCTTGGCCCCAAGGGGCTGATGCCTTCTCCCAAGGCCGGAACGGTGACGCCGGATGTCGCCAACGCGGTGCGCGAATACGCCGCCGGCAAGATCGAGTTTCGCAACGACGCCGGCGGCAACGTCCATACCGTCGTCGGCAAGCAGAGCTTTGATTCGCAAAAGCTGGCGGACAACATCAACGCGATGATCGTTCAGATCCGCAAGATGAAACCCCAGACCAGCAAGGGCGCGTATTTCAAGAAAGTCGTCCTCAAGGCGACCATGACCCCCGCTGTGCAATTGACCGTTCAATAAATTGGATTCCCAGGTGACACAATGAGCAAAAAGCTAAAAGGCCTGATTGAAAAGGAACTGACCGGCAGGTTTCAAGGCATCGAAAGCCTCGGGGTGATCAATCCCCGCGGCATCGACGCCAACCGCAACAACCACATCCGCCGCAAACTCCACGAAAAGGGGTTGCGGATGACGGTGGTGAAAAACAATCTCGCCCGGCGGGCGATCGGCGGAAAATTAACCGGTTTTGATTCGCTGCTGGATGGCCCCAGCGCCCTGGTCTATGGCGAGGCGAGCGCCTCGGTCATCGCCCGGCTGCTGCTGGATGAGAAGAAGGTGGATGACAAGCTCGAACTGCGAGGCGTCTTCTTCGACGGCGAGGTCTACGCCGGCGATGCGGGCGTTGAACGGGTCAGCAAAATGCCCACCCGCGAGGAAGCCATCGCCAACATCATTGGCGCGATCCTCGGCCCCGGACGCAAGCTGGCCGGCGCCATCAAAGGCCCCGGCGGAAAGCTGGGCGCGGTTCTCAAGACCATCGAAGAGAAGGCGAAGGAAAAGGAAGGCGCCGCCCCCGAAGCCGCGCCGGCCGCATGAAATTGAAATCTGGAACTTTGATCCGACGGTCCCGACTGTCCTCTTTGCAGGTTAAATGATTCCAATGTGGAATCGACTCTCGGACGGGATCAACCACTGGCAACCGGCCACATAAACGTGGCAGCCAGTGATGGTTCGACACGTTGGGGACACGACACGTCCCGGAGATTTGTCATGGCAGAAGCAACTGCGGAAATCAAGGAACTGGGCGACAAGCTCGCCGGTTTGACCCTCAAGCAGGCGGTCGAGATCGCCGAGTACCTCAAGGAAGCCTATGGGATCGAAGCCGCCGCCGGCGGCGCGGTCGTCATGGCGGGTGGCGGAGCGGCGGGCGGCGGTGCCGCGCCGGCCGAGGAAGCCAAGAGCACGTTCGACGTCGTTCTCAAGACCGCCGGCGACAAGAAGATCCAGGTCATCAAGGTCGTTCGCTCGGCCACCGGCCTGGGTCTGAAGGAAGCCAAGGACCTGGTCGAAGGCGCTCCCAAGACCGTGAAGGAAAGCCTCCCCAAGGAAGAGGCCGAGAAGCTCAAGAAAGAGCTGGAAGAACAAGGCGCCACGGTCGAACTGAAGTAATCGACCGGCAGTCGAATTGTTATCAAGGGACGATCCGCTTGAAGTGGATCGTCCCTTTTTGTATGCTCCGAAACAAATCCGCCAAGACAAGTTATTTCTGTTCCTAATCACCCGGAAGCGCGTCGAATTGGGAGTGTTCGCATGCGCATCGTGTTGTTGATCGGATTGTGGATCGGAACTGGATTTTGCACTTCGGTATGGGCATCTTCCGCGCCGGTTTTGATCGACGATTTTTCTTCCGCCCAAGCCGCGGGTCGCTGGTCGGCCGGGACGAAAACCACGCAAATGGCCCATGAAAATGGTCTTCTGCGGCTGACGATTTCCAGATATCAGCAGGACAAAGGAGAGGATGGCGGCAAAATCGTGCGCGATGCGGCCGAATTGCCGCTGGAATCGTACGATGGCCTGCTCATCGAGGCGACCAACCCGACCGACCATGTGCAAACCCTTGAGACGGTCTTTCGGGATGGCAAAGGCCGCGTCGCGATCCTGTTTCACCGCTTCAATCCCAAACAGCATCGCACGATCAAGGCCGAGTTCGCCCTGACCAGTTCGGATTACATCGACTGGACGGATGTCCGCACCATCGAGCTGACCTACGGCACGGCCAAGCCCGCTCACGATCAGGTGTGGCAATTCCGCCGCGTTTTGGCTTATCGCGACAACATGGATTCAACCGTGCTGGGCAAATTGCGAACCCAGCTCAATCAGGCCCGGCAGGCGCTGGGTCAGGCTCGGCAGGTCGGCGCTCTCCAGGCCGGGGCACTGGATGACGCGAACAAGAAGTTGGAGCAATGGTCCGAAGCGCTGCGGACACACAAGGGTATCTACGGCAAAGGGGAGCTGTGCCGCAGGGAACTGGGCGAATTGTTTTCCACGATTCGGATCGCGACAGTCAAAAAACAATTCGCGGACAAATCTGAGTTGTTGTGGACCATGCCTGTCGGCTCACGGTTTGAATCGGCCGGTGCGCTGGCACAATTTCAACAGCCGCTGGACAAGCTCTCACTGGCGGCGGCGAAGGGGCAATATGCCGACGGCATTGTCCGCATCACCAACCTGAGCGATTCGCCGCAGGATTGGCGGATCGACATCGAAGGTGGGGCGGCCCGGGATGATCAAAAAATCAGCATCAGACGCAACCTGGAGGTGCTGGAATATGGCGGCTCGATGATGGGCGATGCGCTGGTTCCGCTGGATGAAGCGAACGCCGTCTCCATCCCGCCTGGCCAAACGATTGAATTGTGGGTTCGTGCGGATGTGAAACACCACGACTGGTCGGCCGGCACGCATCAATTCAAGCTGAAACTGATGGACCTGTGCCGCGGCCACAAGAGTGATTTGTCCATCCCGATGGAGGTGATGGTCCGGCCGATCAACCTGGCCGATGCCGGCGAGCCGTTGAAAGTCGGCCTGTGGACAGCTCTGGAGTCGCCTCGCAGCAAAGAGATCGTCGGCGGCCGTGAGATGACGGCGATGGACAATCTGACCGATTACGGAGTCAACGTTTATGACTTTTCCTGGGAGGTTGTCCCATGGCCGAAACTGTCGCCCGAAGGTGAACTGCTCGCCAAACCGGATTATTCCGCGTTGGATCAGGCGATCAAAATGCACAGCGGCCACGGCAAGCCTTTTTTCCTCTTTTGGATGGGGATGGATACCGGCAAAGAGGACAATTATGCCCTGCAAAGCGGCCTGTCTCCCGGATCGCCTCAATGGGAAAAAGGGCTGCACAACTGGTTGGCCGACTGGACCGCACATCTGCGCGACATCGGACTGAGCACGGATGATTACGCTTTTTACATCACCGATGAGCCGGACCTGAGCGAGCTGGACCGTACCCGTCAATTCGGTGAAGTCGCCAAGGCGCTCGATCCGAAAATCCAGATTTACGCCGATTGCAGCTTTGTCTATGACGACCCGGCCGACAATGATCGAATCATGGCCGTCACGGACATCTGGCAGCCCGATGAACGCATGATCCGAATCCGGCCAGATCAGTGGGGCGTTCTTAAATCTTATCCCAACAAGACATTATGGATGTACGATTGCCGGGTGACGATGCGGACGCCCAACGCGGGAATATATGATTATTACCGGTTGTTGACCTGGCGAGCATTGCAAAATGACTTAACCGGCGTCTGGTACTGGACTTATTGCCAGCCCGCAACGGGTGAAAAGCCTTGGGATGGCACGCTTACCGACGGCAGCGGGGCGATGCTCGTTTATCCGGGCGCCGGCAACTCGCTGATCATGTCCGTGCGATGGGAATTGATCCGAATGGCCTTGGATGATGCGAAGTATTACCGGTTGCTTCAGAAAGCGGCCAAGAAAGACTTGGAATCCGGGTTGATGGACCAAGTTTCCGCGTTGATCGGGCCAAGATTTGCCGAGGTGATCAACCATCCCGACAACCCGACCATGGCCATTCAGTGGCGACAGGATGCCGGTGCGGCACTGGAGTCGGCCGCCAAATAACCAAAGGAAAAATTCAAGATATCAGAGTAGCAATAATTTGAAATTGACTCTTGCGAGGCAGATGACTAAACTGATGACGGTTAGAAGTTGACAGGACAGAACGGAAAAGCGTGAGACAGGCCATCCAGACGGCTCTCCCGGTTTTTGCGGGTGAGTCTCTGGTTATGTTGCTTTGCGCTTGACGAACTGCCAATAATTGTTATCGTACCTAATAGTATTAGGTAAAAAACCGGGCGCAGAAGCTATTGACGCGCCCGGCTGACAGGCCGCTTTCACGAAACGTAAAGCGGCTAATTTTATCGACTTAGCGAAAAATTGAGGGTGAGAAAAAGAGCTGGCGGTAGGACCATGTGGCGTGATGTGGTGGCCGGCCGGATCGGGACGAGGCCTGCAATCCGGCCGTCTGCGAAATCCCTCCCTTAAAAGGAAAAGGACAAACTGATGCAAGTGCATGAGGTCCGCGACTTTAGCAAGCGCGGTGACGCGCTGCCCATTCCGAATCTGATCGACGTACAGATTGAGTCTTATCAGCGTTTCCTGCAGAAGGAAGTTGATCCGTCCAAGCGTAAAAACGAAGGCATTGAAGCGTTGCTTCGTGAGGTCTTCCCCATCGAGAGCTACGATGGGAATTTGCGCCTTGAATACATCAGTTACGACCTGTCCGAGCCGCGCTACACGCCCGATGAATGCCGGGCGTTGCGTCTGACGTTTGGCATGCCGTTCCGCATCTCCGTTCGTTTTGTCCGCAAGGACAAGGACGAGGTGATGGAGGATTCGATCTATCTGGGAGAAGTCCCGATCATGATCGGCGGGGGCGAATTCATCATCAACGGTGCCGAGCGCGTCATCGTCAATCAGCTTCACCGTTCCCCCGGCGTGGATTTTCTGGTGGAAGTGCAGGAAGGGGACCGCCCGCTGCACGGCTGCCGCGTCATTCCTGAGCGTGGAAGCTGGATCGAATGCTCCGTCACCAAGAAGGATGCGCTGGCCGTCCGCATTGACCAGAGCAGCAAAATCCCGGCGACCACGTTTTTGCGGGCGCTGGATGCGAAATATTCCACCGCCGAATCGATCATCCGCGAGTTTTACACGCCTGAAACGGTGAAACTCAAGGATCTCCAGGCGGGCTATTACGCCGTTGCTCCGATCATCGATGCTGAAAGCGGCGAGGAACTGGTCAAGGCCGGCGCGCAGATCGGCGAGGCGCTGCAGAAAATTCAGGCCTCGTCCATGAAGTCCATCAGCGTCGTCACCAAGGTGTCCGACCCGCTGATCCTCAACACGCTGGCGGAAGACACCGCCGAAAGCCATGAGAACGCGCTGTTGAAAATCTATGCCCGGCTTCGTCCCGGCAACCCGCCGCAGATCGACAAGGCCAAGACCCTGTTCAACGAGAAGTTTTACGACGAAAACCGTTATCGTCTCGGCCGGGTGGGGCGGTTCCGCATCAACCGCAAATTCGATCAGAACGTTCCCGAAACGGTGATGACCCTCCGCAGCGAGGACCTGGTCAATTCATTGAAGTACATGTTCAAGTTGCGCAGCGGCGAAGGATACATCGACGACATCGACCATCTGGGCAATCGCCGGTTGCGCACGATCGACGAACTGGCCGCCGACGAGCTTCGCAAGGGTTTCCTCAAGCTCCGCCGCACCGTTCAGGAGCGCATGAGCCTGAAGGACCCCAACGAGATCGGCCGGATCGCCGAGTTGGTCAATTCCAAGAGCATCAGCAGCTCGATCGACTTTTTCTTTGGTCGCGGCGAACTGTCGCAGGTGGTCGATCAGACCAATCCGCTGGCGCAGCTTACGCACGAGCGTCGTCTTTCGGCGCTTGGCCCGGGCGGTTTGAACCGCAAGCGGGCGGGTTTTGAAGTGCGTGACGTGCATATTTCGCACTATGGGCGAATCTGCCCGATCGAAACCCCCGAAGGAACCAACATCGGCTTGATCGCATCGCTGTCGATTTACAGCGACATCGACGATTACGGATTCCTGATCACGCCTTATCGCGTGGTCAAGGAAGGCAAAGTCAACGGCCAGGTGAAATATCTGCGGGCCGATGAGGAGATGAAGTCCATCCTTGCCCCGCCGGACGTGGTGGACAAGGATCATGGGCTGAAAAAAGGCCTGGTTCTTGCCCGCGTGCAGGGCGACCTGGCGACCGTCCCCAGCAAGGAAGTGCAGTACGTCGACATCAGCCCGCGACAGACCGTCTCGGTCTCGGCGGCGCTGATCCCGTTCCTTGAACACGACGACGCCAACCGCGCCTTGATGGGATCGAACATGCAGCGCCAGGCGGTTCCGCTTTTGCGGACCGATCCGCCAGTGGTTTCGACCGGCATGGAAAAACCCGTGGCGCTGAACAGCGGCATGGTGGTTCGCGCCGAACGCGCCGGCGTGGTGACGTTCGTGGACGCCACCCGCATCCTCATCGACAACGCCGACGAGTACGTCCTTCGCAAGTTCGTCGGCCTCAATGAACGCACCTGCCAGAACCAAAAGCCCATCATCAAGAAGGGCCAGCGGGTCAAAAAAGGCCAGATCATCGCCGACGGCGCCGCCACCCATCTGGGCGAGCTGGCGCTGGGCCGCAACGTCCTGGTCGCGTTCATGACCTTCGACGGTTACAACTTCGAGGACGCCATCGTCATCAGCCAGCGGCTGGTGAAGGAGGACCTCTTCACCTCGATCCACATCGAGGAGTACGACGTCGAAATCCGCGAAACCAAACTGGGTCGCGAGGAGTTCACGCGGGACATTCCCAACGTCTCCGAGCGCGCGTTGGCGAACCTGGACGAAAACGGCGTGGTGCGCGTCGGCACGCGCGTCGGCCCCGGCGACATTCTCGCCGGCAAGGTCGCCCCCAAGAGCAAGAGCGAACTGACCCCCGAGGAAAAATTGCTGCACGCGATCTTCGGCCGGGCCGGCGAGGACGTGAAGAACGACTCGCTGGAAATGCCCGCCGGCGAAGAGGGCGTCGTCATTGCCACGCAGCGGTTCAGCCGCCGCATGCACATGACCGACGAGCAGAAAAAAGCCCTCAAGAAGGAGATCGAGCGCTACGAAAAGGAAATGGACATCCGCGCCATCGCCATCTTCAAGCAGATGGTGGAGGAGATCAACGAAGTCACCGGCCAGCAGATGGTTGACCCCGGCACGCGCCAGAAGGTCGGCCAGAGCGAAATCGCGGACGTCATCCTCGAACAGATCGAAGGTTTCAGCCTCGACTGGGTCAAGGGATCAAAGGAAGCCCGCGAACAGGCGGAGAACACCCACGGCCGGTTCTGGCCGCGCGTGCAGGCGGTTCTGAAGGAAAAAGTCCGCCGCATGGATCACATGAAGCGCGGCGACGAGCTGCCCAGCGGCGTGCTGGAGATGGTCAAGGTGTACGTCGCCACCAAGCGGGCCTTGTCGGTCGGCGACAAAATGGCCGGCCGCCACGGCAACAAGGGTGTCATCGCCCGCATCGTGCCCGAAGAAGACATGCCGTTCCTGGACGATGGTTCGCCGGTGGACATTTTGCTCAACCCGCTGGGCGTGCCCAGCCGTATGAACGTCGGCCAGATTCTTGAAACGCACCTGGGTTGGGCGGCGGCGGTGCTTGGATTCCAGGCGGTGACGCCGGTGTTCGACGGAGCCACCGAGGAGGAAATCTTCCGCGCCGTCGACGAAGCCAACAAGACCACGCAGGATCGGCGCAAGTCCCGCAAGGGCGACAAGAAGCCGCTCAATCCGCGTGAACTGGACGTCATCATGCCCTATGGCGGCAAGGTGCAGCTCTACGACGGCCGCACCGGCGACGCCTTCGAGCAGAAGACCACCGTCGGCTACATCTACATGATGAAGCTGCACCACCTGGTCGATGACAAGATTCACGCCCGTGCCACCGGCCCCTATTCGCTGATCACCCAGCAACCCCTGGGCGGCAAGGCCCGCACCGGCGGCCAGCGCTTCGGCGAGATGGAAGTCTGGGGTCTGGAAGCGTACGGCGCTTCGTACATCCTCCAGGAACTGCTGACGGTGAAATCCGACGACGTCGAGGGCCGCACCAAGATCTACGAAAGCATGGTCAAAGGCGCCAACACCCTCGAAGCCGGAACGCCCGTCAGCTTCGACGTGCTGTGCAACGAAATCCGCGGCCTGGGATTGAACATCCAGCTCGAAAAGAAACGCGGCGCGAGCGATTTTGATGAGGATCAGGATTTGATGTGATGAATGTTGTCAGATGCCATCAATCTCGACGGTTTGTGGCTTGTGCTAATGTGTTTTGCAGCCATTGTCATTGGAGTTGTGTTTGTACTTTATGTTTTGATGTATGTGGTTAAGCGTTCCCTTGGGATTCACCGAGATTGCCGCAAAACCATTGAAAGACCAACGGAGCAGCGTGATTGAGTCCGTATCGGTTCGAATGGCACAAGGAGAAAGCGGCGAGCAATTATCGCAAGCATGGCGTGACATTTGAAGAGGCCGCGACAGTGTTCGAGGATGAGCGGCGGTTGCAGGTTTATGATCTGGAGCATTCGACGCCGGATGAGGATCGGGAAATCGTGATCGGTTTTTCTCATCGCATGCGGCTGCTGATGGTGGTGGTTTATGAGCGAAGCGAAAACATCGTCCGGATCATCAGTGCGAGGCGCGCGACGAAGGCGGAAGGCGGCCGGTATTTCATCGAAGATTAAGGTGACATACGTCGAGTTTACGCCGGAGGAAATGGCGATGGACTGCCCCGCGGACACCAGCGATTCGGATCGCTATCCGACGATCACCCGCGGCGACAAGGATTGGAAGAAATTCATCGCGTTTCGCAACGGCTTTGTGCGACTCAGTCCCGATCTGCAAAAACAGTTCAAGGACGAACGGGCTGTGAATGAGGCGTTGCGGCAGTATCTGCGGATGCGGAGACCCGCAACGATGAGCAATCGAAGAGTCGGGTGAGCAGGCTTTAGAAATCAGAGATGGGCATTGGCCCTTGGCTTGAATAGAAAGAACAGAACCATGGCTGAAAACGTCTACGATCGGATTAATGATTACGGCTCGGTGCGGATTCAGTTGGCCAGCCCCAACGACATCCGGTCCTGGTCGTTTGGCGAGGTCAAGAAGCCCGAAACCATCAATTACCGCACGTATCGCGCGGAGAAGGATGGCCTGTTCTGCGAGCGGATCTTCGGCCCGGAGCGCGACTGGGAATGCTCCTGCGGCAAGTACAAGGGGACCAAGTACAAGGGGATCATCTGCGACCGCTGCGGCGTCAAGGTGACCCACAGCCGCGTGCGGCGAAAGCGCATGGGGCACATCAACTTGGCCGCCCCGATCGTCCACATCTGGTTCTTCAAGGCCCTCCCCAGCCGCCTGGGCGCGCTGCTGGACATGAAGACCAGCGACATCGAAAAGATAGTTTATTTCCAGGATTACGTCGTCACCGATCCCGGCAAGACCCCGTTGAAGCGCAAACAGCTCCTCAACGAGGATGAGCAGCGCGCCGCCTATGAAAAGTACGGCGATGATTTTGTCGCCGACATGGGCGCCGAGGCCATCAAGAAACTGCTGGGCATGCTCGATCTCAACGCCGAGCAGCAGAAAGTCCGCGCGGACATCGAAAAGACCAGCTCCAAGCAGAAGATCAAGGACCTGACCAAGCGGCTGAAGATGATCGAGGCCGTCCGCGGCTCCGAAAACAAGGCCGAATGGATGGTCATGGACGTGATTCCGGTCATCCCGCCGGACCTGCGCCCGCTGGTCCTGCTGGAAAGCGGCAATTTCGCGACCAGCGATCTCAACGATCTGTATCGCCGCATCATCAACCGCAACAACCGGCTCAAAAAGCTGGTGGACCTCAACGCCCCCGAGGTCATCATCCGCAACGAAAAGCGCATGCTCCAGCAGGCGGTTGACGCGCTGTTCGACAACGGCCGCTGCCGCCGGCCGGTGCTGGGTTCATCCAATCGCCCGCTGAAGTCCCTGACCGACATGATCAAGGGCAAGCAGGGCCGCTTCCGCGAAAACCTGCTCGGCAAGCGAGTGGACTATTCCGCCCGTTCGGTCATCGTCGTCGGGCCGGAAATGAAACTGCACCAGTGCGGCTTGCCCAAGAAAATCGCGTTGGAACTGTACCAGCCGTTCATCATCCGCAAGCTCAAGGAGCACGGCCTGGCCGACACGATCAAGTCCGCCAAGAAAATGCTCGAGCGCCGCGACCCGGAGGTCTGGGACATCCTCGAAGAGGTCATCTACCAGCATCCGGTCATGCTCAACCGCGCCCCCACGCTTCACCGCATGGGCATCCAGGCCTTTGAGCCGGTGCTGGTTGAAGGCAACGCCATCAAGATTCACCCGCTGGTCTGCAAAGGCTTCAACGCCGACTTCGACGGCGACCAGATGGCCGTCCATCTTCCGCTGAGCATCGAAGCCCAGACCGAGGCGCACGTGCTGATGCTGGCGCCCAACAACATCTTCTCGCCCGCCAACGGCAGCCCGATCATCTCCCCCTCGCAGGACATCGTGCTGGGGATTTATTACCTGACCGTGGACCGCGAAGGGGACAAGGGCGAATTCAGCTACTACAAGAGCGTTCGCGAGGCGCTGATGGCCCGCGACCTGGGCAAAATCGCCACGCACACGCGCATCTTCGTCCGCCTGTCCGACCGCACCCATGTGGTGCCCAACGACAAGTCGGGCGCCGTCACCATCACCGAAGAATCCTGGAAGGCGATGGAGGCCGAACGCAAACGCCGCGATCCGGGTTATCAGCCGCTGCCGGTCCCCGCGAAATTCAAGGGGCACGTCGTGCTGACGACCGTGGGGCGCTGCATTTTCAACGATCAGCTTCCCAAGCAGATGCCGTTCTACAATTTCGCCCTGACCAGCGCCGGCCAGAGCCGCGTCATCGCCGACTGCTACGCCCAGCTTGGCCGGCCGGCCACCATCAAGCTGCTGGACGACATGAAGGCACTGGGTTTCAAGCGTTCCACGCTGGCTGGATTGAGCTTCGGCATCACCGACATCCGCACGCCCGAAAGCAAATCCGCCATTCTCGACGAAGGCCAGAAAAAAGCCGACAAGGTCGAGAAGAACTATCGCATGGGCGCCATCACCGAACAGGAACGCTATTCGCAGCTCATCGACATCTGGGGCCACGCCCGCAAGCAAGTCACCGAAGACCTGATGGCCGGCCTTGAAAGCGACTACCGGGACGCCGAAGGCCGACCGGCCGCCCCCAAATCCGCCGGCAATCTGCGTTATCTCAACCCCATCACCATGATGGCCGTCTCCAAGGCCCGCGGTTCGGTGGACCAGATGCGTCAGCTCGGCGGCATGCGCGGCCTGATGGCCAAACCATCGGGCGAGATCATCGAAACGCCCATCAAGGCCAATTTCCGTGAAGGCCTGTCGGTGCTGGAATATTTCAGCTCCACCCACGGCGCCCGCAAGGGTCTGGCCGACACCGCCCTGAAGACCGCCGACTCGGGGTATCTGACCCGCAAGCTGGCGGACGTCGCCCAGAACGTCATCATCAACGAGATCGACTGCGGCACGCTCAACGGCATCAGCAAGACCACGATCTACAAGGGTGAAACCGTCGAGGTGGAACTGAAGGACATGATCGTCGGCCGCACGGCCCGCGATTCCATCCGCAACCCCATCACCGATGAGGTCATCGTTGCCGAAGATCAGGTCATCACCAACGAGATCGCCGATCGCGTCAAGGATTTGAAACTGGAATCGATCCGCGTCCGCAGCCCGTTGACCTGCGAAAGCCCCCGCGGCATCTGCGCCCGCTGCTACGGCGTGGACATGAGCACCAACCAGGTCGTCGAAGAAGGCCTGGCGGTCGGCATCATCGCCGCCCAGTCCATCGGCGAGCCGGGAACGCAGCTTACGATGCGGACGTTCCACACCGGCGGCGTCGCCACCGGCAGCCTGACCGAGAACGACATCAAGTCCGCCGCCGGCGGAACGGTCGAACACCGTGACATCAACGCCGTCGTCGTCACCGACGCCGAAGGCGTCAAGCGCCTGGTGGCGTTGAAACGCAACGGCGAGCTGGCCATCGTCGACGCCAAGGGCCGTGAACTGGAAAAATACAAGGTTCCCTACGGCTCCACCATCCTCGTCGCCAACGGCGAAAAGGTGAAGCCGCGACAGCAACTGGTCATCTGGGATCCGCACATCACCCCGATTCTGGCCGAAAAAGGCGGAACCGTCCGTTACGAGGACATCGAGGAGGGCGAAACCGCCCGAATCGAGGAGGAACGCCGCGGCTCGGGCGATGGCAAGTTGGTCGTTGTCGAACACAAGGGTGAACGCCACCCGCGCATCACCATCGAAGGCGCGGACGGCAAAATCCTCGACTTCCATTACCTGCCGGCCAAGGCGCGTATCGAAGTCACCGACGGCCAGAAGATCGAGGCCGGCCACATGATCGCCCGCCAGCCGCGCGAGTCGACCGGTACGCAGGACATCACCGGCGGCCTGCCCCGCGTCACGGAAATCTTCGAGGCCCGCAAGCCCAAGGATCCATCCGTGCTGGCCGAAATCTCCGGAACCATCGAGCTGCGCAGCGATAAGCGCCGCGGCAAGATGACCATCAACATCAAAAACGAAACCGGCATGGAACGCGAACACCACGTCCCGCAGGACAAGGAATTGTTCGTCCACGCCGGCGATCGCGTCGAGGCCGGCGACCCGCTCATCCGCGGCCCGATCATCCCGCACGACATCCTTCGCATCAAAGGCGAGGTTCCACTGTTCCAGTACCTGTTGACCGAGGTGCAGAACGTCTACCGCAGCCAGGGCGTGAAGATCAACGACAAGCACATTGAGATCATCCTCAACCAGATGCTCCGCAAGGTGAAGGTCGAAGACCCCGGCGACGCCAAGTTTCTCCCTGGCGAGATTCTCGACAAGTTCCGTTTTCGCGAAGGCACCGACTTGGTCGGCCAAAGCGTCAAGATCACCGAACCGGGCGGCACGAACTTCAAGGAAGGGGACGTGGTCCTCAAGACCGAGTTCAAGGAGGCCAACGAAGCCGCCGAAGCCGCCGGCAAGGAACCGGCCAAGAGCAAAAAGCCCAAGCCGGCCCGTGCCAAAACGATGCTTCTGGGCATCACCAAGGCCTCGCTGCAAAGCGAGTCGTTCATCTCCGCCGCCAGCTTCCAGGAGACCACCAAGGTCCTCACCGAAGCGGCCTTGGCTGGCGCGGTGGACAATCTGCTGGGCCTCAAGGAGAACGTCATCCTTGGCCACCTGATCCCGGCCGGCACGGCGTTCCATCCGCATCTGAACCTGCGGATCAAGCACCTGGCCGAACCGCCCGCTGTCGAGGCTCACGAACCTTCGCGGCCTCAGCCGCAGAGCATTCCGGCCCTCCCGCGGGAAATCGTTCCGCAGGCCGGCAGCTAAATGCTTCAGTCCGCTTGATCGGACAAGGCCCTCCGGCTCCAATAAAACGAGCCGGAGGGCCTTTGTTTAATTATTTTACGGTTGAGCCTGCCGTCTTGTCCCGGCATCGCCTGAACCGGACAATCCGGCAAACGTACCTTTGGCTGACGGAATTTATCGGCCGCCCACCCTTGACAGGCGGCATTAAACCCGGTCAAACTTCCGCCCCCGCACCTATTGTCGGATCAAGAAAGCGGGGGCGATGGCCGATACGGCTCACGGACGAACCTTGGGGCTAACACGGATACGATGGCTAAAAAGAACGCGAAAAATCTGGTGATTGTCGAATCGCCGGCCAAAGCCAAGACGATCAACAAATACCTGGGCGACGGCTATGTCGTGAAGGCCAGCATGGGCCACGTCCGCGACCTGCCGTCCAAAGGGATGGGCGTTGATCTGGAGAGCTTCGAGCCTCATTACGAAATTCTCGAAAGCCGTGGCAAAGTCATCAGCGAACTGAAAAAGCTCGCCCGCGAAAGCGATCGGATCTATCTCGCGACCGACTTGGACCGCGAAGGAGAGGCGATCGCCTGGCATCTGAAGGAAGCGCTCAGCATCCCCGATGAACGCGCCCACCGCGTCATCTTCAACGCCATCACCAAAAGCGAAATACAGAAGGCTTTCCAAAAGCCCATGGCGATCGACATCAACCGCGTCAACGCCCAACAGGCCCGGCGCATCCTCGATCGCATCGTCGGCTACGAAATCTCGCCGTTGTTGTGGCGAAAAGTCGCGCGGGGCCTGAGCGCCGGCCGCGTTCAAAGCGTCGCCGTCCGTCTTGTCGTCGAACGCGAGCGCGAAATTGAAGCCTTCATCCCCACGGAATTCTGGAAAATCGGCGGCATCTTCACCGCCAGGGGCGATGAGCGTTCCTGTCGGGATTTATCCGCCCAGTGGACCGATTTCCTCACGAACACCGGCAACGGCGAGCGCACCAAGATCGAACGGGACAAATGGCTAGCCGGCCACGATGCGTTCATGGCCGAGCTTGTCGAACTGGCCGGCAAAAAATTCGAGGCCTCCAATAAGGCGGACGCCCGTCGGGCCGCCGAACTGCTCGGTTTGGTCGTCGATCAGGACAAGACCACCGAAGACCCCGACGCCAAAGGACCGGCCCGCCATTTGACGGTTTTCGCCGGCCATCTGGACCGCTGTCCTGCGTTTACCGTGCGCGGCATCGAGAAAAAGCGCACCACCAGCCGTCCGCCCGCCCCCTTCATCACCAGCACGCTCCAGCAGGCCGCCTCCAGCCGCCTGGGATTCGGCGCCCAGCGCACCATGCGGCTGGCGCAGACCCTCTATGAAGCCGGCCACATCACCTACATGCGGACCGACTCAACCAATCTTTCCGCCGAAGCCCTCTCGATGGCGCGGTCCTACGTCGGCAAGCAATTCGGGAACCAATACGTCCCCGACAAGCCGAATTTTTACTCCTCCTCCAACAAAAGCGCCCAGGAAGCCCACGAGGCCATCCGTCCGACCGATGTGTCGTTCGCGCCATCCGATGCCCACAACAAGCTGGGTCACGATGAAAGCAAGCTCTACCAGTTGATCTGGAATCGTTTTGTCGCCTGCCAGATGTCCGCGGCCGAATTTGATCAGACCTCCATCACCATCGCGGCCCCGACAAAACAGGGGGATGCGATCTTCCGTGCCACCGGCCGCAAGCTGGTATTTGATGGTTTCATGAAAGTCGCCGGCATCAGCAGCGACGACCAGCTTTTGCCCGAACTGGCCGAGCGCCAGCCGGTCTATCCGATTGAAATCAGCCCCACCCAGCACTTTACCCAATCGCCGCCGCGCTATACCGAGGCCAGCCTGGTCAAGATGCTCGAACAACTCGGCATCGGCCGGCCCAGCACCTACGCCAGCATCATCCAGACCATCCAGGACCGCCAGTACGTCCAGCAGATCGAACGCAGGTTTCACGCGACGCTGCTGGGCTCGGTCGTCACCGAAAAACTCATCCAGGCCTTCCCTGAAATCATGAACGTGCAGTTCACCGCAGGCATGGAATTGAAACTGGATGAGATCGAGGAAAAGCACCTCGACTGGGTCAAGCTGCTGCGCGATTTTTACGGCCCATTCCACGCCGTCGTCGATGGCGCACTGGAAAAAATCGAACATGCCGGCGGCGCGCCCTCCCCCTATACCTGCGACAAATGCGGCCAGCCCATGGTTTACCGCATCAGCAAGAACGGCTTTTTCCTGGCCTGTTCCAACCGCGAATGCAGCAACACCCAGCCGGTGGACCAGCAGGGGAAACCCACCGTCCGCGAGGTTTCAGAACACAAATGCCCCGTCTGCGGCCGTGAAATGATCAAACGTCGCGGCCGGTTCGGCGAATTTCTCGGTTGCAGCGGCTATTCGATCAAAAACGAAAAAGGGGAACCTTCCTGCTCGACGATCATCAATCTCGACAAGGAAGGCAATCCGCTTCCCCCCAAGCCCGCCCCGATCAAAACCACCGTCGCCTGCGAAAAATGCGGCAGTCCGATGCTCCTGCGCGACAGCAAACGCGGCCCGTTCCTGGGTTGTTCCAGCTTTCCCAAGTGTCGATCGACCCGAATGGTCAAAAAACTGGCCGGGGCCGACCTGCAACAGGTGGAAGCCCTGCTGCCGTTGCTCAAGGAGGAATCCGACAAGGCCCGCGCGATGGTGGACAAGATCATCGGCGAGAACCCCGCCTCATCCAACGGCCAGCCCACCACGATGGCCACCGACATCGACTGCGATGAGTGCGGCAAGCCCATGCTCATCCGCAACGGTCGTCGCGGCCGATTCCTGGGATGCAGCGGCTATCCCAAGTGCAAAAACACCGCCGAAGTCCCGGCCCGTTTGGTCGAGGAACTGGGCATCAACGGCAATGGCAACGGCAGCGCCGCCGCACCAAAGTCCAGCGCCAAAGACTGATTCTTTCCGATAATCCACCCGACCGCTTGTCTATTGCCTTGTCTAAGGGCACACTACGCCGGTGCGCCTGGGGCGCACGGGCCAGATCATGTTCACCCCGATGCTGCTCGAATCCCGGCTCGACCTGCCGCAATGGGTTGCCCTGTGCGTCGGCGCCATCGCGGTCAGCTACCTGATGCTGCGATCGCGAAAAAAAAAGGATCCGCTGCGAAAAACGCCCTCGATGTCCCTGTCGCAACAACGTTCGGTGGAACGGGACATGTCCAACCTGCTGGTGGAACTGTCGGACATGGCCCGTCAAATCTCCGGCCAGCTCGACACCCGCGCCGCCAAGCTGGAACTGCTCATCAAGGAAGCCGATGAGAAGATCGCCGCGTTGCGATCCACCACATCGGCGGCGGCCGGCCCGGCGAACGTCTTTGAGCCTGTCGCCTCGATTCCCGATGAAATGCTCGACCCCAGGCACGCCGAAATTTACCGGTTGTGCGACCAGGGACGCTCGGCCCACGAAATCGCCCAGCAGCTTGACCGGCCCAGCGGCGAGGTGGAATTGATCCTGGCCCTGCGGCCAAAATAATGCGATTCATCCGGCCTGGCACAACGTTTGGCATCGCCTTAAAACCCCGTCAAACATCGCCTCGGTCAACGTGCCGGTGAACGTGTTCTGCTGGCTGACGTGGTATGACCCCACCAGCGTCAAGGTTCGCGACAAGGCATATTCGGCCCCATGACCGAACGTCGGGCGGGGTTTGTGGATAGTGATTCCCTGGCGGCGGGCCAGTTGCAACGCGGCATCCCACGCGATCTTCCCCAGCGCCAGGATCACGCGCTTGTGGCTCAACAGCCGCCATTCCCGATCCAGAAAGACCGAACAGTTGGCGATCTCCTCCGGCAGCGGCTTGTTGGCCGGCGGGGCGCAGCGGGCCGTGGCGCTGATGTAACAATCGGTCAACGCCAATCCATCATCACGATGTACGCTGGTCGGTTGATTGGCCATGCCGACGCGATGCAGCGCGGCGAACAAAAAATCGCCCGACCGGTCGCCGGTAAAAATTCTGCCGGTGCGGTTGCCCCCGTGGGCGGCCGGGGCCAAACCGATGATCCAGAGCCGCGAACGGGGGTCTCCAAACCCCGGCACCGGCCTGCCCCAATAATCCCAATCGGCGTATCGCTTTGCCGGAGCCACCTTTGCGCCATATTCGCGCAACCGGGGACACCGCTCGCATTCTGTCACGTCGCGGTGCAGCAAGGCCCATGAATCCTTGCGGGTTTGTTTACGCGGGGGGGGATCGGCCATAGGTCTACCGGGGGATCATAGCGCCTTGAATGTAACAAAATCCATAAGGACACTTTGTTATCAAACTTCACAATCTTTTTCTCGTCTTATTCAGTGGGGTGGAAAACAGGCCGGTGGACACGGCCTATAATGAAACCAGAGGTGGCATATGATCAAGATCAAACACCTGATGGACGCGGCGGAGGAGGATGATGGGAAGCGGTTGTGGGTGGAGCCGGTGGGTTTGACCCGCGATCTGGCCGAATGGTGCAGGGTGGATCTGCTGTTGATGCACCTGGGGCCACCCAAAAAGCTCTGGACCTGGTTTGGGAACCATCCGGATGGGTATGAGGCGTTTCGGGGGGACTATCACGAGTTTTTGAACAAATCGCAATACCGGCCGGCGCTCCAGCAGTTGGCCTGCGCCATGTCGCGGGAGGATTTCACGTTGTTGCACCAGGGGGATGACCCCGAGCACAACACCGCGACGGCGTTGTACGAGTATCTGTGCGAATTGAGCGCGTATTGCGAGCCGGATTCGTAGGAAAAAACGGATGTCGCGCGACAGGAGTCGGCGAATGGGTCCGACTCCTGTTTTTTTGCGCCCATTGTCTGATATAGTCGATGTCAATCATGGGCATCGACGTTGATAAATTGATGGAGGATTTGACCCAAGCGCAGGGCGAAGCGGTTCGGCACGTCGATGGGCCGCTGCTGATCATCGCCGGCGCCGGCAGCGGCAAGACGAGGGTCATCACCCGGCGGGTGGGGTATCTGATCGGGATGGGGATTGTTCCTTCCTCGATCCTGGCGATCACGTTCACCAACAAGGCGGCCGGCGAAATGAAATCGCGGGTGTCCGCCCTGGGTGCGATGGGCGACCGGAAGGTCCGTGATTTTGGACGACTGGATCAGCCCTGGCCGTTGATCTGCACGTTCCATTCCCTTTGCCTGCGGATTTTGCGGCATTATGCGGAAGTGGTGGGGCTGGGGGGCAATTTTTCGATCTTTGACGCCGGCGATCAGACCCGGCTGATCAAGGAGGCGATGAAATTGCTGGAAGTTTCCAGCACCAATTTCCAGCCCGCGGCGGTGCATGGCACGATCAGCAACGCCAAAAACCAGCTTCTCTCCGCCGAACAGTACGCACAGGGGGCGATGGATTTTTATCACAAAACCGTGGCGCGGATTTACACCAAATACCAGCAGCTTTTGAAGACCAACAACGCGCTGGATTTTGACGATCTGCTCCTGCGCACCGCGCAGGCGTTTCGAGATCATCCACAAGTGCTCAAGGAACTGCAGGATCGTTTTCAATACATCCTGATCGACGAATATCAGGACACCAACCATGCGCAATACATCATCGCCCATGCGCTGGCGCAGCGGGGGAGGAACATCTGCGTGGTGGGCGATCCGGACCAGTCGATTTATCGGTGGCGGGGGGCGGATTTGCGCAACATCCTTGAATTTGAGCAGGATTATCCGGATGCCACGGTGGTGAAGCTGGAGCAGAATTATCGTTCCACCAAGACCATTCTGCAGGTGGCCTCCGAATTGATTTCCCACAATCGGCTGCGCCGGGACAAGCGGCTTTGGACCGAAAACGACCAGGGGCAGAAGGTGGAAATCCGGCTCTGCCAGGATGAACACGATGAGGCCAGGCGGGTGGCCGGGCGATTGAAGGAATTGCACGAGAAGCAGGGTGTGGAATGGAACCAGATGGCGGTGTTTTATCGCATCAACGCGCTGAGCCGGGTCATGGAGGATGCCCTGCGGCGGGCGAACATGCCGTACGTCATGGCGCGGGGCGTTGAATTTTACAATCGCAAGGTGATCAAGGATGTGCTGGCCTATCTGCGGATGATCGCCAATCCGGCCGACGAGGTGAGTTTGACGCGGATCGTCAACACCCCGCCGCGCGGCATCGGCGATTCGAGCGTGAAATTGATGCAGGCAACCGCGGTGGGGGAGGGCATTTCGCTCTGGGAGGCGATGGGGCGGGCGGATCGGATCGCGGGCCTGTCCACGCGCGCGGCCAAATCGACCAGACAGTTCGTGTCGCTGGTCGATTCCTGGCGGAACATGATGCAGAGTAAGACCGTGCGGGAGATCATGGAGGATGTCGTCAAACGAGGCGGCATCGAGGCGGCGATGGGCAAGGCGGATCGCGAAGAGGGGGATGATCCGCTGGCGAACGTGAACGAATTGATCTCGGCGGCGGCCGAATACGAGGCGGAGAATCCCGAAGGGACGTTGCAGGATTATCTGTCGATGATCAGCCTGGTCAGCGATGCGGACCACATGAAAGGGGCGGGCGGGGCGATTACGATGATGACGTTGCACGCGGCCAAAGGGCTTGAATTTCCGGTGGTGGCGATGATCGGGCTGGAGGAGGGCATTTTGCCGCACAGCCGGGCGCGGGAGGACAATCACGAACTGGAGGAGGAACGGCGGTTGTGCTTTGTCGGGATCACCCGCGCCCGCCAGCGGCTGATCATGAGCAAGGCGGCCTACCGGACGATCCGGGGATTGCGCGAACGGACGGTTGGATCGCCGTTTTTGAATGAGATGCCGGCCGAGTGCCTGGAAGTCAACGACCACACGGGCCTTTCGATGGAGGTGGATCGGGATGAAGGCCGTGAATGGCTCAAAAGCGAATCGAAGCGAATGGCGGGGCAATTCCGTCAGGGCCAACTGGTTCGCCACCCGCAGTTCGGGATGGGGCGGATCGTCGAAATCATGGAGATGGGCCAGCACACGCGGGCGGTGGTGCAGTTTAATTCGGCGGGGAGAAAGACGCTGATTCTTCAATACGCACGGCTGGAAGCGGCCGAGGTCAAATGAGCGAATTGAATTGGTTGCTGGTGGCGGGGTGGGCCGCCAGCCTGGTCATTTCGGTGGGGGTGGCGGTGGTGATGGCGCACCGGCGGTTCGTTCGTCTGGAACGCCGCGCGCAGCAGGCCGAACGGCTTGCGGAACTGGGGACGCTGACCGGCGGGTTGGCGCACGAAATCAAAAACCCGCTCTCGACGGTGCAACTGAATTTGCAACTTTTGCGGGAGGATCTGGACCCGCACAATCCGGCCTACGGGCGGGTGATCAACCGGCTGGCGACGGTGCAGCGGGAGACCGGCCGGTTGAAGGACATCCTGGACGATTTTCTGCGGTACGCGGGGAAGATTGAGCTGGAGCGCCGGCCGGTGGAGCTGAACCGGCTGTTGGAGGAACTGGTCGATTTTTTCACGCCGCAGGCGCAACTGCAACGGGTGCAATTAAGGCTGAAAAAGTCGCCCGATGAGGTGGTGGTAAAGGCGGATCCGAGGCTGCTGAAGCAGGCGGTGTTGAACCTGATGCTCAACGCGGTGCAGGCGATGGGGGAAAAGGGAGGGGAATTGATCCTGTCGGCCGGGCGGATGGACGGTCAGGCGTGCATCGACGTGATCGACACCGGCGGGGGAATTGCGCCGGAGGTGCGGGATCGGATCTTCGACGCCTATTATTCCACCAAGAAAGGTGGAACGGGCCTGGGGCTGGCGATGACCCGAAGGATCGTCCAGGAGCATGGCGGGCGGGTGACGTTGAGGAGCGAGCTGGGCAAGGGGACGGACTTTACGTTGCACCTGCCGGTGGGATAAGGTGTCCGGTTATGGATGAGTCGACGATCAACAAGTCACAGGTCCTGGTGGTGGATGATGAGCGTGAACACGCGCAGGTGATGTGCGAGGCGCTGGCCCGCCAGGGGCACGAGTGTGACCTGGCCTACAACCTGGCCGAGGCGCGGTCCCGGTTGGAGCGCAAACGTTACGACGTGGTGGTGACCGACCTGGTGATGGAGGGAAAGCGGGATGGGCTGGAGGTGTTGCGCCGGTCACGGGAGTTGTTTCCGCCGCCGCCGGTGGTGCTGGTGACGGCGCACGCGGATGTGCCCACCTGCCGGCAGGCGCTGCACGAAGGGGCGTACGACTACATCGAAAAGCCGCTGGACCTGGAGTATTTCCGCGCCCAGGTGAACCGGGCGGCCGAGCGCAGCGCGCTGTTGAAGCAGAATCAGGTCCTGGCCGAGCTGTTGGAGCACAGCGCCAGTTTTGAAGGGATCATCGGCAAAAGCGCGGCGATGCAGAAGGTGGTGCAGACCGCCCGGCAGGTGGCCGCCAGCGACATTCCCGTGCTGATCATGGGCGAAAGCGGAACCGGCAAGGAACTGGTGGCGCGGGCGATCCACAACAATTCGCGCCGGCGCAAAAAGCGGATGGTGGCGCTCAATTGCGCGGGGTTGAGCGAAAGCATCCTGGAGGATGAATTGTTCGGGCACGTCAAAGGGGCGTTCACGGGCGCCCAGAGCGATCGCGAGGGGCGGTTTGAACACGCCGACGAGGGGACGCTGTTCATGGATGAGATCGGCGACATGCCGTCGGCGATGCAGGCCAAATTGCTGCGCGTGCTGGAAAATGGCGAGGTGGTCCGGCTGGGGTCCAACGATCCGATCCGCGTGAACGTCCGGCTGATCAGCGCCACCAACCGCAAGCTGGAGGAAATGGTGGCCGACCGGCAGTTTCGCGAGGATTTGTATTTTCGGATCAAGGGGATGACGATCCACATCGCTCCGTTGCGCGAACGGCGGGAGGACATTCCGCTGCTGATTCATTATTTCGTGCAGCAGTCGGCCGAGCGATACGACAAGAAGATCGAGGGGATCAAACCCGAAGCGCAGCAGATGCTGATGGGATATTCATGGCCGGGGAACGTTCGGCAGTTGAAGAACGTCATCGAGAACATGGTGGTGCTGTCAACCGAAGGGGAGCTGGGATTGGAAAGCCTGCCGGCGGAGATTCGGCCGGCCGGCGGAGATGGAGGGGGCGGCGGGATGAACAACCTGGTCGGCATCAGCATCACGCAGGCGGAGCGGGAATTGATCCGCAACACGCTGAAGATGGTGGAAGGCAACCGCGAACAGGCGGCGAAGATGCTGGGGATCGGCGAGAGGACGTTGTATCGGAAGATCAAGGAATATGAACTGGCGGACTAGGCGTTGGGTGGAAAGGATCGGATGATGGATCTGCGAATCGGCCATGGTTACGACCTGCATCGCCTGAAAGAAGGGGGTGAATTGATGCTGGGGGGCGTGTGCGTCAGCCGGCAGATCAGTCCCGTGGCGCACAGCGATGGGGATGTGGCGATCCATGCGCTGGTGGATGCGCTGCTGGGGGCGATGGGCTGGGGGGACATCGGCGAATGGTTCGCCAACACCGATGCGAAATGGAAACAGGCCGCCAGCCGGGTGTTTCTGGAGACGGTGCTCAAGAAGGTGCGCGAGGAAGGGTTCGCGGTGGTCAACGCGGATGTGACCATCCTGGCGGAAAAGCCGAAACTCAAGGCGTATAAGCCGCAAATTCGTCAGGTTCTGGCCGGATTGCTGGGGGTGGACCAGGGGCGGGTGAACGTGAAGGCCGGGACCAACGAAGGATGCGACGCCATCGGCCGCGGCGAGGCGCTGGCGGCCCATGCGGTTGTGTTGATTGGGCGGGGAGAGTAATTTAATCGGGATCGTCGCATATGATTGGGGGAATGAATGGTCGCAACCTAGAAGTAATCGAATGAGCCTCCGTGTTTACAACACATTGACCCGTGAAAAAGAGTTGTTCGAGCCGGTTCATCCCGGCCGCGTGGGCATTTACCTGTGCGGGCCGACGGTCTACAAGCCGCCGCACATCGGCCACATGGTCGGCCCGGTGATCTTCGACGCCATCAAGCGTTACCTCAAATACAAGGGGTACGAGGTGACGTGGGTGGTTAACATCACGGACGTGGAGGACAAGCTGATCGACGCATCGGTGAAACTGGGCGTGCCGGTCGATGAGCTGGCCAGCCGCTACACGCACGAATATCTCGAATGTCTGGCGTTGCTGGGGGTGGATGGGATCGACCGGTTTCCGCGGGCGTCGGAACACATCCACGAGATCATCGAGATGTGCACGACGCTGATCGAAAAGGGGCGGGCCTACGCGGCCGAGGGAAACGTCTATTTCGACGTGAGCCGCGATGCGGATTATGGAAAACTGTCCAACCGCAAGGTGGAGCAGCAGGAGTCGGGCCTTCGTGACGTGGAGGCCGCCGGCAAGCGCAACCCGGCCGATTTTGTCCTGTGGAAAGCCGCCAAGCCGGGCGAGCCGACGTGGGATTCGCCCTGGGGCAAGGGTCGTCCCGGCTGGCACATCGAATGCTCGGCGATGAGCATGAAATACCTCGGCCAGACCTTCGACATGCACGGCGGCGGGATGGACCTGCTTTTCCCGCACCATGAAAACGAACTGGCGCAATCCGAATCGACCACCGACCAGCCGTTCGCGCGGTTCTGGATGCACAACGGCCTGACCCGCATCCGCACCAAGAGCAAAAGCGGCGAATGGGCCGATGAGAAGATGAGCGGCAGCATCGGCAACGTGGTGTCGGCGCGCGAGCTGATCGACCAGAACGGGGCGGACATGCTGCGGTATTTTCTGCTCAGCACGCACTATCGCCGGCCGATCGAATTCACCGATGAGGCGCTGTCCAACGCCCGCAAGGGGCTGGCGGTGTTTCACCGGCTCTTTGAACGCCTGGAGCGGATCACCGCCAAGCCGCTGCCGGCCGAGGGAATCGACATCGAGCGCGCCGCGGCGACGATGATGGAGACCGAGCAGGGGCCGCTGGTCAGGAGCATCATCGGTTTCAAGATGAAATTCCTGGAGATGATGGACGATGATTTCAACACCGCCGGCGCCATCGCGGTGATGCACGAGATGGCCGGCGAGATCAACGGCTTCATCGAGAAAAACCAGGTGGAGCGGGAAAAACAGCCGGAGATGATCGAGGTCGCCCTGGCCGCGACCATGACGTTGCGGAACGTGGGCGGGGTTCTGGGTTTGTTTCGCCAGTCGGCCACCCGCCCGCAGACCGCGGAGAACGGGCTGACCGATCAACTGATGAAACTGCTCATCCAGTTGCGCGCCGACGCCCGAAAGCAGAAAAATTTCGCGATCGCCGACGCCGTGCGCAAGGGATTGTCCGAGATCGGCATCACCCTGGAAGATCGCGCCGATGGGACGATCTGGCGGAGGGAATGATGTCCGGACCTTGGCCGGAGATGGAGGGATCAATCCATGCGCATTCTCGGCATTGATCCGGGCCTCCAGATCACCGGATACGGGGTGATTGAAGGGCATCCGATGCGGCCGAAGCTGGTGGATGCGGGGGTCATTCGCCTGAAGCCCAGGACGGCTTTGGAACAGCGGCTGGTGGAACTGGAAGGGGAGCTGGAGTCTATTTTTGAGGAACACCAGCCGCGGGTTTGCGCCGTCGAGCAGCTTTATGCCCACTATGCCCATCCGCGGACGGCGATTTTGATGGGGCACGCCCGCGGCGTGATCCTGCTGGTGGCGCAGCGGCGGGGTGTGCAGCTTGAACAATACGCCGCCAATCGGATCAAGCAGTCGGTGGCCGGTCATGGCCATGCCAGCAAGGTGCAGATGCAGCGGGCGATCCAGAGCCAATGGAATTTAAGCCGACTGCCCGAGCCGCCGGACGTGGCCGATGCGCTGGCGGTGGCGTTGTGTTGCGGGCGAAATCTGGCTGGCGCCAAAGTAAAATCAGCGCGGACATTGGGGATGGATCGGGTGGATGAATGATTGCCGCATTGACCGGTGAATTAAAACACGTTCAGGAAGATCGCGTTCACGTGCTGGCGGGGGCGATTGTGTACGAGCTGCTCGTGCCGGCGTCGGATTTTGTCCAGCTTCAGGCCAGCCTCGGCGAGGCGGTGACGTTTTACACGATTTTGTATCTGGAAGGGGATGCCAGCCGGGGAAACCTGGAGCCTCGGTTGATCGGGTTTTTGCGCGAGGAAGACCGCCGGTTTTTCGATCGTTTCACCACCGTCAAAGGGATCGGTCCCAAGACCGCCCTGAGGGCGCTGGGGGTTCCGGCGGGGGAGATCGCGCAGGCGATCGAAGCCAAAGATGCGCGGTTTCTGGTGGGGTTGCAGGGAATCGGCAAACGCACGGCCGAGTTGATCATCGCGGAGCTGTCCGGCAAGGTGAAGGAATTCGCAGCGGCCGCCATGGTCGATGGCCGAACGACCCGCGCCGGTCGATCGGGCCGGCAGGAGTTTGAGGAGGATGCCATCGCCGCGTTGATGGCGCTGGACGATCGCCTGCGCCGGCCGGAAGCCGAGGCGTTGCTGGATCGGGCCAAGCAGTCCAAGCCGGAAGTGAAAACCACCGATGTGCTGCTGCGGGAGATGCTGCGGATGAGGTCGGTGCGCGGATGAGATGGCTTTATTGAGCCAGAAATCGCCCGGCCAGATGCAGGTCGGCGGGGGTGGTGATTTTGATGTTCCGTTCCTGACCTTCCACCAGCCAGACGGGTTTGCCCGCCAGTTCCAGCAACTGGGCATCATCGGTGATCTGATCCAACGGCAACGGACATCGATCAAAAGCGTCAAGCAGGTCGGCCCGGCGCATCACCTGGGGGGTTTGCATCGCCCACAATTGATCCCGCGGGATGGTTTTTTGCACCGGTGCGGGCAGGGGGCCTTGGGCTTGTTTGATCGTCAACGCCACCGCCAATGCGGGGACGGCCGCGCCATGCTCAAACGCGGCTTCGCAGGTGCGGTCAAACAGTTGGGCCGTGACCAGCGGGCGGGCGGCGTCGTGAACCGCCACCCATTCGATGGAGCTTTCCACCTGTCGCAGGCCGCACAGCACGCTGTGCGCCCGCGATGTGCCCCCATCGACGATGCGGAGTTTATTCCCTTTTTGCCGGAGCATCGCCTTGGCGAGCGGGTCCTGTTGGAAATACTCCCTGATCGCTTCTCCCGCCGACAACACCACCAGGGCCACCCGCGGCAGGTCAATGATCGCATCAATCGTTCGACGGAGGATGGTCTTGCCCGACAAGTCTTCCAGCAGCTTGTTGCGGCCACCTCCAAACCTCACCGACCGGCCCCCGGCCGGCAAAATCACCGCGAGCTGTGGTTCGGAGGTCATGATGCACTCAACCCTGCGGCGGAGGAAGTTGATCGAGAAATTCGGCCAGTTGCGCCGCGGTGGGGCTTAGGGCGGTGCGGACGTAATATCCGCTGGTGGCCACGCCGCAGCAGAGGGATTCTTCCAGGGTCATCCCCAGCATCCTTCCCAGGCAAAATCCGGCGTTGAAATGATCTCCCGCGCCGGTGGAAATTTTGGGTTGTTGCACGAACGGCCCATCAAACCGGGCGGACGATTCGGCCGTGGCGGCCGCGGCGGCACGGCGGGGGTGGATCACCACGCAGGAGAGATTTAATTTCTCCTGGATCGAGCGGGCATAGGCCTCGATGGCCGATTCGTGGTTGGATTCGGTCGGAAGATGGAGCACTTCAAGAATTTCGACCGCTTCCTTGAGATTCAATCCCAGCGTGACGTTGACCTGCTTCTGGAAGGCCGTCAGTTGTTCCAGTGCCTCGACGATGTCGGCCGGCCGGCGTTTTTCCGGATCGGCCAGATCGACAAAGAGCATCCGGTCGCCCGCGGGCAGGTTCGGGAAAACGTCCGCCTGCATTTTCTGCCAGATTTCGGTCATGTAGGGGAGCATCGTCCAGTTGACCAGGCCGATCAGTTTGGACTGGCCGATGAGCTGCTGGAGCTGGCTCTTGCCGACCCGCTCGACCAGCTTGTTCCAGTTGACGTCCAGGCAGGTCTGCACGTTGCCCAGCAACAGCTTGCCATCGGTGAATTCCAGCGCCATGGTCTGGCCCGGTTCGCCGAGGCTGAAAATTTTGGCACGGCGGGCCAGTTCCTCAAAGACCGGGTGGATGGCCGGCGAACCGACGATGCCGATGTAATTGATCGCCAGTCCGAACGCGGCCATCGCGTTGGCCATGATCGGGCCGTTGCCCCCCAGCTTCATCTGCTTGGTGACCAGTTCGTAATTGGAGGATTCGCCGGCGGCGGCGGCGACTTTTTGCGCGAACGCCGAGATGGTGCGGAGCGGGTCGTAGGATTGGAAATCGTACCGTTTGTCCACCACGTCGATGATGTGGTCGACAAACCCGTCAAACCCGATGGTGGCGTGCGTCGCCGACAATCCGGCGGCGGCCGACGTGATTTTGCGGCCGGCCTGTTGTGCGATGTTTTCACGGGACAAAGCCATGAAGCGAGTTTCCTTTCAGTGGATGGGGAGACAGTTTAGCGGCCGCGTGAACGAGGGCAACATACCCGCGAAATTTCGTTTCGATTCGCCAACCGGCCGAATTGACATGATTTGGCCATCCCAGTAGAGTTTTGTGCCTGACCATTAACCATTGGATGGAGGTTTTTATGCAGGAATACGAGGATCTCAAACGGCTGGTGCAGGATGCGGACGACGACGTGCAAAAGGCCCTCGGCGGCAACAAGGCCGCCAGCACGCGGGTTCGCAAAAAGATGCAGGAGATCAAGGCGGCGGCCCAGGAAGTGCGCAAGAAAATGCTCGAAGGCCGCGAGGCCGAACCGGGCAGCGTCGGCTGAGGCCCGCCCGTCAAAGCGTGTCGTCCGTAGCAGGGTCCGCAGGAAGTGTGCGGACCTTTTCGATGCCATCAAGCATGCAGGATCGTCCATGCCCCCACAGTTGCTCTTTGACATCACCGGGATCGACCTGAACAAGGATGTGTACGATCAGATGGCGATTCGCGAAATGAACCCCCAGCGCGGGGACATGGAGCATTTGAACGGAATCGTCTACGCGGACGCCGGCAGTGCCAGATTGATCGGATACAAGGATGTCCGGGCGGACGAATTCTGGGTCAAAGGTCACATTCCCGGCCGGCCGTTGCTGCCCGGGGTGTTGATGGTCGAGGCGGGGGCGCAACTGGCATCGTTCTATACGCGGAAATTCGCAGGGTGGAAGGGTTTCATCGGGTTTGGCGGCGTGGAAGATTGCAAGTTCCGCCAGCAGGTGTCGCCGGGCTGCCGGTTGTACATCCTGGGGATGAAAGTGTGGGAACGCCACAAACGGGTTTGTTGCAAGGTGCAGGGGATGGTGGATGGGTCGATGGTCTTTGAAGCATCCATTATCGGGGTGGAACTTTAGGCGTGGTTCGTGATGCGTGATGCGTGAATGAATGCATCCTGCCGACATGCGCCACGCCGGATGGCATGTTGTTCTCGCTGATCCAAACATTGGGTGATCTGCCGCTGGTCTTTGTGGACACCGAGACCACGGGGGCGTCGGCGGAATTCGGGCATCGGGTGATCGAGGTGGGGTGCGTGCGGGTGGAAGGGGGGAAAATCACGGCCGAGTATCAGCAGTTGATCGACCCCCAGCGGCGGATCGGGCCGGGGGTGTCGGCGTTGACCGGCATTACGCAGGAGATGGTCGCCGGCCGGCCGACGTTTGGCCAGCAGTTGCCGGCGATGCTGGAGGTGATGCGGGGCCATGATGGGGCGGTGGTCGTGGGTCACAACGTCCGGTTCGACCTGTCATTTTTACAACGTGAGTTTCGCCGAGCCGGGATGGAGATGATGAACGTGCTGGGCGAAGTGCCGGTGCTGGACACCGTTCGCATCGCCCGCAGGCGGCTGGGGCGGGGTGGCAACGGGTTGCAGGTCTTGTCGCGACGGTTGGGGATCGAACCAGTCACGGCGCATCGGGCTTTGGCGGATGCCCGGACGACACACCGGGTTCTCGAACGTCTGCTGGAACCGGCCGGAGGATGGGGGTGTTGCCTGTGCGATGCGATCCGGGAGCAGGGAGGTCCGATGGGCCTGCTTCCGAGGACGCAAAGGGAAAGCCTTCTGCCGCTGGAATTGGAAGAGGCACTGGAGTTGCGGCGGACGGTGGTGATGGAATACCTGGACGCCGATGGCCGTCGAACGCAACGCACCATCCAGCCCCTGCACCTGAGACGCAGCAACGGCGAACTGCTGCTGGTGGCGCATTGTCATTTGCGCAACGCCCAACGGACGTTCAAGGTGGAACGGATCGTGCGAATGGTCCGGGAGGATGAGGCATCGACACAGGAAGGCGAATTATTTCTCCAGTAGGGCGCATTGCCAGGGTGCGAGAGTGAGATCGATTTTTCCTTCTGGAGTCGCCTGGGTGAGTTGTCCATCCTCGCCCAGCCATGCACGGGTGTTTTCCATCAATGACACATCGGAGACGGCCTGGTTGGTGGGATTGAGAAGGACACCATAGGCGCGCCGGCCGCCACCCTGTGCGATCCAGCCCATGTCCTTGGGGAGCGATTCAATTCGTGCCGGTGGGGTGGCGGATTCCGGACCGACCCAGAGGCTGTACGTGAATCGGTCGCCCGGCGTGATGGTCGAAACATTGCGGCCAAACTCAAGAACGCACCACCCTTTGTGATTGGGAGCGGGTTTGATGACGGCTTCACCGAAATGGTCGTATAGCCTGACCTTCAGACCTTTGAGATGCCAGTTTCCATCGACATCCGCAACGAGTTGCCCTGGCCCAAACGACACCCTGCCGACGATCGCGGTCCCCGAAGCACCCTGTCCGGCTTCGAGCAGAACCATGCCGGTGATGCCATCGGCGGAGGCTCGCCAGGATTGGATCACGCGCCAGGGTGAATCGGGCGTCTGCGGTGAAGGATGGTTGTTAATGCGGGTCGGTTGAAGCGAATAACAGGCCGACAGGGCCATTGCGCCATCGGGTTGAATCGCCAGCGAGGTTTTGTCCTGCATCTGAGAGAGCCACAGACCCTGTTCGTCCAACGAGGGTTGCAGAACGTGTATTTCCGCTCCGCCAAACGCGGCGGCGATGGGTTCGCCCATGCTTTGTGTGAGCATGCCACCGGCGAACACGTTACGCAGTCCGCGACCCTGCAGGACGCCATAGTACCAATGGCCGTTGCGGCCGCGGGCGCCGCGCATGTTTTTGTCCAAAACCGTGTATTGGCCGGGGATCGGTTCGCCGCCGGCGAGTCCGGGCCAGAAGGAGGCCGCATAGATTCCGGCAATCTGGTGATCGACTGGTTTCTGACGCTCCAGCACGCGCCACATCAACCACTGGTTGCGGGCATCCTGCGTCGCCCCGGCCGCGATGATGAAACTGTCGGCCGGTTCGATCCGCCATTGATCCTGTTTCCACCAGGGGGAGCTCCAATATTCGGCCTGTCCTTCGGCGCTGCAGACCAACGGCCAGTAGTTGGCTGTTTTCCGCAATATATCGCGTGACACCTTGTCACCGGTGATTTCGGCGTAACGGGCCAGCATCAGTAGATTCAGGGTGTGATATTGCGGCGCATCATTTTCCGCCCCGATGTAGCGGATTGCGCCATCCGGCAGAAGATTGTCGCCGATATTCTGAATCATGTCCGCCGCCCATTGGGCATCATCCACCCTGTCGTACAGCCTGGCGGACAACGCCAAAGCCAGGGCAAAGGAGACATCCTGATTGGGATAAAAGCCTCCGGCTTTGGCGCCCCCATCCCATGCAATTTCGCCTCGATAGGCGCGTCGCTGCAATTCAATCGTCTGCGCCAGCGGTTCTTTCCATCTGGCCCACAACTTGGGGCCGGCGGGGGTCATGCCAATCCATCGGGTGGCGTCGAGCAGCGGCACCAGCACGAAGCGGTTGATGTTCGGATCTCCGGCCAGATTGCGCTGCGGCGACCACCACGCGCCTTGCGGGTCGCATTCGCTCAGCAGCCAGTTGATGCCACCGATGCAATAATTCACAAGATCGACCCGGCCCCGCAAAGGCGAACGCGGATCGCCCGCCGCGTAGGCCATCGAAGCCAGTTCGTTGGCAACGCCGTAATACATCCATGCGCTGCCGGTTTTGGCCGGAGGTTGGAATGCGGGCTGCGAGCCTGAATAGCGTTGCGCATTGAGCAACAGCAGCGGATTGCCGCGCCGGGCAAGGTTGGACCAGCTTTGGCGATTGTTTCGAAAGGCAAGGCAATCGGCGGCGGGGTCGGCCGGCCCGGTAGGGTCGGGCGGCAACAAAACCGCCGAAGGCATCGCCGGCCCGTTGCGAATCTGCTGGGCGGCGATCCATTGGACGCCGGACAGGATCAGCAGGATGCCAAGAGGTGCTGTCAATTGCTTCATGGGGTCACCTGTGTTGAACCGGGAGTGCGTTTGGAGGATGAAAGCCATGTTCGGAGGATCTCGATCACCCGCTTCTCGCGAGCCATTCCTGCCTGATTATGACTCTTTTCTTCCAGTTCCATCATCAATTCGTGGGCGTTGAGGTCGTATGGGTTGATGTAGATCGCCTGCATGGCATACCGGATCGCATCGTCCAACCGGTTCAAATCGCGGTAGATCCGTGCGATGCGTTTGGCGTAGGCGTTGTCGTGCAGTTCGGCTCGATGCAGGATGATCAGGTGCTCCAGGGCATTTTGCGGGTCGTTGATCGCCTTGGTCAGATACAGACCGGCCAGACGCTGGTGGGGCAGGGCATCCATCGGGCGCAGCTTTGCGATCCGTTGCCATGTTGTCAGCGCGGCCGGGTATTGGCGGGATTTGATCAACGATTCTCCCTCCTGGCGCAAGGTTTCGTACAGGGCGGTGGTCTGAGGATCATACCCCCATCCATCCACCTGCTTTTTAGCCCATTCAAAAAATTCACTTGAAAATTGTGCTTCATCCCGCCCCAACACCGTGGGGAAAATATCCTCCTGTCGCCGGCCTTTGCGATATTCCTCCATCATCCGCAGGATCGCCGCGTGGCCGTACGTCTGTTCGATGTAGGAGCAGATCCAGAAGGATTGGGCATAGGCGAGTTGCCGGTCGATCGGCCGGCGCGGCCGCACGAATCCCCAGGTCAGCCCTTCCATCGTGAACAATTCATCGCGATGAACGGCTTGATACAGCATCGGCGCCCACGCCCAGGGGATCGGCGCATGTTCCTGGCAGACCGCCAACCCTTCGGTCATCCAGTGCGAGATGCGGTTGTCGGTGGCCGACAACGTGACCGTATGGGTGAATTCATGCCGCAGCACCTGCGCCCAGTTGAACGGCCCCATCGTCTGTTTGCCTTTGCGCGGGGCGACCAGCGCGATCACCCGGCCGGTGCTGGCGCCCACCGTGCCGATCCAGGGCGAACCGGTCGTTCGCACGGAAAACGCATCATGGGTGGGAAAGACCTCGATGTACGTCTTGACGGCCGGCTCATGGCCAAACGCCCCGCACACCTGCGGATAGATCGACTCCAGGTAATCGTTGAAATACTCCGGGATCACCGGATCGGTCGCCGGGTCATAAAAGACGACAAAATGAGCCGATTCCCTGCGGGCGAATTGTCTCAGGTCATCCAGCAATCGCAGATAATTGGTGGTGCGGACGTTGAATGGATCGAGCAGGCGGGCCGCTTCCAGCACGGCCAGCGCCTTGTCCTCATCGCCGCTTTGGGTGTACAGCAACCCCAGCCCGTTGTGGGCCGCCGTCCACCAGGGGGCGCGGTCGGTGGCCTTTTGATACATCTCGGCCGCGCGGGGATACTGTCGCATGGCCGACAGTTGTTCGGCGATTTCAAAATAGGCCGAGGCGTTGTCCGGATCGATCCGTTCCACCCGCCGCAGCAGGTCGGCCGATTCATCATCCCGCAACTGCAGCGACCGCACCGCCGCCAGCAGCCCCAGCGCCTGCAGATTTTCCGGTTGAACGGCCAATACTTTCCCCAGCAACGGATCCGCATCGGCCGGCCGGCGCTGTCGAAGGAGGTTGCGGGCTTCCAGCAGATCCGCCGCCGGCGAATCGGGCTTCGCCTTCCGCATCGTCGCGGCCGCGAGATCCGCCCCGTCAAAATTGAAATTCTCGACCGCCATCCTCCCCAGCAGTTGCAGCGAATGCTCGTCAAACGGGTTGGCCTTCTGGGCGATTTTCAATTCCCGCAGCGCGTTTTCCTCATCATCGTGGCTTAAAAAATACTCCGCCGCCGCGACATGGGCCGGCCAGTATTGGCGGTCGATGACATCATACGCCCGCACAAACATGCCCAGGATCACATCATGCAGCTTGCGGTTGTTCTGATAGGCCCCCGTCAGCGCTGCATAGCGATCCAATGCCCGGCCGATCAGCACGACATTCCCGGCGTCTTCAAACACCGCCTCCCGCTGATCCGCGCCTCCGATCCACCGGTCAAAATATCGCTGCGGCGGATCGTTGAACCAACCGTACGCCTTCCTGGCCCCCTCCAGATCGCCGGCCTGTTCCAGCAATGCGCCCAGTTGATAATGTGCCCCGATCAAATCGGGGTGTGTTTTGAGTGTCTGATGCAGCAGATCAACGGCCAGATCCAATCGGCCCATCTGCCCCAGTACGATGGCCTTCTGAACCGCCACCCGCCCATCGCCTGACATGGCCGGTTCATCGGCGCATTTCAATGCCTCTTCATACCGGCCCAGCGCGCCCAGCGCCTCCATGCGAACCAGAGTCGATTCGACATCCCGCACTTTGATTCGATGCAGCGTGAAAAGCGCGGTTCGATACCGCCCATGAAACACCTGGGCGCGGGCCTTGTCCAGATCGTTGAAATAGGCCGGATAGTCCAGCGGCGGCAGGTCTTCGGGCATGACCTGATCCACCCATGATCGCGGGATCGACTCCCTGACAAAATCAAACGCCCAGACTGGAACGGCCCCCAGCAGCACCATTCCCATCAGCCCGATCCAAGCCAGTCGTCCGCCCATCCGTACCTCGACCAATTAAAGGCGCGGCGACAAACCGGCCACACAGGCTATTATAGTCATGGCCGGCCGACTTCGGCGGAATAATTTCATGGAGTTGATGATGAATCCCTTGTCCCACTACGTCGGCAACGCCGACGAGTTTCCCATCCTTCGCCAGTGGCGGTTTTTCAACCACGCGGCCGTGACGGCCATCCCCCATCGGGTGGCACAGGCGATGCGGCAATACGTCGATGAAGCCGAAAGTTCCGCCTACATCGGCGCCGACTGGTATCCGAAAATCGAATCTCTGCGGCAATCGGTCGCCCGGTTGATCAACGCCCACGGCGATGAGATCGCCTTCATCAAAAACACCGGCGAAGGCCTGAGCCTCGTCGCCAACGCCCTGGAATGGAAAGCCGGCGACCGAATCGTCACCACCAACGTCGAATATCCGGCCAACATTTACCCCTGGATGGAGGTGGCCCGGCGATTTGGCGCGGAATTGATTCTCGTTGGCGAAGAAACCGATGAACAGGGTCGCCGCCGCGTTCCGTTGGATAAAATCCTCCACGAGGCCGGCCACGCCCGCACCCGCATGGTGACCCTCTCGCACGTGGAATTCGCCAGCGGCCAGCGTCACGACCTGGCGACGATCGGCCGGTTCTGCCGTGAACGGGGAAAACTCCTCTGTGTCGATGCCATCCAGTCGGTCGGCGCGATCCCCGTGGACGTGACGGCGATGAACATCGACTACCTGTCGGCCGATGGGCACAAATGGCTGCTGGCCCCCGAAGCCGCCGGCATTTTTTACTGCCGCCGCGACCTGGTCCCCCGCACCCGCCCCCTGACCATCGGATGGATGAACATCGTCAACGCGATGGATTTTGGGACCTATGACTACACCCTCAAGGACACTGCCCGGAGATTCGAGAATGGAAGCCTCAACGTGGCCGGGTTGCTGGGATTGAAGGCATCCGTGGAGCTGTTCCTCGAAATCGGCATGGATGCGGTGGCGGGGCGGTTGAAACTGCTGACAGACCGCCTGATCGCCGGCCTGGAAGAACGCGGATTTCCCATCGTCAGTCCGCGGGATGGAGAATCATGGAGCGGGATCACCAGCTTCACCGCCCCTCATCTGGATTGCGAAAAACTGGTCAAAACCCTGCGGCAGGAGTTCAAGACCGAAATTTCCCTGCGCGTCGGCCGGCTGCGCTGTTCGCCTCATTTTTACAACACCGAGAAACAGATTGACCAGTTGGTGCAACTGCTGCCGCCGCGCTGAAAAATTATGCCTTCGCCCACTGAAAATCGGCGCTGGCACGGGAATCGAAGTAGACCACGGAGCGCGGGTTCAGATATTCGGTCAATTGATCCCCGGACAGGTCCACCGTTCCGGTGATCGGGTAATCATCCGGAATCTTCGCCGCCGCCGGCGCGGCGGGATCATCGATCGATCGCGGCGAACGAAACACCCAAAGCCGATCCGCCAGGCCGCTTTCAAAAAACGCCCGCGCCAACCCCGGCCCCGGCTCGATCAGCAGGTGAGTGATTCGGCGGCCATGCGCATCGGCCAGCACTGCCGCGATGGAATCGGCCTCCAGCAACCGCACGCCCGCCTGCCGCAACCGATCCGCCCTCGGTCCATCCATCGCCCCCTTTTCGCACGCCGCCACCACCGTCGATTCTCCGGCCGTCCGAACCAGCTTTGATTCCGGCGGAAGTTCCAACCGGCGGTCCAGCACGTATCGCGCCAGCGGCCGTGCCTGGGGCTGGTCCTTCGCCATCAGCATCGGATCATCCCCGATCGCTGTGTGGATCCCCACCAGCACCCCATCGCATTTGGCTCGAAGCCGATGGACCACCCGCATCGAAGCTTCATTGCTGATTTGCAGTCGTTTGCCTCCCGGCCCGGCGATTTTCCCATCGGCCGACTGTGCCCATTTCATCGTGATGTACGGCCGGTGATGGACCATCCCGGCAACAAACGGCGCGATCAACTGCCGGCAGGTTTTTTCCATCACCCCCACGCGCACCACCACCCCGGCCGACCGCAACCGCTCGATCCCGCCGCCGCTGACCAGCGGGTTGGGATCGACACATCCGACCACCACCTCCCCGATGCCGGCCTCGATCAACGCCGGCACGCAAGGCGGCGTCTTCTTGTTCACGTGGCAACACGGCTCCAGCGTGACGTACGCACTGGCTCCGCGAGGTGGCTCATCGCACCCCTCCAGCGCCATCCGCTCGGCGTGTGGTCCGCCATATTGTTGATGATATCCCTGGCCGATGATCCGCCCCCGCCGGGCGATCACGCATCCCACCATCGGATTCGGCTCCACCCCTCCACGGCCGCGCATCGCCAGCTCCACCGCCCGGCCCATCAGAAGTTGGTCCCGATCCTCCTGGCTCATGGTCGCCTGAAAATCAAATGTCGCCGCTTCAACAAAGCTACGATTCCACCCGCTTCTCCATCGCCACCGCGTCGCTTTTCTGTTTTCCGCTCGCAAAAAGACTGTACACGATCATGATTCCCACCCCCACGCACAGCAGGCTGTCGGCGACGTTGAAAATCCACGGAAACACCCCCCATCGCGGCAGGGCGTAGACCATGTCACGCACGTATCCGAACATCAGCCGGTCGTACAGATTCCCAAGGACGCCCGCCATCAGCATTCCCAGTACGATCTGATAAAACCACTGCCGGCGGCTGTTGAGAAACAAAAAGACCAGAAATGCGATCGCCGCCACCGACACCCCGACGAACAGCCAGCGATACCCCTGTCCCGCGCCAAACACCGCCCCCTGGTTGGCCGTCACGTGAAAGTGAACCCATCCCGGGATCCACTCGTGCGTGTACGACTCCACCAGCACCCGCCCATCGGGTCGTTTGACGATCGCCACCGCCAGCGTCGAAAACGACTGCCACTTGCTCCACAAATCCAGCGCCAGCCCCGCCCCGGCCGTGCCCAGAAAACGTCCCCACGCCCACGGCGACCGCAAAAGATGTCCCATTGTCCATTCCATCTGGCCAGATCGTAGGGAATCGCCCCTGTTTTGTCAGCAAGATGCTTGCTACGGGGGGGGTGGTGCGGTAATTTGACCCCTTTGGCAATGGTTTTGCCCTCTCCAGAGAGGGCATTATTTCCAGGCAACAATTGGATCAACTTTTCAGGAGCCGATCGTGTCCCCAGAATTTTGCCGTCGTTCCCATCTGTTCACCAGTGAATCGGTCACCATGGGCCATCCGGACAAAGTCGCCGATCAGATCAGCGACGCCGTGCTCGATGCCATCATCAAGCAGGACCCCCGCGCCCGCGTGGCGTGCGAAACGCTGGTGACCACCGGACAAGTGGTCCTGGCCGGCGAAATCACCACCACCGCCTACATCGATGCCGCCCAGGTCGCCCGCGACACCATCCGCGAGATCGGTTACACCCACCCGGACATCGGATTCGACGCCGACAGTTGCGGCGTCCTCTCGGCCCTTCACAGCCAAAGCCCCGACATCGCCCGCGGCGTGGACCATGCGGACGACAACCAGAAGGAACAGGGCGCCGGCGACCAGGGCCTGATGTTCGGCTATGCCACCCGCGAGACGGACGTGCTGATGCCGCTGCCGATCCACCTGTCCCATCGGCTGGTCGAGCAGCTCGCCAAGGTCCGTCAGAACAAAAAGCTCCCGTGGCTGCGTCCGGACGGCAAGAGCCAGGTCACCGTCGAATACGTCAACGAACGCCCGGTGCGCGTCCACACCGTCGTCATCTCGACCCAGCACGACACCAGCGTGTTGGACCGCAATGATGAATTCAGCACAAAAGCCAAGCAGCAGATCATCGAACACGTTATCAAGCCAGTCATCCCCCGCAAATACTGGAACGATGACATCATTTTCCACGTCAACCCCACCGGCAAGTTCGTCGTCGGCGGCCCGCACGGCGACACCGGTTTGACCGGACGTAAGATCATCGTGGACAGTTACGGTGGCCGCGGCGCGCACGGCGGCGGCGCCTTCTCCGGCAAGGACCCCTCCAAGGTGGACCGGTCCGCCTGCTACATGGCCCGCTACATCGCCAAGAACGTCGTCGCAGCCGGCCTGGCGACCAATGCTGAGGTGCAACTGGCCTACGCCATCGGCGTCGCCAACCCCGTCAGCATCACCGTCAGCACCGAAAATACCGCGGTCATCCCCGAAGATCAGATCGCCGAATTGATCCGGGACACCTTCCCACTGACACCGCGCGGCATCATCAAACATCTGGACCTGTTGCGGCCGATTTACAAGCAGACCGCCCGACACGGCCACTTTGGCCGTCTGCCCACCCCCGATGGTGGATTCAGTTGGGAAAAAACCGACAAGGCCGCCGCGTTGGCCAAAGCCGCCGGCCTCAACGGTCGCCAGCTCAAGGCCGGTTAAAATATGTCGAATTATCTTGCGTTTGATCTGGGCGCCGAAAGCGGTCGTGCCGTCTTGGGAACCTTGGATGGCGCAACGTTGCGCTTGTCCGAACAGCACCGCTTTCTTCAACCCAACAGCCGGCTCAACGGCCACCTCCACTGGAATTTGATGACCCAGTGGGAGGAGCTGAAAACCGGCCTGCGCAAGGCGACATCATCCCTTCCGCCCGATCAGAAGATCACCGCCCTGGGTGTTGACACCTGGGGCGTCGATTACGGCCTGATCGGCGAGGGTGGCCAGGTCCTTTCCAATCCCTTCATGTATCGCGATGTCCGCACCGAACGGATCATGGATCAGGCCTTCGCCAGGGTCTCCCGCGAACGCATCTTTCAGATGACCGGCATCCAGTTCATGCCGCTCAATACGCTGTTTCAGCTTTTCGCGGCCAACCGCGACCATCCCAAACTCCTGCAGGCGGCGCAAACGCTGCTGTTCATGCCGGACCTGTTCAACTACCTTTTCACCGGTCAGCGCAAGTGCGAACTGTCCATCGCTTCCACCAGCCAGATGATCGATCCCCGCACCGGCCAATGGGCGACCGACCTGCTGCGGGAACTGTCGTTACCCACTCATTTGTTGCCGGAGATCGTCCCCTCGGCCACCATCATCGGCCCGCTGCGCGAAGATGTGGCAAGTGAATGTGGCACAGACCGAATTACGGTGGTTGCCCCCGGATGTCACGACACCGCCAGCGCGGTGGCCGCCGTCCCGGCCGAAGGGGGCAACTGGTGTTACATCAGTTCCGGCACCTGGTCGCTGATGGGCGTGGAAGCCGATCGTCCGATCATCAACGAGCTGTCTTCGAGTTATAACTACACCAACGAAATCGGCGTCGGCGGCAAAATTCGCTTCCTGAAAAATATCATGGGCCTCTGGCTGGTGCAGGAATGCCGACGGGCATGGCTCAAGGATGGTCATGAATACAGCTACGCCGAATTGACGCGGTTGGCCGCCCAGTCCAGGCCGTTTGGCGCATGGATCGCCCCGGAGCATCCGCCGTTCGGGTCGCCCGGGCGGATGTTGGCAAAAATCGCCGATTTCTGTCAACAATCCCATCAGCCGATCCCCGCGACACCCGGCGAATTTGTCCGCACCTGTCTGGAAAGCCTCGCGTTGACCTATCGGCGGACGCTCGAAGGATTGGAGCGAATCCTCGGCCATCGGATCGACGTGGTTCACATTGTCGGCGGGGGCACGCAAAACGAGTTGTTGAACCAGATGACCGCCGATGCCTGCGGCCGGCCGGTGGTGGCAGGTCCGGTCGAGGCGACGGCCATCGGCAACATCCTCGCCCAGGCGATGGCGGTGGGACAGGTGGGTTCGCTGGCCGATGCCAGGGCCATCGTTCGCGGCAGTTTCGATGTCAAACGATACGAACCGCACGACACCGCCGCGTGGGATGAAGCCTTTGGCCGGTTTCAAAAGATCAGCGTTTAGAGGCGATTCGCCTCTGCCCGAACGGGCACATATCCAGCAGACAACACTCCTCACAACGCGGGTTGATCGGTTTGCAGGTTTTTCGTCCCAGCGCGATCAGCAGCACGTGCAGTGAATATCGATCCGGCGGGGCGATCTGTGGCAGGAGTTGTCGATGCGCCTCCTCGGCCGAGACGTTCGGCGCGATCCATTCCAGCCGCCTGGCGATGCGGTGGATGTGCGTATCGACCGGAAACAACGGCTTGCCGAACGCGAACAACAGGACGCAACTGGCGGTTTTGGGGCCGACGCCGTCAAACCGCAGCAGGTATTCATACGCCTGTTGCTCATCCATCTCATGCAGGAACTGCAAGTCGATCCGTCGCCGGTCGGCGCGAATCTGCCGCAGGATGGCCTGTATTCGCGGGGCTTTGACGTTGCTCAATCCGCTGATGCGGATGCAACGCTCGACTTGCTCCACCGGCGCATCGGCCACCTGTTTCCAGCTTTTGAACCGCCTGCGCAACTGTTTGAATCCCGCCTTGCTGTTGGCGTTGCTGGTGTTCTGCGACAGGATCGTCCCCACCAGCACCGGAACACCCTGCCCGTGGCATGACCATGGTCTGGGGCCAAATTCGCGTTCCAGCCGCCGCAGCAGCCGCCTGCTGTATGAATAGGTTGAACCGGCCATCGCCCGACAATCGTATCGGAGCGGCTTGAAATCAAGGGCGAATCAGAGATTTTCCAGCCGTTGCTGCTTGTCCAGTTCCAAAAGGGCGCCGATGAGGTCTTCCATGCGGCCCTGGACGATCTGGTCGAGGTTGAAGTTTTTTTCGCCGCCTCCTTCTCCGCCGAGGCGATGGTCGGTGCATCGGTTTTGCGGGAAGTTGTAGGTGCGGATGCGCTGGGACCGGTCGCCCGAACCCATCATCGCCTTGCGGGCGCTGGTCTGCTGGGCGTGCAGTTTGGCACGTTCGGTTTCATACAAGGTGGCTCGCAGCAACGCCCAGGCGCGTTCCTTGTTCTGGGCCTGCGACTTGTGTTCGGTCATCTTGAATTGCAGGCCGGTCGGTTTGTGAAGCAACCTCCAGCCGGTTTCGACCTTGTTGACGTTCTGCCCGCCGGGACCGCCGCCGCGACATCCTCCCTCTTCGATGTCCTTGGGGTCGATGTGAATCTGCACATCCGGCATTTCGGGCAATACCGCGACCGTGGCGGCGGAGGTATGGATGCGGCCCTGCGCTTCGGTTTCCGGCACGCGCTGGACGCGATGGCCGCCCCCTTCAAATTGAAGGTGACGATAGGCGCCGTTGCCTTTGACGTTGATGATGACTTCTTTTAGCCCGCCCCGTTCGGCCGGCGAGAAATCGGACACGTCAAACCGCCAGCCGCGGGATTCGCAATAGTGTCGATACATCTCAAACAGGTCTCGCGCGAACAACGCGGCCTCTTCGCCGCCGGTGCCGGCGCGGATTTCCAGAAAGAACGAATCGACCGCGTTGTCTTCGGCGGCGACCAGCTCATCTTTCAACTCCTCCAGCAGTTGAGCGGCTTTGGCCTGGGCATCAGGCAATTCGGCCTCGGCCAGCTCGGCCATTTCCGGATCGGAGCGGTTTTCGATCAATTGGCGCAACTCTTCGACGTTGCGTTGAATCTGCTGGTACTCTCGAAAACGGGCGACGACCGGCTCGAGTTGGCCCGATTCTCGGGTGATCGGGACGATTTTTTGAGGATTGGACAGCACGGCCGGATCGGACAAGGCCGACTGGAGTTCCTCGAATCGCTCCAACATCTGCTGAAGCTTTCTGATCAGGGCGTTTTCCATGGGTTTTCTCGGACGAAACGGGGTGAAATCGAAAATCCGGCGCGGGGGGAGAGGATGCGGGCGCTAATAATGGATGCTGGAGACGACGGTCGGCATGGAGGAATCATAGGGATTTGAAGCCGGCCTGTCACGTTCGCAAGTATTGAACGGAGTTGGGGTTGCCGATAGGGGAGAGGTGAGCCTCTCCACCGAAATCACCGGAGGAATTTGCAATCGGCCGGCCGATTTCCCGATCCGCTCCAAGAGCGATGAGAGTGGGAATCAGAGGGTTGTCGGGGCGGGGATGGTGATGGCCGGCCTTTGCGTGTTCAGCGCCGTGGCGGGGCGGTTGGGTTTTATCGGCCGGCCGTTCGGGGATGATCCGGCCATTTTCATCTACATGGGGAAATTTGTCGCCGAAGGGGGGCGTTTGTATCAAGGTTTGTTCGACACCAAGCCGCCGGGGGTGGCGCTGCTGATGAGCGGATTGTGGAGAGTTTTGGGGGACTGGTGGGCGGGTTACGTCATTTTGCAGATGGTGTTGAGCGCCCTGGCCGCTTGGGGGCTTGGCGTGGCGGCCCGGCGGGCGGTCTGCCCGCGGGCGCAACGTCCGACCACGTTGTTCGCGGCGGTCTATCTGAACTTTTATCTGTTTGTCTTCAGCGGGTTTCAACTGGAAACGCTGCTGGCGGCGTTCGCGGTGCTGGCGGCCGTCGCGGCATTGAGATCGCTTCAACGCCCATCGGCCGGGCTGGACCTGCTGGTGGGAATCGCGGCCGGCTGTGCGGCGATGCTCAAGCCCGGTGCGGCCGCGGTGGCCATCGCATTTCTGGCGGCCGTCATGGTTCGACCATCCTGCGAATCTCCGCGATGGTGGAAACGGGCTCTGTCGGTGGGTGTGGGATTGATGTTGCCGGCGGCGGGGGTGTTGTGGTGGTGCCATGAACGACAAATCATCGAATCATTGCCGATGATCTGGCATGAGATTCAGCTTTATACTCAACAGACCCCGCTGGGATGGCCTTTCTGGATCAAATGGCCGCTGCTGGGGTTGGTATTCGGGTTTCCGGTGGTGGTACGGCTGGTGACATCGGGCCGACCGGCCGAACCGGATGGACCAACCTGCCGCGTATCCATCTGGACCTTCGCGTTGATCTGGTTGGGTTTGGAACTGGCCGGCGTGGCGATGCAGCGGCGGATGTATCTGTATTATTTCCTCGTGCTGGCCCCGCCGATGGCGCTGATTTACGGCCTGTTGCCAAGGCCCGACCGATGGTGGCCGATCCTGGCCGGGTTGTCGCCGGCGCTGCTGGTTTCGATTGCGATGAGCGCCTGGTCCGCCCGGGCGTTGTCGCAGGGTGTGTCGATGCTGCCGGCCAGCCGATATCTGATCGAACACACCCGGGCGCGGGATGCCATCTGGGGCGAGCCGATGGCCCGCCTGGTTCTGGAAACCAACCGCCCGGCCGGCGCGCGCTTCGCCACGGCATGGTATTTCGCCAACCACGACGACGCGCCCAACATCTTCCTCAAACAACTGCTGGAAGACTGGGAACGCACCCGCCCGCTGTACATCGTGCTGCCGGCCAATCAGAAACAATGGGTGCGGGATGTGACCGAAATCGTTCCATCGTTGTCGATGCGGCCGGTACGCAAAAAGAATTTTCTACTTGCGTGGGGGATGATCGATGCGTATCTGGACCATCATTACAAACTGGAAACAACCCTCGATGGCCGGCATCTTTTCCGGCGGGTCGATCGTTAACCAGCGAGATTCAATTTTTCCCGGCGGCCGGTGGTGAGATTTTCCAGAATAAAATTTTTGCCCTTAGCCAGTTGTTCATTGGCATTGAGTAATTCAATACCGTAAATCGTTCCATCGGCGGCAAGGTCCACGTTCAATTCCTCGCTTACCTGAATCGTCTTCACTTTCCCTGATTTTCGGCGTAGCTGGATATAGGCGATGTTGCATTGAGGATCGTAGGTGAGTTTCATTGGCCAGCTCTCCAGTTAGAAGTATTTTACAATCACCGTAATCACAAGCCAATCATTCATCCCCCGCTCTGTGGCGAATGCTCAGGGCAATCGCATGTGGAGTTTTCTCCCTCTCCCGGTACTCCGGGGGAGGGTTGGGGAGGGGGCTCGCGCGGGTGATGCTCTGGGAAAACCCCCACCCTACCCTCCCCCGGAGTACCGGGGGAGGG
>JADYZN010000058.1 GCA_020853095.1 Phycisphaerales bacterium | reverse complement strand
TATGGCCAACGGAGAAGCACTGGGACTGCTGGAATGCAAAGGGCTGGTCGCCTTGATGGAAGGGACCGACGCGATGCTGAAGGCGGCGAACGTGGAAATGATGGGCTGGGACAAGGCCGGCAGCGGCATGGTCACGGCATTCGTGAAAGGTGACGTGGCGGCCGTGAAGGCGGCGGTGGACGCCGGCGCCGAGGCGGCCGGCCGCGTCGGGACGGTGGTCAGCGTGCACGTGATCGCCCGCCCGCACGATGAGCTGGGCGGCATGATGCCCAGGAAAAAGGGCGCCGCGGCCGCGGTCGCCGCGGTGAAGAAGTAATCATTGGACCACTGAAAACAAAGGAAAACATCATGGCGGAAACAAATGGATCAACGGGCAGCGCCTTGGGAATGATTGAAACCAAGGGCTGGGTGGGTTTGGTTGAGGCGACCGATGCGATGGTGAAGGCGGCCAACGTGGAGATCGTGAAGACGATCCAGATCGGCGGGGCTTTCGTGACGACCATCGTTCGCGGAGACGTGGGCAGCGTGAAGGCGGCGGTGGATGCCGGCGCCGAAGCGGCCGGCCGCGTTGGCGAGCTGGTCGCTTCGCACGTGATCGCGAGGCCGCACGGCGATTTGCTGGCCGGATTTGGCGCCGGCGCGGGCGTGAGTTCGTTGTAAAGCTCTTTGCCCCTCTCCCTCCGGGAGAGGGGACCGGAGAATCGCACTCTCTCTATGGAGAGAGGGGCATGAACGGGATCCGCACGAACCATGCAGATACTTGTCGCCAATCTCGGCAGCACCAGTTTCAAGTTCAAGTTGTTGGACATGGAACAAGGTGGCCAGGAAATCGCCCGGGGCGCGTATGAGCGCATCGGGCAGGCCGGGTCGGCGTACAAGACGCACGGAGACGTGATCGACGTGATTCTCAAGGAGCTGAAGCGGACGCCGGATGCGATCGGGTTCAAGGCGGTGCATGGCGGTCCGACCAGCGGCGCGGTTCGCGTGACCGACGAGGTGCTGGAGATTCAGGAGCGGTTTTCGGATGCGGCGCCGGCGCACAATCCGCCGTACATCGCGGCGATGCGTGCGTTGCGGGAAAAGCTGCCGAGCGTGCCGCAGGTGGCCTGTTTTGAGACCGCCTATCATCAGACCATCCCGCTGTCCCGGCAGGTGTATGCGATTCCGCACGAGTGGACCGAGAAGCTGGGCATCCGGCGATACGGTTTTCACGGGGCGTCGCACCGTTACATCGCAACGCGCGTTCCGGAGATCGTCGGCAGGGAGAACAGCCGCCGGATCATCAGTTGCCACCTGGGCGGGTCGTGTTCGATCAACGCCATCGAGAACGGCCGGAGCGTCGCCAATTCGTTCGGCATGACGGCGCAGTCGGGCGTGCCGCACAACAACCGCGTGGGCGATTTTGACGCCTTCGCCATCCGCACGCTGATGAGTCACGGCGTGGGACTGGATGATATTTTCCGCCGGCTGTCTAAGGAAGGCGGGATGCTGGGTCTCAGCGGCGTCTCGGCCGACATGCGGGACATCGAAAAAGCGGCGCAGGAAGGCAACAACCAGGCGAAGCTGGCGATCGACGCCTTTGTCGAGTCGATCCGGCATTTTGTCGGAGCCTACCTGGTGGTGCTGGGCGGGTGCGACGTGCTGGTTTTCACCGGCGGCATCGGCGAGAACGGCGTCGGCATCCGCGAGGCGGTCTGCCGGAACCTGCAATGGGCCGGGATCGACCTGGATTTGCAGAAAAACCAGGTCCGCGGCAAGGAAACGAAAATCAGCAAGGTCGAGAGCGGCACCGAAATCTGGATCGTGCCGACCAACGAAGAACTGATCGTGGCCCGTCTGACCGAGGCGGTTTTGACGGCCAATTGACAATGGGAACATGGACACCAAGTAACCAAAAGAACAGGAGCAATCATGGCAAACGGTGAAGCAATCGGATTGATCGAGACCAAGGGCATCGTGGCGGCGGTGGAGGCGTGCGATGCGGCGTTGAAGGCCGCGAACGTTTCCTTCGTTGAACAGCACAAGGTCGGCAGCGGCCTGGTGGCGATCACGCTGCGGGGCGACGTGGCGGCGGTTCGGGCGGCGGTGGACGCCGGCGCCGAGGCGGCCGGCCGCGTGGGCGAAGTGGTGTCGGTGCACGTCATCGCCCGCCCGCACAACGACGTGTCGAAAATGGGCTGATGCCCCCGACAACGGAGCTTGATCATGTTTCTGGCGAAAGTAACCGGCCACGTCGTGGCGACGCAGAAGGACAAGACGCTCAACGGACAGAAGCTGTTCGTCGTCGAGCCTTTGAACGTCAAATACGACGAGTCGACCAACCAGCCGGCCTCCCTGGGCCATACGCACCGCGCCATCGTGGCGATCGACGCGGTGGGGTGCGGCGAAGGTCAGTTGGTGCTGGTGGTGCAGGGAAGCAGCGCCCGCATGACCGAGCAGACCAAAAATCTGCCGGCCGATGCGGTGATCGTCGGAATCGTGGACAGCGCCCAATACGCGGGCAAGAGTTTGGATTTGCGACAATAGACCGCCAACGCGACAGGTAACAGGCGATGAACCAGGCAATTGTGGAAGATGTGGTGATCGAGGTGATGCGCCGGCTGGGGGGCAACGGCGCCAGTCGGCCGGCGGGCGCGCATTCGACCGTCGCGCCTTCGCGGCAGGAATCGGCCGGCCTGTCCCACCGGCCCAACATGCCCGATGGGGAATATGGCATTTTCAGCAAGGTGGACGATGCGGTGTCGGCGGCGGCCGAGTCGCACAGGAAGCTGGTCAGGTTGTCGATGGACGACCGGGATGCCATCGTCAAGCTGATCAAATCGACCGCCAAACAGCACGCCAAGACCTGGGGCGAGATCGAGCTGCAGGAGACCAAGATCGGCCGGCTGGACCACAAGATCGAAAAATTGCAGATTCTGGAGCTGGTCCCCGGCGTTGAATTTCTTCGCACCGGCGCCACCGGCGGCAGCAATGGCGTGTGCCTTGAAGATTACGCCCCCTTTGGCGTGATCGGCATCATCACGCCGGTGACGCACAGCGTGCCGACGTTGTCGGCCAACGCGATCAACATGATCGCATCGGGCAATTCGATCGTCGCCAACCCGCATCCCAGCGGGACAAATTGTGCCGCCATCGCGGTGCGCGAATACAACCGGCTGATCGCGGCCAAATTCGGCATCGAACACCTGATCAGTTGCATCGTGCCGCCGACGCTGGAATCGGCCGAGGCGATTTTCCAGCATCGCGGGATTCCGCTGCTGGTGGTGACCGGCGGGCCGGCGGTGGCGCGGGCGGCCTTGGCGGCGAAAAAACGGGCGATCGTCGCCGGTCCGGGCAACCCGCCGGTGATCGTGGATGAAACCGCCTGCCTGGTGAACGCGGCCAGCTCCATCGTCAAAGGGGGCGCCTATGACAACAACCTGCTATGCATCGGCGAAAAAGAAATCTTCTGCGTCAGCAGCGTCTTTGGCGACCTGATGAGCCAGATGGCCCAAAGCGGCGCATTTGTCCTCAACGCCCAGCAGGTCGAGGCATTGACCAAAGCGGTGTTCACCAAGGGTGACGATGGCAAGCCGCACGTGAACAAACAGTTCGTGGGCAAGGATGCGACCGTGCTGGCTCGAACCATCGGCCTGGACGTTGCTCCGACGACGCAACTGCTGGTGGGTGAGACCGATGCGGATCATGCGTTCGTGCAGGAGGAGCAGATGATGCCGTTCATCCCCTTCGTGCGCGTGCGGGATGTCAAGGAGGCGATGGAGCGTGCGTTGCAGGCGGAACATGGTTTCCGTCACACCGCCCTGATGCACTCGCGCGACATGGACCGCGTGACCCGGTTCGGCCAGATGGCCAACACGACGTTGTACGTCGTCAACGGTCCGAGCATGGCGGGGCTGGGGCTGGGCGGCCAGGGATATTTGAGCTACAGCATCGCCACGCCGACCGGCGAAGGCATCACGACGCCGCTGACGTTCACGCGCTATCGGCGGACGATGCTGACGGGCGCGATGCGGATGATTTGATGGGCGGTGGGGCATTCCCACCTGAACGGGAAACAAATGCAACTGGGAAAGGTCATCGGCCACGCCACCTCAACGATCAAACATCCCTCGCTGTCGGGCTGGCGGATGGTGATCGTGCAGTTGCTGGGAGCCAAAAGGCAGCCCGAAGGCGAGGCGGTGGTTGCGGTGGACAAGCTGGGGTCGGGGCCGGGGCAGGTGGTGGTGCTCAACTGTGATGGCAAGGCCGCGCGGGAACTGGTCGGCGACGACAAAAGCCCCGTGCGATGGTTTGTCATCGCGATCGTGGATGAAACCGGAACGTGATGATTTATACGGCACGACAGCTCGATGATCTCTGGAAAGCCGGCGGCGGCGCGGGTCAGATCGTGCTGCCATACCGCGCCCGGCTGACGCCGCTGGCGGCCGACTGGATCAAGCAACATCGGATCACGCTGGAATACAGCGACGGCAAGGTTCCATCCGCCGGCGTGGGTTCGTCGGTTTCCTGCTGCGATGGACCGGCGCCAACCTGCAACGCCTGTGCATCAAAGACGACGGCGGCCACCCAGACGTTTTTGTGGTGGTGCGATGGGCCTTGTGGAACCGCCAAGGCGGCCCTGATGGCCGTGGGGCGGGAATCGTCACTGGCGGAACTGGAAAAGCCGGCCGATGCGAAACAATTGCCAGCCGTGGTGAAACACCTGGCGGCACAGGTCAAATCCGGCCGGTCGGCGGGCGGGATATTGATGGTTCAATCCGCCGCCGGAGCGCTGGTCCTGGCCAACCGCTGCCCATCCTTGCGGGCGATCGCGGGAACCTGCCTGCAAACCGTCGAGCAGGGGATCGCACAGGTGGCCGCCAACGTGCTGGTCATCGAGCATCCGTACCAGACGTTGCAGCAGATTCGCAATTTGCTGTCGCGATTTGTGCGGGCCAAACGACAGGTGACCGACGAGCTGCAACGGCAGCTTGGGGAGCTGGCATCATGCGGATAGGCAGGGTCGTCGGCCGGGTGACGCTCACCAGCGCATATGAAACGCTGGTGGGTGGGCGTTTTTTGATCGTGGACGTGCAGGATCGTTTTTCGCTGGCCGGACAAAAGCGAAAAACCAGCGAATCGCTGGTGGTTTACGACAATCTGGGCGCGGGCAACGGCGATTTGATCGCCTTTTCCGAGAGCCGCGAGGCGTGCATGCCCTTTTATCCGGAAAGGCGACTGCCGCTGGATGCGTACAACGCCGCGATTCTGGACCATGCCTCGGTGGTCGCCGGCACAGTGGATGGATAAGCAACCGCCCTCGGCGGAAAGTCAGGTGATTTATGGCATACAACGCGAGCAACAACGGCAACCAGCGCGTCAGCGAATGGAAATTGAAGGACCTGATGTGCGACATCGGCCGGCGCATCTGGCTGAAGGGTTTTTGTGCCGGCAACGAGGGAAACCATTCTTATCGCATCAGCGAAAACCGAATCCTCTGCACGCCCACCGGCATCAGCAAGGGGAATCTCAAGCCCGATGACCTGTGCATTGTGGACATTGAAGGCAAGCAGATATCCGGCGCCCGCAAGCGCACCAGCGAAATCCGCCTGCACCTGGCCGTCTACAAGGAACGGCCTGACGTGAAGGCGGTCATCCACAGCCATCCGCCCCATGCGACGGCGTTCGCGGTGGCGGGGGTGGACCTGCCCACCTGCATCCATCCCGAGGCGGAAATTTTTCTGGGAACGGTCAAGACCGCCAAATACGTCACCCCCGGCGACAAGCGGCTGGGCGAATCGATCGCGCCGTTCATCAAGGATTCCAACACCATTTTGCTCGGCAATCACGGCGTGATCTGTTACGACACCGACCTGGAACAGGCCTATTACAAACTTGAAATCGTGGACGCCTACGCCCGCATCCTGCTGCTGGCCAAACAGGTGGGCAACATCCGACCGCTGGCGGCCAACGAGATGAAGGAACTGCTGGAACTGAAGGGCAAGATCGGCCTGAGCGATTCGCGCATCACCAACGGCCTGGACAAGATGACCTGCAACACCGACTTCCTGTCGCGCGTCGGCGGCGAAGTCGGCACCAAGGGCCTGATGGTCAGCGGCAGCGGCGTCGCCCCCGCGCCCCAGGGGCAGTCGGCGCAAACATCATCGCCGCTGGCCAGCGCGATTTCGTCGATGGTCCCCCAGCAGTATTCGGAGTCGGATCTCGAACAGCTTGTGCAGACCATCACCGACCAGATCATGGCGACGATGGGATAATGAAATCATTGAAGGATTGAACAATCATGAAAGTCAGCATCATCGGCGGCGGCGGACGGGTCGGCTCAAACGCGGCGTTCGCCATGCAATGCGCCGGCATCATCTCCGAAATGCACCTGCTGGACGCCAACGAACAGATGGCGGCGGGGG
>JADYZN010000057.1 GCA_020853095.1 Phycisphaerales bacterium | reverse complement strand
TCCAGGGCGCGCATGCCGACCATCACCAGGCCGATCAGGATCATGAGGATGCCCATGACCACGATCAGTTCGACCAGGGAAAAGGCTCGGTTTCGTTTCACGTTGGTGACTCTCATGAGGTCCATCTACCTTGATTATTCGCGTTGTCCAGCGGGTTTTGTCCCGTTGGAAGGGCAAAAAGGGAGAATTTTGTCCGAATTTGCCCAAATTATGGAGGCGTTATACCCGATTCATAGCTGTAGAGGTTATCGGCCCGGGTTAAATATTGTCGATCCGGGCCGGATGAAAAGAAAAAAAACCGGTTTTGCGGGGCCATGCCGATGGCCGGGTGCAGGGCGTTCATCAGGACGATGGGGTTTCCCCAGGCATCGCGGATGTTGACCCGGTCGTAGGTGGCGATGGAGAGGCCGGCGAATTCACCGGCCGACAGGTCGTTCTGGCGGCTGAGGCTGCGCACGAACGCCTCGTTGTTCAGCCGGGCGTTGCGGGCCAGCACGGTTTCATCGGGCACCTGCGGGCCGGGGATTAGAGGAGGCACGGGCGGCAGTTGGCCGCCGTTGCGGGCCATGTATTGAGCCATTAAATCATCCAGCTTGCGAAGCAAATCCTTGGTCAACTGGGTGCTGGATTGCACCCGGACGTATCGCGCCAACGACACCATCAACCCCAAAACGATCACCAGCACCGCCACGGTGGTGAACATCTCGATCACGGTATATCCCCGCCCCGACGCCCGCGGCGATGTTTCGTTCATTGCTTGAAGGTGGTGATGTCGTCGCAGTTGTTGACATCCTGCTGCGTGGGGGTCAGGGAAGCGGTTCCAAACGTTTCATCCGGCCCGCACGACCAGAGGATGTACGGGCCAACCGTCACGGCGATTTCACCGGAGTCAATCAGGCCGTTGTCACTCAAGTCACCCAGCATCGCCCGCAACCGAGTAGTGGCGTTGGCGGGCGTGTCGCTGGTGGCATGATAGAAGACATACAGGCCGTTCAACCCCATCTGATTGAGATTGTCATTGGCATCCAACAGCGAAGATTCGGCCTGATTGGCGTAATCCACACTGGCGGCGGGTTTTCCCGGGTTGGTCGGATAATACAGGATCGGCGAGCCATAAATATCGAGCAGGACGGCCTTTAACGGATCAGGCGGGGAGACCGAGGGGTTGAGCGGGTCGCCGATCTTGAACTTGGAAGGTTCCAGATATGGGCCGTAGGTCTGGCCGGCGGCGCCGCGCAACTTAAATCCCGGCCCGTCGGCCCCGTCCTGACCTGATCCAGTCGCCGGCCCGGGCGCAATGAGTGCCCGGCAAAGGATTTGGGCGCCGGTCTCGGTTCCGATCACGCGCGGATAATCGCCAAACGCCGAGCGATACGATTCCAGTGCCGCCGAGATCGCCTGGAAATCCATCGCGACCCGCGCGCGTTTGCTGTTGCGCCAGGAGCGCATCACCATCGGCGTGAGGATGCCGACCAGCAGCGCCAGGATGCCGATCACGACCAGCAGCTCGATCAGGGTAAACCCTTTTCGACGATGGCGAAGTTTACTTGACGCTGCCGAAATTGCAGATGTCATCGTCTGTTCCATAAATCCGATCCGGCCCGGCACTGATCAAAATAAACCCATCCTTGTTCCGCGGCGTATTGGCGATGGCGGGATTGGTCAGGTAGGGATACAGGTCGTAGGGGTAATAATAATTGGCGTTGGTGGGGTCCAATGACCGCGTGTTGTTGCAGGAACTGAGGCCATGGACTTTAAGATTGACGACATTGGGCTTTTCGGGCGTTCGCCCCACGCCGATGTCGGTGCCGGTGTATCCGATGATCTGCTGCAGGTCGTATTGCTGGACCGGCGTGGCGGATACATCCGAATCGTACGCGATGCCGACCGCGCCCACGTTTGACCGGAGGTACAGGATCGGCATCGGCGAATTAAAATTATCCACAAATTCAGGGATGATCGAATCATCGGCCGAATCGGCGTCGTCTTTGAACAGGCCGTCCGAAAGGTTCGCCTTGGGCAAAAACGAAGGGGTTGTTTTCTGGTTGGCGGCGGTCAGATTGCGAGGGCCGGCGCCGATCAGGTCGGGGTTGTAAACCGTCGTCGGGGTTTTGGTTGAATCATAAATCAGCCCGCCCAACAATCCCAGAACGAGATTTTCGGACATCGTAATTCTTGATTTATCCAGGGCCGGCGTACCGGCATAAGAAATCAACGGCTGGTTGGCGGGGTTCGTGTTGTAAATCTGCGCGTTGGCGATCGGCCCAGGATAGGCATGAAACGCCTGATAATACTGCTCGATCGCGCCGGCGATTGTCGCGATCGTCTGTTGCGTGGCGGCCGATTTGGCGCTTCGGCGGACCCTGCCAACCACCGGAATCAAAATTCCCACCAGCACCGCGATGATGAAAATCACCACCAGCAGCTCGACCAGCGTAAACGCCGGTTTGGGGGCGCGAGCGATTGAAGATTGCCTGTTGCTCATGAAGTTTCCTATTTCTTGCCGCCCGGACCCGACACCGCCTGAATCAGCGAGATCATCGGCGAGAACAGCGCGATCACGATGAAGCCGACGATCAACCCCAGCACGACCACCATCACCGGTTCCAGGATGCTGATCAGCGAGCTGACCAGCACGTCCACGTCCGCATCGTAGTTGTCGGCCACCTTGATCAGCATTTTATCGAGGTCGCCGGTCTCTTCGCCCACGTCGATCATGTTGACCACGATGGCGTCGCACACCTTGGTCGCCCGCAGCGGGTCGGCCATGCTTTCGCCTTCGCGGATAGCGTCATGGACTTTGGACAGCGCCCGCGAATAGACCTCATTGCCGGCGGTTTCCTTGGTGATGTTGATGGCATCCAGGATCGGCACGCCGGCGCTGATGAGCGTCCCCAGCGTCCGCGTGAAACGGGCGATCGAGCTTTTGGCCATGATGCCGCCCAGGATCGGGATCTTCAGCTTGACGGCGTCCACGAAATATTTGCCCCCGTCGCTCATGCGGATCAGTTTGATCAGGATGAAAAAGATGATCGGCGAAAACAGGACGTACGCCCAGCCGTAGTCCTTGGCGAACCAGTTGCTGATCGTCAATAAAAGCTGCGTCACCCCCGGCAGCTTGGTGCCGAAATCCCTGAAAATCTGCTCGAATTTGGGGATCACGAAGATCATGATCATCGACACGATGCCGACGGCGATGGTGATGACCACCGTCGGGTAGATCATGGCGCCGACGACTTTTTTCTTGAGCCTGGCGGCCTTTTCCATGAAATCCGCCAGTCGGGCCAGGATCAAATCCAGCACGCCGCCCGCCTCGCCGGCGTTGATCATGTTGACGTACAGTTTGTCGAACGCCTTGGGATACTTGGCCATCGCCTCCGACAGCGTGCCTCCACCCTCGACCTCATCCGCCACGCCCCCGATGATCGCTTTTAACAAGCCCGGCCGCTGCTGTTGTTCCAAAATCTGCAAACTTCGCAAAATCGGCAGCCCGGCATCCTGCAACGTGGACAACTGGCGGGTAAAGGTCACCAATTGCTTGCGCGGCACGCCACCGAAGGAGATGGGCATCTTGCGCTTGGACGTGCTGATCGGCCCGGCCTCTTTTTTCTTGACCGATTTTTTGGCCGCCTTTTCGCGAACCTTGGTCGGGAAATAACCCTTGCCGCGAATTTTGGCAATCGCCTCTTCGGACGATGCCGCATCGATTTCGTCCCGAACTTCCTGCCCGGACGAATTCATCGCTTCAAACGCATACGTCGGCATGAAATAACTCCCTGTCGCGATACCACGTCAATTATGCGCGCTGTCCAGTAGACGTTTACTATTTGTACGGTCCATATCCGCACATCGGACGGTTCATCGCGTCAAATGGCCCGCGACGGACGCGGGCCGTATCGCATAACTACTTTATAAACAACAACTTATCCTTCTTCCATGATCGTTTCACGAACCACTTCTTCGATGGTTGTGACGCCATCATAGATCGCCATCAGGCCGCTTTGGCGAAGGGTTCTCATGCCGCGTTTGCGGGCTTCGGCACGCAGAACCTGGGTGCTGGCATGTTTGATGATCATATCGCGCATGTCATCGTCAAGCAGCATGATTTCATAAATACCCATTCGCCCGCGATAGCCGGTGTTGTTGCAGTTCTCGCAACCTTTGCCATAGTAGAATGTTCGGCCAGCCACGTCGTCGGGCCGCAGTTCCAGTTCCATTAGCTGCTGTTCGGAGGGGGTGTATTCGGCTTTGCAGTTGTTGCAGATTTTGCGCACCAGACGCTGGGCGACGATCCCTTCGAGGGTCGCGGTGACCAGGAACGGCTCCAATCCAAGGTCCAGCAGACGGGCGATGGCGCTGGGGGCGTCATTGGTGTGCAGGGTCGAGAAGACCAGGTGGCCGGTCAACGATGCCTGCACGGCGATTTCGGCGGTCTCCTTGTCGCGAATTTCGCCGACGAGGATGGTGTCGGGGTCCTGACGCAACATGGACCGCAGGATTCGGGCGAACGTCAGTTCAATTTCGGGCCTGATCTGACATTGGATGATGCCGTCGATGTCATATTCGACCGGGTCTTCGGCGGTGATCAGCTTGCTGGAGGGGTCGTTCAGCTCGCGCAATGCGGAATAGAGCGTGGTTGTTTTACCGCTGCCGGTCGGGCCGGTAACCACCACGATGCCGTTGGGTTTGCGGGTCAACTGGCGGAAGGTGGCCAGTTCATCTTCGCGCAGGCCGATCTTGTCTAGGTCCAGTTGCACGTTGCTGCGGTCCAGAACGCGCATCACGACGCTTTCGCCGAACATGGTGGGCAGGACGCTGACGCGAAGGTCGATCGGCTGGTTGTTGACGTTCAGTTCGATGCGGCCATCCTGCGGCAAACGGCGTTCGGCGATGTCGAGGTTGGCCATGACCTTGATGCGGCTGCTGATGGCCGGCGCGATGTGGCTGGGGGGCGGCATCATTTCGTACAGCACGCCGTCGATGCGGTAGCGCATCTTGAACTCATCCTCGAACGGCTCAAAGTGAATGTCGGAGGCTTTGTCCTTGATCGCCTGCAACAGCACCAGGTTGATGAGTTTACGCACCGGGTTGGAATCGGCGGCCTCTTTCAGGCTGTCGAGGTCGATGGATTCGCCGCGATTTTTGAGGTCTTTGAGCGTGTCGTCGGAGCTGAGTTCGCCGAGGATTTCGCCGAGGCTTTCGGTGCCGGCCTGGTAATACTTGGCGATCAGCTTGTCGATCTGTTCGGGGTCGCCGATGAGGGCTTTGACGTTGTAACCCATCAATGAACGCAGATCGTCCAGGGCGCGGAAATTTTCGTGGTTGGCCATCGCCACCAGCAGGCTCTTGGTGGCGGGGTTGAATTCCAGGGGCAACACCTTGTTGGTGGTGGCGATCTGCGGCGGGACGGCGGCGATGGTGGCGGGGGTGATCTGGCGGCCTTCGAGATTGATCATCTCGTAGCCGCGCTGGGCCGCGAGGGCGGCGTTCAGGTCGGTCTGGTTGACGTAACCGAGGTCGATCAGGATTCGACCCAACGCACCCCCTTTGGATTTCTGGAAATCCAGCGCCTGCACCACCTGCTCGCGGGTGACTTTCCCCATCTTGGTCAGGACGCGGCCGATGGGCCGGTCCTTGAGCTGTTCGATGGGCGGCATGCCGGATGGGGTCGAAGGGGCGGCCGGCGCCGGCGTGGAACCCTGACGCGATGCGCCATCGCCATTGCCGGCGGGTTTGGGCGCGGCGGCGGGCTTGGCGGCCGAGGGGGATGACGATGGCGATTGCGGGGGATGACGCACTCCATGCGTGGGCGTCTTGGGCGCGTTGGCATTGGGCGCGGCGGCCTGCGCGGACGGGCGTTTGTCCGGTTGCGGGCTGCTGGGCGTCGGTTGCGGGGGCATGGTGCGCGACATCACAATCCTCTTTTTCGGTCCTGGTTTCTCCCTGGAAGAAATAAACGGCTTATTTCTTCCCTCCCGCCGCCATGCGGGCACGGTTGGCGGCGATCTGCGCCTGGCGGTCGGCATCAGAATTTCCTCCGGCCGGCGTGGACGATGATCCGCCGGCGTGGTCCGCCGCCTCGGCGATCAGTGCATCATCCTGTTTCTCGACGCCGATCCCGGCCCGCTGCATCCGGTCCACCATCATGCCGGGGTTTTTGCTCTTGTCGATCGCCTCTTCCGGGCTGATTTTGCCGGCATTGAACAGCGTCCACAAGTTGTCGTCCAGCAGTTGCATCCCGTATCGCTTGCCGGTCTGGATTTCGGAATCGATGCGGAAACTCTTGTTTTCGCGGATCAGGTTCTGGATGCCCGGCGTGACGTACATGAATTCGTACGATGCGATCATTCCCTCGGTGTCGATGCGCGGGCACAACGTCTGGCTCAGCACCGCGATCAGGTTGTTGGCCAACTGCACGCGAATCTGTTCCTGCTGATCGGTGGGGAAGGCGTCGATGATGCGGTTGATGGTTGAGGCGGCGCCGCTGGTGTGCAGCGTTCCGAAGACCAGGTGGCCGGTTTCGGCAGCGGTGATGGCCGCCGAGATCGTCGCCAGGTCGCGCATCTCGCCGACCAGCATCACGTCCGGGTCCTGTCGCAAGGCGCGGCGCAACGCCTCGGAGAAGTTGGGCACGTCCACGCCCACTTCGCGCTGCACCACGATCGATTTTTTGTGTTTGTGGTAATACTCGATCGGGTCTTCCATCGTGATGATGTGCCGGTCGAAGCTCTCGTTGATGTAGTTGATCATCGTCGCCAGCGTGGTGGTCTTGCCCGAACCGGTCGGGCCGGTCACCAGGAAGATGCCGCGCGGGCGTCGGCAGATCTGTTCGGCCATCTTGGGCAGGCCGATCTGCTCGAACGACATAATTTTGTTCGGAATTTTTCGCAGCACGAGGCTGCAATACCCTTTTTGTTTGAAGATCGCGACGCGGAAACGCGCCTCCTCGCCATAGGCGAAACCAAAGTCGCCGGAGCCTTCTTCCTCGAATTCCTGCTGGATTCGTTCGGGCGTGATCGACTTCATCAGCGCCATCGTGTCTTCGCCTTCAAGCACCTTGGTCTGAAGTTCACGCAGGTGGCCGTGCAATCGCAACGTCGGCGGCCGCCCCACCGCCAGGTGCAGGTCGCTCGCCCCCCGCCGAACGCAGGTTTCCAACAATCGATCAATCTGAATCGTCGCCATAAACTTCTCTGCCTCGACAGCTTCTTTCGTAAGGCCCGCATCCCGTGCGGGCCGTTGAATCAAAAGGATCCGCACGCGATGCGGACCTTGCCGCGATTACCCCGTCACCACGCCTTCCACCTGCGCCACCTTGACGATTTCCTCGGCGGTCGTCGTGCCGGCCAACACCTTGATGCGGCCGTCCGCCAGCAGGCTTTTCATGCCGCTGGCCAGGGCCGCCTTGCGGATTTTGTTGGTCGCCGCGCGATCGAACGCGAGGTTGCGGATTTCGTTGTTCATGTGCATCAGCTCAAAGATGCCGATGCGGCCGCGGAAACCGGTGCCGGTGCAATGGTCGCACCCGCGCGGCTTGTAGAGGGTTTTGTCCGCGAGGTCTTTTTCGGTGATGCCGGCCAGTTTCAACCACATCGGGTCCGGTTCGCGATCGGGTTGTTTGCATTTGGGGCACAACACGCGAATCAGCCGTTGCGCCATGACGGCCTGGATCGAGCTGGCGACCAGGAACGGCTTGACGCCCATGTCGATCAGACGGGTGATCGCGCCCGGGGCGTCGTTGGTGTGCAGCGTGCTGAAGACCAGGTGGCCGGTCAAAGCGGCCTGAATGGCCACTTCGGCCACTTCCATGTCGCGAATTTCGCCGACCAGGATGATGTTGGGGGCCTGTCGCAACATCGACCGCAAAATCTTGGAAAAGCTCAGGCCGATGTTCTCGCGCACCTGGCACTGGTTGATGCCGACGAAGTTGTATTCCACCGGGTCTTCGGCGGTGATGATCTTTCGGTCGGGGCGATTCAGCTCGTTGAGCGCCGCGTACAGCGTGGTCGTTTTTCCCGAACCGGTCGGGCCGGTCACCAGGAAAATGCCGTTGGGACGTTTGATGATGCGCTGGAAGACCTTGTAATCATCATCCTCAAATCCCAGGTTCTGAATGCCGATGCGAACCGAGTCGGGACGCAGAATACGAAGCACGACCGATTCGCCGTGATACGCCGGCAGCGTGCTGACGCGGACGTCGACGTTCTGTTTGTCCACCGCCATCTTGATTCGGCCATCCTGTGGAAGGCGTTTTTCGGCGATGTCGATTCCGGCCATGATTTTCAATCGCGAAATCAACGGCCCTTTCATTCGCAGCGGGATGCGGTCGCGGTCCACGCATTCGCCGTCGATGCGATAGCGCACGCGGACGCGGTCCTTCATCGGTTCGATGTGGATGTCCGACGCCCGGTTTCGCACGGCCTCGGCGATCATCGCGCCCACCAGTTTGATGATCGGGGCCTGCGTCGGGTCGTTCATGGCGGCTTCGTCCATGCCGGCCATGTCGATCGACTTGTCGATCGAACGGTCCACCGACTTGTCCATGGATCGGTCGAGCGACTTGTCGAGCGAATCCCGCAGGCGGTCGATGGTGCGGTCCATCGTCTTGTCGATGGTGCTCGACGCCGTGACGTTGAACATCTCGTCGAGAATGGCCTTGATCCGGCTCTTGGGCGCCAGCACCGGCCGCAATTCCTTGTTCAGCCGGAAACGCAACGCCTCCAGCATCTCCAGGTCCAGCGGGTCGTGAATCGCCACCCGCAGCCGGCCCGATTCCATGCTCAAGGGCAGGATCAGATGCTTTTTCATCAGATCGTCGGGGATCATGTTGATCACGTTGGGGGCCAGCGAGCCGCGATCAATGTCGACGTATTCCATGTTGTGCTGGGTCGCCAGCGCCTTGTAGACGCTGGTCTCGCTGCACTTTTTCAGATCCACCAGTGCTTCGCCGATGCGCAGGTTTTTGGTCTTGGCGTGCTCAAGAGCCTGCATGACCTCTTTGGAATTGATGATCCCCAGGTCCACCAGGATTTCGCCCAGCTTTTTCTGCTGTCTGGCCATAGGTGTCGGTCCTCGTTGGGTCAAACGGGTCGTCGCACTCGGAGGCGATGATCCAAACTGCTGGCAGGCAATCACTTATGGCGCTCGTCGTGGCGTCCATCGCCATGCGAGGCCATCAGTTCATACCCCCCGCCGGGGGCAGCGGTTCATTGACAATCCAAGCCGATTGACCGGCCTGATCCGCCCGCCGCTGAGCTAGTGTACCCCCAATTGCCCGTGCATCAAAGGTTTTTTCACCTCTCAACTAAACTTTTCGGTTCCATGGTACACTTAGTGTTGGACGGGTATGACATGCGCCGTAAACATGGTTTCACATTGATCGAGCTTCTGGTGGTGCTGGGCATTTTGTCGGTGCTGATCGGAATCCTGTTGCCCACCCTGGCCGGTGCGAGAAAAAAGGCCCGCAGCGTGGCCTGCAAAGCCCAATTGCAGAACATCGGGGCGGCCTTCCAGATGTATCTGAACGCCAACAAAAACCGCTATCCCTATTCCGGCCCGCTGCCTTCGGCCATTCCATCCGGCTCGGATCAAAAACCCCTGCCGGAGCTGTTGGCGCCTTATGTTTCCAACCAGTTGAAAGTGTTTCATTGTCCCGCGGATGAGTCGCTTTTTCAGGATGAGGGCATCAGCTATTTTTATTATTCGGAAATCGGTGAATATCCATTGAAGGACACCTTTTTTTACAAGATGTTCCATTCATCGAGCATGGTTCCCATCCTGTGGGATGCGGCCAATTTTCATGGCGGGAAGCTGCCTTATAACTGGCTCTTTGCCGACGGACACGTGGACAATTTTCTATCGGATGCCCAAGCACCATGAAATGGCCCGCCCGCAAATTCCTGTTCAAATGGTTCGGCCCACCGATGGCGCTGATCCTGGTGGCGGGTCTGGGTTGGGGCATTTGGCGCTGGGCGACGTATCCCAAAGCGCCCGATGCCAAAAGCAGCAATTTTGAGACAATGCTTAACTTCGTTGCCGGCAACGACTTCGATCGCATGTTTGAATCCCACCGCCGGGAGTATGTCCTGGCCATGGCCGAGAAACTGCGGGAAAAACCCTTTGAAGAGTTGGTGGCGATGGCGATGAAGCGCGACCCCAACTACCGGGTGGTGGGCAGAAAGGTCCATGGCCTGAGCGACCACCAGCAAATCGAGGGTGCGTTCTTAAGTGTATTCCTGGACAAGTTTTATGAGATGCCTGAGGCCAAACGCGGCATCTATTTGATGACCATCGCCACATTGCAGAACAGCAAGCTGAGCAAACACCCCGAACGCCTGGGATTGCCCAGCGCGGATCGATTCAAGCGGGATATGACCCGCTTCCTCTCGCAACAGCCGCCCAAGATTCAGGCCAAGACCGGCCAATTTCTCATCGACCTCCGCCGTCAGCGCGAAGTCCTGGGGCTTCCGGATTACATTCAACGCACACCGGACCAGGCGGGCGGTTAGTCGTTTAATCCACGATGCTGGCCTTGGCCGATTTCTTCGTGGGCCACACCGTCGCGAATGTGATAGATGCGATTGAAGGTCGGGATGATCTTTTCATCGTGCGTGACGACAATCACGGCTGTTTGGAACCGGACAGCCATCTGGTTTAAAAGCTGGATCACCGCCAGTGCACGCTGTGAATCCAACGGAGCCGTCGGCTCGTCCGCCAGAATCACAGGCGGGCGGTTGACCAACCCCCGGGCGATCGCAACGCGCTGTTGTTCGCCGCCTGACAGTTGAGAGGGCATCGCCTGTTTTCGATGCGACACCTCCAGCAGATCAAGCAGTTCCAGGGCACTTTGCCGAGCCTGATCGTTGGGAACGCCTGCAAGCATCGGCAACAGCGCCACGTTATCCAGTGCGTCCAGAAACGGGATCAGGTACGGAGACTGGAAAACAAACCCGATCTTGTCGCGCCTCAGAGCCCGTAGATCGCGCACTTTCCAGCCGTTTTCGTAGATCACCTTCTCACCCAGGATCATTTTCCCGCCAGTGGGATTGATCACCGCGCCCAGACACTTGAGCAGCGTGCTTTTGCCTGATCCCGAGGGACCGATGAGGCCGACCACCTCTCCGGGCGCAACGTGCATGTTCACTTCTTTCAGCGCAAGCACGGCCGCGTCACCTTCTCCGTACCGTTTGCTGAGGTTCATAATGTGAATGCCCCGGTTATTCATGGTTTTATCCAATGGCCTGAGCAGGATCGATCTTCAGCGCGACGCGGATGGCGGCAATGCAGGACAGCGCGCACAGTACCATAACGCACAGCAGCCCCAGCAGCGAATCAGTGGGAACCATCAGCACGTGTTTGGGAAAATATGGAGCAGCGAAAGTGGAGGTGATTTTACCAACGGCAAAGCCGATCAGCCCCAGAATCAGCGCCTGTTTGAGAATCATCCCCGCGATGGTGCGATTGCGGGCGCCGATGAGCTTCAACACTGCAATTTCGCGGATTTTATCCAATGTCAGCGTATAAATGATAAAAGCCACAATCGTCGCGGTGACGACGGACAGGATAGCAAGAAACAAGCCGATCTGACGGGCCGACGCGGCGATCAGCTTGCCGACCAGAATCGCTTCCATCTGGGCGCGATCATACACCGTCAACCGCTGCCAGCGTCGAATCGGCTCGGCCACCTCTTGGGAAGTAAATCCTGGACGGATGCGCACCAGGACCGCATTGACGTTGCTGCTACCGCTTTGGGAGTCGATCACCTCATCCAGTAATCCCGGCGCATCAGGGCGATTAAAAGCGGGATTGGACCGGGTGCGCCGGCGCTGCATCCGGATGGCGTCGTTGTCCTTCAGAAACTGTGCTTCCTGTGCATCTTTGAGAGGGATGAAGACCATGGGGTCGCCGCTGGAGGAGACGATCCGACTGGTCAGGCCGACCACCGTGTACTGGTTGCGCCGGATGCTCAGCACGTCGCCCAGCTTGAATCCCGTGGTGATGTCCGCCACGGCCTCGTAATGCCCGCGGGTAATCTGTCGTCCGGCGACCAGTTGAGGAGGCCAGCCAGCGGCCCCCGGGCCGTCAGCGCTGATGCCCGCCACCATCACGCGGACATCCCGTCGGGTGTTGCTCACCTGCATGGTCAAATAGGTAACGTTGACCGCCTCCGCCACACCGGGCATGGTCAGGATGCTCCGCCACGTGTCATCGGGAATGCTGGAAGATTCCGCATATGGCCCCAGGGTGTCTTTCTGTACCACCCACAGATCGGCACCGCTGTTGTCCAGCAGAACCTTGCCGTCGTCCACCATACCGCGATACAGCCCGGCCATGGTCAGCGTCACACCAATCAAAAGCCCCAGGCCCGCACCGGTGAAGACGAATTTTCCCCATGCGTTGAGGATGTCACGGCCTGCCAGGCTGATCATGGCGTCACCCCAGCAAGGTGATCGACCACATGCACACGGGTGCGGGCGGTGAGTATCTTTTCACTGTACAGAACAATTTGTTCGCCCGGGGCCAGCCCCGCCCGTACCTGAATCCATCCATCCAGATCCGACTGACCCAGCACCAGTGGCGTAAACGTGAGTCGGCCGTTGCGCAGCTTCCATACCCCCCGCCGTCCACTGACTGTCCGCAGGGCGGCATTGGGGATGGCCGGAGATACGGCCTGTTGCGGCAGTTGCACCGTAACTTCGGCAAGCTCCCCCACCGGCGGAAGGGGCGAGGGAGGCGATTGAAATACGATCCGGGCGAGAGTTTCTTCTGTCACCGAGTCTGCCCGAGGTTCGATACGAAGCACCTTCCCCGACAGATTCTCCTGACGCCGTGAACGCAGCACAATTTTCGTCGACAAATTGGCCTCCAGCCCCTGCGAACCGCCCTGATCAAAGCGGGCGTCGACCCACAGGCTGGCGGGGTCCATGATCTCGATCACCGCCTGGCCGGCCGTCACGGTCGTTCCGGGATCGGCGTTGCGGGCGATTACAATCCCGTTACCAGGCGAAATCAGCTTAAAATAGCGGCGCTGGGCGCGCATCGCCTCCAGCTCGGCCCTCAGGCGGACGTTTTCTTCCTTCGCCACCTCAAGGGCGGCTTCCGCCTCGACCAGTTCCTGTCGCTTGATGGCGGCCGATTCTTCGCTGACGCCCTTGACTACAAACAACTTTGCGTACCGTTCCGCCTGCGTGGCTGCAAAGTCGCGCCTCGTGACGGCCTGCATCTCGATCGCCTGGGATTTGCGAATGGCGGCCTTCTGTGCGTTGAGACGCTCATCCAAATCAACGGGGTCCATTTCTCCCAGCACCTGGCCTGCGACGACCGAATCGCCCACATCCACTTCCAGATGTAAAAGCCGTCCGGTCAGTGTCGGGCCAATTTGCTGGGTATAACGGGCCTGCACCGTCCCAATGCCGAACAAGCCGGGCGCGATCGAACGACTTTGCACAGTGGTGCGGGTCACCGGTACCGAGGCCAGCGGACCGTAATAAATGGCGACGTACAGGAAAAGGGACGTCAAAGGCACGATCACCACCAGCAGCGCCAGGACACGGCGCGAGATCTCAGGAAGTTTCATGGCGCCCTCCCGATACCGCGGCGGTAGATGGCGAATACCCCCGGCGCCTCAGCCTGCATACGGGTCGGATCGCCCGCCAAAAGCGACTGCATGACCAGCCCCTGAATTGTCCCTATAAACAAAATGACTGCTGAATCGAGATTCAACTCCGGCTGCAACTCACCCCGATCGATGCCAAGCTGAAATAGCCGTCGCAGCCGATCGCCGTAGCGTTCGAGCAGGATTTGAGCTACCTGGCGGGAAGGCGTGGTTTCCGGCCGTTGCATTTCGCCAAAAAGTATTCTGGGAACCCCCGGATGATCAGACATGAAATCCACATGCGCAAAAAACACCCGCTCCAAAACTCTAAGGGGAGGTTGTGCGTCATCAATGGCATTATCCACTCTTTCAAGGAGTCGATCCATGGCCCAGGCCATGACCGCTTCGAGGATCTGATCCTTGGTGGAAAAATGACGGAACAGCGCACCCTGGGTCAACTCCATCTGCCGGGCAATGGCGGCCGTCGTAATGTCGTTGGGATTCCCCACCGCCGCCAGCTCCACCACCGCTTCCACAATGATGGCCCGACGCTCTTCGGACTTGAGGTTTTTAGGACGAAATTTTGTCGCCATATAAAAAAGATAGTAATTGATTACTATCTTTTTGTCAAGTGACAGTCAGATCTATAAGCTAGCAGCCCGTGGTTTTAGTCGCTTTTCCGCCTGGCGCGCGGCGTGACTCACGCGGCCAGGTGTGGAAGCGCCGAACTTCCACTTTTCCACTGTGATTCGTCATTTCTTCGCGCATTCACCGCCAG